>NZ_QOLB01000133.1 GCF_003333265.1 Candidatus Halocynthiibacter alkanivorans
CATAGTGCATGAGCCCCCCCCCCCGGGGAGGGGGCTCATGCACTATGCCTTCAGGAAGGCGCCCCAGCGCTCCTCCCCCACCATTGCCGGATGCATCCGCTGATGGTTTACTGCTGTCAAAACCCGGAGAGCCGCCTGTGAAGTTCAGACATTTCTTTCTCGCCACGCTCGTTTTGATCGCGGGTCTTTACGGCTGGTTTTCCTGGGGCCAGACACTGTTCCGCCCCGCAGCCGGCGACAACGAAGCGGAGCTGATCGAATGGCTGGATTCTCGCGGATTTAAATGGATTGATTACGAAACCGGGTCTACCACCGTGAGAGGCCTTATCGATATGAACAACAACGTTGGCGTTGAAATAATCAAGCTTGGTGAACGAAAACGAAACGGGACGGTTCTCACCACAGTGGCGAGCAAGCGCACAAGCAGTGGCATCTGTGGTGACATCTATTCGATGATTTTCTGGCGCGTAGATCCGGACCAGACTATCGCGGAAATACATTACGACACTTATTGGTGTTTCGTCTGAAACGGGCAGATCCGCACGTAAGCGCCACCTCCATCGCAAACACGCGCCATTGCGATCACCACGCACTTGCGCGGCAGAGCCGCGCAGCATCCCCATCCCCCCCAGGGGGGATGCTTTTATGCCATGCTGTCAGGACGGCACCACCGAACACCATTTCAGAACCACTGCACTTGCACATCTCTGATGTGCAGCCCCCTCCCTCCCCCCATGGGGAGCGGGCTTATGCGCTATGCTGTCAGGACAGTTGATAATATACGAACAATCCGCACGCTCGCTTACGGTAACGTCAAAGCGTCAGTCTAAACCGCCGGCAAACCGACGTTCCCCCGGCGTTCCCGGTTTTGCACAACCCGGGCCCCCGATTGTGCAATTTTCACATAAGTGCGCCGCCCTTCCGCCGGGGTGAGCACAGCGGGCGGGGTCTTCATATCTGAACCGCGGCAAGGCGCGCCAAAAACAAGCGCCCGCCCGGTTAACAATCGGGTTTACTGATACTCGGCCAGACGCGCCACATAGCGCGCCAGCGTATCGATCTCCAGATTGATCCGGTCGCCAACAGTGGCATCGCCCCAGGTGGTCACCTCTTTGGTGTGCGGGATGACATTGATGCCAAAGCGATTGCCCTCAACCTCATTCACCGTCAGCGAGGTGCCATTCAGCGTCACCGAGCCCTTGGACGCGACAAATTTGGCAAGCTCTTCAGGGGCTTCAAACAGCATCCGCGTGCTGTCGCCCTCGTCATGCAGCTCGACCAGATGGGCCAAACCATCGACATGCCCCGAAACAATATGACCGCCGAGTTCATCGCCAACCTTCAGCGCACGCTCCAGATTGATGCCCTTGCCGACCGCCCAGTCGCCAAGATTTGTCCTCGACACGGACTCAGCGGATATCTCAACGTCGAACCAATTGGCCGGCGTATCGCCCAGCGCGATCACCGTCAGACAGACGCCGTTACAGGCGATCGAGGCGCCCAGGTCGATACCATTGATATCATACACAGTTTCGATGCGCGCCCGCAGATCTCCGCGCTGTTCCAACTCGGTGATCCGGCCAATATCGCTGATGATACCTGTGAACATGGGGCTTCCTTTTCTTACAACCGCCTCTGGCGTAACGCGCAATCCCGGCACTGACAAGCCCCGCTCCCACAACGCTTCCACAGCACCCCGCGGCAGGCGCCGCCGGCGGCAGGTCAAATATTAACGCCCCTGTGCCAGGTTGAAGGCTGGACGCCACAGAAACGCCGCGCTTTATGGTTAATGACAAATTGCGGCCACCTGGTTAGACAGAGACAAGAGCAAAGAGATACAGGCACAAATGACGCAACACACTGAAGCAAAGAAGAAATTCCTGTTTCTTCAGGGACCGCATGGTCCTTTCTTCAACCGGCTGGGCCGGATGTTGCGCATGGCAGGTGCGGACACGTACCGCGTCGGCTTTAACGCCGGGGATCAATTTTTCTGGTCGGATGCAAAGACTTACATGGCTTTCACCGACACCCCGGAGGCGTGGCCCGGCTATTTTTCCGACCTGATTGCGCGCCTGGGCATCACCGATATCGTGCTTTATGGCGACACCAGGCCCATTCACGCTGAGGCTGTGAAAACGGCGCAGAAAAATGGCCTGCAAGTACATGTTTTTGAAGAAGGATATCTGCGCCCCTACTGGGTCACCTATGAGCGCGGCGGCACCAATGGCCATTCCCGCCTGATGGGTCTGAGCGTGGAAAACATGCGCGAAGCGCTGGCCGGATCGGATCACGACAGGACCGAAGCGCCCGACCATTGGGGCGACATGCGCCAGCACGTGTATTACGGCGCGCTTTACCACTGGTTCGTTATGTTCAGAAATCAGCAATACAGCCAGTTCAGACGCCACCGGGATTTGCCGGTTTCGCGCGAGTTTCAACTGTATTTCAAACGCTTGCTCTTGATGCCGCTGCATTGGGCGGACCGGACCCGGGCCACCGCACGCATCCGTAACGGCGGCTACCCGTACCACCTGGCTTTGCTGCAACTGGAGCATGATTCCAGCTTTGTGATGCACAGTCCTTTTGCCGAAATGAGCGAATTTCTCAATCTGGTGATCGAAGGCTTTGCCAGTTCCGCTCCGCGTCATCACCACCTGGTGTTCAAGGCCCACCCGCTGGAAACCGGGCGGCGCAACCTGCGCGGTGAAATACTTGAAATCGCAACAAAATACGGTGTGTCTGACCGGGTCCACCATGTGCGCGGCGGCAAACTGGCGGCATTGCTGGACCATGCGCGCTCGGCCGTCACGGTGAATTCCACCGCCGGACAGCAGGTGCTCTGGCGTGGCCTTCCACTCAAGGTTTTTGGCGAAGCTGTTTATGACAAACCCGAATTTGTCTCGACCCAGCCGATCACAGAGTTTTTCAAATCCCCCCACCGCCCCACAGCCGGCGCCTACGGGGAATTTCGTCAGTATCTGCTGGAAACGTCGCAAATCGCCGGCGGGTTTTATTCTCTGCGCGGGCGGCGCCAACTGCTGCGCCTGGTGGTCGATCTGATGTTGGCAGCCGATGATCCCTATGATGCTCTCCTTGCCGGAACCGCAGCACCCCGTCAGGCGCTGCGTGTGGTGAGCTAGGCTAATCACAATATCCAGGGGGCATCTGCTATTCCAATTCTATCCCCAGGCATCGCGCGCCCCTGGTGCAACACATCCCGCAGCAAAGATCGCAGCACTGGATTTTGCCTCAACTTTACCGTACCTTAAGAAAAAAAGACTGAGGCAGACTTCAGGTTCAGGAGACCAGGCAGTGAAAATCAAGACATCACGCGGAGCGAGGCTCGCGGCGGCTCTGGTGCTGAGCGCCATTGTTTCAGCCTGTGCTTTGCCACGATCCGGACCCAATAAACGTGAAATTTTTGCCGGTTCCGTGCAGCGCGACGGGGATGCATTTGTGATTGCCGTGAACGACAGGGTGACCCGGGCGACCGCTGTGGTGCCGTCCCTGGGCTTTTCAGAGGCCTTCCAGCGCGCCGGAAAGGTTGGCTCAGATACCATCCGCCCTGGCGATACGCTCGGGCTGACCATCTGGGAAAACGTCGATGATGGCCTGTTGACGGTCCAGGGCGCTGCCGCGACTTTGGAAGAGGTCCAAGTCGATGATTCCGGTTTTATATTCGTACCTTACGCCGGCCGGATCAAAGCGTCCGGCAACTCTCCTGAGGCCATCCGCCGCCTGATCACCCAAAAGCTGGACACCCAGACGCCTGATCCTCAGGTGCTGGTGCGCCGGCTTGCCGGGGACGGATCCACCGTATCAATTACGGGTGCGGTAAATGGCCAGGGCGTTTACGCCATTGAACGGCCAACGAGGACTTTGACAGCCATGCTTGCGCGCGCCGGCGGTGTTGCCATCGAACCTGGTATTGCACAAATCACCGTGATGCGCGGCAGCCAGAAAGACACCATCTGGTTCGAAGATCTCTATGAAAATCCACGCTTTGACATCGCGCTGCGCGGCGGCGACCGTATTCTGGTGGAAGAGGACAGCCGGGCGTTTACTGCCCTTGGCGCCACCGGATCGCAACAGCGTATGTCGTTTGACAGCCAGACTCTTTCCGCGATTGAGGCCATTGCTCAGGTTGGCGGTCTGAACACCAATCTGGCGGATCCCACCGGGGTGTTTGTCTTCCGCAATGAATCCGCGGAAATCTCCAACCAGGTTCTGGCGCGCGAAGATCTGACCGGTGATCAACGCATGATTTATGTGCTGGATCTGACTGAGCCGAACGGCATCTTTATTGCCCGGGATTTTGTGATCCGGGACGGCGACACGGTTTACGTCACCGAAGCGCCATTCTCGCAATGGTCCAAGACACTTAACGCAGTCACTGGCACGTTGGCCACTGCTGACTCGATCAATTCCCTCGCCGGTGGCTGACCCGGTCCGATGAAACATACTGCAAATACCAATGCCGCCGGAGAAGATGCCCTTCCCCGGCGGCTTTACGTTTATAACGGCGGGTTTCTGACCCAGGGACGCATCCGCCGGATCCTGAAGCTCGCAGGCTGGGAGATCCGGCTCGGCGCGCCCTCGGAACCGGACACCAGGCCGGGCATCGGCCGGGACACGGGCTGGGTCGGGATCTGGGGCAAGTCGCCCACCTCCCACCGGGGTGAATCTGTAGCCCGAAAACGTGAAGCCCCGGTATTGCGGGTCGAAGACGCCTTTCTGCGCTCGGTTCACACCGGGCGGGAGGGCGATGCGCCACTGGGTCTGTTGCTGGACCAGAGCGGGGTGCATTTTGACAGCAGTTGCGCCTCGGACCTTGAACAGATCCTGGCGACACATGCGCTGGATGACACCGCGCTGTTGGATCGGGCTCGAAATGCCGCCGATCACATGCGGTTGTCGCAATTGTCCAAATATAATGCCTTTAATCCACAAACCCCCTGCCCGGATGCCCCATATGTGCTGGTAATAGATCAGACCCGCGGCGATGCATCGATCCGGTTTAGCGGGGCGGATGAGATGCGGTTTCGTGAAATGCTGGTGGTGGCGCAGCTGGAACACCCCGGCGCAAAGATCCTGATCAAGACCCACCCCGAGACTGTGGCCGGGCACCGTCAGGGCCATTTCACCGCGAAGGATGAAAGCGACCGCATCCACCTGGTCACCGAAGCGCTCAGCCCCTGGGCTCTGCTGGAAGGCGCCATCGCGGTCTACACCGTCAGCTCGCAACTTGGCTTTGAGGCAATCTACGCCGGTCACCGCCCTCGGGTATTCGGGCAACCGTTTTATGCCAGCTGGGGGCTGACCCAGGATGAATACCCGGTGGCCAGGCGCCGTCGCAAGCTGACCCGGGCACAGCTGTTTGCCGGTGCGATGATCCTGTACCCGACCTGGTATGATCCCTGCCGCGACCAGATCTGTTCGCTGGAAACAGTGATGGCGCAGCTGGAGACAGACGCGGCGACCTGGCGCCAGGATCAGCACGGTTATGTCGCCTCCGGCATGCGGCTGTGGAAACGACCGGCGCTGCAGGGTTTTTTCGGCCAGAGCAAGCGGCTGCGATTTGAGAACAAGGCACCCCAGGCCAACCGCCTGGCGCAGCGCCTGACGCGGCCGCATATGAGCTGGGGCGGCAAATCCGGGGGGGCTGACATTACCATCTCGGTTGAGGACGGATTTCTGCGCTCTCGCGGGCTTGGTGCGGCGCTGACACCGCCGCTGTCACTGGTGGCAGACGATCTCGGCATCTATTATGACCCGACACGGCCCTCCAGGCTGGAACAGCTGATCACCGCGCGCAGCCCGCTGCCCGCCCATGCGCGCGCGCGGGTGGAACGTCTTATTTCCGGGCTGATCCGCGCCGGAATTTCGAAATATAATCTGGGTCGTCCGGGGCCGTCTTTGCCCGAGGGCCACCGCATTCTGGTACCAGGCCAGGTTGAAGACGATGCGTCCATCCTGAAAGGTTGCAGCGATGTGGCCAGCAATCTCGGGCTGCTGCAAGCGACACGTGCCGCCAACCCGCAGGCGATCATCCTGTTCAAGCCCCACCCCGACGTGGAAGCGGGCTTGCGCGCCGGTGCTGTGGACAGGAGTGAAGCACTGCAACACGCCGATGCGGTGATTGAGGACACTGACCCGGTGGCGCTGATAGATCTTTGTGACGAGGTCTGGACCCTGACTTCACTGCTGGGCTTTGAGGCGTTGTTGCGTGGCAAACCTGTGACCTGCCTCGGGGCGCCGTTTTATGCCGGCTGGGGGCTGACACAGGATCTCGGCAAGACCCCGGCAAGACGCGCTGCCCGCCCGACGCTGGCGGCGCTGACCCATGCCACACTTATTGATTATCCACGCTATTTCGACCCGGTCTCGCGCAGATTATGCCCGGTCGAAGTGGTGGTGCAACGGCTGGAACATGGCGATACCGGCGGCGCCAGCCTGGTCAACCGCCTGCTGTCAAAGACCCAGGGCGCGCTGACGAGTTATTCCTGGATCTGGCGCTGATCTGCGCGTTTCCAGTGGTGCAGCACATCCTCTCCCACCGCGCGGCAGGACTGCAGCTTGTAGCGGGACGCCTCGGACAGGTGGTTCAGGCCCAGACCGCCAAGCGCCGGACGCCCCTCGGCCCCCAGGGCCAGACCGGCCGAGAACCAGATAAGTTCATCGACCAGATCCGCCTTCAGCAGCGCCGCAGCGAGCGCGCCGCCGCCCTCGCAGAACACCCGGGTCAGCCCGGCGCGACCCAGCGCCTGCAACGCCGCCGCCGGATCCAGCTGGCTACTGGCGTCCAGCGCGCTTTCAATCAGGACCACACCAGTGTGCTGCCAGGTCCGCAGGAGATCCGCCGCCACATCCGGCCCGTGGCAGATCCAGACCGGCACCTCACGCGCACCGAGCGCCAGATTGCCGTCCAGCGGCATGTTCAGACCGCGTGACCACACGAGGCGCAGCGGTTGATGCTCAACACCCAGCCCACGCACAGTCAGTGTCGGATTGTCGGCGCGCGCGGTGCCACCGCCGACCAGGACCGCATCATGGCGCGCGCGCATCGCATGCACCAGACGGCGCGCCGGCGGACCGGTGATCCACTGACTTTCGCCGCTGGCGGTGGCAATGCGCCCGTCCAGCGAAGACGCCATCTTCAGCGTCACCATCGGCCGGCCCAGTGTCACGCGGTTCAAAAAACCGACCTGAGCGGCCCGCGCCTCTGCTTCACAGATCCCGGTTTCGACTTTGATCCCCGCCGCTTGCAGTGCCGCGATGCCGCGCCCGTTCACGCGCGGGTCCGGGTCGCCAAGCGCGACCACCACCCGCGCCACACCGGCTGCGATCAACCCGTCGGCACAGGGCGGCGTTTTGCCATGATGGGAACAGGGCTCCAGCGTGACATAGGCAGTCGCCCCGCGCGCCGCAGCACCGGCCTGGGCCAATGCGACGGTTTCCGCATGAGGCCGCCCGCCTGGCTGGGTAAATCCGCGCCCGACGATCTGAGTGCCATTCACGATCACACATCCAACCGCAGGGTTGGGCCAGACACGCCCGAGGCCCCGCTCTGCCAGGGACAGAGCGTGCCGCATGTGCCGGATATCATCAGTCATCTGAGGGGGTTACTCTTCGTGGGCTTCATTGGGGCGAAGTTCAGAGACGAACTTGTCAAAATCATCCGCCGCCTGGAAATTCTTGTAAACGCTGGCAAAGCGCACGTAGGCCACCGTGTCGATACGGGCCAGGCTTTCCATCACAATCTCGCCAATCGTGGTGGAGGGAATGTCGGTTTCGCCCATGCTTTCCAGGCGCCGCACGATGCCGGAAATCATCTGATCCAGACGGTCCTGTTCGATCGGGCGCTTCTGGGTGGCAATGCGGATTGAGCGTTCCAGCTTATCGCGGCCGAAATCTTCGCGCCGCCCGTTGGACTTCACCACCACGAGATCGCGCAGTTGCACCCGTTCAAACGTGGTGAACCGTCCGCTGCAGGAAGAACAGAACCGGCGCCGGCGAATGGCCACGTGATCTTCTGCCGGACGGCTGTCTTTAACCTGAGTATCTGTATTTCCGCAAAACGGACAGCGCATGATGCGTCCCCTTATCCACTTTATCTCTGCCACCCCCAGGGGAATTACCCGGGTTATCCACAGGCACTATATGGCAGTGCCTGGGTTTTGGGTAGAGTCAAAAGAAAGCACACCAGATAAAGGAAATTCCCGGTTTTAATTCTTTATAGAGGTGAATCGCAGCAAAATCGCAGGCGACACGCACAAGGCATTTGAAAATATGAGCACGCATTCTTCTCCCCGGGAATTTATTCACGGCTTGCTGAGCGAAATCGGCAGCAATGCGGTGGCCAACACCACTGCGACACAACAGCGTAAACAGCGCAACCAAACGCTGTTGAACGACGTAAAGGGTGCGCATGACAATCTGAACAACGTGCGCAACTCGCAGCTGCAGATCACCGAAAACACCCAGGCAGCGGCAGGCTTCATGCAAGAGGTGTCCGACTTGCTCGGGGAGCTGAACAAAGGCACCGGCACCGGTCTTGAGCGCCTCGGCCAGATCAATGAGGAAACTGACGCGCTGCGGATAACGTTTGAACAGGTCCGCGCATCCAGTGAAGCGATGGCTCAGGTGGCCCTCACTGCCAACCTGTTGTCGCTGAACGCTTCGGTTGAGGCTGCCCGCGCGGGGGAACACGGGCGCGGTTTTGCGATTGTGGCTCTGGAAATGCGCAGTCTTGCCAATAATTCGCGCGAACGTTCCCAGGAGATTTCCGACCAGATGGAAGCCCTGTCCGACCGGCTGAAACATATCACCCAGCTGTTGGACGCCAATGCCGGCTGGCTGCGTGACACTTCAGAACGCACTGGCACGGCCGTGCACCGCTCGGAAACTATTCAGGTCGAAATCGAAGACGTGGCACAGCGGGTGCATACCAACCGGCGCAGTGTGGCGGAAGGTGTTGATGCGCTGAACCACATGAGCATCGCGCTTGAGGAAAACCTGACCGCCATTGACCAGACCCTGGTCAACACCCAGCGAAATGTGGAGTTAAGCGAAAGCGGGCTTGCGGTACTGGCGCATCCGCGCCGCTGACCCGCCGCGGATAAATGCCCCTTCGCTATCCCCCGCGCAGCAGTAGCGCCGCCACCTGGCGGTGGTGCGGCGCATTGCGGTGTTCAAACAGATAGATCCCCTGCCAGCGCCCCAGCGCCGGTCGTCCGTTGATGACCGGAAGCTGCAGGCTGACCGGCAACATCGCCGCTTTGATATGGGCTGGCATATCGTCGGGCCCCTCATAGGTATGGGTCAGATAACCCATCGACGGATCCGTGGTTGGCGGCACCAGCCGGTGGAAAAACGCCTGCAAATCACTCTGAACTTCGGGATCAGCATTTTCCTGGATCAGCAATGAGGCCGAGGTATGCTGCACAAATAATGTCAGCAACCCGTCGCCCTGCGGCGCGCACCAGTCACTGACCTGTTGGGTAAATTCATAAAGGCCGGGGCCCGATGTGGTGATGTTGAATGTGCAATGCATAAGCAGAGTGTCGCCGATTGCGTGCTGCCAGGCCAGAAAAACACAACAATATCACCCCGCTTTCCACTTTAACGTGTTATTTGAACGGCAAGGGCGATAATGCGGCCGGTTTTCTGCTGCTTTTCCGCCTGTTGAACAGGAGGAAATTATGACCCGGATGACAGCAAAAGACTTTGATCAGGAACTGCTCGACCTCTATGATTTCTATGCCCATGGCAAAATCACCAAACGCGAATTTCTCGACAAGGCCGGCAGGTTTGCGGTCGGAAGTGTCACCGCGCTGGCACTGTTAAAAATGCTCAGCCCCAATTACGCGCTGGCGCAGCAGGTGGCGGCTGATGACGCTGGCATTGACGCCGGCTACATCACCTATGACTCCCCCGATGGCAATGGCGAAGTCCGCGCCTATCAGGTGCGCCCTGCCGGCGTCGACGGCCCCCTGCCCGCCGTGTTGGTGGTGCATGAGAACCGCGGGCTGAACCCCTATATTGAGGACGTCGCGCGCCGCGTGGCCAAGGCAGGATTCCTGGCGCTGGCACCGGATGGGCTGACTTCGGTCGGGGGCTATCCTGGCAATGACAATGACGGGCGGGCGCTGCAGAAAACCGTTGATCGCACCAAATTGATGAACGACTTTTTCGCCGGCGTCGAACACCTGCTGGCGCGCTCTGACATCAGTAAAGTCGGGGCGGTCGGCTTTTGTTACGGCGGCGGTGTCTGCAACGCGCTCTCGGTGGCCTTCCCGGAACTGGCCGCCTCAGTGCCGTTTTATGGCCGGCAGGCCAGCGCGGCAGACGTGCCGAAAATCCAGTCGCCGCTGCTCCTGCATTACGCCGGGCTGGATGAGCGCATCAATGGCGGCTGGCTCGACTATGAAGCGGCGTTAAAAGCCAATGGCAAGACTTACACCGCCCATATCTATGACGGCGTCAACCACGGGTTCCACAACGACACCACACCGCGCTATGACGAAGAGATGGCGGAACTGGCCTGGACGCGCACCATCGCATTTTTTGGCGAACACCTGAGCTAAACGGACGTCTGATCCTGGCCGGCAGGTGATGCAGGCCATCACCAGACAGCAAAAAGCCCCGCAGGTTTGCGGGGCTTTTCACAATTGGAACAACCGCTAAGGCTGAAGTGCTTACTGATCCAGGAAGCTGCGCAGCTTGCGCGAACGGCTGGGGTGTTTCAGTTTGCGCAACGCTTTGGCTTCGATCTGACGGATACGTTCGCGGGTGACCGAGAACTGCTGGCCGACTTCTTCCAGCGTATGGTCGGTGTTCATGCCGATACCAAAACGCATCCGCAACACCCGCTCTTCGCGTGGAGTCAGGCTGGCCAGAACCCGCGTGGTAGTTTCCTTCAGGTTTTCCTGAATGGCCGAGTCCAGCGGCAGGATCGCGTTTTTGTCTTCGATAAAGTCGCCGAGCTGGCTGTCTTCTTCGTCGCCAATCGGAGTTTCCAGCGAAATCGGTTCCTTGGCGATCTTCATCACCTTGCGCACTTTTTCCAGAGGCATCTGCAGCTTTTCAGCCAGCTCCTCGGGAGTCGGTTCGCGGCCGATTTCATGCAGCATCTGGCGCCCGGTGCGCACAAGTTTGTTGATCGTTTCGATCATATGCACCGGAATACGGATGGTGCGGGCCTGATCCGCGATGGAGCGGGTGATCGCCTGCCGGATCCACCATGTCGCATAGGTGGAGAATTTATAACCGCGGCGGTATTCAAACTTGTCCACCGCCTTCATCAGGCCGATGTTGCCTTCCTGAATCAGATCAAGGAATTGCAGACCGCGGTTGGTGTATTTCTTGGCGATCGAAATCACCAGGCGCAGGTTGGCTTCGACCATTTCTTTCTTGGCCTGGCGCGCTTCTTTTTCGCCCTTCTGGACCTGCTGCACGATGCGGCGGAATTCGCTGACATCCACACCGATATACTGACCAACCTGGGCCATTTCGCCGCGCAGCTCTTCGATTTTCGGAGTGAACCGTTCGACATAAGTCTGCCAGGCGCGGCCGGTGTTGGCGCCCATGCGTTCCAGCCAGGTCGGGTCCAGCTCGCTGCCGCGATACGCATCGACAAATTCACGGCGGTTGATGCGGGCCTGGTCTGCCAGTTTCACCATATTGCTGTCGATCGACATGATGCGGCGGTTGATGCCATAAAGCTGGTCGATCAGCGCTTCGATCCGGTTGTTATGCAGGTGCAGCTCATTCACCAGCAGCACGATCTGAGAGCGCAGTTTCTGATAGGCCGCCTCCGATGCATCGCTGAAAGAGCCGTCCTGGTTCAGGGTCGCGGACATGCGCAGATCCTGCATTTCCGACAGTTCTTCATAATCATGGGCGATGATTTCCAGCGTTTCCAGAACCTGCGGCTTAAGCACAGCTTCCATCGCGGCGAGCGACATGTTGGCCTGCTCGTCTTCATCATCATCGTCATCGTCGACCTGAATCGGATTGCCGTCCGCATCCAGCTCCTGTTTGACTTCTTTTTTCTCTTCAGCGGCCGGGGCGCCCGCGACCACTGGCGCAACCACACCGTTATCGTCGTCGCCCTCAACACCGCTGCCAAATGTGGCATCCAGATCGATCACATCGCGCAGAAGAATGTCTTCTGACAGAAGTTCGTCGCGCCAGATGGTGATCGCCTGAAAGGTCAGCGGGCTTTCACAAAGCCCGGCGATCATCGTATTGCGGCCGGCCTCAATGCGTTTGGCGATGGCAATTTCGCCTTCGCGGGACAGCAGTTCAACCGAGCCCATTTCACGCAGATACATGCGCACAGGGTCATCGGTGCGGTCCAGTTTTTCCGCCGCGGCGGTCGACACCGCAACATCGCGGTTGGCGTTGGCCTCGACCAGAGCGGTGGAGCCTTTGCCCTCTTCCTCTTCGGCCTCTTCATCTTCGATGATGTTGATACCCATTTCTGACAGCAGAGACATCACGTCTTCGATCTGTTCAGATGACACCTGTTCCGGAGGCAGAACTTTGTTGAGCTGGTCGTAGGTGACGTAGCCTTTTTCGCGCGCCTCAGCGATCATCTTTTTGACGGCGGCCTGGCTCATGTCCAGACCTTCGGCGTCCTGATGGTCACGTTTCTGTTCGTCGGTGTCTTTAGCGGCCATGCGGCACTCCTTCAAGAGAGCGGGTCTTTAAAACGATATCTGTGTCCGGCGAAGTGATTCGCCGCAGAGTCGACGTCGAATCAATACCCGTGGTCAGATGATTCGGACAGTCGATATCCCTGATTTCTTTATGTCTGATTCCAGTTGCGGGCAGAATCAGGGGTTATTTGGTTTCTTATAGGTAATTCTGCTCAATAATTCATCAAGCGACCCCCGTTCTTCACGGTTCATAACAGCGCCGTTTTCCCCGGTGTCATATTCCATCTTATCTTCCGATTCGGAGCGGGTTGCTTTGTGGCTGCGCTCGGCGGCCTGCTGCAGGCGCCAGGTCAGTGTCTCACTACCAGTTTCAGCGCTGCGCAAATCCTCCATCGCTTCAGACAGTTCGCGTTTCAGACCCCGGCGCGCATCGAGCTTGGCGAATTCTTCTTCCAGACACTGGCGCGCGATTTCCGCATTGTCACGGTTCCGCACTGCGGGGGCGATCTTTACATGGTTAAGCGCAAACAATGTTTCAAGTGTGTCCGGCCCGAGCGCTTGTTCCATGTCTGCGCGCAACGCCTGACAATCGCGCCCAGGCGCCAGGCGCAGCACCGCGTCCCGGATCAGCATCAGATCTATATTGTCCAGCTCAAGCTCTTCCAGAGCCTCTTCAAAATCCACCACGACCGACGGGGTCGAAACACAGGCGGCCAGGACCACGCAGGCCCGCATGTGCATTTCGATTTCATCATCGCTGGCGCCGACCAGAAAAGAGCTCCGGGCGGTCGGGGATGCCGGTGCCGGCGCGCCAAAGCGGGATTTGGAGAATTTGCCTTTGCTGAATTTTCCTTTTGCGCCACCTGCCCCGCGCGCAGCGCCGCCATAACTGCCGCTGCCACCATAACTACCACCAGCGTCACTGCCGCCGCTGAAATTATTGCTAAAGCCGTCGCCATAGCTGTCACCGCCATAGCGGTCACCGCCGCTGCCGCCATTGCCGCTGCCGCTGCCGCTGCCGCTGCCGCTGCCGCTGCCGCTGCCGCTGCCGCCACTGCGGAAATCGTCTTCATAGTTGCCGCTGCCAGCACGGAAATCATCGCCATCGCGGAAATCGTCGCTGCGCCAGTCATGATCGTCGCCGGGACGCTGGTCCTGGGTCGACGGTTTGCCGCCACGGAACAGCTGCCAGCGCAGATCTTTGATATCGTCGCCATAATGCTGACGGATTGAGCTGTCTTTGATCTTGCGGATCGCCTGGCGCAATGATTTGTCCAGCGCCGCTTTGCGCTCAGGGCTGTCAAACACCTTGCCTTCGGTCTCGCGTTGCCACAACAGCTTCACCATCGGTACAGCGCCATCAATCACAGCCTGCATGGCTTCGCGTCCCTGGTCCTTGATCAGATCATCGGGATCGAGCCCGTCGGGCATGATGGCAAAGCGCAGCGCCTGCCCGGCTTCCAGCAATGGCAGCGCCAGATCAATCACCCGCATCGCGGCGCGCAGACCCGCCTTGTCCCCGTCCAGCGCGATCACCGGCTCCGGATGAATACGCCACATCAGCCGCAGCTGGTCCTCGGTGATCGCCGTGCCCAGCGGCGCAACGGTGGCGCCAAAGCCGGCTTCTGCCAGCGCAATCACATCCATATAACCTTCGGCGACGATCAGCTGCTGATCTTTGCCCGAAGCCTCACGCGCGGGGCCGTGATTATAGAGGCTGCGCCCCTTGTCAAAAAGTTCGGTTTCCGGACTGTTCAGATATTTCGCCCGCGCGTTGGTATCCATCGAGCGTCCGCCCAGCGCGATACAGCGCCCGCGCGCATCCCGGATCGGAAAAATTATCCGGCCACGGAACCGGTCGTAAGGTGCGCCGCCATCATCGGGTTTCGCCGCCAGACCAGCGTCAATGATCAGATCCGGCGCAATGCCCTTGTCGCACAGATGGCGAAAGGTTGCCTGGCGCCCGTCCGGCGCATAGCCAATGTCAAACCGGCCACGGGTGGCAAGCGACATGCCGCGCCGGTCCAGATAGTCCCGTGCACCCTGACCGGCTGCAGTTTTCAGGGACATGGTAAAAAACTGCACCGCTGCTTCCATCACTTCGGTCAGCTGGGTGCGGCGGTTGGCTTTTTTCTGCGCCTGGGGGTCGCGCGCCGGCATCGCCAGCCCCGCTTCGCCGGCGAGAATCTGGACCGCCTCCATAAAACCGACATTCTCGGTCTCCTGGACAAAACTGATCGCATCGCCTTTGGCCTGACAGCCAAAACAGTAATAAAACCCTTTACGGTCATCGACGTGGAAACTGGCGGATTTTTCCTGATGGAACGGGCACGGCGCCCACATGTCGCCTTTGCCCTGATTTGATTTGCGCACATCCCACATCACCTTGCGCCCCACGACCTGGGTCAGCGAGGTTCGGGTGCGCAACTCATCAATAAATCCGGGGGGCAAGCTCATAGGCACAATATCGGATGCCCGCGAGCCAAAGTCCAGACACGTTGCGGACATGGCCCCGCTTCTCATTGTTCACTTACTGGAAACAGTTATCCGGACCGTTCCATTTTGTGGCAAATCGCGCCTCAAATTCCCTTTTTAAATAGTTAACGGCCTTAGTTTTGCCACGACTCGATGGTTTCTGGGATGGCAGAAATACGCCCGGGGTTGGTAAAATACGGTTCAGTTTTTCAGCATCTCCGCCCCTGCAGCCCAGACCACACCGAATGGGAGACCGCCAGAATGACACAGACACCTAAATTGCCGGGGTCGCGCCGCCGGAAACCCCGCCTGCCGGTCTTGCTGGCATTTGGCCGCGACGAAAACGGCTCTCTGGTGGTGTTCAGCCTGTTTATTTTTGTCATGATGGTGCTGGTTGGCGGCATGGCGGTTGATTTTATCCGCTTTGAAAACACCCGCACCCGGCTGCAAAACACGCTGGACCGCGCCATTCTGGCCGCCGCAGACCTGAACCAGACCTTGCCGGCCAAGGACGTGGTGCTCGACTATTTCGATAAGGCAGATCTGTCAGAGTATATTTCAGAAGATGACGTCATTGTTGAAGAATCGACGACTTACAGAACGGTGACAGCCACGGCGACAGCCGAGCTGCCCTCACTGTTCCTGAATGCCATAGGCATTGACACTCTGGCTGCACCTGCCGCCGGCTCCGCGGAAGAACGCATCAGCGACCTGGAAATTTCGCTTGTGCTCGACATATCCGGCTCCATGGGCAGTTACAGCCGGATCAGCAATATGCGCACCGCGGCGCGCAATTTTGTCGACACTATTTTTACAACCAGCGAAGACGGCAAAGTCTCGATCTCGGTGCTGCCCTACTCCACGCAGGTGAACATGAGCGGCATGTTTTTGCAAAACTACAGCCGCAGCCACGCCCAGAGCAATTCGTTCTGTGTTGACTTTGACGGCTCCGATTTCAATTCCAGTTCAGTTTCCCCCACCACCGTGCTGAAACAAACTGCGGAACTCGATCCGTGGAAAAGCTACCGCTCCGGCCAGACGCCGACAACCCGGGTCTGCCGCACCGGCAGTTCTGCAGAAGCGCTGATCATGTCCGGCAATCAGACCGCGATCAAAGACAAGATCTCGGCCCTGACCGCCAGCGGCAATACCTCCATCGATATCGGGGTGAAATGGGGCACAGCTCTGCTTGATCCGGCGACACAACCGATCATCAACAGCCTGAGCGAAGCGGGTTCTGTTGCCGCGAATTTTGCGGCCCGCCCAGCGCCCTACAGCGACACACAAACTATGAAAATTCTGGTGGTGATGACCGATGGGGTGAACACGTCGCAATATTACATGCCTGACCTGTATTCGAGTGGCCCCTCCGGGCTGTTCAAGGATCCCGACAGCGGGCGTATCTCAGTTCCCTATGACAATTGGGTGTGCGACGGCGGCTGCGGTTATCAGACCTGGTATTACGAAATCCGGAGCAACACCCGCGCAGCAGAGCCCTATGGCGACACCAGCGGTGACCCGGCGCTTGAAATGGACTGGCGCGATGTCTGGAGCGAAATCACGGTCAACTATCATGCCTACATGCGCTACCGGGCGGAAGGCAGTTCCAGCGTCTATTACAGCTGGCGCGATGCCACCCGGCCCAAGGTCAGCAGCAGCACCAAGAACGCCCGGCTGGATTCGATCTGCACCGCCGCCAAGAACCAGGGCATTCTGATTTTCACCATCGGATTTGAAGTCACCGACAGCTCGGCGGTTATTATGGAAAGCTGCGCCAGCTCGGCCTCCAATTTCTTTCGGGTCGCCGGCACTGAGATTGACGATGCCTTTGCTTCAATCGCCACCAAAGTTCAGAGTCTGAGGCTGATCCAATGATGTTGAAACGCGCAAAATCATTTCTGTGCCGCGATGAGGCCGGCACGGCGACGATCGAATTCGTCATCCTGTTCCCCATTTTCATGACGCTGCTGCTTTCGGCCTTTGAAGTCGGAATGTTCATGACCCGCCAGGTCCTGCTGGAACGCGGCGTTGATCTGGCGGTGCGCGACCTGCGGCTGGGGCTGATGGTCAACCCGACACCAGCCTCGCTTAAAACTGCGGTCTGCGAATATGCCGGCCCGTTGGCCGGCTGCGCCAGCACGATCAGCATTGAGCTGCGCCCGATCAGCAAAGAGACTTGGGTCCTGCCCACAGCAATTGTGCAATGCATCGACCGTAACGAAGAAATCAACCCTGACCTCACCTTTGATACCGGCACTGAAAACGAACTCATGCTGGTGCGGGCCTGCATGGTGATCGACCCGGTGTTTGCCACTTCGGCCATTGTGGCACAGATGCCCAAAGATGAGTCGGGCGGCTATCAGATCTACTCCAGTTCCATATTTGTAAACGAGCCGAACACATGACCCGTTTTTCCCTGCTGAAAGCACGCCTGCGCGGCTTTGCTGATGATGCCACCGGCACCCTGTCTGTTGAAGCGGTGCTGATGTTCCCGCTGCTGGCCTGGGCCTATGTGGCAATGTTCACTTATTTTGATGTTTTTAAGGTGCGCAACATTTCGCAGAAATCGGCCTATGCGGTGTCCGATGCCCTGTCGCGCGAAACCGATGCGGTGGACGAAGCCTATATCAATGGCTTGCAGAGCCTCTACGCCTACCTGACGCCTTCGGCCGACACGACGCGGCTGCGGGTGAGTGAAGTGAAATATGCGGTGGACGCAGATACAGGCGAGGGAGACTATTCAGTGACCTGGTCTTACGCCACCGGGACCTCTTACAATATGACCACTACAGAGCTGCAGGGCTTTCTGAACAGACTGCCGGTTATGGCCAACGGGGAACGTGCCATCCTGGTCGAAACCCTGTCCAGTTGGGTGCCGGTGTTCAATATCGGGCTCGACAGTTTTATCTTCAGCGATTTTGTGGTCACCAGCCCGCGATTTGCGTCGCAGCTCGCCTGGTCCGGACTTGCCACCTTTACCGGTGGTGGCAGCGATAACAATGACCTGGTTGGGGTCTATGACAGTGACGACGATGATCCGTCCGGTGTGTACGAATCTTACTGGCAGGGCGGATAGCCTGGTCCCGGAAATCGCGCTGGCCCCGGCCGGCACCAGCAGATCCTGATGCTCCCGGCCAGTGGGCGGCGCTTAGTCTTTCTGCAGTTCCATCAGCTGCGCCTGCATCACTTCGGACATGAACTTGCTCTGGCTGGCCGGGGTAACGCCGCCAATACCGATCGATTTTCCAATCCGCCACCACACACCGGGCGCCCAGTGGCGCGGACCAGCGGTTTTGGTCCGGATCAGAAAACCATTGGATGGTTTCAGTGCAAAAGTACCGCGGTTGATCGAAGTAATATCTTCGATCCGGCAGATCACCTGACCGCCCTGAACCCGCAATTCGGTCCCGGTCAGCTCCAGCGTCATCGCCGAAGCGCGCCACGTTGCCTTGCCGAGCCACAGGGCACCAAACCCCATCAACCCCAGCAGGATCTGCCAGCCAACGGAAGAGGGCGGCGTCGAGAATGTGAGGTAGAGCAAAACAACGCCCAGCACCACCAGCACGCCAACACCAAAATAGCGGCGCGCAGTCGCAGATGAAATTTCAGCAATCACAGTCTCGGGCGAAATAGAGGGCATGGGCATGGCTTTCCTGTCTGGTTGCCATGACATAGCCCCATATGGGGCCAAATACCAGTCGGTGCTACTGGGTAGGGCCAGCGCCCGTCCCTGCCGCCCCGACGGCGCCCCGGACCATATCCAGGTAGATTGTTTCCACGTCAGAAGCACTGAGGCGGCCGCCCTCGCGATACCAGGTGTTCACCCCGGTCAGCATCGCGATCACCGCCAGCGTGGCCAGTTTGATATCGGGCACCGAAAACACCTGCGCGGCGGCGCCCTGCTGCAGGATGGCTTCAAGCGCCTGTTCATAGCGGCGGCGCAACGCCTCGATGGTGGCGAAATTATCCTCTGACAGGTTGCGCAGCTCCATATAGGCGATGAACACATGATCAGGCCGGTTCAGGTGGTAACGGATATGAAAACGCGCGAATGATTCCAGCTGCGCCAGCGGTGCCTCGCCCTTGTCCAGAGCTTGCCATTCCGCCAGAAGATGCTCCATATGCTCGCGCATCAGATCAAACAAAAGCGTTTGTTTGTCCGGAGTATAAAGATACAGCGCCCCGGCCTGCACGCCGACCTCCGCCGCGATCTGGCGCATCGACACCGCTGCGTAACCGTGGCGGGCGATCAGTTGCCGGGCGGCGGCGCGCACCCTGGGACCGGTGATATCTGAATGTGAACCTGTTTTACGTGCCATGCCCTTTCATGGCCCGCGCCGCCGCCCGGGTCAACGGCTGGCGCAGCACCGGGTGCACACCTCGCGCGATGTGTGCGAAAGTGCACCGCCACCAACCCGGGCTGAAACCAGTTGGCCAGCCGTTTCCCCCGCGCTGATCACTTGCGCTGGCCCGCCGTCCAGCGTTAAAGTCGCGCTGACCGCTGCCCGGGGAATTTTTAGTGCGTATTCTGACCTGCCTGCTTACCATTTCTGCTGCAATCGGCCTCTCCGCCTGCACCCAGTTCCCTGAACTGGAAGGCAGCATCAGCGCCAGCGCGCGTCAGGCGCCCTACCCGACATTGCTGCCCGATGCGCTTCTGGGCACCGTGCAACCGGTCGAAGACGCACCAGATATCGCAACATCCCTGACCGGCCGCGCTGCTAACCTGCGGGCCCGGGGCGATATTTTGCGCGGCGCCCCCATCGTAGATCCGCAAGACCGCGCCGCGATGATCGCTGCGCTTGAACGACTGGGCGGTTGATTGCGCCCAAGTTCTGTTGCAAGCCGCTCCGGATTTCAGTACAGAGCACCAGGACAGAATACGCCGCACCCTGCGGCCCGAAAGACAGGACACAGCCGACATGACAGCTCCCCTCCGCCTTGGCATTGCAGGACTTGGAACCGTCGGCATCGGTGTCGTCAAAATTATCCGCCAGAAAGCCACCTTGCTGGAGCAGCGCTCGGGTCGCCCGGTGGTGATTACTGCGGTTTGTGCGCGTTCGCGCGACAAAGACCGCGGCGTCGATCTTTCGGCCTATGGCTGGGAAACCGACCCGGTGGCACTGGCCACACGCGACGATGTGGATGTGTTTGTCGAGCTGATGGGCGGCCATGATGGCCCGGCGCTTGAGGCAACAAAAGCCGCGATTGCCGCCGGTAAAGACGTCGTCACCGCCAATAAGGCGATGCTGGCGATCCACGGCCAGGCGCTGGCCGAATCCGCCGAAGACCACGGCCATGTGATCCGCTTTGAAGCCGCAGTCGCCGGCGGTATCCCGGTGGTCAAAGCGCTGACCGAAGGCCTTGCGGGCAATGACATCGTCCGGGTCATGGGGGTGATGAACGGCACCTGCAATTTCATCCTGACCAAGATGGAAAACGAAGGTCTCGGCTATAACGCCGTTTTTGATCAGGCGGCCAAGCTGGGCTACCTGGAAGCCGATCCTAATCTGGATGTGGGCGGCATTGACGCCGGGCACAAACTGGCGCTGCTGGCGTCGATCGCCTATGGCACAAAGGTTGCGTTTTCCGACGTCGAACTGGAAGGCATTGGCCGCATCACCATTGAGGACATCCATCAGGCCGCCGACATGGGTTTCCGGATCAAATTGCTTGGCGTGGCACAGATGACTGGCCGCGGTCTTGAGCAGCGTATGTCCCCCTGCCTGGTACCAGCACAGTCGCCGCTTGGCACCCTGGAAGGTGGCACCAATATGGTGGTGATCGAAGGCGACCAGGTCGGCCAGATCGCCCTGCGTGGCGCTGGCGCCGGCGAAGGCCCCACCGCCTCGGCCGTTTTGTCAGACGTGCTTGATATTGCCCGTGGCATCCGGGTGTCAACCTTTGGCGTTCCCGCCCGCTCGCTGGTCGCCGCGAAGCCCGCCGCATCGACAGCGCCCGCGCCCTACTACCTGCGTATGGCGCTGATGGACAAACCCGGTGCCCTGGCGAAAGTGGCGACCATTCTGGGCGATGCCGGAATTTCTATCGACCGGATGCGCCAGTACCGCCATGATGAACCCAGCGCGCCGGTTCTGATCGTGACCCATAAGGTCACCCGCCAGGCGCTGAATGAGGCGCTGGAGGCGCTGGACAGCACCGGTGTGCTGACTCAGACCCCGGTGTCGATCCGCATCGAAGACGAATAAGCGCGTTTGCCGCACCACTGTTAGCGTACACTCTCCCTTCTCCGGCCTTGTTTCCGCCCAGCCACACAGGTTATGGCTGGAAACACCGCCCGCAACCCAGATGGATCAAACCATGACCAATCACGTTGAATTTCAAGACCGCATGCTGTCCCTGGGCCTGGCCCGGGTGTCCGAGGCTGCCGCCGTTGCCTCTGCAAAACTTATCGGTCGCGGCGATGAAAAAGCCGCCGACCAGGCTGCGGTCAACGCCATGCGCGATCAGCTGAACATGCTGGATATTGCCGGCGTTGTTGTCATCGGCGAAGGCGAACGCGACGAAGCCCCGATGCTGTTCATCGGCGAAGAGGTCGGCACCGGCAAAGGTCCTGCCGTGGACATCGCACTGGACCCGCTGGAAGGCACTACCCTGACCGCCAAGGACATGCCCAACGCATTGACCGTAATCGCGATGGCGCCACGCGGCACCCTGCTGCACGCGCCAGACGTCTATATGGACAAGCTGGCAATCGGTCCGGGTTATGAAAAAGACATCGTGTCACTGGATATGAGCCCGCGCGAACGGGTGGAAACCCTGGCCCGCGCCAAAGGCTGTGAGGTGTCTGACATCACCGTTTGTGTGCTGGAGCGCCCGCGTCACGAAGCCATGGTTGCCGAGCTGCGCGAAGTTGGCTGCGCCATCCGCCTGATCACTGACGGCGATGTGGCCGCCGTGATCCATTGCGCCGAAGCCGAAATTACCGGCATCGACATGTATATGGGTTCTGGCGGTGCGCCAGAGGGTGTGCTGGGCGCCTCGGCTCTGAAATGCATGGGCGGTCAGATGTGGGGCCGGCTTATGTTCCGCAATGATGACGAGCGTGGCCGCGCTGCCAAAGCCGGCATTACCGATCTGAACCGGGTCTATTCCCGCGATGATCTGGTGACCCAGGACGTGATCTTTGCCGCCACCGGCGTCACCGACGGATCTGTTGTCGCCGGCATCAAACGCGAGCCGGGTTACCTGACCACCGAAACCATTCTGATGCGGTCCAAAACCGGCTCTGTGCGCCGGATGATCTACCGCAACCCTACAAAATAAGGGCTGATATGAAAAACGCGCTGCTGCTGATCGACCTGCAAACCGGTATGGATTCCCCACAATGGGGACCCCGCAACAATCCGGATGCTGAACAGAACGCCGCGCGATTACTGCAGCACTGGCGGGCGCAATCTGCGCCCGTTTTTCATGTGCGCCACCTGTCAACGACACCAAGCAGCCCGCTGCACCCGGATCAGGGCGCCATCGCTTACAAAGCAGAGACCGCGCCCCTGCCTGATGAGCCGTCTTACGACAAATCGGTCAACTCCGCTTTTATCGGCACCACGCTTGAGGCCGATCTGCGTGCCGCCGGCATTACCGCGCTGACCATCTGCGGCTTGATCACGCCCCATTGTGTGTCCACCACCACCCGCATGGCAGCCAATCTGGGGTTTGCGGTCACGCTGGCCCATGACGCCTGCGCTGCCTTTGCCGCCGCCGCCGATACCAGCTGGTGTGGCAGCGCGACCTTCAGCGCGGAACAGGTGCATGTGATGGCAGTGTCAGAACTGCATGGCGAATTCGCCACCGCGCGCAGCACCGATGATATTCTGAGGACCTGATGACTGCATTTCTCAACGTCGAATCTTCTCTCACCGGCCGCCGCTGGGTTGGTCCTTCTGCTGGGGAAGACCGGCTGGCTGAAGCGATGGAACAGAGCACCCGTCTGCCGCTGCCCCTGTGCCGGATCCTGGTGAAACGCGGCGTTGAGCCCCATGAGGCTGAAAATTTCCTCGCCCCGTCGCTGCGCGAACTGCTGCCCGATCCGCTGGTGCTGAAGGACATGGAGGCCGCCGCCGGCCGCTTCCTGACCGCCCTGAAAAAACGCGAAAAAATCGCGGTATTTGCCGATTACGACGTGGACGGCGGCACTTCGGCGGCGCAGTTGCTGATCTGGTTACGCCAGATGGGGCATCAGGCCACGCTCTATATCCCCGACCGCATTGACGAAGGCTACGGCCCCAATATCCCGGCGATGGAGGGGCTTGCGCGCGAGCACAGCCTGATCGTCTGCGTGGATTGTGGCACCCTGTCCCATGAGCCCATCGCCGCAGCTGTGGCCAAAGGCGCCGATGTTGTCGTGCTCGACCACCACCTGGGCGGTGAGACCAACCCGGAATGCACCGCGGTGGTCAATCCCAACCGCCAGGACGAAGATGGCGCGCTTGGACATCTCTGTGCTGCCGGCGTGGTGTTTCTGATGCTGGTCGAGGTCAACCGCCAGATGCGGACTGAGGACATGAAAGGCCCTGATCTGATGGCGCTGCTTGATCTGGTGGCGCTTGGCACCGTGGCCGATGTGGCGCCCCTGATCGGCGTCAACCGGGCGCTGGTGCGTCAGGGTTTAAAAGTGATGGCCCGTCGCGAACGCCCCGGCATCGTGGCACTGGCCGATGTGGCCAAGATGGACACCGCCCCCACCTCCTATCACCTGGGGTTTCTGCTTGGTCCCAGGGTCAACGCCGGCGGCCGTATTGGCGCGGCGGATCTGGGCGCCCGGCTGCTGGCCACTGACAATGCCCAGGAAGCCCAGGGCATGGCGGCACGACTGGATGATCTGAACCGCGAAAGACGCGAGATTGAAAACCAGGTGCGCGAAGCGGCGATGGCGCAGGCGGAAGAACGCGGCACCGAGGGAGCCCTGGTCTGGGCTGCTGGTGAGGGCTGGCACCCCGGCGTGGTGGGCATTGTCGCCAGCCGGATTAAAGAAGCCAAGAACCGCCCCGCCATTGTCATCGGCTTTGACGGGGATCTGGGCAAAGGCTCCGGCCGCTCAATATCCGGTGTTGACCTTGGCGCCGCCATCCAACTGCTGACCGCAGAAGGGCTGCTGCTCAAGGGCGGTGGTCACAAAATGGCCGCAGGCCTGTCGGTGGAGCGCAGCAAGCTTGAGCCGGCGATGGCGCGGCTGTCTGAGTTGCTGGCGCGCCAGGGCGCGGATCAGGCGGGGCCTGCGGATCTGTCGCTCACTGGCCTGTTGATGCCGGGTGCGGCCACGGTGGATCTGATCCGCCTGCTGGAAGGTGCCGGCCCGTTTGGCGCCGGGGCCGCTGCGCCGCGCTTTGCTTTTGCCGACCAGGCCATCCTGCACGCGCGCCGCGTTGGTGAAAGCCACCTGAAGATCAGCTTTGGCGACGGCTTGGGCGGCAGAATCGATGCGATCGCATTTGGCGCTTATGACACCGAACTGGGGCCGCGGCTTGAAAATCACAAGGGCGCACGTTTTCACCTGGCCGGCCGGCTGGAGATTAACAGCTGGGGCGGGCGCCAGTCGGCACAGCTGCGGCTGGAAGATGCGGCAGAGGCGATTTAATTGATTGTTTTCAGTCCATTGAAGGCAGTCGATCTGGCGGGAAATAATTCCGGAAAAAACCGGCAAAAACCTCTTGCGCCGCCGCGCTGTATTGCCTAGAAACCGCCTTACAACAGCGCTGGCCCGTTCGTCTATCGGTTAGGACGCCAGGTTTTCAACCTGGAAAGAGGGGTTCGATTCCCCTACGGGCTGCCAGTTTCCCCCTGAAATCAGACCCTGACCCGGCGCGGACACTTCGTGAAGCGGTCAAATTGCATCCGCCCGCCGGCTGATTTCACAATAAAATCTTTTTGTCTGCTTTGCTCATTTCTCCTCTTGCGCCGCCTGCGCAAACTACCTAAATACCGCCTCACGGCAACCAAGGCCCGTTCGTCTATCGGTTAGGACGCCAGGTTTTCAACCTGGAAAGAGGGGTTCGATTCCCCTACGGGCTGCCATTTCCCCACCATCTCAGCACAAAATTCTCGCCCCCCCGGCGGGCCCGCGCCGAGATGCTGAGTCAGATCGGCAAGACGCCGCTGGTTGAAAATTTAATCAACATTTTTTGCGTTACACAGCACTTGTACCGCCACCGGCCCTTTACCTCAGTTTTGAAATCCGGATATGGTCCGGACTGAGAGAAGGATCCCGTTTTGAACCGCACCAACGCCAGCCTGATTGCCCTGCGTAAAATTTTGCGCGCCACCGAAATGTATGGGCGCAAACTTGCCCGCACCGCCGGTCTGACCCCGGTTCAGATCCGCGTGCTGCAGATTGCGGCCCGCAGTGACGACGTCACTCCAAAACAAATATCACAGGGGATGAAAGTCTCGCCGGCAACGATCTCTACCTTGCTGGACCGTCTGGCTGCCAAGAACATGATCGTGCGTCAGAGATCAGACCAGGACCGCCGCAAAATCAACATTATCGTCACCGAAGATGGACTCAAGTCGATTTCTGCGGCACCAGACGCGCTCCAGAGCAAATACAGCAAAGAGTTTGAGTTGCTGACCGACTGGGAACAGGCCATGATCATCGCCTCGCTCGAACGGGTGGCGGGCATGCTGGACGTCGAGGACTATGACGCGGCACCGGTTCTTACCGTCGGTGACCTGACCCCGACATCCTGATCAGTCAGCCACGACGACGCCCTGCGCCTCCCGGGCGCTGTTCAGCTGCTGACAGCGTTCGTCAGTTCCGGCAAATCAGAGGGTTCCGGCAAAGGATTCGCCCGCAATTCCGGCGAATATATCGTGACGCGGGCGCGCCCGGCATGTTTGGACGCATACAGCGCCAGATCGGCATCCGACAGGATTTTATCCACATCAGGTTGGTCATAAAATGAACTGATCGCAAGACCGACAGAGCCGGAAATAATGCAGGTTTTGCCTTCAAACACCACCGGCTCTTCCAGCCTGGCAATAATGCGTTCCGCTATTTTCACCAGCTGGTCCACATCATCCATCTGATCAAAGATCAGTACAAACTCATCACCACCAACCCGGGCCACCAGATCAATCATCCGTGTCTCGTTTGTCAGAATTTGCGCCACAACCTGCAACACTTTGTCCCCGGCCGCATGGCCCATGGTGTCGTTGACCGCCTTAAAGAAATCCAGATCCAGCTGCATCACTGCAAAGGACGAATTCAGAAAGCTCATACGGGCCAGAACCTCGTCCATGGCACGGCGGTTTTTCAAGCCGGTCAGCGTGTCGGTGCTGGCCTGCTGCTCTGCGGCCAGGCGCGCACCTTGCAGCCGCATATTCAATTTCTTGGATTCATCCAGCACGGCAGTGTTGGCCTCAACCAGATAGAGCATTTCCACGGCAAGATCGGTGGGAGCAAAATCAGACGACGTCAGACGATATTCCCGCACCGCGTCGATTACAGCAATGCCAAAGGACAGGTTCAACAGGTACCCACCGTCAGGCATCGGCATCAGGATGCCTTTAAACGTGGTACAGGGGGGACGGCAAAAATGCAGGCGCAATCGCGAATGGACCAGGTCTTCCAGCTGCGCGGACCAGCATTTTCCGCCTCCGCGCCGCAACGCGAACACGTCATCAAGGCGTTGTCCGGTCAACGTTTCATCGCCGCGCAATTTTTCCAGTGTTGGTCCGACCCGGGTGATGACACCGGCCGCATCCAGCAACAAATGCATCGGCAGCAGACGGTCCAGAATTTTCGGCGGCATAGAAACAACCGGATCACACATCCCCATGCCTATACCCCTATAGCAAGATCGAATGTCCGCCCTTCAGCGAAACTTGATTCCAGCAGTTGTACCGACACGATTTCATTTCCGTGTTGCAACCCGGCATATTCCAGATACACCAGCGCACCGTAATCATCAGCCATCGCGCGCAATATCCCCATTGCCACATGTCCAAAACCAAGCGGTTCCGCCGCCATCACAAGCGAGAACGCCCCGGGGGACACCTCGCTCAGTTCAAGCGCCGGTAATTTCAGCTCAGGGACCGCCAGCCGGGCACGGTCAGGAAGTTCATCCACAGAGAGAAGAAACTCCAGAAATGTATCGCCGCCAAAACGCAGCAGGCGTCGCAGATAGCCAACGTTTTTATGGCATATCAGGTAGGTCCCGATGTCTTCCAACATTGTATGCGCCGGTTTGTCCAGAATCTTCGCTGCGGCAAAAATCACCTGGTGAGTGACCGAATCCTCATAGCTCAGCATGGCCTCGAAATTATCGAAGCCAAGCTCAGCAGCCTGTACCACTGCCTGCCATGTGTCCATCCCATAAGTATCACGTATGAAACACTGGATGGACCGGTTCACCAAACCGTGCATAACTAACTAATCCTTGTCCAATCAAGTCTGAGACTACCCGGCGAGACTTAAGAAAGTCCAAACAGGGACAGAGGGCAGAGCCTGGCACAACTTCTGATGCCTGTTTTGCAATGCAGTTTGGCAATGGCATGCCAACCACTCAAGGCTAAACACTTTTATCTGGTAGCGCGCCTGGGATCCCGGCTAAATTCGTCCGCAAGCCAGCACACAGGACGCCTTCACCACTGCGAAATTTCCCAATTTGCGAAAATTAATTTGCCGTCCCTTTTGATCAGCTTCTTCGACTTGCCCGCCGAGCGTGCAGGCAGCCGAGCGTGCAGGCAGCCGAAAGCACGCTCCCTATAGTTGCCAAACCCGTACAACCCGTCCCGCTCAGCTGTTGATGGAGCGAAGTGACTTCTGCTGGCATCCACCGCTTTGCCACCGCCGCGTCAGCGCGTCCGTCTGCCCCGGAGGCCGACACCGGTCGCACATAAGGTGACAGGGCCACAGCGTCCGGCGGCGCGGCTCAGATCCCAAGCCAGGCCGGCAGATGCGAAATATCTGCCAGCACCACATCGGCCAGCGGCGCCAGTTCATCCCGCTCCGCCACCCCCGTCAGCACTGCAACTGTCGCCATACCTGCGCGGCGTCCGGCCTCCAGATCGTGGCAGCTGTCGCCGACCATCACGCAACGAGCTGGC
The DNA here is from genome assembly GCF_003333265.1 of Candidatus Halocynthiibacter alkanivorans. Taxonomy (GTDB): domain Bacteria; phylum Pseudomonadota; class Alphaproteobacteria; order Rhodobacterales; family Rhodobacteraceae; genus Halocyntiibacter_A; species Halocyntiibacter_A alkanivorans. The sequence goes on from NZ_QOLB01000133.1 coordinate 28,209, forward strand.
TCCAGCTGCTGATCCTCGGCGAACGCCAGACACATACCCGGAGCGGGTTTGGCGCCGTAACCGCTGTCATATCCCGCAATGAAGTGAAAATCCGCCTCGATGCCGACACTGGCCAGATGCGCCCGCGCCGGCGCTTCGGCGTCATTGGTCGCCACGCCCAGCTGCAGCCCTGTGCCGCGCAACCGCGCCACAAATGCTTGAAGCGGCACCGCTTCGACCTGACGCGCCCGTGCCGCAAGACCATTGAGCCGGCTCAGCAGTTCCGCTTCTGTCGGCTGGCCCGGCACCCAGGGCATCAACAGCCGGGTGATGTCTCCCGGCGTGCCGGCAATCACCGCACTGGCCGGACGCAAACGCGACAGTTCCAGATCAAAATCGATTGCGGCCGCCAACTTTGCAACCAGCTCTTTATTCCCTGCAGCCAGTTCGTCAAGCAAGCCAGCAGTCCAGGCCGACCAGGTGGCGTGGAAGTCAAAAAGCGTGCCGTCTTTGTCAAACAGCACCCCGTCAAATTTGCGCATTTACTGCCCTGCCTGTTTTGCCTGCTAATTGCTGCCGGACGCCGTCGTGGTTTCGGATTCAAATGTGCCGCGCCTCATGTCCAGTGGATCTGCGCGCCCCCGGGCAATTGCTGGCGCGCGCTCATCGGCGCGTCATAAGCCAGCCCGGTTGAGTCGCAGAATTCCATCACCCACTGATCATTCATGGTTAAGAAGTCCAACACCGATGCGAGGAACGCAGGGTCGCTGGCCCCGGCACGCAGATCATCGGAAGAAACCCCTGAAGCGCCAAGAAAAACAGGCATCAGCTCCTCATGGGAGACCAGCCAGCTCAGGGCCTGGATCGCCACAGTTTCGGCGGAATTCTGCTTCATTTTTGCGCTGCTCTCTTAAGATAGAAACTATATCTTAACTAAACTGAACAAAGACTGAGGGTAACCAGTCAAATTGGAATTAAATGGAAAAGGGCGAATGGCAGGACGAATTCTAATTGCAGATGACGTTGCCACGAACCGTATCGTGATGAAGGTGAAGCTTGCTTCTGCCTTCTATCAGGTGATCCAGGCCGCGAGCGGGGACGAGACGCTGCGTATGGCGCAACAGGACAATCCCGATCTGATTATTCTCGACGTGAACCTTGGTGACATGGGCGGTGTAGATGTGCTGCGCGCGCTGAAGGCCAATGCCAGCACCGCCGCGATCCCGGTGATTATGGCCACAGGCGTCGCTGATACCCGCACCAAGCTTACCGCGCTGGATGCGGGGGCCGATGAATTTCTCTGCAAACCACTGGATGAGATGTCGCTGCTGGCCCGCGTCCGCTCCCTGCTGCGCGCGCGCACCACCAGTGAAGAGCTGCGACGCCGGGAAAGCACCGCGCGCGAACTTGGATTTGCCGAAGCGCAACAGGGCTTTGGCCGCGCCGGCCGTGTCGTGATGGTGGCCGACCGTCCCGAACGGGCGCTGGTCTGGCGCCAGGGGCTGCGTGGCCTGGTGCGCCACAAGATGGAAGTGCTGCCAAAAGAACGCGCGCTTGAGGCTCTGCCCGGCATGGCGGTTCCGGATATTTTTGTCATTGCCGCCGATCTGGGCGACCGTCAAAGCGGGCTGCAACTGCTGTCTGAACTGCGCTCGCGAGATGCCACCCGCCATTGCGCGGTGCTGGTTGTGCATGAGTCAGAGGACCGCAACAGCGCCATCATGGCGCTGGACCTTGGCGCCAATGATCTGATCAGGTCTGACGTCACCGCCGAAGAAATGGCGCTGCGCCTGCGCACTCAGATGCGGCGCAAACATGAAAGCGACCGGCTGCGCGAAACCGTTGATGACGGGCTGAAACTGGCGCTGGTGGACCCGCTGACCGGGCTGTACAATCGCCGCTACGCGATGCCTTACCTGAACCGGATTGCGGCCTCTGCCGCCCATAAAACTCAGCCCTTTTCGGTGATGCTGCTGGATCTGGACCGTTTCAAATCCGTAAATGACACCTGGGGCCACGCGGCCGGCGACGCTGTGCTGGTCGAAGTTTCCCGCCGTCTGCTCAGCTATATGCGGTCTGAGGATATGGTGGCGCGTTTTGGCGGCGAAGAGTTTGTTATCGCCCTGCCCGATACCAACCTCGCCGAAGCACGCAATGCGGCCGAACGGCTGCGCCGGGTGATTTCGGAAACGCCAATCCCGCTGCCCGGCGGCAATGCCATTTCAATCACCATGTCTGTCGGAGTTTCGATTGGCGGTCAGGCCGGCCGCCCTGCCCTGTCAGTGGAAACGCTGATAGAAGATGCCGACCGCGCCCTTTTTGCGGCCAAAGCCGAAGGCCGCAATCAGGTCACCCTGGGCGCCTACGCCGCCTGAATTTGGCCGCGCGCTCTTATGCCCGACGACCAGAACCTGGTTTCAGGCCAGTGCGACGGCGCCGGTGATGTCAGCAGAAATGAGCCCATGACCGGCCGCTTTGACCCCGGGAGGGCGCTGAGCGGACGGACCACCACATTTTGTGTTTATCGGAACCTTGGCAGCGATCAATCCGCAGAGCACCGCGTGGTTGTGGCTGTGGCTGTGTCTCAGCGGTTGTAGATGACAGGGAACCAATCTTCGCGCAGCACCTGGCCAGCTTTCATATCGTGCCCCGGGAAAGGTGGCGATGTTGGGCCTGGCCGTTCAACATAGCGGGCATCATCCCCGACGAGCCGCAGCGAAAAAGCGCGACGGCGTGTTTCAGTCGTATTGCCACGGGCACCATGCAGGGTGCCAAAGTGAAAGGCGACAGCGTCTCCCGGTTCCATGTCCCATTCGAGGATGGTCATACCCTCAGCATCGGGATCCGGAACCGGCATATATTTGTCATCCTCGGGGTAGAAGCTGGATTCGGCCAGCCAGCGGGTGGGGAGCACCGGTTTTTCCCAGGCGTGGCTGCCCGCAACGCAGCGCAGGCTGGCCTGTTTGACCGGATCCACCGGCGACCAGAAGCTGACGTTTTGAATGCCGTCGACAAAGTAATAGGGACCGTCCTGGTGCCAGGGGGTCGGTTTGGATGTGCCAGGCTCTTTGACCAGCACATGATCATGGAAAACCTGAACGCGTTCCGATCCCATCAGCTCAGCCGCCACCGCGGCAGCGGGCGAGTTGCGGATCACCTCTTCGAACTCAGAAATGCGGGTCCAGTTGCAGTAGTCATCAAAAAAGCGCCCGCCTTCGCCCTCTTTCAAATTCTCGGCGGCGTAAGGACCTGGTTCGGCCATATTGCGCTCGATCCCGGCACGGATGGTTTCGACATGGCCTTTAAACAGGCCTTTGACCAGGACGGCGCCATCGCGCTGGAAGGCTTCGATCTGGTCCCGGGTGATAAGCGGGTGTGGCATGGCTGGTCTCCTTTTGAAGGACAGGTTACCGATGGATGGAATTAGCTTCAAATAACAAACAGAGATACTATTATTAGCCCCATGTTATATCTCACACTCCGTCAATACAGTTATGTTGTGGCCGTTGCCGAGGCAGGCAGCCTGACTGCGGCCGCCGCCGTGCTGCATGTTTCCCAGCCCTCTCTTTCGGTAGCGATTACCCGCGCTGAAGACAGGCTGGGACAGCGGATCTTTGTCCGCGGCAAAGGAACGGCGATTGCGATTACCCCTTTCGGGTATCGTCTGGTCGAACAAGCACGCCATTTGCTGCGGCTGGCGCGAGATATTGAAAACGGGTCCGAGGCCGAAACGCCATTTGTATTGTCCTGTTTTGAAGACATCGCCCCCTGGTATCTTGCCCCTGCGCTGGAGGCCTTAAAGGCCGCGTTTCCCGCCATGACATTTCGCGGCGAAGAAGGCCGTTTCACCGACCTGGCCTCTGGTCTTGCCGAGGGGCGCGCCGATCTTGTGATCTCTTATGATCTGGGCTTTGGCAGCGATTTTAAGCGCCTGAAACTGAAAGATGTCGCCCCCGTCGCGTTCGTAGCTGCGGATCACCCGTTTGCCGCAGCGGGTTCGCTCGAATTGCACCAACTGGCCGGTTGTCAGCTTATCCTGTTCAATGAAGACCTCTCGATGGGTCACATGCGGGACCTGTTCACACAGTTGGGACTGGAGATGCGGGTCGCGCACAAAACGACGTCACTTGAGATGATGCGGTCTCTTGCCGCGCATGGTGCCGGGGTCGGCATCAGTTATTCGAAGCCACCGGTCGATATAAGCTATGATGGGAAACCTTTGGTGACGGTGCCGATCACGACGCCGCAGGCCGTCGCTGAAATTGTTCTGATCTGGTCCGGCCTGAGCAAAACCCATCCTCAACGCGCTGAGATCGTGGATGTGCTGGCATCACTTTGACCGGCAGGACTGCCGGGGCGCTGTGGGTGTTCAGCAGCAGTTCACAGTCTCATCGCAGATTTGCTCCTGGCTGACGCTCATGAAAAGAGCTGCCGCAGCCCGAAGCGAAAGAGGCAAACGGGTACAGATATCTCCGCCCGGCGGGTGATGCCAGGCGGAGGACTGAATTCGTGCAAGCGGCGGGAGCGGGTTTGCCCCTCAAAGCTGCAGTTTGTCCGCCCTGCCCGTTTTCACCCGATATCCTCTGACCGGCCCAACAGGCATTACTTGCCCTTCCAGGGCACCAATTTTTTCTCTGCCATCCGCATCAGAATATCAATACCAAAGCCAATGACGCCAATGAGGATGATCCCCATGATCACGATATCGGTCAGCTGGAATTTGGAGGCTGCAACGATCATTTTACCGGCCCCCTTCTCCGCCGCGACGAGTTCGGCGGCAACAACCGTGCCCCAACACACACCCATGGCAACCCGCGCACCGGTGAAGATTTCCGGCAGTGAATTTGGCACGATCACATGCCTCAGAACCTGCCGCTTAGAGGCGCCAAGTGAATAGGCCGCATGCACCTTTGTTATATTCACGCCGGAAACACCCGCGCGCGCAGCGATGGTCATGATCCAGAGCGCTGCAAGGAATAAGAGAATGATTTTACCGGTTTCTCCGATGCCAAACCAGATGATGACCAATGGGATCAGTGCCAGCGGCGGCACCGGGCGCATGAATTCGACGATGGGATCAAACCACCCCCGGAACCAGCCGGAAAGCCCCATTGCATAGCCAAGTGGAATACCCACGACGCTGCCGGCCACAAAGCCTGCGACAACGCGGATCAGCGACCAGCCCAAATGATCTGCAAGCGTTATGCCCTGATATCCCTGCCCAAGTATTTCCACGAAACGCGACCAGACGGCCTCGGGGGCTGGCATCCAGATCGGTTCAATCTGCAAACCTTTTGAAGGGGTGAAATTCAACGATCCTTTGGCCGTCAGCGAGACGTCACCGTCGGCAATTTCGACTGGCATGCCAACTTCAATAGGCACGCCGTTGACGGCGACGATCTGATAGCCCTGTTCTTTGCCGCCCTCATCATTGTTCTTCGCTTTGATCAACTTGCTGCGCCAGGCGCCGATTTTTGCACTGTTATTCCTGGCAAACCCATCGCCCGGCGCGATCTCGGGGGGCGATACATCCTGGCCGAGTCTGTACACAACGATACTAACTGTCGCATCATCCGTCGCGCCTGCAGCATTGATGGCGGTGTAGCTGAAGCTCGTTTCCCCGACAAAAGGTCCGGGAACGTGGATGGGGGTCAGTTTTGACCCCGTGAACGCGCCCCAGATCAGGAAGATCGTGAGCACCGAAATAATGGACGCAGCCCTGTTTGGTGTCACCGCGCTTTCATCGCCAAACGTGACAGTTTTCAGGCTGGTATAATCTTTGACCTGGCCAAAGCGGGAGGAAAAGTATTTTACAGCAAAGAATGCAACAACAAAAACTACGACATATAACAGCAGGATCATCATGCCACGTCCTCCGTGCGGCCCATGATTTCGTCTTCCATTTCCCAGATCATCGACAGAATTTCGTCCCGGGTTTCGACAAAGCCGTCAGATTTTTTGACTTCACGAAGGTCGCCGCCGACGCCGCGTTCGGCAAAGGGCAGCCGGTATTCTTTCAGGATGCGGCCAGGCCGTGGCGCCATGACCAGAAGCCTCTCGCCCAGGAGCAATGCTTCCTCGACCGAATGGGTGATCAGAATAATCGTTTTGCCGGTCTCCCGCCACAGGTCCAGCACAAGGCCCTGCATTTTCTCCCGGGTCAGCGCATCGAGCGCGCCGAGCGGCTCATCCATCAGGATCACATCGGGCTCATTGGCCAGACAGCGAGCCAGTGCCACGCGTTGCTGCATCCCGCCCGACAGCTCATAAATGGCTTTGTCTTTGAAATCGCCCAGGCCGACCGTTTCCAGCAGATGATCGGTGATCTGATCGCGCTCTTTTTTTGGCGTGTTCTTCATGCGCGGGCCAAAATCGACGTTCGCCCGGACACTCATCCATTCAAACAATGCGCCGTTTTGAAAGACCATGCCCCGTTCAGAACCGGGGCCGGCAACTGTATTGCCATTCAATACAATTTTGCCTTCGGTCGGAGCCAGAAATCCGGCCAGAATATTCAGGAGTGTGGACTTGCCGCAGCCCGATGGCCCAAGCACGGACAGAAGTTCGCCGTCTTTCAGCTCCAGGGAAACGTCTTTTAGTGCCTGTATCGACGTCCCGTTTGGCAAGTCAAAGCGCATCGAAATACTATCAATTGAAAGTCCCAAAGTTCATCCCCTGTGAAGCCACGCAATCAGATACATGGGCCGCGGCGTCTGTGAACGCCGCAACCCATCAAAATTTTTCTGTTACAGACCCTACATATCCGCAGCTGCTTTGAGCGCGGTCACGTCCACAGCTGCATCATAGGAGTCTCTTGCGGAATCGATGCTGCCTGCCTCAACAAAGACATTGGCGACGCCCTTCATAAATTCCTGCGATCCGCCACCGAGCCATTTTTCACTCAGTTGATCTTCGACGGAGGGGAACACAAACGTCGCCATCGTTTCGGCGGTTGAGGCCTCATCCATGCCGGAATCCCTCGCGATGACCGGGATCATTTCGGCATTGTTTTCGCCGGAATTCCACATGGCGTTCATCTCGGCGGTCACGCTCAGAAACTTGGCCAGCAATTCACTTTCTTCCGCGACAAAGCTTGCGGGGGCACTGGTCACATCGAACACCAGAATACCGAGCGCTTCTTTTTCGGCCCCTGTCAGCAACACATTGCCGTGTTCTTTCATCCGGCGCAGAGCCCCGCCCCAGCCACAGACCATATCAAGGCTGCCCTGTGCAAAAGCAGCAGCACCGTCCGCCGGCGCCATATCGACCACTTCCATCGAACCGACATCGACGCCAAAATACGCCATCTGTTTCAGAAAGCCGTAATGCGCTGCGGTGCCGATCGGAACAGCGACTTTTTTCCCGGCCAGTTCACCGGCGCTGTCTTTGTCGATTTCGAGCGCTTCGGCGACAACACAATTGTCGTTGTCAGCGTAGCTTACCGCGACATCCACAATCTGCAGATCCTGGCCCGCAGACGCAGCGACAACAAAGGGAGGCACACCCTGGCTGACAGAAATTTGCACATCCCCGGAGGCCATCGCCGCCGACATCGCGGTACCGGCATCAAACGACACCCACTTCACGGTGACGCCCAGCGCTTCGTCATACAGACCTTTGGCTTTTGCATACTGGAACGGCATCGGCCATTCGAGGAAATAAGCAACTGTCAGCTCCTGGGCCTCAGCTGCTGTGGTCGTGGAAACTGTTGCTGTGAGTGACCCAACTGCAATCAATGCTGCAGTACTTACCCCTGTAAGAATGCGACCAAAATACGTAGCTTTACTTAGTAGTTTCATGTTCTTATCCCCGTTTGTCGGCTTCGTTTGTTTACTGATACTTCCGCTAATCCTGCTATTTCGCTCTTACCTGCAGCTCTCGTGACCGCTCCTTGAGGCATTATCAGGCCTGAAGTGGCCAATATTGCGGGTGTGTTTGTCAAGAATTACCGGTTAGATTAAGTGAACTTGAATCATTCGTCCGCAAATCCGGAATACCCTGGGATTTTGTTGCGCCATGCCCCGCGGGTGAATAAATTTTCAACTAATACCGGGCCAGGCGGGGAAACAGGAAAGTGCGGCTGTATGTCCGTGGATAAATGTCTCCACAATCCTCAAAAGGATACCATGGCTAATAAAAATTTCCCCGAAATTAAATTACGCGGTCTGCGCGCCTTCGTAGCGGTCGCGGAAATGGGATCTGTCATTGATGCAGCCAGACGATTAGACGGCAGTTCTTCAGGCGTTTCGCAGCAAATTACCGCCCTGGAAGCCGCTGTCGGCACGAAGTTGTTTGACCACAGTTGCCGCCCGATGAAGCTGACAGCCGCCGGTTATATGCTGCGCACCCATGCCTATCGAATTCTCGAAGCTGTCTCCGACGCCCAGGCAGATCTTTCGAAACACAACCTCGCAGATCTGCGTAAACTTACGCTCGCGGTTATCGATGATCTGGATATGTCATTCACGCCCGCGCTGGTTTCCAAGGTACAGGAGCGGTTTCAGGGGTGCTTTGTCAGTGTATATTCCGGCCGTTCTGATCAGGTCGTCGGAATGCTTCAGCACAACGAGGCTGACATTTGTGTCTCTGCAACCTATCCGGATGATGTTGAAGTCTTCCGGACCATCCCAATTATGCGCGAGCAGTTTATTCTCGTAACGGCCAAAGGTTTGCTGCAGCAAGGCGACGACATTTTGGCCCGGTTGCACCAGGCGCCTTTTGTGCAATATTCTGATTCAGTTCCAATCGGGCGTACGATCACTCAGCATATGCGGCGCCTGCGACTGAATTTTGCCCGCAAGTTTGCACTCGAAGCTTCGCGGTCTGTCATCGCCATGGTCGTGCAAACAAACGGTTGGGCGCTGACGACACCTCTCAATCTGTTGGACGCAGAGCGCTTTGTAAAACAAGTTGATGTCCTGGAAGTCCCTTTTTCGGCCTTTTCAAGGCAAATTTATCTGGTGTCTCGTCACGCTGAACTTGGCGACCTGCCCGACCATCTTGCAGATGATTGCCGCCAACTTGTCACGGAACAAGTTATTCCCCGTTTCGCGAACCTCGTTCCAAAACTGGCCGGCACGATCGAAGTCAGCCCCAGATAGGTCCGTTGATTTCCACGTTACCGGAATGCTCCATTCAGTTTAGTTGAACATATCCCATTTGGCTGGATTTTCCTGACCGGAACGCGCTTGTTTCCAGCAGTGGTCCGGATGCCGGGCCAGACCTAATCAGTGATTTCAGGACGTCGGGACAAGTTATGGAATACATTAAAAGTTCGGAAAATGATGGTGAGACTGAAAACAGGCAGGTTCGTCAAACGGTTGAAAAAATGTTGTCGAACATCCGCCAAAACGGTCCGGCCGCTGTCATTGAATATGCAAAGGTCCTGGACGGTTGGAACGGTGCCTTTGTATTGTCGGAAGATAAAAAACAAAAATTGATCGCAAAGGTCACTGAGGCGGAGAAAAAGGACATCCGGTTCGCCCATGCCCAGGTGAAACGATTTGCCGAGGCCCAAAAACAAAGCCTGACCGAGTTTTCAATTGAAACCGAGCCAGGTGTCATTCTGGGCCAGCGGATCATACCGGTGTCCTGTGCCGGCTGTTATGTGCCAGGCGGACGATACGCGCATATTTCCTCTGCAATCATGAGTATCGCCACCGCAAAAGTGGCCGGTGTTTCCTTTATTATTGCGGCATCGCCACCGCAGGGGGACGCCATTTCTCCCCAGGTCGCCTATGCAATGGATCTCGCCGGCGCCGACATGATTTTGGAAATGGGCGGTGTGCAGGCCATTGCGTCCATGGCGTTTGGACTGTTCGGGGCCAGGCCCGCTGACATGCTTGTCGGACCTGGAAATGCCTATGTCGCTGAGGCAAAAAGGCTTCTGTTTGGGGACGTTGGCATCGATGTTTTTGCGGGTCCCACTGAAAGCGCCATAATTGCGGATGAGACCGCCGATCCGATGACGGTCGCGATTGATCTTGCCGGTCAGGCAGAACATGGCACCAATTCACCGGTTTGGTTGTTCACAACATCGCGCGAGCTGGCAGAGTCCGTGGCCCGTATCATGCCTGAAATTGTTAAAGAATATCCAAGTGGCAAAGTAATCGACGCCGCCTGGCGGGATCATGGCGAGATCATTCTTTGTGACAGCCGCGAAGAGGTTTGCGAAATCTCGGACCGGTATGCCAGTGAACACCTGCAGGTCATCGCGAAAGACCTGGAGTGGTGGAAAGCACAGCTGAAAAATTATGGCTCTTTGTTCCTGGGCGAAGGTGCCAATGTCACCCATGGCGACAAATGCTCCGGTACCAATCACATTTTGCCCACCAAAGGGGCCGCCCGTTATTCAGGTGGGCTTAATGTATTGAAATTTCTGAAGGTTCTGACCTGGCAGGAAATCAGCGAGGAGGCAAATCTGGAATTTAGCGCCGTCGCCTCCCGCCTCAGCCGGATGGAAGGCATGGATGGGCACGCCCGCAGCTGTGACTGGCGTCTGAAAAAGTACTTTCCGGAAAAAACATGGGATTTCACCGTCGCTGATCAGCCGCGTTATGACTGAGACCGGCTTGGTTTAAGTTTTTCCCCGGCCTGAATTTCACCTTTGGATGGCCATGAAGGAGAGTTTTATGGAAATGTTTGCCAAAGCATTCACCCAACAAGAACCGATTTCTGAAGAAGCGATTGCCCAGGCGGTTGAGGTGATGCGCTCCGGCCGTCTCCACCGCTACAATACCGTCGATGGTGAACCGTCGGAAACCGCGCTGCTGGAAAAAGAATTTGCCGCTTATCTGGGGGTAAAATACAGCCTTGCCTGCGCGTCCGGCGGCTACGCGTTACACATCGCGTTGCGCGCCGCAGGAGTGCGCAACGGCGACGCCGTTTTGTGCAACGCATTTACCCTGTCACCGGTCCCGGGCGCCATCAACAACGCCGGCGGAGAGCCCGCCCTCGTCGGGACAAACACCGATTTCAAAATCGACATCGTGGATTTGCGCGCAAAGGCGGTCACAAGCGGCGCGCACGTGCTGCTGCTGTCTCATATGCGCGGGCATATTGCTGATATGGACGCCGTCATGGAGATTTGTGACGAACACGGTATCGTATTGATTGAAGATTGCGCCCACACGCTTGGGGCCCGCTGGAAGGGGCGCCCCAGTGGCAGTTTTGGCCAGATCGCATGTTTCAGCACCCAGTCCTATAAGCACTTAAACTCAGGCGAAGGTGGCTTTTTGACCACCAGTGATCCCGATATTATCGCAAGTGCCGTGCTCTATTCGGGCTCCTACATGCTGTATGAAAAACACCCTGATATGCCAGCAAAAGAAGTGTTCTCAGAACGTCGGCTTGAGACACCAAACTATAGCGGCCGCATGGATAATTTGCGTGCCGCCATTCTGCGGGTACAGTTGCGTAGCCTGGATGAAAACTGCCACCGCTGGAACGAGCTTTACGCGGTGATTGAACAGGGGTTGCGGTCGCTTGCGGGAATTTCGCTGCCGTTCCGGCCTGCATACGAGGAGTTTGTTGGCAGTTCGGTTCAGTTTTCGCTGCCGGGCTGGCGACCACAGAAAATCTCATCCTTTATTACCGAATGCAGCACGCGCGGTGTGGACATAAAATGGTTCGGCGACAACGTCCCCCGGGGCTATACCAGTCGCTTTGAATCCTGGCATTACCTCTCGGACCAGGGGGATCTTGGCCAGACCAGCACCATTCTTGACGGGCTTTGCGACCTGCGTATCCCGCTGACCTTCGACCGGAAGGACTGCCAACAAATCGTGGCTGTCATAACGGAAGCGTTGTTGTGCACCGAGGCAGCACATCCCTGCCTATGAGTTGATCGCCCGGGTCTGACTGTGCAGACGGTTCTGTCTCCTTGCGCAACGGCCTTCTGGCTCTATCGCATCTTCACACTGGCCCTATTGGGCCGGGGTCATCCCATGTTGTCATATTGAAAAAGCCAAAGCGAAAATCGCGCCAAACCCGCCCCACCACAGCAATAAGGAAAATTGATCATGAACATCGGCTTATCCAGCAATGACCTCACCGATGTCATCGAATCAGATCGCGCCCATGTGTGGCATCACCTGATTCAGCACAAATCATTTGAAACCAATGATCCCCGGATCATGGTCGAAGGCAAGGGCATGCGGGTGTGGGACGCCCGCGGCAAGGAACACCTTGATGGGGTGTCCGGCGCTGTCTGGACCGTCAATGTCGGCTACGGGCGCGAATCCATCGCCAATGCCGTGCGCGACCAGTTGCTGAAGATGAACTATTTCGCCCAGACCGCCGGATCTGTCCCCGGGTCCCTTTTTGCCAAACGCCTGCTTGAAAAGATGCCGGGTCTCAGCCGGGTCTATTATTCAAACTCCGGCTCTGAGGCGAATGAAAAAGTTTTCAAAATGGTGCGCCAGATCAGCCATCGTCACCATGGCGGCAAAAAATCAAAGATCCTCTATCGCGAACGCGACTATCACGGCACCACCATTGCCTGTCTTTCAGCGGGTGGCCAGGAGGAGCGCAACGCGCAATATGGCCCCTACACGCCGGGTTTTGTCAAAGTTCCTCATTGCCTGGAATACCGCAATCAGTTCCCGGAGGCCGCCGACTACGGCATCGCTGCCGCCAATGCGATTGAAGAGGTGATCCTGCGCGAGGGCCCCGATACCATCGGCGCAATCTGCCTGGAACCCGTCACAGCAGGGGGCGGTGTGATCACCCCACCTGAAGGATACTGGGAACGGGTTCAGGAAATCTGCACCAGGTACAACATCCTGATCCATATTGACGAGGTTGTTTGTGGCGTGGGGCGCACCGGGGAATGGTTTGGCTATCAGCATTATGGCATCAAACCGGATTTTGTGACGATGGCCAAAGGTGTTGCCTCAGGCTACGCCGCGATTTCCTGCACGGTGACAACAGAAGCGGTGTTTGAGCAGTTCAAAGACGCCCCAGATGATCCAATGAGCCATTTCCGCGACATTTCAACTTTTGGTGGCTGCACCGCAGGGCCGGCAGCGGCGCTTGAAAATATGCGCATCATTGAGGACGAAGGCCTGCTGGAAAATACAAGGCTCATGGGGAAGCGCACCGTCGACAATCTCAACGCACTGATGGACAAGCACAAAGTCATCGGTGACGTGCGCGGCAAAGGCCTGTTTTGCGGCGCCGAACTGGTCACCGACCGCGCCACCAAAGAACCGATGGATGAAAAGCGGGTTCAGGCGGTGGTTGCCGACTGCATGGCACAGGGCGTGATCATCGGCGCCACCAACCGCTCGCTTCCTGGCTTTAACAACACGCTCTGTCTCAGCCCGGCGCTGATCGCCACCGCCGATGATATCGACCAGATTACAGATGCGATTGATGGAGCGCTGACGCGGGTGTTTTCCTGATCCGAGCACCTTCGAAACGGCACAGGGCGGCGTAATCCAGGTCGCCCTTTGTCGCCCGAAACCTGCGCCGGGCAACGGGGCTTCGTTTTGCACCGCGTCCTGACAGAGCCTGTCGGCAGAACGTACTGGAATTATTTTGCACGATACGCAGCTGTATTTATGTGTGGCATCCTGGCGAACCCGGCCCTAATCTTAGGTCCAGATCACCTCGCCCATAAGGCCAATCATGCATATCGCTGAAGAAACATTCTTTTTGGACCCCTCCTTTGAGGGCACATTGCAACAGCAAATCCAGCGGATGGTGACGCAGGGTATTTTGACGGGACGGTTCCGCGCGGGCCAAAAGCTCCCCTCCAGCCGCAAACTGGCCCTTCGCCTCGGGATCAGCCGGATCACAGTGACACTGGCCTATACTGAGTTGCTGGCCGGGGATTATCTGACTGCACGCGGACGCTCGGGCTATTATGTGTCCGCAACAGCGCCCCGCCCGCCTGAACTGGCGCTGCCACAGGCCAGAGAACATGACACCGTTGACTGGAACCGGGCCATTGGCCAGCGGTTTTCCGGCGCGCGCACCATAACCCGCCCGCCCGACTGGCGCAGCTATCCATACCCGTTCATCTATGGGCAGGCGGATGCGTCACTGTTTGATCACCAGAACTGGCGGCAATGTGCATTGCAGGCGCTGGGTCAGCGCGATTTTGAGGCTATGACAAGTGATTATTACGAACGCGACGACCCAAAACTGATCGAGTTCATCGCCCGTCACATCCTGCCCCGTCGCGGTATCAACGCGCGCCCACAGGAAATCATGCTGACTTTGGGGGCGCAAAATGCCCTGTGGCTGAGCGCGCAGGTCCTGTTGACTCAGCGACGCACCGCAGCGATTGAAAACCCCTGTTTTCAGGGCCTGCGGGACATCCTCATCCAGACGCGCTGCAAACTGACCAGTGTCGACGTTGATGAAGACGGGCTGCCACCTGATCGCTTGCCGGCCGGGGTCGACGTGGTGTTTACCACCCCCAGCCACCATTGCCCCACCAATGCCACCATGCCACTGGAGCGACGCAACGCGTTGCTGGCGCTGGCCGCCAGGAATGATTTCATACTGGTCGAGGATGACTATGAATTTGAGATGTCCTTTCTCACCCCCCCGTCTCCGGCGCTGAAATCCCTGGATAAAGACGGCCGCGTGGTCTACATCGGCTCGTTTTCAAAGTCGTTGTTTCCGGGACTGCGGCTGGGTTATCTGGTGGGCTCGGAACCTTTCATCAACGAGGTACGCGCCCTGCGTGCCACCGTTTTGCGCCACCCGCCGGGTCATATTCAGCGCACCGTGGCCTATTTCCTGTCGCTGGGCCATTATGACGCCCTGGTCACCCGCATGGGGCAGGCCTATAAACGGCGGCGCGCGACCATGGACAGCGCCATTCGCGAGCACGGGCTGACCATTGCCGGCGGCGATGTAAATGGTGGCTCCAGTTTCTGGATGAAGACCCCGGAACATGTGGACACGTCGCATCTGGCGCAGGAGCTTGCATCCAAAGGCGTGCTGATCGAACCAGGGCGCGTATTCTTTGACCAGTCGGGCGGCCCGAACAATTATTACCGGCTGGCCTATTCCTCGATTCCGTCCCGCAAAATCTCCGCTGGCATCGCCCTGATTGCCCAGGCCCTGCGTGAAACTGGACCTGGTTAGCCGACATAACTGGCCCTATCTGACAGCCCGGTCGCCGGAGTAAACTATAGCGGAGCGCTGCGACCATAACCATGGCGTCAGCTACATACCCCCGGGAGCACACCTATGAAAATGACCACCGAAGAGGCCTTTGTAAAAGTTCTGCAAATGCATGGTATTGATAACGCATTCGGGATTATCGGTTCGGCGATGATGCCGATTTCTGATCTGTTTCCGGTGGCAGGCATCACCTTCTGGGACTGCGCCCATGAATACAGTGCCGGCATGATGGCTGACGGCTACAGCCGCACCTCCGGCAAAATGTCGATGATGGTGGCCCAGAACGGCCCCGGCATCACCAACTTTGTCACCCCGGTGAAAACAGCGTACTGGAACCACACGCCGCTGCTGCTGGTCACGCCGCAGGCGGCCAACAAGACCATCGGACAGGGCGGTTTTCAGGAAGTCGAACAGATGAAACTGTTTGAAGACATGGTCGCCTATCAGGAAGAAGTCCGCGACCCGAGCCGCATCGCCGAAGTGCTGAACCGGGTGATCCTGCAGGCCAAACGCGCCAGCGCGCCGGCTCAGATCAACATCCCTCGCGATTACTGGACTCAGGTCATCGACATCGACCTGCCGGCGATCGTCGAATTTGAACGCCCGGCGGGGGGCGATGAGGCCATCAAGGCCGCAGCTGAGTTGCTGTCCAACGCCAAATTTCCGGTGATCCTGAATGGAGCGGGCGTGGTGATCGGCGGCGCCATTCCGGCGTCAATGGCGCTGGCGGAACGGCTCGATGCACCGGTGTGTTGTGGTTATCAGCACAATGACGCCTTTCCCGGCAGCCACCCGCTGTTTGCCGGCCCGCTGGGCTATAACGGCTCTAAGGCAGGCATGGAGCTGATCGCCAAAGCCGATGTGGTTCTGGCGCTCGGCTCACGGCTGAACCCATTTTCCACCCTGCCCGGATATGGCATTGATTACTGGCCCTCTGAGGCCGCGATCATTCAGGTCGATATGAACCCGGATCGTATAGGTCTGACCAAAAAGGTCACTGTCGGCATCGCCGGAGATGCCAAAAAAGTTGCCAGCGCCATTCTTGAACAACTGTCCGGTTCGGCTGGCGACACTGACCGCGAAGCACGCAAGAATACCATCGCGCAGACCAAGTCCGCATGGGCACAACAGCTCAGCTCTATGGACCATGAGGACGACGATCCCGGCACCACCTGGAATGAACGCGCCCGCACCGCCAAACCCGAGTGGATGTCGCCGCGCATGGCCTGGCGTGCGATCCAGCCGGCGCTTCCCAAAGGGGTGATCATCAGCTCAGATATCGGCAACAACTGCGCCATCGGCAATGCCTACCCCACATTTGAGGCGGGCCGGAAATACCTGGCGCCAGGGCTGTTTGGTCCCTGTGGTTATGGTTTCCCGTCAATTATGGGCGCCAAGATTGCCAATCCTGACACCCCTGTTGTGGGTTTTGCCGGCGACGGTGCATTTGGCATTTCGATGAACGAGATGACAGCGATCGGGCGCGAAGAATGGCCGGCAATGACGATGGTCATTTTCCGCAACTATCAGTGGGGCGCCGAAAAGCGCAATACAACGCTTTGGTATGACGACAACTTCGTCGGCACTGAGCTGAACACAGAAGTGAACTATGCCGGCATCGCCCAGGCCTGCGGTCTGGTTGGGGTGCAGGTCACCACAATGGAAGATCTGACCGAAGTGCTGAATGGCGCGATCAGAGCGCAGATGGAAAATGGCACTACGACCTTCATCGAAGTCATTCTGAATCAGGAACTTGGCGAACCATTCCGCCGGGATGCTATGAAAGCGCCTGTTGCCGTTGCCGGCATCAGTGCGGCAGACATGCGCCCGCAGCCGGGGGCCTGAATGACACTGCGGCAGGACCAAAGCAGCGGCGACATTCTTGTCCTCAATGCCGGGTCCTCCTCGATCAAGTTCGCGCTTTTTGACAGCGCTCTTGGGCAAAAACTGTCAGGCGCCGTCACCGAGATCGGCGGCGCCTCACGGCTACAGATCGGTAAAGATGCCCGCAGCGTGGCCCTTTGCGACCATCATGCGGCCCTGAGCGCCATCCTCAGCGCGCTGAAGGAACGCGGCACCTCGCTGACGGATCTGCGCGCCGCGGCACATCGTGTGGTGCATGGTGGGTGGAAACTGACGCAACCCGTTCACATAACACCGGAGATCCTGGCCGAGATCGCGTCCTGTACCCCGCTCGCCCCCTTGCACAATCCGCATAATCTGGCGGCCATTGAGGCGCTTGCGACTCTCGCGCCTGAGCTGCCGCAATACGCCAGTTTTGATACATCATTTCACGCCACCAACCCCGAGGTCGCCACCCGCTACGCCATTCCGAAAGCCCTGGAGGCCAGGGGCATCCGCCGCTACGGGTTTCATGGTCTGAGTTATGCCAGCCTGACGCAGGACCTGCCCAGGATCAGCGGTCAGAAACTGCCTGCGCGCCTGTTGGCATTTCACCTGGGAAACGGGGCCAGCATCTGCGCGGTAAAAGACGGGAAGTCCGTCGCAACAACAATGGGTTACTCGCCACTTGATGGTCTGACGATGGGCACCAGATCGGGCGGCATTGATGCCAATGCCGTGCTGCGGCTGGTAAAGGACTACGGACAGGAAAAAACCGGTGCTATGCTGAACAATGAAAGCGGGCTTCTGGGCCTGTCGGGCGGAATATCAGACATGCGGCAGCTGATTCTGGACGGCTCTGAAGACTGTCGCTTCGCGGTGGATCACTTTTGTTATTGGGCGGTGCGCCACGCGGGCAGCCTGATTGCGGCACTGCAAGGGCTGGACGCCATCGCTTTCACCGGCGGCATTGGCGAAAATGCAGCCGCTGTGCGCGCCAATATCCTGCAATCGCTTGGCTGGATCGGGGTGGAGACGGATTTGGGGGCCAATGAACGTGGTGAGCACCAGCTGCACACAGACACGTCAGCGGTTCAGATCTGGGTCGTACCAGCCCGGGAAGAACACATGATCGCGCGGAATGCGTTGCGGTTGATGGAATTTACCCCGGGATCCAAATCTGAGCCATAGCCAGCATCGCTGCGGTCGCTGCCGTCGCCTGTCGCCTGTCGCCTGTAGCCTGTAGCCTGTAGCCTGTAGCCGCAATGATGTTCTCATCCGATGGCTCTGTGCAAACCTGTTTGGATTTGCACGTGTAAGATGTGCCCTGGCCGTCTCCCCCGAGCGTCCTCGTTTATGTGTTGGCTCTGTTCAGGATTTGCTCTTCTTTTGACCGGTCAACATTTTCCGGCGCTGTCATGCCAGCGAGGCCGGAACGGGGGCGGTTCCGAATGAAGTCAGCCCGTCATTCGGCCAATAAGTCGCGTGCACAGCGCAGGCAGTCGAACAAATGCCCGTTCAGACATTTGTCGCTCATGCGCCCGTTGAAGCTCACGACAAAGCCGCACTGCATCGGTTTTCCAGGCGTGAAGGACAACCGTGCCGTCTTATCAACGATGCAAAGCGCGCAAAATCGCAGCGACACATCTGATCCGGCGAAACCATATGTTTTGCAAAAGTCAGGTGGGATTGTGGACCAGACGCGACGCAATTTTCACGCAACGCCGGAAGTTGAATTCGGCCGCCCCATTGGTCAAAACCATACGATCGGCCTGCGTGGAAA
Organism: Candidatus Halocynthiibacter alkanivorans; assembly: GCF_003333265.1. GTDB lineage: Bacteria > Pseudomonadota > Alphaproteobacteria > Rhodobacterales > Rhodobacteraceae > Halocyntiibacter_A > Halocyntiibacter_A alkanivorans. Next base: position 46,954 of record NZ_QOLB01000133.1, read on the forward strand.
GAATTCGTCGGACGGGCCGAAATTGGAGTTTTTCAACAAATGCCCGGATAAGGCCTTCGCAGAGCTGCTTTTAATACCCGATTTGAATTCCAAAAAGGTATTCGAATTGCGATGATTTGCGCAAAAGTAAACCAGTCAGGCTTGATGAAACCCCACACAACGTGCGCCTACACGTCATGAGCAACCCAGACAACACTCCATTGAATGCATTGGTCAATGACGCTGCGCTGAATTGCGCCTGTTTCCAGGTCCGCAAAATTTCAAGGCTTATTACCCGTTCATATGATACGGCCCTGGCCGGCACAGTCTGAAAAGCACCCAGTTCACCATGCTGGTTGCAATCATTCGTTCAGACGAAGGGCGCAGCCTGTCGGAAGTGGCCGAACAGTTGGGAATGGATCGCACCACTTTTAGCCGCAACATGGCGCCTCTGATCAAGCTTGGATTTGTCGAGCACATGGACACATTGAAAGGCCGGAGCCGGAATGTCCGTGCAACCGAAGCTGGCAGGCAGACGTTTGCCGCAGCCGCTCCGGCCTGGCAAAAGGCACAGCGATCGTTGCGCCGTCAGTTAGAGCAGTCGGACCAGGCGGGATTTCTGGAGGCACTGGCCTCGACCGCAAATAATATCAAACTCTAACGGAGCGCGTTCAATGTTCCGAATGCAACCTATTAACGTGTATATGCACGATGCAGACCCCCAATATCAAGCCGGAGATACGCAGATCGATCAACTCTCATCCAGCCGACACGATGGAGTCTGCAATATCCAATATTGAAACTGCCTGCAGTGGCACGGGAAAGCCGAACACCCGATACCCCCAGCTGAATGCCGATGTCCGAAGCATCGCGTTGCTGACGGCGCTGGCGGCCGTGGGCCAGTTCGCTTCCAACATCTACACCCCGTCACTTCCTTTTGTGGCCGCCGAGCTGAATATCACAGCAGCCCAGGCCCAAAGCACGTTTGGCGTTTTCCTTCTGTCATTTGCTGCGATGCAATTGGTCTATGGCCCGCTGGCGGACCGGTTTGGCCGCCGCCCGGTTCTTTTTACCGCCTTTACCCTGTTCCTTTTGGGAACGATCATCTGTGCGATGGCGGCCACTCTGCAGATTCTGCTGGCCGGGCGCACGGTTCAAGCCGCAGGTGCCGCAGGTGCCGCAAGTGCGCTGATCGTCTCAAGGGCCGTGACCCGGGATCGGTTCGACGGGATCGAACTCCAAAAGTCATGACGACGATTACGATCGCCTTTGCATTGGTGCCGGGCCTGACGCCCCTGCCGGGCGGCGTGACACAGGAATTGGCGGGATGGCGCGCCGCGTTCTGGCTCACGCTTGTCCTGGGTGCGGTAACGGCGGCCGTGGCTTTCCGGCGGCTGCCGGAAACCAACACCTCAGCGCCGCAGCGATTAAAGCCCGGCGCGACTCTGAGCAGCTACGCAACGGTGCTGGCTGATCGTGTTGCGCTGACCTATGCGGTGACCACAGGACTGTTATTTGCGGCTATGTCTGCGTATTTCGCGCGTCACCTGCCCTGTTCATCGGACACCTTGGGGTCGCGCCCGCCGAATACGGGCTGTATCCGCCGATTGCGGTCACCGGGTTCATCTTCGGTGGCATCGTCACACGCCGCTTTGTCGGAAAAGTACCGCCGCAACGCATAGCGGGTATCGGTTTAGGCCTTACTCGCTCAATTCATGCGGTTTCCGGATCTGGAAACTCTGACGGCGGACAGGCGTTCAAAATCTTTCCGACTGTTCCGGATCGACAGACGCCGACAACGCATTCTTCCGGGAACACCAATTACGGCCTCACCTCGATGCCTGGAAATATCAATCGCTGCCGGGAGTTGCAAAACTGGGGCGTAGTCCTGCCGGCTTTCATCTGCGCGGGGTCTGAGCAAGACGCTTCGATCAACTCTTTCAGACTCCCGGCGATGTCTGCGAACTCTTTCCGCCAGTAAATGCCAGAACGATTTCAAAGCCGCAGGATGTGACGCAACATAAGGTCCAAACGCCTTGGTTGATCTGAACGGCTCTGGCCCGGAAAACGCGCCGGGAGTATCGCTTGATACTGGGGGAATCATTCATTGGCGGTAACAGGTCAGATGATCCGTTAGAAAGCTCGGGCGAAGGTAAAGAATGGGCTGATCTCTGCCCGGGCGAGCCGCCGGGCCAGCGGTACCACGAGGACCAGGGGGCGTAAACCCGCACCCATATTCTCCCAGCCCCGCTTCGCTCACCGGACGTCTGACCGGCGGGAAATGCCTGCAAAATCGGGTGGGCGGCCGCAGAGCGACAGTCGGACTGACCCACTGATGCGCTTTATCTGCGACCGACGGAGCGAGGCTGACGCTAGGAAATATCAGATGTTTGTGCTACGGTCGCCGGGCGTTTCCGGGAGGTATAATTCTGCTCAGACGCCTAAGCCTTTGCATTCTGATTACAACCCATATCTGGATCGCGGCACCGTTGCGCGCCTGCGAATTGGCACTGGTGTTGGCGGTCGATGTTTCGGCTTCCATCAGTTCCGGCGAATACGCGCTTCAGATGCAAGGGCTGGCAGATGCTCTTGATGATCCCGTCATCGCGCACGCGTTGGTAAAAGGACAGACCGCGTTGACCCTGGTGCAATGGTCCGGAGTGAGTGAGCAGGATGTCTCGATACCCTGGCAACGCATTCTGACCCAGCAAGATGTTGATGAATTTGCGCGTACAACGCAGGAGTTGCATCGAAAATGGCGCAATGGGTTTACCGCAATTGGCAGTATGCTTGATTTTGCCGCTCCCCTGTATTTGGCGGTTCCGGACTGTCGTCGTTTGGTCCTCGACGTTTCCGGCGACGGAATAATAAATGCCGGGGTGCCGACACGTGCAGCGCGCGACATGCTGATTGCCAAAGGTGTCACAATCAACGGCATTGCAATCGACCGCAGAGGTGACACTGTCAATCAATACTTCCGCTCGGATATTATTGGTGGAGCGGACGCTTTCGTAATCCCTACCCGCGGGTATGCAGATTACGTCCTCTCTATCCGGGAAAAACTGTTCCGCGAACTCATTGAACCGGTATCATGACAGGTCCAGACCTGGCTTGAGATATTGAGACGCCAGGTCGGCGCCACCCTGGTTTCTGTCCACTGATCCGGCAACCGTGCTTCTAATGAACGCCAAGAAGGAAATCTGATTTGATGGAGGCGCAGGACGATCAGAAATGATTTCCTCCTGTGTTGAAATGACCGTCAGACCGCAAATCACCGCTCTTATCTGTGCAATGTATCCGTGGCCCGTCAGCTCAGACAGGGCGCAATGTGGCAGCGGGAGTTCCGGGCAAAACCCTAATAACCTCCGCTGCGGATTTTCCCGAGAGCCGCGTTGGCGCCTGCTTCCAGAAACCGCGCGTCCGAGCCAATGGTCACCAGCGAAAATCCAATGTCTTGCATACGCCTGGCATAAGCAGGGCTGCCGCAATGAATACAGGCCGGAATGCCGAAGGCCTTGGCCCGTGCCAGAATATGCGCGATGAGGTCCAGCATTTCGGGTTCTTCACGGTCAAATCCGGGGAGAAAGCCACAGACCAGTGACAGGTCGGCGGGGCCAATATAAATCCCGCCCAGCCCGGGCACCTGCAGGATATCGTCCAGTTGGTCCACGGCTTCCCTGGTCTCGATCATCGCAATCGGCAGCACATTGGCGTTGGCTTCAGCGGCGTAACTGTCCCCGTATGCCAAACGCGCCCGCACCGGACCAAAGCTGCGCGCCCCTTCTGGCGCGTAGAGGCAGGCATCGACAAAGGCCATGGTGTCTGCCGCACTTTCAATCATCGGGGCAATGATGCCGATCGCCCCGGCATCCAGCGCCCGCATGATGTGCTCCGGCCGGTTCCACGGCACCCGGACCAACGCCGCGGTGCCGGTCTGACCAATCACCGGCAGCATGGTCAGCAGATCGGCGTAATCGGCGGTGCCGTGCTGCATATCAATGGTAAGACTGTCCCAGCCTGCGCGGGCCATCACTTCGGCAGACAGCACGCTGGGAATAGCTATCCAGCCATTGACGGCGGATTTGCCCTCGGCCCAGAGCTGTTTCAACGGGTTTTTAAATTGCATATTATTACCAGGTAAAATGGGTCATTTTAGTGTTGAGGTAGTCGTATATGGCTTGTCGTCCACCTTCGCGCCCCATGCCCGAGTGATCAACGCCACCAAACGGTGCTTCGGCATGGGCGATCATGAAATTATTCACACCAACCATGCCGGCGTGCAGCCCTTTTGACAGGGTTTCTGCGGTTGAATGGCTGCTGGTGAACGCATAGGCCGCAAGCCCGAAGGGCGTCGAATTTGCCCGCGCTATCGCGTCGTCCAGACTGCGGAACGTGGCAATCGGCGCCACCGGGCCAAAGGGTTCTTCCCGCATGATCCGGGCATCGTCCGGCACATCTGAAAAAATCGTCGGCTCGATATAATACCCCTGGTTCAGATGCGCGGGTCTGCCGCCGCCGGTTTCCAGCCTGGCCCCGCTTTTGATCGTATCTGCAATCAGCGCTTCGATCCGGTCGCGCTGCGTTGCCAGCGTCATCGGCCCCATGGAACTTTCCGCCGCCTGACTGTCACCGAGCACCAATGCACGTGCGCCTTCGACCATTTTGGCAACAAATTGCTCTGACTTGCTTTCGTGCACGTAGAACCGGTTTGGCGAAATACAGACCTGACCAGCATTGCGGAATTTGAACTGGGCGCAAAGATCGGCAGCCGCATCAATGTCTGCATCCTCGCAGATTACCACTGCCGAATGACCGCCAAGCTCCATCGAGGTCCGTTTGACCGTTTTTGCCGCTTCGGTCATCAGCATCTGTCCGACGCGGGTCGACCCGGTCAGCGAAATTTTTCTGACATCATTGGAGGCCATAATCGCCGGGGTTATGTCCCCTGCACGTCCCAGCAACAGTTGCACCACGCCTGCAGGGGCGCCGCCTTCCACACAGCATTCAGCAATGATCGTAGAGGTCATCGGGGTTTGCTCAGACGGGCGGCAAATGACCGGACAGCCCGCGGCCAGCGCCGGCGCAATTTTGCGGGCCATCAGGTTGATCGGGAAATTCCAGGCGGTGAAAGCAGCAACAATGCCCACCGGCTCATGCTCCACCACCAGACGCCCGCCCTGGCGTGACGGGATGGTTTCACCAAACAGCCGTTCGGCCTCACCCGCGAACCATTCGAACTGTTCAATTGCGACATTGGCTTCGCCTTCAGACTGCGACAGCGGACGACCAATTTCCAGCGACAGGGCCATTGCCAGATCTGCCTTGCGGCGGGTCATCGCCGCTGCAATCCCGCGCAGAACCTGGGCCCGCTGCCAGCCGTGCACGGCAGACCAGGATTTCAGCGCCGCCCTGGCGTGCGTCAGCGCTTCGGCTACATGTGTTTCGTCACAGGCCGGCGCTTGCCAGAGAAGCTCTTCATTGCAGGGGTTGATCACATTGAGCGGCGCAAGGTCCGTTGTGGTACGGAAGTCTCCGCCGATCAGGATTTTCGGAGTAAAATCGGTCATGTTCTTGATCCTAAACTATTGACGCAGCATGCATTACAGAATTTCCGGCTCGGGCACGGGCGCCCCAAATCCGGTTTCGAGATAGTCAAAATCACATCCAACATTGGCTTGATTGATGTGGCGGGCGAACATCCATCCGTACCCTCGCTCAAACCTGTCTTCGGGCCGCACCCAGGCCGCGCAGCGGCGCGTCAACTCACTGTCCGGCACCGCCATATTGAGGGTGCGGGCATCCACGTCGATGTCGATCATGTCACCGGTCCGGACCAGGGCCAGCGGTCCGCCAATATGCGCTTCTGGCGCGACGTGCAGAATGCAGGCGCCATAGCTGGTGCCACTCATCCGGGCATCGGAAATACGGATCATATCGCGCACCCCCGCTTTCAGCAGCTTTTGCGGGATCGGCAACATGCCCCATTCCGGCATACCCGGGCCGCCAACCGGCCCTGCCCCGCGCATGATCAGTACAGTGTTTTCGGTCACGTCCAGATCGGGATCATCAATTTCGGCTTTCATCTGTGCGTAGCTGTCAAACACCAAAGCCGGCCCGCGATGTTTCAGAAACTTCGCCGCACAGGCTGAGGGTTTGATCACACACCCGTCGGGCGCCAGATTTCCGCTGAGCACCGCCAGCGCCCCCTCGGCGTAGACCGGGTTGTCCAGCGGGCGGATGACATCGTCGTTCCACACTTCAGCGCCTGAAATGTCAGACCCGATCGTATCCCCTGTCACCGATCTGGCGGACAGGTCCAGCTGATCTTTCATCCGCATCATCAGGGCGGGCAGCCCGCCGGCGTAAAAAAAGTCCTGCATCAGATAGGTGTCACCCGATGGCCGGATATTAGCCAGCACCGGAATGTTGCGGCTGACCGCTTCAAAATCGGCAAGCGAAATGTCGAACCCCGCGCGGCGGCCCTCTGCAATCAGGTGGATGATTGCGTTGGTTGAACAACCGACCGCCATCGCCACTTTGATCGCGTTTTCAAAGGAGGCGCGGGACAGGACATCGGAGGGTTTCAGATCCTCATTCACCATCTCAACGATGCGCCGGCCCGAAGCCGCGCTCATGCGGATATGGTTGCTGTCCGGTGCCGGAATGGATGACGCCCCCGGCAATGACAGCCCCAGGGCCTCAGTCGTTGCAGTCATGGTGCTGGCAGTGCCCATCGTCATGCAGTGGCCATAGCTACGGGCAATACCGCCCTCGACCGCCTGCCATTCCTTTTCATCAATCTCCCCGGCGCGGCGCTTGTCCCAGTATTTCCAGGTGTCCGAGCCGGAGCCCAGAACCTCTCCGCGTAAATTGCCGCTGAGCATCGGTCCTGCAGGCACATAAATCGCCGGCAGGTCCATGCTGATCGCCCCCATCAGCAATCCAGGCGTGGTCTTGTCACAGCCGCCCATCAACACTGCCCCATCAACCGGATGCGAGCGCAGCAGCTCTTCAACTTCCATCGCCAGCATATTGCGGTAGAGCATGGTGGTGGGTTTGACGAAATTCTCCGACAGCGACATTGCGGGCAGTTCGATCGGAAACCCGCCTGCCTGAAACACACCGCGTTTGATGTCCTCAACACGCTGTTTAAAGTGGGCGTGGCAGGGGTTGATGTCTGACCAGGTGTTTATGATTGCAATCAGAGGCTTGCCGGACCAGTCCTCCTGACCATAGCCCATCTGCATGATCCGGGACCGATGGCCAAAACCACGCAGATCGTCTGCGTCAAACCACCGGGCGCTGCGCAGTTTCCGGGTCACTGACACGCAGTTACCCCACCATCGATGTAGATCGTCTGCCCTGTGATGTAACTGCCCGCCGGCGCCGCCAGAGCGATCACCTGCCCGACAACCTCTACCGGATCGCCGATGCGGCCAAGCGGGTTACGCTCGAGAATGAGCTCGCGGAATTCTTCGCGTTCCAGGTGCGGTCTTATGCGGTCAGACAGGATGAATGTCGGTGCAATACCGTTGACCGTGATGCCATGCGGCGCAAGCTCCATCGCATGCTGTTTGACCAGCATGACAAGCGCCCCTTTGGTGGCGCAATAGGCAGAATATCCGCGGTCCCGGAGCGCCAGTTGCGAGCGGACAGAGGCCAGATGGATCTGACGTCCCCCATTGCCGCCGGCAATCTGATGGCGGGCGACAGACTGGGCAAGGAACATCGCCGAGCGCAGGTTGGTCTCATACATGGCGTCAAACACGTCTGGCGTCACATCCGCCAGTTTTTGCTCCTTGTTCACACCGACGCAGTTCACAAGAATATCAATGCCGCCAAGCCGCTCGGCAACCTGATCGGTCACCGCTGCAATTTCTGCAGTGTCGCGTGCGTCCATAGCAAATCCGTCGGCCAGGCCTCCGGCCGCGCGGATGGCATCGGCAAGAGCTGTCGCCTTGTCAGGCTTGGGCCCGGCGATCGCCACATGCGCCCCGTGTTGGGCAAACCCCCAGGCAATCGCCTCGCCCAGCGCGCCGTAGCCGCCAGGAATAAAGACCTTTTGCCCGGACACATCAAACAGCCTGCCCAATGCAGGCAGATCGACGGAAGGCGTCAATGTATCCACAGGATTCATGAGGTGACCTCCACCCCGGCTGCGTCATACACACTTTCCATCAACCGCAGGGTCTGAAGATTGTCCTGCCGGTCTGTCTCAAAGGGAGTATTGTGCTGAACCCCCTCTACAAAGGCCCGCGTGATGGTGTCAAAACACTCCTGATACCGGCCCGTCAGATCCACTTTGATTGCCTTGTCTTCCTGCCCGACAATGAACACACGGTTGTAGTCCATGATGATGGTACCTGTGGTCCCGATCACCTCAAGCCGGTCTCCGTGCAACTCGGGATAGCCCGGGGCACAGATGCAACCATCGGCGGTGGCGATCAACCCGTCGGCGCCCTCCATCAGGATGGACGCGGTGTCTTCTCCTGGCAGGCCAGTCGCCAGACGGTTCAGCCGCGCCGCCACAACACTCAGCGGGCCGGCAATGGCGCGGCAGACATCCAGATGGTGAATCATCGTTTCAAACACCAGATTTCGTTTGAACCCCTTCAGATAGGGCTGGCGCTCGACCAGAAATGGTTCTGCACCGTCGCGGGGACACAAGCCCGATCCGCGGCAGGACATCGCGATGTGACGCACCTTGCCAATACGCCCGGCGCCGATCCAGTCGCGGACAGTCATGTAATGCGGCCGAAACCGGTAGTTTTCGTGGATCATGAAGCGGACTTTGTCGCCGACATAGTCGACAAGCCGTTCCGCTTCGGCCACCGTTTCGACCATCGGTTTTTGCAGGATGACGTGGACGCCGTGATCCGCTGCCATTCTGGTTACAACGTCATGCGCCGTCACCGAAGCGGCAATATCGACCAGGTCAAAACCGCCGTCGGCGAACATCTGCGCCGGATCGTCATAGACCCGGGCAATGCCGAACTCTTGTGCCCGTGCTTCAGCCGCGTCGCGATTGATGTCACAGATCGCCACCATGGGCACACCCGCGGCTTGCCAGGCCCGCAAGTGATACAGGCTGATCATTCCGGCGCCCACAAGGGCAGCCTTCATCGGAGACTCTGTCATCCGTTTTCTCCCCAATGACCATAACCGTAAAACCAGACACTGCCGCCCTGCGAGTTGGTTTTCAGAGAATGCACCGCACCACGGGGGATACGCACGAGATCGCCGGCTTCACAGTCGGCAGTTTCAGTGCCCACGCTTATGCTCAGCTCGCCTTCGGCCACCACAACAAATTCGTCCTTGTCGTGAACAAAATCGTTCCATTCCTGGCCCGGCCTGTCGCGGAAAACGCCAAACCCAAAGCCCTCTTTCTGCCACGCGGTTCTGACATCTCCGGCGACAACCGGAAGCGCAAAAGCGCCTTTTATAAATACCTCACTCATGCTGCACGATCCGTCAAAAGTTGCCCCAGATAATCCCGGGCGGGTTCATAGTTCAAAACGTCCTCATAACTGGCGTGTTGGGTCACTACGCCTTTTTGGACAAAGATAAATTGCTCACATATCTCTTGCAGAATCTCGAGGTGGAACCGTTCATTCGGATGCACACAGAGAAACACCAGACGCCCGTCGGCCCGCAGTTTGCGGAAGAAATCCAGCATGAAACCAATGTATCCGTCCTGCGTGTTGAACTGCGGCTCATCAAACAGATGCACCAACGGGTAATCGGAGCCGGCGGGTTGCATCAGCATATTTGGCTTCAGCGACCGGAAACTGCGCACCTGATAGGACTGGTGATAATGGATCGCCAACCGATCACGCTGGTCGGTGCGCACCTTGTGGATATTTTTGCCCTGAACCAGCACTTCGCCTGCGGTCGGGCGGTTTGAGCCGGTGATCAATTCGAACAATGTTGTTTTGCCCGAGCCGTTCGGGCCCATCATGCCGACGATCGACGGCTTTTCGATCACAAAATCTGCGCCCAGCTGAAACGTCGGCGTGCGGTCAAACCGGGCCTTGAAATAGGTCTTTTGCAGGGCGTTTACTTCTAACATCGCGCTCATTTTCACATTCCAATCAACTTGCGCCGCAGCGGCTCATTTTCGCGCAGTTCTTGTGCCGGGCCTTCATGGATGATCCGGCCGCGGTCCATCACATAGACCCGGTCCGAGACCTCCAGCGCCGCCAGCGCATTTTGCTCAACAATCAACACCGCGATGCCTTCGTTTTTCAAACGCGTCACGGTTCGCAGAACGTCCTGTACAATCTTCGGGGCCAGGCCCTGGCTGGGTTCATCAAGCAGCACCAGACCGGGGGACCCCAGCAAAGCGCGTGAGATCGCCACCATCTGCATTTCACCGCCCGACAGGTTTTCGCATTCGCGGGTCATCAGGTATTCAAGCGCCGAGAAAATGCCGAACACATCGTCGATATCCCACGATTTGAAACGGGTTTTTTTGACGCCGATCTGCAAGTTGCGCGCCACGGTCAGCGACGGAAAAATTCTGCGGTCATCGGGCACCCAGCCAATGCCCATAAGGGCAATCTTATGGGTCTCTGTGCGCGTGATATCCTTGCCGTCAAAACTTATGCGACCGCTGCGCGGTGGGGTAAGACCCAGGATCGAGCGCAGGGTTGTGGTTTTGCCTGCCCCGTTCGGGCCAAGCAACGAGACCACCTCGCCCTCATTCACCCGGATTGAAGAGCCGAACAACGCCTGGGTTTCACCGTAGTAGGTTTCGATATTTGCGACGTCGAGCATCAGGCCACCTCTCCGAGGGCAGAGCGCTGCACCCATTTGTTTGATTGCAATTCGCCCGGCGTTCCTTCGGCAATCACCTGCCCCCAGTGGATCACCGAAATTTTGTCGGCCAGCTCGAACAGGAACCGCATGTCATGTTCGATCATCACGATGGTATATTTGCTGCGCAGCGTGTTGATCAGCGCAGCGAGCTGCCGGGTTGCCTCAGCGCCAAGCCCCGAGGTTGGTTCATCAAGGAAAACGATGCGCGGTTTGGCTGCCAGGGCCACGCCAATCTCCAGTGCGCGGCGATTGCCGTAAGACAATGACTGGGACGGCGCCCATTCCTGCCCCAGCAGACCAACCTGGTCGAGCACCTCTAGCGCTTGTTCCAGCAGGTCCCGGTCGTCGAACACTGACCGCGTGGCTTGGGCAAACCGGCGTCTGAAGTCCGGCAGCGCCAGGATGATGTTTTCAATCACCGAGCTGTCGTCAAACAGGTTCATCAACTGGAAAGACCGCGAGACACCCATGCGGGCAATCCTTTGTGGTGCCTTGCCGGTGATGTCCTGCCCGTCAAACAGAATACGGCCGCGGGTGGGTTTGTGGTGACCGGTCAGGCAATGAAAACAAGTGGTTTTTCCGGCCCCGTTTGGCCCCATGATGCCGCTGACCTGCCCCTCTTCAAAAGACAGGGAAATGTCTTCCAGAACCACGCGTGAGCCGAAGCGTTTGTGAATGCTATGTGCTTCAAACAGCGCCATTTTTGCTCTCCTCCGCGGTTTTAACCGGCAGGTCTTTCAACGTTACCGCACTGTTTTTTCCAAGCCCGGCAAGCGCTCCGGCCAGACCTTCTGGTTTGAACATCACCATGATCACGAACATCAGCCCGTACCACAGCAACCAGGTCTCGGTGATCGCCCCCAATACGTCCCGGGCAATGAAATAGAGGATCA
>NZ_QOLB01000029.1 GCF_003333265.1 Candidatus Halocynthiibacter alkanivorans
ACTGCTGCCTCCCGTAGGAGTCTGGGCCGTGTCTCAGTCCCAGTGTTGCTGATCATCCTCTCAAACCAGCTATAGATCGTAGACTTGGTAGGCCATTACCCCACCAACTATCTAATCTAACGCGGGCCAATCCTTCACCGATAAATCTTTCCCCCGAAGGGCGTATACGGTATTACTCTCAGTTTCCCGAGGCTATTCCGTAGAAAAGGGTATGTTCCCACGCGTTACTAACCCGTCCGCCGCTCACTCCGAAGAGTGCGCTCGACTTGCATGTGTTAGGCCTGCCGCCAGCGTTCGTTCTGAGCCAGGATCAAACTCTCAAGTTGAAATGTGTTACCACATAACCTTGACGTTCGAACCTCTGCACATCGTCTCCCCCTGCAAAGAGAGAGACACATTTCTGTTTAACATGCTTCAGTTAACAAAGTTAACAAAAGCCGCCAAACAGTGAAGCTGTTAATCACATCATCGACCCGAAAGCCTAGTGACCAGATATGCAGTAGTTTGTTCATCGATTGAACCAAACCGCCCACATATCTCTTCAGATATTAAATTTTCAAAAAACACCGGGTTTAACGCGTCCGGATTGCCCTTCTAAAAGGTCTCTCCGGCTTTATCAAGCCCTTTCTTCCCTCCGGCCTCCTGAAACCGCTTTGCAGCTTGTTTCGGTGTGGCCCTCAGTGCCCCGTCAGCGCCTCCGTTTCCGTGTCGCCCTGCCGGTGAAGCGGGTTTTAGGGTGAGTGGCCCGGAGCCGCAAGCGCCTTTTTCAGCTTTCTTGATTTCGCCGGGTAATTTCACCGCCGGCGGCCAGACAATCCGGGCAATTCACCCATATTAATAAGGGAATACAGCAAGTTTTCTGTCCAGGGAAAAACTTTGAAAGGCGTCAGATTGTGCTGGGTTCCGCGGCTTGGCACCCGTCCTGTCCCCGTTAAATTCACCCCGTCCTGTGGATAAGGCTGTGCAAAACCCTGTGGGCAATCGCGCAGCGCCATTTCCGAGGCGCCGCGGTCGGGGAAATGCATGGAATCGGCGGTGGGCGAGTCAGATTTTGCGCAGAATCATCCTTCGCAGCGGCTGAGTCGGCGACCGCCGGCCGGATTCGCCCGGGCTCCGTCTGCAGGGCGGGCAAAATGCGACTCATTCATGGACGGACGCCCTGGACCGCCTGCACCACCCGCAGGACCTCCTGATCCATACCTGCACCCTCTCCATATGCCGCCGCCCTGCCTGTCCGCACGCTGCCGCTGTCATCGGCCCCGCTCAGGCGGCCGCCGCGGCTACAGAGCGTTTTCCTTCACCGCCTCCATTGAGACATGGGTGGAGCTGCTCGCCACATGGGGCAGCGCCGACACCACCTCGCCAAGCACCGCCCGGTAGGCTTTGATGTCGCGGGTGCGCACCTTGAGCAGGTAATCAAACGCACCGGCAATCATATGGCACTGCTCGATCTCAGGCACCTGTCGCACGGCAGCATTAAACGCCTGCAGCGCCGCCTCGGTGGTGTCCTTCAGCCGCACCTCGACAAAGGCGATGTGGTCCAGCCCCAGCTTCGCCGGGTCCAGCACCGCGCGGAAGCCCTGAATATAGCCCTCCGCCTGTAACTTTTGCAGCCGCACGCCGCAGGGGCTTTTGGACAGGCCGACCTGCCGCGCCAGATCTGCAACGGTAATACGCCCGTCCAAAGCCAGAATGCGCAGAATTTTCCGATCATATCCGTCCAATCGACCGTCTTCACGTATTTGGATCGACTTATCGCCCTCATTTGCCATCACTTCCGATCCCTTCGATCTGCTTTACCGCAACAATAGGGAAACTGGCCTGATACGAAAGTGCTATATTAGGGGCAACACCATCTGATTGAGGCTCCTCCCATGACCAAACTCCCCTCCCTGCGCTCCGCCATTGCCGCATCCCACCTGGCCGCCGAAACCCCGCTGCTGGACAGCTTGCGCGCCAGCAGTGGCATCGGCCTGGCCACACGTCAGGCCAGTGTGACACGCGCTGCCGACCTGGTCACACAGATCCGCACCGGCTCCAAAACCGGGATGATGGAGGTGTTTCTGGCGGAATACGGGTTGTCGACCGATGAAGGGGTGGCGCTGATGTGCCTTGCTGAAGCGCTGTTGCGGGTGCCCGATGCCGATACCATTGATGAGTTGATTGAGGATAAGATCGCGCCCTCTTCCTGGGGCGAACATCTGGGCAAGTCCTCCTCCACCCTGGTGAACGCTTCGACCTGGGCGTTGATGCTGACGGGAAAAGTGCTGCGCGAAGGCGAGACCCGCGGCGTGGCCCATACGCTGCACAGTGCCATCAAACGGCTGGGGGAACCGGTGATCCGCACCGCAGTGGGCCGCGCGATGAAGGAGCTGGGGCACCAGTTTGTGCTGGGCCGCGACATCCGGGAAGCGGTGAAACGGGGCAAAGGCAAAGCCAGATCCGGGTTCACCTTCTCTTATGACATGCTGGGGGAAGCGGCGCTGACCCGCGCCGATGCTGAAAAATACAATCTGGCTTATGAGAACGCCATCGCGGAACTGGCCGGGGAATGCCGCTCAGACGACATCCGCGAAAACCCCGGCATTTCGATCAAGCTGTCAGCGCTGCACCCGCGTTATGAGCTGGCGCAGCGCCACCGGGTGATGGCAGAGCTGGTGCCCACCACGCTGAAACTGTGCCAGCAGGCCAAAGCTGCGGGCATGGGGTTGAACATTGACGCGGAAGAGGCCGACCGGCTCGACCTGTCGCTGGATATTATTGAGGCAGTGCTGTCCCATCCCTCACTTGAAGGCTGGCACGGGTTTGGGGTGGTGGTTCAGGCCTATGGCAAACGCGCGCCCGCGGTCATCGACTGGCTGCACGCGCTGACGGCAAAGCTGGACCGGAAGATCATGCTGCGGCTGGTGAAGGGGGCCTATTGGGACACGGAGATCAAGCTGGCGCAGGTTGAAGGGCTGAAAGGCTTTCCGGTCTACACCCGCAAAGTGGCGACCGACGTGGCTTATATCTGTTGCGCGGCAAAGCTGCTGGGCATGACGGATCGCATCTACCCGCAGTTCGCCACCCACAACGCCCATACTGTTGCGGCGATCCTGGAGCTGGCGACCGATCCGTCCGCATATGAATTCCAGCGCCTGCACGGCATGGGCGAGGCGCTGCATGATATTGTGCTGGAGTCGGAGAAAACCCGCTGCCGGATCTATGCGCCTGTGGGGGCGCACCGGGATCTGCTGGCCTATCTGGTGCGCCGGCTGCTGGAAAACGGCGCCAACAGTTCTTTTGTGAACCAGATCGTCGATGAAAACGTCGCGCCCGCGCTGGTGGCCGCCGACCCGTTCGCCGCGCTGGATCATGCCGGGGACAACAGCGCGGTGATCCCGCCGTCGCAGTTGTTTGCCCCCGAACGCAGCAATGCCATCGGCTGGGATCTGCGCTGTGACGAAGCCCTGGACGCAATCGCGACCGCGCGCAGCCCCTTTGCCGGCAGCAGCCATCAGGGCCCCAACGCCTCCGGAGCCAGCCATCCGGTGGAAAACCCTGCTGATCCCGACGACGTGCCAGGCCATCAGACCTATTCCACACCAGAAGACGTCAGCGCTGCGCTGGAGCGCGCCGCGCCCTGGAAGGAGGACGCCGGAACACGCGCCACCACTCTGGAGCGTGCCGCTGATCTCTATGAGGACCATTTCGGCGAGCTGTTTGCCCTGATGGCGCGGGAAGCCGGTAAAACCCAGGCGGACGCGGTCGGGGAGCTGCGCGAGGCGGTGGATTTCCTGCGCTATTACGCCAGCCGCATTGACGGGCTGAAAGATCCGGCGCTGGGTCTGGTCACCTGTATTTCACCGTGGAACTTCCCGCTGGCGATTTTCACCGGTCAGATTGCGGCGGCGCTGGCGGCGGGCAATGGTGTACTGGCGAAACCGGCGGAATCCACCACGCTCATTGCCACCCGGGCGGTTGAGTTGCTGCATGAGGCGGGCGTGCCCAAATCTGCGCTGCAGCTGATCCCGGGCCGTGGCTCGGTGGTCGGGGCGCAGCTGACATCAGATCCCCGCATTGGCGGCATCTGTTTCACCGGCTCCACCCAGACCGCGCAACATATCAACCGCACCATGGCAGCGCACCTGGCCCCGGAGGCCCTGCTGATTGCGGAGACCGGCGGGCTGAACGCGATGATCGTTGATTCCACCGCGCTGCCGGAACAGGCGGTGCGGGACATCATCGCCTCGGCGTTCCAGTCCGCCGGCCAGCGCTGCTCGGCACTGCGCTGCCTCTATGTGCAGGAAGACATCGCCGACAGCCTGCTGACCATGCTTTATGGTGCGATGGACGAGCTGACACTCGGCAACCCCTGGCACCTCACCACCGATGTGGGCCCGGTGATCGACGCAAAATCCCGCCGTGACATTCAGGCCTGGGTAGACAGCGCCAAAGCCGAGGGGCGGTTGCTGAAACAACTGGAGGTGCCGGCACGCGGGTATTTTGTCGGCCCGGCGGTGATCCGCGTCAATGGTATCCAGGATCTGACACGCGAGGTCTTTGGCCCGGTGCTGCATGTGGCGACCTTCCATTCCCGCGATCTGGGCCGGCTGGTTGACGATATCAATGCCCGGGAGTTTGGCCTGACTTTTGGCATGCACTCGCGCATTGATGACCGGATCGAAGCGGTGACCTCCTCACTCAACGTCGGCAATATGTATATCAACCGAAACCAGATCGGTGCCATCGTCGGCAGCCAGCCTTTTGGCGGCGAAGGTCTGTCGGGCACCGGGCCCAAAGCGGGCGGGCCGTCTTATGTGCCAAGGTTCTGCGCTGCGGACCAACAACGCTCTGACATTCCCGCGGGCAATGCCGCGGATCCGGCCAAAGTGGAGGCCGCGCTGTTGGAAATCCGCGGCCCGCAGCGACAGCTCAGCCAGGTCGCTCTGCCCGGGCCGACCGGGGAGTCCAACCAGCTGTCGGAGTATGGGCGCGGCACGGTCTTGTGCCTTGGCCCGACACTGGAAGACGCCAAGGCCCAGGCGCTGATCGCGGCAGCCTCCGGTTGCGTTGCACTGATGGTCGTGCCGGGAACAAACTCCGGCATTGACGGCACCCTGGATCGTGCCGCGCTGCGTGACATTGATGGTTTTGATCTGGTGGCGCTCTGGTCCGGTGCTGAAGATCAGGCGCTGGCGCGTCAGGCGCTGGCCGCACGGTCCGGTGCGCTGGTTGCCCTCGCCACCGCGCGTGATTTCAGCCGCTGGTGCCGTATTGAACGGCACATCTGTATCGACACCACTGCGGCGGGTGGCAATGCGGCGCTTCTGGCCGAGGCCAGCTGAGGCCGCGCGCGCCATCACTCAGCGCAAAGTTAATAGCTGAAGCCCTGTTGCGGGGGCTTCAGCGCCCCTGCTCCCACAACCGGAGCCTGCAACCCGCAACCCGCGCCCGTAGCCAGACCCAACGGAGAGCGCTGCACCGGCCAGCCCGGGTCAGCTTGAGTTCCAGCGATTTTCATCAACCTCAATCAGATCTACCACGTCAGCGCGTGTTGCCATCATCACGCGGCTCAGATCCTCAAGGCCATGGCTGTCGGAAAAATCGAGAATATCTTCAATCACCGCCAGAACCCAGCGCACATTGGGCCGGGCGGGTTCCATTGAAACCACATTTGAGGCGCCGGCACCGTCGCTCCCGGCCTCCTGGCTCGTGCTGCAGGTTTGGAAAATCAAATCTGCCGCACTGTATAAATTGTCAACTTCCGCTTCACTGTCAGGATTTTGGTCACTGTCTGAACCTGGCTCAGCATCTTGTGTTTCCGCCTTGTGGTCTTGCATAAATTACCTCCAATCGACGAAGGAAGCCGTCGCAATAAAGCCAAACCTGACCAAACCCATGCCAGGTTGCAAATGTCCCCAGTTTAAATCCGCCGCCAGGATACTGCGCTTTAATCACCACGCCAGGCGAGTTTCCCCGCGTCACGCCGACCTGTTTCAGCAGAACCCCCAGTATAGCAATGGTGCACCAATTTGAAAATAATCGATTTCAAGAAACCAATCTGGCGCCTGTTTACAGACCCGCGCCGGGATTCAGCTTAGATACATGCACGTTAAATGTATCTTTATTCGGCGGAAAGCCGCCTGCCCAGCCAGGGTCCCTTATTATCTCCCGGGGCGATCGCCCCACGCAGCCTCTGTCCGCAATGCAAGTTTCCCGCGCCGCCGGAACGGGCGGGATCCGGGCCGGCGACTGACCGGCCTTGCAAAACCCGGATGCGATGATCAGAAACGACTCGACTCAGACGGGCAGGAACCGCCCGAACTAACGAAACCGGCATCCGACGATGGCACGCGCAGGAACTCAGTCTTAGTTATAGGTGAAAGTCCCGATCTCGCAGATATTGATATTTCGCTTGATCAGCACATCCCCATCGTCAAACTCGGCCCGGAAGTCGAATTTGCAGTAACCGGTGCCATCGTCAAAATTAATGTTCACCGAAGCATTCGGCGGCAGCACATCTGATCCCAGAATATCTTCCTGCCAGGAATTCGTGCCTTTGTTGGATCCGTAAAACCGCACGATCGTATAACTCGTGTCGTTTACAATGGTCACCCGCCGGTCAAGCGCCGCCGCCGGGAGAGATGAGCTCGCGACGACAGCAACAGCCGCCGCCAGTGTCAAAATCTGGCGTCTCAAAAACATAATTTATCCTCTTACTAAACTACCCCTGTCTCACGTTAACACTTTCAAATTTATCTGTCAGCCTGTACGTTTGAACCTGCCTGAGGCCAGCACCTGCACCGCGCCAGTACCGCACCATCGGCGCTTTTACCCCCCGCACGCCCTGCAGTTTTTCTCAGCCTGCGCCGCTCAACGCGACGCGCGCCCTGCTTCACCCCTCAAGCGCGGCTTTGCACCAGGCAACAATTGCGTCGCATTCTTCCGGCTCAAGCTCCGTCATGTTGGCCGGGGGCATCGCGTTCGTCACCCCAGCCTGCAGGAAGATATCGCAGGCACGAGCCGCGATCTGTTGCGCGCTTTCAAGCCGCGCCCCTTTGGGCGACACGGCGATCCCGTCCCGGCAGGGCTCTTTTGTAGGGCACATGGTACAGCGCTCCAGCACGATATCCTGCACCTCTTCCACCCCCCCCGGCACCGGCGAACCGCAAACCCGGCCCGGTAAGTTCAGCGCTGTCGGCATCCTCGGGATCCGCGGAAAAGAGCGGGGCCATCGACCGCGCGGCAATCGCAACAAACAGCGCCTCCGTCAGCCCCAGAAGCCGCCGCCGTGCATCTGCCATTCTTTGCCATGAAAACGGGCGCCAGGGTCACTGGTCGGCCGCAGCCAGAGATCCGGCGCGATGAAATCGAGTAAGGAGCCGGTCCAGCCGAGGACGGTGATCACCTGTAACCAGCGCACGCCCGGTTGGGCCTGTTCCATAGTAAGGGCGCTTCCGATCATTGCTCAGCTGCCGCGGTAGGTGGAATATCCGAAAGGTGAAAGAAGCAGCGGTACGTGATAATGGGATGTTGCATCATTCATCCCAAAGCGGATTGGGATCTGGTCAAGAAACAGCGGATCGCCCTGAGCCTGGCCGCTCCGGCGCAGATAATCGCCAGCGGCAAACACCAGCTCAAACTGACCGGTGACAAAATTCTCGACCGGCAGGATCGGGCTGTCGGTGCGACCGTCTTCATTGGTGACCGCCCGGGCAACCATAATCCGTTCGCCCGCTTCAATCCGGTACAGGGTCACCATCAGGCCCTCGGCGGGAATGCCGCGGGCGGTGTCCAGAACATGTGTCGTCAAAAAACCTTCGCTCATAATACCACGCTTCTCTTTGCAAGCCGTCAAAAGACAACGCTGCCGAAATCTCTGCTTAAGCGCAATGAATTTTTCGCCGGGGCCCCGAAAGCCGGCGATTGATGAACGCTTTGCCCGTGCGGCGAACACCAAAGCGCCGGGCGCGCCCTGACCAACATTGCTGCATGTTTTTCAGGGCGAATATAGCCGCGCCTCCAGCCGCAAAGGACACGCCTGGCAGCACCTGCAGCAGCGCCGCGCCTGAAATCACCAAAGAGGCGATATTGGGTGTACTGCGCCCGATCCTGCCCGGAGGCTTCGATCCGGGCTGGGCTCAGCCAATTCAGGCGCAGACAGGATCAGGCGGCGCACAGTTGACGATCAGAATGACCCCGCGCGCTGCGGGGCCATTTTTGAGTCAGCCCCAGCCGCCGCCGCCCGGGGTCAGCATTTCAAACACGCCCCCCACCGGCAGATCAATCTCGTCGTTGCCTTTCAGCGCCACCCGGCGGCCATCCGGCAGCACTGCAGAGTTTTCCCCGACCTTGCCCGGGGTGCCTCCATTGGCCCCAAAGGGTGGGATTTCGCGGTGCGAACACAGGGTCGTCACGGTCACCGGTTCCAGAAACCGCATGATCCGCACCACCCCGGCACCGCCGCGCTGGCTGCCGGTGCCGCCGGACCCGCGGCGGATGGCAAAGGTCTCCAGCCGCACCGGGAAGCGTTTTTCCAGCACTTCAGGATCGGTCATCCGCGTATTGGTCATATGGGTCTGCACCCCGTCACAGCCGTCAAACCCCGGCCCGGCTCCGGAGCCACCGGCGATGGTTTCGTAATTCTGGAACTCCTCATTGCCCCAGACAAAATTATTCATCGTGCCCTGCCCCGCCGCCAGCACGCCCAGCGCGCCATAGAGCGCATTACAGGCGGCCTGAGACACTTCGGTATTGCCGGCAATCACCGCCGCCGGGAATTGCGGGTTTAACATTGAGCCCACCGGCGCAATGATGCGCAGCGGTTTCAGACAGCCCTCATTCAGCGGAATATCTTTGCCCACCAGGGTGCGGAAGACATAGAGCACCACCGCCTGGCAGATCGAAAACGGCGCAT
Organism: Candidatus Halocynthiibacter alkanivorans; assembly: GCF_003333265.1. GTDB lineage: Bacteria > Pseudomonadota > Alphaproteobacteria > Rhodobacterales > Rhodobacteraceae > Halocyntiibacter_A > Halocyntiibacter_A alkanivorans. Next base: position 8,900 of record NZ_QOLB01000029.1, read on the forward strand.
TGTAATTGCCAGTATGCTGCGCGGAGGTGCCCGTGAAATCGATCACCGCCTCGCCCGCCTGCGCATCGACCCGGACCGAGACGCAAATCTGCGCCCCGTGGTCCATCGGATAGGTAAAACTGCTGTCCTTCAGCCGGGCGATCACGGCGCGCACCGAGGCTTCGGCATTGGCCTGAACATGGCCCATATAGGCGCTGACAACATCCGCGCCGTAATTGCCCACCACCCGCAGCAATTCCTGGCGGCCTGTTTCATTGGCAGCGACCTGGGCTTTCAGGTCGGCCATATTCTGGGCGATGTTGCGGCAAGGGTATTTGCCCGAGGCCAGAACTGTCTGCGCCAGATCCTCCTGCAACACGCCCGCCCGCACGAGGTGCATGTTCTCAATAAGCACACCTTCTTCGCTGATGTGCTGACTGTCGGGGGGAGAGGAGCCCGGTGTGCGGCCGCCAATATCGGCGTGGTGCCCGCGCGATCCCAGCCAGAATGCCACTTTGGCCTCCACAAACACCGGGGTGACCACGGTCACGTCGGGCAGATGGGTGCCGCCGTTATAGGGCGAGTTCAACATGAACGCGTCGCCGTCCGCCACCTCCGGGTTTTCCCGGATCACGGTGCGGATACTGTCAGACATCGAGCCCAGATGCACCGGTACATGCGGCGCGTTGGCCACCAGATCACCCCGCACGTCAAAGATCGCACAGGAGAAATCCAGCCGTTCCTTGATGTTCACCGACCATGAGGTGTTGGCAAGTGTTGCCCCCATCTGATCTGCCACCGACATAAACAGGTTGTTGAACACTTCCAGCAGCACCGGATCGACTTTGGTGCCGGCGGCAGGCGGCCGCGCGATGGCGTCGCCCCGCTCCAGGATCAGATTGCCGCGCGCATCCACCGTGGCGCACCAGCCGGGTTCAATCACATTGGTGCCGGTCGGCTCAGAAATGACCGCCGGTCCTTCGACCCGCGCGCCGGCAGATAACGTCAGCCGGTCATAGACTGGCACCTGCTGCCATTTCGCGCCGGCAAACACCCGCAGGCGGCCGGTCGCAGCGCTGTCCCCTTCAGGCGCAAGACCCGTTGGCACCTCGCCGGTTTCACCAATTGCTTCAACGCTCAGCATCTCAAACAAGATGGCACGTTCCGGAGAAATGAAACCAAAGCGCGCCCGGTGCGCCTCTTCAAACGCGGCCTGCATCTCTGACCGGTCGCCAAACTCCACGTCCAGCGCCTGATGTGAACCTTCATAGCGCAGCCAGGCCTGCTGTTGCAGGGCAACGCCAGCGGCGCCCTGCCCCTGAACCTCAGCTGTAGCGTCCCGTTCCAAAGCGGCCAGTGCCGCCTCTGCTTCCGCCAACTCGCTCAGTGGCGCATCATGCTGCACCTGCCGCAATGCCCGGATTTCCGCGAGCCCCATGCCGTAAGCAGACAACACACCGGCGAACGGATGCAGGAACACCCGCCGCATGCCCAGAGCATCGGCCACCAGACAGGCATGCTGCCCGCCGGCACCACCAAAACACTGCAAAGTGTAACGCGTCACATCATGGCCACGCTGCACGCTGATTTTCTTGATCGCATTGGCCATATTATCGACCGCAATGCGCAAAAACCCTTCAGCCACGTCTTCAGGAGAGCGCTCTGCCTCCCCGGTAGCCTCCGCGATTTCGCCTGCCAGGGCGGTGAATTTTTCACGCACCACATCCACATCCAGCGGCAGATCACCCCCAGGTCCGAATACGGCAGGGAAATGATCCGGATTCAGCACACCGCGCATCACGTTGCAATCGGTCACCGTCAAAGGGCCACCACGACGGTAACAGGCGGGGCCCGGATCGGCGCCGGCGCTTTCGGGTCCGACCTGATACCGCCCGTCGCGGAAGGAACAGACGGATCCGCCGCCCGCTGCCACCGTGTGAATATCCATCATCGGCGCCCGCATACGCACCCCGGCAACCTCGGTTTCAAAACTGCGCTCATAGGCGCCGGCATAATGGCTGACATCGGTCGATGTGCCGCCCATGTCAAAACCGATAAGCCGGTCATAGCCGCTGGCCTCAGCGGTTTTCACCATGCCGACAATGCCGCCGGCCGGGCCGGACAGGATCGCGTCTTTGCCCTGAAACAGAGCCGCATCTGTCAAGCCGCCATTGGATTGCATAAACATCAGCCGCTCGCAGGCGCGCCCCATGTCCAGCGCCTCTGAGACCTGGCGCACATACCGGCGCAGGATCGGCGACAGATAGGCATCCACCACCGTGGTATCGCCGCGCCCGACCAGCTTGGCCAGCCGGGACACTTCATGGCTGACCGAGATCTGCTCATAGCCAATGTCGCGCGCAATCGCCGCCAGCCGCACCTCGTGCTCCGGGTTGAGATAGCCGTGCAGCAGCGCGATCGCCACCGCGCGCACACCGCGCTCAAAAGAAGCCTGCAACGCCTGACGCGCGGCCCCCTCATCCAGGGGCGTGACCTCACCGCCCTCAGCGTCCAGCCGGCCAGCAACCTCCGCCACCTCACAATAGAGCAGGTCAGGCCGGCGGATGTTCAGCTCAAACAGGTCAGGCCGGCTCTGATAACCAATGCGCAACAGATCGCCAAAACCCTGGTTAATCAGCAGCAACACCCGCTCACCCTTGCGCTCCAGCAGTGCATTGGTCGCGACAGTCGTGCCCATCTTCACTGCACGGATCGCCCTGTCCGGCAGCGCATCGCCGGCGCCAAGCCCCAGCACATCGCGGATGCCCTGAACTGCCGCATCACGGTAGCGTTCCGGGTTTTCTGACAACAGCTTATGGGTCGACAGCGCCCCGCCCGGAGCACGCGACACAATATCGGTGAAGGTCCCGCCCCGGTCGATCCAAAATTCCCACTCCGTCTGCGCCATCTTCTGCCTCCCGAATTGTCATCGGGACTTCCCGCCAATTCCACCAGAATGTCAACCACCGCCAGCGCGCGAACCACTACAGCACAGCACGAAATTACCCCCGGGAAATAATCCGCTGGCTCTGCAGATTTCTACATTTTCGCTCTTGACCCTACCGTCCTGCTGACTTACCTACCGCCTCACTTCAGCGGTGTAGCTCAGTTGGTTAGAGCAGCGGAATCATAATCCGCGTGTCGGGGGTTCAAATCCCTCCACCGCTACCAATACTTTCAATAACTTAGTGAAAATCCAGCACTCGATACACGCAGAATTTGTGCGTTTTTTTGTGCGTTATTCTAACAAAAGAATTATCAGGTCTCCGTTTATCCAACCGGCTAATCTTTGTAGCGAATATCAGAGCACCCATATGACGATTGGTGAAACAGATTCTCATCTCGTGCTGGGGCACCGATCGCAAGACAACAGACATAATCATTGAACGAAACAGCCACGTGGTTGTGCGCCCGCCTTTTGGTACAAGCCCTGAAAAAATTGATTCCATCGTTATCGATAAGCATTTTTGGATCTACAGAAACCTTGAGGAATGAAGAGCCCTGAACGAGACGGTGGTTGTTCGGAAAACTTCAGGAACCTAGATCCCTTGCCCAACCGCCGCAATTGCTACAGATTGCGGGGTGGAATATGCCACCGCAACGTCAGTTGTCGTTGTGTCATTTTGCTCATAACACGCGTTCCCAGGCCACCTGTCGGCTGACGGGATGCGCGCCCTTGCGATCCACCGTGAACTGATACCAAGCGCAGGATGGCGACACGCGGCATAAAACCTAACAATGATGCATCTTAACTAAGCTGCAAACCTGTCCAGAAAAGCAGGACCACTTGTATCACCCAAATTCACGCATAGCTCCGAAACCTGCAAGATCAACACCGTCGAACCTCACGCCTGGCTGACCAGCATGCCTCAGCCATCATGCCCGGTCAAAAACAGAGCCAGATCAACAACCTTCTTTCATGGCACTATGCCCAAACCGAGTGGCCGACGCACCGCTTACGCTTCAGTTCAGGCCCAGCGCCTTAAATGCGGCCTGCTTCACCTCGCCGTAGAAAATGGGGTCGACGTTCTCTAAAACTTCGGCACTGACATCGAAAAAACTGCGCTTGTTCTCGATGGGGATCAGTACTCGCTTGGCGCCGTTATCCATGGCAACCTGGAGGGGCTCCGTCAACGAGCGGACCTGCTTGATGTTACCTTGAATGCTCATGTCGCCCAAGACCAGCAGGCCGGACTGCAGCGAGGCCTTTCGCAGCGATGAAAACGCTGCGATCAGGAAAGCCACGCCAACCTCGGCCTCGACCTTGTTGCCAAGTAAGTCGATAACTTCGACGTGGAAATCTGCCGTGTCGAATTCGCGGGCAATGCTGAAGGCGTTCTTCTCGGATTTGAGGTAACTGAAGGCCCGGTGAATGGACTCCTTGATTGAGCCACTCAACCCGCCGACGGCCTTTAGCTTGCCCGTGCCCGACGAGATGCTGATCTCGATGCGATATAGCCCCACCGTGCCGTCTCCACTGACCGCTCCCGCGTAGACCGTTCCCGGTGGCAGGGGATCTGCCGAAATCATGTCACGGCCACCTTGCTCGGCAACGCCGACGAAGTGTTCCTCGGCGGTCTCGTTGTCCCGGTAACTGAAGGACGTTTGGTAATACTCGAAGGAGCCCATCTTCTTGAGCTGCTCTTTGACGCGCCGCCGTCCCTCGATAGCAATGGAGAGGATCTCTTCAAGGTCTTCTTTCGAGACTTCTCCACCGGGGTAGAGAATTTTCATCAATCCAGAGACAGTGCGTCGCACTGCCTTTCGATCACGGGCGTTGAGGTGCGCGCCGAGGCTAAAGTGGTGGTCAATGGTTTCTGTATAATTATGCTTGCGAAGATCACGCAGCGCCTCAGCCAAATAATCAACCACGAAACCGTAATGGTTGGTAAAGTGCTCGTTGCGCATCTGCGGCATCTCCCATCCAGGCAGGTAGAAGTGGAGTCGGTCGATGAAAGCCATGTCGTCACGAATTACATCCGGCATGGGCGCGAAGAGGTGGCCCATTTGAACCATCACGTCGATAGGCTGGTTTGTGTTGCCGAACATTGCGATGCTCGCATAGCCGGCCATCGACTCATGGCCACGCTGGAATTGGCCTGACTCGCAATAAGTCTTCATCGTGGTGATGACCTCTTTGGGCATCTTCTGGAGATCGGCTACCTCGTCGAAGCCGACCACATCCCAAATCTGCACCATGCCTTTTTGTTTTCCAGACATATGACCGAAGAGATTTGCAACGGTTGTGGGTCCGGTCAGAAGCGCTGAGTATGGTGAGAGCTCCTGCACCGCGTAGCTCTTGCCCGTACCTCGAGGGCCGAGTTCGACCATGTTGAAGTTGCGTTCACAGAGCGGGATCAGGCGCGTGAGAAATAGTAGCTTCAGGCGCCGCTCCATGACTGTGGGCTCATAGCCCATGCTGCGCAGCATGACGTCGATCCACTCTTCTGTAGTGAACTCGGCGCGGCCCTTGCGATAGTCTTCAAGTTGAAAGGTTGCCAGCTGGATGGGCGTCAGATTGGCGATCCTGAACGGTGCCTTCTCGTCGGTCTCGTCCCAAACCATTTCGATCTGGGCCCAGATCCCACCCATGAGAATTCGATCAAAATCGCGGACGTACTGGTTGGGGATGTGAACGAACTTATGGCCGAAGTTAGTGACCTCGGCCCAGTAGTTAGAATCGACGAGACGCACCTTCACCTTGTCAATGAATGTGTGCTTGCCTTGCTCTTTGACTCGACTCTGCGCCTTCGTGGCCTCATCCGGGCGAATGTAGTTATCGGCCAGCGTATCGTTGACCACCTTCATACCCATCTGGATCGCCATCTCGTCGGAGGACGCGCAGTATTTTCCAAGCAGATATTCCAAGACAAACACAGGCACATTGGCGCCGACCTTGACTTTGCGAACCAAGTCTTTGCGCACAACCTTGCCAGCGAAGATGCGGTTTAATTTGTCGTCGAGATAATCTCGTGCGGGGATTGTATCGTCCGTCATATTAGTTCACCAACTTCAATCTCTTCCGACTGCGCGAGCACTGCGTCCGTCGCGGGGTCTTGTACAACGATGCGAACCTTCTTGCTTGTCTCTTTGGTCAGCATCATCCCAATACTTACCATCTTGCGTGGCAGCAACTGTACTGTAGCGGTGGCGCGGTCGAATTCGACGTCTGGCGCCATTCCTGCGCGTCCCACTTCCTGGCCGTCGCCGATAAGCAACACCCGAGCCGCGATAACTTCCTGGTCGAACATGTCTTCGGTGTAGATCACTCGGCAGCCGAAAGTGCGGTTGGTAAGCTTGCTCGGATAACCCTCTACGACGACTTTGGATGCAGTCTCTGTCGGCACTTGAGAGAGCGGCATCCGTAGCGTGATCACCGGCACCACTATTTCTTGAAGGCTGCAACCACCGTGATGGAATGCCAGATCTCCTCCGGCCTTGAACACCGCGAGCCCTTGCGGAAATATGAACTCCAAGTCTGTCTGGTAGCCCAGTTCGGCCCCGGATACTCGCACTGCGGCGGTCGGCGTTTGCCCGCCGTGTCCCGCCCAGCAGCGCCGATGTTGGTCTACCTCATTGCCTCCCGGCCGATCCATCATCATATCCTCGGCCTTGCGTACCGAGAACTGGTGGCCATGATCACTGGTGATGACGAATTGCTCGACGCCGAGCTTGGATAATTTTCGGACCGCTCGTGAGATGTTCCCAATGATGCTGTCCATCACCTGGCGGGCGGCGAGTTCGTGCCCGGACTCACCAAATGCGTCGATTTCCTGGGAGCGGACGACCACAAGCGGTGCGCTTCCAAGCTTCTTACCAACGCGTGACGAAGTCCAGAGCAACAAATCATCCAGAAGGATCTCAGCGAAGTCAGGTCGCGCCGCCCTGAGCAGTTTGAGCCTCTCGCGGACTGCAGGCAGCACGCTGTCGCCAATCCTTGAGGCGAGTTGCCCCTTGTGCTCGACCACCGAGAAACTGCTCGATGCCCCAGGAAGCAAAGCCGCCATACCTATCGGGGTGATTGATGGCAGCGCAGCGACAGCAGGCTGGAGCCGGAGTTCCTGCGCGCCGGTCAACTGATCGACCAGATCGGCGCCCATCTCGAAACGCATGGCGTCGACGAAGAAATAGGCAACGCGACCGCCACAAGGCTCGACCAGTTCGGGGTAGATGTGTGACTGGTGGAGTACGCCAGGTGTTGACCACGAAGAAGCTGTCAGTGCGCCAGTGAACCCCTTTGCCATATCACTGATGAGGGCCTCGTGGTTGCGGCGCGCGAGCGCTAGCGCCCGCTCCAACGGCTCCTCCGGATCATCTTCCATGGTGGCCACCCAAGCTTCGAGGGTGCGCTGCGCTCGATCGACTCGGTGCCAGCCGCTCCCTTGCGCGTAGGCCTCGACCCACTTGGTTGCCACGGCAGGTGCCTTCTTCAGCTCAGGTCGCACCGTTTCGACCTCGGCGCCCAGCTCGGCCATCAAACGGCAGGCCTCCCACTGGGCGAGGCGGCCGAGGAAACCTGGATGGTCTACCCAAAAGCTGCGCCGTCGGCCTGCGACCACGCCGAGCGCTTGGGCGTAGTGCCCATCGGTAATGAGGTTGGCTGCGTGGAGCAGCAGGCGGCGCTCCTCGAAGCGGAATGTGTCGATGGCACCCAACCTCGCAGGGTCGATGTCGGCATTTGCTAGGTCAAACTCACTCTCGATGTCGTCCGCCAGAAATACATAGACATCGGCGTGGTCGCCTCGAAGCGCCCTTGCGATTGCACCGATGTGCTTCGATTCATCATTGTGGCCAGGGGTAGGGACGATGGTCAAAGCATCGGGAGCGTCGCCGCCAAGGTCGGACCGAAACTCGTTGACGAGGAGGTAGCGGACCGTCTGGCGGCGCGCCTTCGCAAGTGGGGTGCCCCCTTCAATCTCAAGCCCAAGGCGCGCGTGGATCAAACGGAAGAGCTCCGGCTCGGCGAGCTTAGATGCGAGTGCGTCATCTTTGTCTTCGGAGACGATCCAATCGGTGATGAGGTCCTCGCTCGAACTTCCGCTGAGCACCAGCTTGACTAAGGAGCCGTTACCTGAGCTGCCTTGGCCGAGGAAGCGCACCACGTCTTCGTAATTAAGAGAATCGGGACGGAGCATCTCATCGATGTTGCCGTCGGTGTACTCCTCCCGCAGCAGCCTCTGCGCAATACTCTTAAGCGCGTGGCTGGGTGCATCGCCGTATACTTGACCCGCGCGCTCAACCTCCATGAGCACTGAACCCGAGAGGTCGCGCACCCGGCCTGGCACATAGATAAGGAGGGCCTCGGGCTTGTCGGCTGAGATCAGCGGTTCGATGCTGGCTTTAAGGGCGAAAAAAGAGCCATCAAATTGGGCCATGTGGGTGAGGGTTTCTCCTATGCAGACCCGCTGCACGCCACTCACACCGGCGCCAACAACCTTAAGCTCCTTGATGAAGGGCTCAAACTCGGAGCGGGCGTCGTAGAAAACCACCACGCGGTCTTGCTGGAGGGCCTTGTCTAGATGTGCAGCTAAGTGGTTGTGAAGCTGGTGGCTCATGTTCTTGCCTTCTGCTTGCGACGGGTTTGGCCCGCGGGAGCGGGTGCTTCGAGCAAGTCTTTGAGCGCGGCCTTCACTGCGGTCGAAGCGCGTTCGGCAACGAGCTCCTCGATTCGGTTGCCACTGACCTGTCGTTTGTGCCACTTGCGCTCGTCGTCCTCGACCCAGAAGTCGTCTTCGAGACCATGGGCAATAGCCAAGCTGCGGTCTACCTTGCACTTGGGCACCACCCGCTCGGGCCACAGGTGCATTGCGAGATGCGCCCAGTCGTAGTCGCCCTTGACCAGCTTGTCCCAGACCGTCTTGCACTCCTTCTGCCACGGCTTGTGCTGGGGCACGAGGCGCCAGAGCGGGGCAAAGTTGATGATGACGCCGTCGTTGAGGTTTGGGCTCCATAGCGGCGCGATGCGGGTCACTTCACTCTCGAAGGCGCGGAGCTCCGCGACGAAGCTCTCCTGCGCGTCGATGGCCTTACGGTGTTTGCTCGAATAGTCGAGTCCGGCCTCTTGGCGCAGTGCAGACAGCTTGCGTTCTTCATGGTCGACCTTCGGAGTGATGTAGTCTCTGGCAACCCGGAAGAAGGTGTCGCGGGTCAGGCGGTGGTAGTAGCACCAGACGGAATAGGATGCGGATGGGGTCGCGAGTTGCCAATAGATGGGGGCTTTGCGACGGCTTACGGAGTACTGCTTGATGTGAATTTCAAAGAAAGTGCTCCTTAACCAACAATCAAGTTCTAACTCTTTCGCTCCGAGAACTGTGCGGACCTCTTCCAAACCAGAATGCGTGCTGTCTAACGAAAACGCCTCAAATACAGAGCAGACTTTCTGCATAAGGTCGTCTTGATGACCGCTATCGTCAACCAAGATTCCATTGATGCTGCATGGAAACGGATCCGCCGACTCGTGCGAAATGAACTCCTGGCTCGATTTTCGTGTGAGCAGAAGGGGAGAAGCAGCTGGCAGTTCAACAAAAACTTCATCAGCCGTTAGTTTCTGTGGCTCCTTCATGGCCGATCGAATATCAAACCTTCCGAATGAAATACCAACAGCCTGTGAGATCGCCATCTCAAGGACTGACACTTCACCATTAAACCCATAGCCGTTGAACAAAGACAGGTAATCAACGCTCTCTGGCTGCCCTGAACTTGTTATTGGTACATCACTGGAAACGACTTCGCAGGCAACTTGGTCAAGTTCAGCGTGTAGCTGGCGAGCAATCCTTACTCCACAGGTAAGAATTTCCAAGTTATCCTTAAGCGACATTCGTAGAGCAAATTGCCGAAACTGAGGAGAAGTCTCAAAGTGGCTTGAGACAGCTTGCAAAGCCTCCACTATTTGTCTTGCTAGCTCGCCAATCTTATCAGGCATTGCTGAAGGCACTGGCAAAAGATTCACATAACCGGATTCTTTGTGTTGGCCAGCGAATTGGTTAATAAACTCTTGCGCAATCAAACTGTTAAGATAACCAAGTAACTGCCATACAAGTTCCGATTTGAGTGGAAAAACTGCCTGCCCCTCATTTGTAAACACTCCCCCTGCTGCCATCGGAAACGCGTACATCCAATTCGTCCTCTTTCCGTATGTAAGACCAGCCTGATTGTACTTGTCCGAGTTGCTTGTTCTCGAAGAACTGATTGCCCCCAGATGGCGAAATCCCGGTGAATTTCGAGCAACCCAACAACAAGAAAAGAAAAACGGCGAATAAGGACTTCCGTTCTGGCATCTCAACCAAATCTGTCCATCACCTACATCTTCTGGATGCACTTCCCAAAATAGCCTGAGGAACCGAGTATTGTCGGCTGGCTTCATTCCAATAAAGGCTTCGCCCAGAATCTTAGGGAGAGGCTCTCCCTGCCGAGCTAGTCGGTAAACAAACTCCGGCGCCGAGTGCAGAATCACTGCATTAGGTGATTTCAGGAACTCCATTTGAGAGCGAGGTGATACTTTCCCCTCAAGATAGTCGGTGCATTTCTGACGCAGTTGAACGGCACGCTCAGATTTCACTCCATCGCACGCGCCTGTAAAGACTGACCTGTTACCAAGGTCTTGCCCGTTTGAATCGTTACACAAAACTGAAATTGCAGTCTCAACATTTGCGTCCAAAACACCCCAGCCAAGATGAACATGCGAGAGCATCGGCCTTGAAAGCACAATCTCTTTTCTAAATGTCTCGTAGTCTTTCTTAACGCTCCAAGTTGCATCAAGAATCGCACCCACGAAGCCCTTTGTCGCCAACTGAATGCAGCGAGAAACAAAACTACAGAGTAGGTTCTCCCAGCCAATCACATATTCCGAACGAAGGTAGTCGCGACCACCTTGAGATGGCAGCCCGAATGGCGGATTCATCAAGACAACATCAAAGCGTTTGCGCATCAGTTCAATGAACGCCACTCCCTCAATAGCGTCGTTGGCAAATAATCGACGCCGAACCCCTGTGCTTCCAACAGTAAACTCAGCGAAGGTCGCTAGTGCCTTGATGATTTTCTGGTCCGCAGTATCCCAAAAATCTTGACTCTCGACCTGTCCCGCGAACAGGTCACCTTGTCTATGCGCCTGTTCGGCTTCCTTTACTGCTTTTTCAATCGACTCTTCAATCTTGAGCAGCGAACCCAACTCCCCGGCGAGCTTCATATCGTCGACCATCTTCTTGAAGAGCTCTCCCAACACTGGCGGCCTCAAGCTGGCCGCGAACTCTTCCACTAGAGCAGCATCGCCCGGCATCGGCTCCGCCACAACGATGTTGGTCTTCGTGATGGACGGCCGTTGAGCGCGCGCCACATCAAACTGGTTGTAGGCTCTTTGCGCTCGCATCCACAGCGCCAATCCCGCAATTTGTGCTGCACGCGGATCGATGTCCACGCCGTGCAGGTTGTGGCGCAGTATGAGATCTGGAATTGCTCGCCGAAGCTCATCATGGCTGTCGAAGTCATCCCGAAGCGTTGTACTGGTCTCCGAGAAGGCCGCTGCACGGACATCGCTCCACGTCTCTTCGTAAATCGAGACCAGCAGGTCGAAGGCGTAGAGAAGGAAGTGCCCTGAGCCGCACGCTGGGTCGAGAATGCGGAGGTCTCGCGGGTCCTTCTTTGCCCTGAATGGCACATGCACAGTCTGCTGGAGCAGTTCTTCCTGGCTCAGCTGGCTATCATCCACAGCCGACTCTGGAGCCACCTCCCCTTCGGTCAGAAAGATCTCATTAGGCCGGCGAACCAGGTAGTCGAGATGCGCGAGCTTTGTCTCCCCCTGCATCATTTCGTACCAGGTTCGGCCCAGCGTGTTGTCGGTCAGGAACTGAACCACGTAGCGGGGCGTGAAGAATTGGTTGCGGACGGCAAGTTCACGGCTGTTGCGTGGGGCCTGGCTCTCCTTCCGCATCAGGGCGCGCTCTTCATCCCCATTGAAGTACTGATAGACCCAGCCGATGGTCTCGTCTTCGGCCCACACGCTCGAAAGCTCAGGCGCGTTCAATATACCAAGGAGCTCAAGCAGCGTCTGCCGATCTGGCCAGAGCAGGCTCGCCACATCGCGCCGGTCGAAGAGGACTTTAATCTCTTGGCCAATCTCATCGAAGAGCGTCTCGATGTAGAGCCGGTAACCCTTGTCCTCGACCGCCACGATGCCTGGCGCCAGGGCCGTGAACTCTTTGAACCCGCTCGAGTCTTCACCATTGGAGACGCACTCCTGCACAAGTCCTCTGGCCTCGAGCATCTTGAGTGCAACAAATCGGTTTAATGTGGTGAAGGCTGCTTCGCGCAGGTAATCCTGCACAGCCGCTTCGGCGTTCAGCCCCATCGAGCGTTTGTGCGCCATGGTCGCGACCAGCTTCTCGCGGGTAACCATCTGGAGCTCGCTCAGGTGGCTGCCAGGCTGCTCGGAGATGGTGCCGTCGAGCAAGATGTCGAAGATGCCCTCTAGCTGCTCGCTGAAGGCCCGCTCCAGCAGAGTGCGCCCCTCCTGGGTGGCGCGCTGGATGTTAGTTCGTGTGCTCTTATCCACGGGTCTCCTCCATCACTGCACCAAGATTTTCTTGCCCTGGCCCAGCAGCTTTTCGACCTTCTGCTTGATGGCGGCGAGCGCGGTGTTCAGTTGTTCCTCAGTTTCGATCCGTCCCGTGAAGAAATCTGAGGAGTTGAGGGTTACCAAAAGCTGGCCCTCAATCAGTTCCAGCATCTCCTTGACCGCGGTCTTGTAGTACTGCGGGCAGGCGCTGAGTTCAGAACGCATGAAAGGGATTGTGGTGCCGCTGGAGGATGTGGTGCCCGAACGGCTTTTCAGTGGCTGGCCAATACGCTCCTGCTGCTCTTCGTTGAGCTCGTCCCAGGCATCTTGGGCGTGGAGTTTGGTGAGCGCCTCGGCGTAGGCGCTGGCCCGTGCTGTCTGCGCCGCATTGAAGCGCTTTTCGTACTCGGCTCTGATAGAAGCGGCCTCTTGGTCGATGGTGGCGAGCTCGCGGAAGAAGGTCTCCTTTACCAAGAGGTCGGTCAGGGTTGTGGCGCTGTTGGTAAGCCCGTCGGGTAAGTTCGGCTCTTGTTTCAAGAACAGCCACGCGTCGTCGAGGACTGCCCTCGCCCGCTTGAGCCCGAGAAGCGCAGGCTCCGTGAGGACAGTCTTGAGCTCGGCGCCGCGCTTGATGGCCTCCTTGATCCTTTTATGTGCAGCGTTGAAAGTGGTGATGGCGTCATCTTCGCTACCACCACGAATTGTGCGCATCTGGTCAATGGCCTCTTGAAACAAATCTTTGCCAGGCAGGCTCTGGGTGAGGATGGTCGCGTGGACCTCGTGAAGCTCCTCCTCCGCCGCGCCCACTGCCGCACGTATAGCCGCGGCGATGACGCTCGCCTGCATCTCCGGGAGCTGCTTACCGAAAACATCCCGATAGGCCTCTTCTGCCTGAAGCCAGTCATTGATGTCGGTGCCAGAGACACGTTTCTGAAACGAACAAGACTTGAAGATGTTGTTACTTGTGAAGGCCGTCTTGGCGTCAGTGGAGAGGGCGTCCTCGATCACAATACCTTTGCTGGTAGCGCGGATCTTCCCGGCCCGGATAAGGCTGACCACAAAGAGAACCACCACATCGAGGCTCCAGCCAAAAGGCTCTTTGGCTAAGACGTCAATGAGAAATTTGCCGGTAGCGATCTCTCCATAGCTCGTCTTGTTCTCGATACGATCCAGGACTTCCCTTAGCGCACCGGCGTTGGCGTTAAATACCGGCTGGCCCTGCTCGTCGCGGATCAAGCTAAGCTGAGTGAACACGGGGCTGACTCCACGCAGGCTCTCACTGGTTATCAGCGAGTTTAGATCTTTGGGGCTGACTCTTGCCGCGCCCTCAGAGAAGCGATTGTAGACGTCGGGGAGAACTTGGCTGAGCGTACGACTGGCAGCCTTGGTGACTGAGTCGACAGTGCCGTCGGGGCTACGGTTGTTGCCACAGAAGTAGATGGCGCCGGCCAACATTGATTCACGAAGCATTCGCTTGAGGTCGCCTTGATGGCGGTTCAGAAGTTGCTTTTCCTCGGAGACAAGCGCTGTTTCGTATTTGGTGCGGGCGCCACGCTCTTTGCGAGAGAGAATCTCCTGCGAGCGGTGCATCTCCACTGTAGCCCGCGCTATGCGCTCATCCAAGCTCGCCACCCAGAAGACTTCCTTCGTGTCTTCTTGGCTGCGCTTACGGGCCTCGGCAACACGGTTGGTGAAGTCGGACCCAGCCTCAGCGAAGGTAAGGTAGAAGCCTATATCCTGCTCCACCACCGTTCTGCCGTTGAAGGTCAAGCCCGCCTTAAAAGTCTTGGCGTCCTCAAGGTTGTAGCTGGGCTTAGGCTCCCACAGCTCAGTGACGATTGCCGTGTGCAAGCGATTGATGTCGCCCAAGCTTGCTTGAATGCCGGTGCGGGTAGTCTCCCAGTCGTCCTCGGCAGGCGTTGGGATTCGATACTGCCCATTATGGAGACGCACTTTATGCGAACTCACTAGCTGCGCGAGAGCCTGCTTTACGTCTGGGAGCACGGAATCACCCGCCACAGTGCCATGCAGCGTGGCAGCGATATTCTCCTCAGTGCGATGGATGTTCTGGACATATTGCAGCAAACAGATGGCCTTGGCCACCGGTTGCGCAAAGGGATGCTCAACCTCGGTTTCTATGGCGGTGATCTTGCTGCGAATCTCGCTCGGAATGTTGCTGGCGACCAGGTCATAAATCTGGTCGATCCGCGCGAGGCTGCCTACCGGTTGCTTTGCCAGCCCCACCACGTCATGGATAAGCAACTGCTGGGCAATTTTGATGATGGTTCGGTTGGCGCCGCCGACGTGCTTGCCGGCGCCACCTTGTGTACGAAGCCCTGAGACCACTTCGATGATGAGATCGATCTGGTAGGGCAGCAGTGGGTAGAGATCCATAAAGCTTTCGGTGGAGAGCTCAGGAAGCTTGATGTCGGCTGATAGCTTGGTGTTGGACATCAAGCGACCGCTGTGGGCAGCGAAGAGGTCGCGGAGCAGCTTCTCGGCAGCCGCGTTCTTCGACAGAACCCGCTTGCTCGTGACCTCAGAGATGTCGGAGGCCTCGAGGTGCACCTGAATGGGAAAGCGATCCATGAGCCGCGCAAGCTCCACGCGCTTGTCGTCGAGCCCGCTGACAAGCTCGGTGAGTTTCTCCTGCGAGGTAACGATGAGCCAGGACTTGCCGCGTGAGATACGACCGAGGTTCTGCACGACGCCTTGGAGGTCGAGCATCTTCTGGACGTCGCGTGAGACGAACTGGCCAATCTCATCAACCACGAAGACAAGGCTCTTGCTCTCGCGGCGCCGTTGCATCAGGTCGCGGCATCGCTCAGCAAGTTTGCCTGGGGTGATGTCGGCCTTGTCCTTCGCTGCCTGCACCCAGCTATCGGGTGTGGTGTACGTGCTGGGATCAAGCTGATGCATCACTACACTCGCCTTCACAAGAGCGAAGGAGATCTTGTTCTTGCCCGCATCCCAGGATTGCCTGTGTTTGGCTTCGTAGGTTTTTTTGAAACGCTCAAGCTCTCCGGCCTCTTCCAGGCCAATCTCTAGCTCGGCGAGATCAAGGTCCTCTGCATAACCGAGGTTCTTGAGGAAGAGCTTGTACATGATCTCGGTGATGCTTTGGTTGCCGCTGCGAATGCCACGGTCGGTCGAGACGTCGAAGATCACCGCTTCCGTGGGGATCTGCTCGGTGATCTGTTTGAGCAGCACCTGGATTTCGTTACTACCGGTGCGCTTACCAAAGAGATCGGCAGCGGACGCGCCCAACACATCTCTATTTTGCAGCGCCAGCCCCAGCATCTTGGCGAAGCTGGACTTACCAGAACCGAAGAAACCAGAGACCCAGATGCCAATTCCCTCGTGGGGCTTGTTCTTAGTCTCCCAATACTTGCGAACGATCTTCAGGTAGTGTTCGAGTATCGAATCAGTGACGATGTACTCGGAGATCTCATCGTGGACGATCTGTGCGTCGTCCTGATCGACCTTGATGACCTCTTCAATGGGTCGATCAATGTCGAGCGCGAAGAGCTCCTTGATCTGCGTGTCTGCCATCGTGTTGCTCCTCAGAAGATCTTCGGTCGGTAGTTGTGTTCAGCGTCCAGCACTCCCATGAATCGAAGGCCTGCAGCGCCATCAAACTCACCCGGGTAAAAGAGAACGGCTGGGATCTCCATCTTGCCCTTGAGCTGTTCGAGCAATGACGAGGTTCGGTAGAACGGAAAGAGCGCCCCAGCTCGGGTGATGAAGACAATGTCGACCAAGGGGTCAGCCTCCCCTGGGATCTGCTCTGCTACTAGAGCGTCGAGTGGCTGGTATTCCGACAGTATCTTGTGAAAAGTGTTCACCATGGTAGCCGTGTCGGTCATCTTTTCTGCCATCTTAATTTCATCGGATGCGTCGCCTTCGCGTTCCAAGGCCATTTCCAAGCAGGTTGCGAGGGAGATTACGGTCACCCGCTTTCCAGCTTGTTCCAGGCGCGTGCGCAGCATGGCGACTTCCGCACGAAGCGCGAACTCGTCGTCTGGCGGGTAGAGGAAGATGGCGTAAGGCATGTTGTGATACGCGCTGATCTTCGGGCGCGGGTCGGCATCCCGCAAAATAGGCTCAAGCACCAGAGTCAGTCGCTGCTTCCAATCGTTCATGCGGCCATCTCCTGAACGAACTCAGCTGCTGAGTTACATGGCAATGTGAGCTCCACCAAAGAGCCAGCCACCTCATAACGGAGCTTCCTAAACTGGTGGAGGCGGAAAAGCTCGCGTTCCACATCAGCCGTGCTCATAAGGAAGAGCCGCCAGTCGGGGGACTGAATTACGTCCCGCGCGTTGCCATACGTTTCGTACATCGCATGGAGGAGGTAGAGAAAGCTCTCTTCGGGGAGGTGGTATGAGTTGAATTCACGAACTGATGATCCCGACATCAACCCGAAATCTACCGCCATGCGAAGTAGGTCGCGGCCGGCCCGTTTAAGCCCGTATTCGCTCAACCCTTTCTTTCCTGCCGCTCGAGACGCTGTGACCTTCTCGACAAATGGCACTACATCAGCAGTGTGCAAACGGTATGCGCCAGCTTCGTACTCAACAAATAGCCATTCGGTGGCAAATCGGTAGTAGAGCTCATCTACTTGACCGATGTGCCACAAGATGCACGGGCGCCAAACACCAATACTTGCACGCTGAGCGAGTTGAACAATGACCGAGAGCTGGGGCTCATGGCGCCAACGGCTAGAGATCGTTGCCAGTACTTCTTTGAGCCAGCCTCGGTTGCTGGCGGCCGGGGTGTTGAACTCACGCGCGCGGTCCAGGTTCTCCTCGAAGGGCTTTTTAATGTCCCACGCAAGGAAAACGCGATGAGTGTCCTCAAGCAGCGCCCCTTTGCGGATGAGTCTTGTGGAGAGCTTACGCCCTTCTGATGCTGACTTCGATTGACCCATTTCAGCCATCCACTCGTGCATAGGGGATGGCAGGCTTACCTACTTCGCCTCGTGAGAAACCGGCTGCGAGTAGCGTGAAGGTGTCATCGTCAATGCGGCGCATGCTTGAGATGGGCACAGAGCGACCTTCTGCAGAGCGGCGCATACGGCTGACTTGGGCATCATGATCCAAATCGAGCAAGTCACGGGCTCGGAGAGCTGTAAGCAAGTCGCCTGCCTGCACTTTAAGCTCATCGAAGAACTCGACCCAGGAGTCGCCGTTATCGAGCCATTCAGCCCACTGGGAATTGAACTCGTCTTCGACATCTGCGGGGAGGTTCCATAGGGTGATGCAGCCGGAAACCGCCGCAAAGCGTTCAGCACTTCGTGTCCTAGCGACCTCAAACACCAACCGCGCCTGGGCGAAATGGTGTGTCTTTGGGAAGCCACGGCTCATGAGCAGGCTGCCTTTGGGGCCAAGGACACCATTGGTGTTCCACCAGCGGGCGCCGTCCATTTCTCCGTGTCGGGCGACGATCAGTCGGAGCTTGAGAAGGCGGTCGAGGTCGATTTTGTGTCTCATGGCCTACCAACAAGATGACTTGCAGAATTGACGCTACCAACATGGGCCCACTCGTCGATCTCGCTGGAACAAAATTTCCATGATCTGCCGGTCCTATAACTTTGCAAGTCCCAAGCGGTTACGCAAGTTTGGATCATGAGCATTCTAGCCACCTAAGTAAACAATTTGATTGGCAATAATTTTGGTAATTTGCCGGTCGTTTACATTACACCACATAGGAATATCGAATTATACCAGAAGTTTGAGGATTTTCGGGCTTGGTGTCAACAAGTGTCAATCCCGGCGCAAAAAGAGTCAGTTTCCCGGCGCAATATGGGACAGCTTGTTTGGGAGTTAGCGGCGCCTTGGTACGTATGCTTTTCATATAGCTGACGCGTGCCAAGGCGCGCTGGCCTCAGGCCAGCACCTCTCCTTATTTGGGTTGGATTTCAGCTTCTGGTTCTGCGGCTCTGGCGCAGCCGGAAGCTTTCGCCGTTCTTTTCCAAGATATGCACGTGGTGGGTCTGACGGTCCAGAATGGCACCGGTCATTGGGTTGGTTCCACGGGTTCGCTCACGTGCCTCAAGTCCGGTGTCCCACATATAGTCAGGCGTCTCAACTTCGCTTGGCTGAAACCGCGCATAACCTCGCCAAGAATATATCCGGCTGGTTGGCACCCCATGCTGCTTTGACACCATAGGAACCGTCGCTCCCACGGCTTGGCTCTCCGCAACCAACTGCCTCTTGAACGCATCCGTGTATTTGGACTCGCGGCCTCTTCGCTTCTTGCTCACATCAAATTCCCTGTCATTGCGCGGGCAAATCGCCAGCCTCGCGCAACAAATGACAGCTCAAATCACCCCAAAACAGAGGGGGTTCCTTTGGCGCTTCCTTTCTATCTGCACGGCCATGAAAAAGAATGAAAGAAATCCACGTAGTACTTTTCATGCATGTACCTGAGGTCATCTTCCCAATCCGCAATTGCGTCATCGTATCCTCGAGAAGGCATTTTCTTGAAAGTCTTCGCAAGACCGGCGATATGATAGGCTATCTTCCTAAGGCGGCCTGCACTATTCGGAGCGGCCCATTTATTAAGTTCAGTCGCATTTTCAAAAGGGGGGAGTTGCCCCGAAAAGCAGCGATCAAGTATGAGCCTTCTAGCAGATGCTGGCAGCCCATCCGTCTTCCCCACAGTGTATCCCAACAGTTTCAGGTAACTGACCTCCCGCCGCTCAAAATCCCCACCCCCGACGCCGTTCCCAACATCAGTAGAAGGCCACTTGAATGCTTCATTTTCAGGCAGCTCTCTTATGCGACGGCCCCACTCATTTTCAATGGCCGATACAATCTGAAGGTGTTGATCGCGCTTTGCACCAGAAGAGTTGGATGCTCCTATCGTATTCGCCTTCCAAAGCTTCAAAAGTTGATCATTGTCCTTGCTGGGAATTTGGGCACGTATTTTTTCTCCACTACCAAACAGATCAATCTTAGTTTTTTTCACCATTTTTGGCGTGCTTCGTTTGGCTATTTTATTTTTGCGCTTCTCCGCGGATTCCAGCCTTCGCCTGGCACGCTTTTCCGACTTCTTAATTGCGGCTTGTTCCTTTTTGACGCGATCCTCATGCATCTTTTGGCTAGCTCTCGATGCTTTCGCCGCCTTTTTGATGGCACCCGCAAAGTGCCGATTGAAGATAGCAGCTATTTCATCCTTGTGCCTCAGTACTGTGCGTCCCTTAAACGTGATGCCAACTTCAAAAAGGTTTTCTTCGGATGTTTTTGCGATCCAGTGTTCTTCAAGCATTTTGGCTATCAGGCGAGAAAACAGCCAACGATATCGATCATCGTTGTCAATTGACCGCAGCTCCAGAAATTGTTCACTTAGCCTGCTCCAGGTAAGAGGCCGGTCCACAATCTCCTCTAGAATAAATTCGGAGAGCTCTTGAACCGCGTCTATAGAAAGTTCAATTTTTGTCATATTTCTAATTTCTAAAAAAATTCAGAACGAGTGGAATTAGCAAACTGCCTCTTGTGTATCCAGTCGTTCATATTTGATTTGATGCGACGAATCTATGTGTTGCGCAACCAACTGGTGCATGGTGTCTGAAGTCATATAAAATGGGACATCAGAGCGGTTTGAACAACGGAGGATTTCTGGGTCATCGTAACTGTTAAGGAGTGAAGATGAACAAGAAATCCGGAACCAGCAAAGCTGCGGCTACCAAGTTGGTCAAATCCATCCGCCGCAAGACCCGGCAAACCTATTCATCCGAGGAGAAGAACCGCATTGTTTTAGCGGGCTTACGTAGCGAGGAAAGCATTTCGGCACTGTGCCGCCGCGAAGGCATTTCTGAGGGGCTGTATTACAGCTGGGCCAAAGAGTTCCTCGAAGCTGGGAAGCGGCGTTTGTCCGGTGATACGGCCCGTCAGGCCACTTCGCCTGAGGTGAAAGGCCTGCGATCCGAGGCGATGGCACTGAAGGAATGCGTTGCGGACCTCACATTGGAAAACCGCCTGCTCAAAAAAAGCATGACAGGGGTTGGGGGATACGAGGAATGAGGTATCCTGCGTCAGAGAAACTGGAAATCATCCGCACCGTTGAGGGATCCCACCTGCCTGCGAAGCAGACTTTGGATATGTTGGGCAGAGACATCTTGATGAAATTCGACGGCTCCGAATATCGGGAAGCAAACGTTTTCGAGCAATGAAGGAAATGACGAGTTATGGAGGCATCATTTTGATATCTAGGATCGCCGCCGCCGTAGATGGCACAATGCTAAAAGGCAGATTTCTAATGAGTGAGGAACTAGCCAGTATCAGGTACAACTTCTGAGTTGTTTGTGGCGGCTTCAGTTTTTCGAGCTATGTGCCCTCAACGAAAATTCTCCGAGCCCCGTCGCCAGCTCCGTAAGCTGTGTTACACTTCCTTGATCTTTAGGGAGA
The DNA here is from genome assembly GCF_003333265.1 of Candidatus Halocynthiibacter alkanivorans. Taxonomy (GTDB): domain Bacteria; phylum Pseudomonadota; class Alphaproteobacteria; order Rhodobacterales; family Rhodobacteraceae; genus Halocyntiibacter_A; species Halocyntiibacter_A alkanivorans. The sequence goes on from NZ_QOLB01000029.1 coordinate 29,840, forward strand.
CACTTAGACTAGGAATGGAGACGACATGATCCCAAAAGACCCTGAGCTTCGTTTCGCCGCTCAAGTGCGTCAAAAAATTATCGACATTCTGGCTGGAATCAGAGACGCACAAGGATACATGTTCTCAGACAGCTCACCGAACTGGCTCACAAGTCGTAAGATTCAGGAGTTGATCGATTATTTCGAGACAGAACTTCAAACACTAGGTGCAATTCGTGTTATTGCTCACGCTCCCTGCGGTCATCGACAACATGAAAGGTTTGCCGTGTGGAAGGATGGCAAATCTAAGGGCTACTGGAGATACGTGTTCGAGGATGGCAGCACCGACTTCGACTTATTGCAAAATGGTGAACTATTCTTGAACGGTGTAGTCATGGAGACCGACTTCACTAGTGTTAAAAATTGCGTGACCTCAAGCTCAAAAGCCTGCCCATGCAATCCCAGAAAACGCGCTGAAATGCATGCCATAGGTGCATTCTACGTTTGGCCACGCGCCTTCGACAGCCGTCTCTGTGAACTTTCCAAACTTATATTCGTTTTTCAGGAGGCACAGGACCAAGCGAATGAACACCGCCCGAGATCTGGTATTAGAGAGCAGATGTGGCGTGCACTTTTCACAATTGAACAGCTTATTGTCAGTGAGACCGTCGACGATCATATTTCGCGTAGAAACGTTTAAAGTAGTCGCTCGCCTACGAGACCAAAAAACTTAGCAACACCATCAAGGACACGAAGGAGCTCAAATGCGCTTTCGATTCCTCGCTTACGAGTGCGAAAGCTAGTTGACTGCTATCCCCTCGCGCAGGGATGCCCTGCAAACCGGCCTACGATGGGCAGACCTGATACCCGCCGCCGAACGCACAGAGGCTGCATGCAGTCGCCCACGCCAGCGCCCGGAATCGCGGTGCAGCTGCAGTTCGATCGGCGCGGGTGACCCGCGGGTGACGGGCTGGGTCAGCGGATGGCAGACGGGTGTAGTTCCATTTAGTCAAAAAAGTTCCCCTGGAACATATTTTGCCACCCGCAGGGCGTACGCGGAGGGCGTACGCGGAGGGCTATGGCTTGAACACATTCTTGGCACGGTTCGAAATATTCACACGACGTAACCAACTCGGGCGGCTTGCCGGGAATGCGTGTCAATTGCTGCACGGCCCATTGCCGCAAGGCTTCGACCTTTGGTTTGCTCTGCGTTTGGCGCGCCCTGAGGCGGGCCTCGGCGGGCTGCCCGGCGACCTTGCGCTCGATGTCGTAAAGCTCTCCAATCCTGTCGAGGGCCTCAAGCTCTGCGTCCAACTCGCCTCGCGGTAACGGACCTGCCGTCTAACCTTCTCTGGGTCGGCATCCACTGAACACGCCTGTCAGCCCGTTACATCGTGGGCTCAACCACAAACTCGTCGACCAAGATCAGACGTCGGATTCGATCGAGCACATTGTCACCGTTCGCCACATCGATGCTTGCGGTCTCCAAGATGGTCTCATGGCCTGTTATTCGGTGTCGAGTATGAACAAGCTCTTTGCTACCTAGCCCCGGATGATGCGGATACAGAAGCGTAAGGCGCGGAGCATGGTAAAGCTGTGCATAGGCCATCATCTGGTAGACGTCGGCTTGCGAAACCCCTTGTTTCGGATCATCGACCCGGGAGGAAATCCGCTTCCATTTCGTGTCGATCACATGGGTCACGGTGCCTGCGTGACGGATCAGTATGTCTGGCTTTGTCTGAAAAAGCCCTCGCTCCGAGGTGTCCGCTGTGAGGCAGAAACGCCGCCCGCCCTGCAAAGATACGGTCAAATCCGTCTCGGCCAAGGCCCGCGAGATCAGGCGGCCGACATATTCCTCGAACAATGTGTTCATCTCGAAAAGCAGCGCCGTTCCTTGACCGGTGCCGCCAGTCGTCGTCTGATATCTGCCCTCCAAGAAGAGTCGAGCCATGCTCAGAAGCTCTCGCCACCGGCGATTAGTGCGGTCGATCACCACATCATCCCATCGCAACGCCGAGGGCGAAATATCCGCAATGTCCGCGTACACGAATGCCAGTTCTCGCAGCCGCTGTTGATTTCCCGAACTCCGAGCCATCCTAGAGAGATTCAGCACGGCGGCCTTCATGATCCGGTTCAACGACGTGTCCTCCGATAGGACGTCAAAGCGGCATGCGAGACGGGAAGGATTGACTGCGTGTCGGGTGAACTGACGTGCTAAGTCCAGCCTGCCGCGCAAGGCGGAAAGATCGTCCTCTTGCTCGACATAGCGGCGGGGCATTCCTTTCCGGACCGCCTCGGTGAGTTTATCGCAAAAGATTCGGATCAGGATTTCGAGCAGTGTCTCTCGCTGCCACGCCAATTCTGTTATCGACCCAAGATCGAGCTTCAGATTCAGAGCGACGGCCAGCATGTGGATCAGCCGTTTCCGGATTGCCGCAGTCTGCTGTTCGACATTTTCTTCCGCGGCAACATCGATCTTCGGCAGTATCTCAAGACTGCAACTTCCGGCGGCCAAAATCCCAACGACACCCCGAGCGCGGAGTGCATACCGACCGTGCTCGAGCACCCCGCTGCCGCCCCTTCCAGCGAAGGGAGAACGCCCAGCCAAAGCCGCAAGCTGATCCGCGAAATGTGCAGGGATCTGCCCTTCATCATCACCATAGGCGAGCTTATCCCATTCGCGAACGGTGAAGGATTGCATCATGCACTGAACTCCGAAAAATCAAACTCCGCCTTCACGCTCCAGCGCAGCTTGTCACCGTTAAGGTCATCCTCGGGCATCCCTTTCGGAGGTTGAAGGCTGACAGATTCAAGAAAGTGTTTCTTGCCCATTCCTGGCCCGTCGCCCAATACTGCGGCGACCTTGGACCAGTCCTCGTAAAAATACTCAGCCAAGAGCGGGATGACCTTGTGGCGCATAACATCCTCAACGTCCCCCCGACTGCGGCATCCCGTGAAATAGGCGTGGCCGATCTGATGTTCGCGGTCGAACAGATATTCGATACGGTCGTTGATCGTGGACAGGAGAATTTGGAGGTTGATCCCGCCCACGTCCTCCGTAAGGACCGACGGGTCCGGCATCAGTTCTTGAAAGGTGAAGCGGCGGCGCAACGCGGTATCGAGCAGCGCAATCGAGCGGTCCGCCGTGTTCATCGTCCCAATGATGTGTAGGTTGGGCGGAACGCCGAACCGCTTCTTCGAATACGGTAGTTGAACTCTGATTTCATTTGGGGAGCCCAGTCGTTTGTCCGCTTCGAGCAGTGTGATGAGTTCGCCAAATACCTTAGAAATGTTTGCGCGATTGATTTCGTCAATGATCAGGACATAGTTGTCGCAGTTAGTGGCACTTGTGATGCCTGCCGCGCGAGAGCTCGCGTTTTGATTGGGCATCTTCCCCTGAGGCGTGGTTGCAGGCACCGACGATTGAGCAGGCACGAGCCAGCCCTGCTTAGGGCTGCTCGCCCAAGTCGGCATATTGTGTTGTTCCCATCCCACTGAGGGCTCTACGCCGGCGATTTGACCAGCCCTTACGAGGGCTTCTCTATATTGTTTCAAGTCGAAGCCTTGCGGAAATTTCTTGGCAAGACAGCAGGCAACAACCTGCGCTAGGCGCCGGTGTGTATCGTCACGTGTGTCGGGCCATGCACCCAGAGTAAAGAGTTCTCCAATAGGCTCGCTCGTCAATTTCAAGTCTTCACAGTCAAATTTCGCGCCCCCAAATTCCGTAATCAGTACTTCAGGAAATTCCTTTTCAAGACGGCGAGACATTTCATGGACACTATGCCCTTTTTCGTGAGCATGATCCGTGTCGCCACCAAAAACGATCTCGTCCAGTGCGTCCCAGTCGATTTTTTCCTTCGCAAGCTGGTACATCGGCTGAAAAGCGCTAAATTTCTGAGGATAGAACGTTGACCTATCTGTTCCTCGTTCGTCTGTCCAAATCCAATCAACCCTCCGGAAGTGCTGTAGGCCACCTGCATCTGGCTGGAATTCATAGTCGCCAGCGATCTGTCCGAACGCGACGATACGGTTTTTTCCGACTGTGAGCACAACATAACTGCCATGATCAACCGCACCTCGGAAAAACCAAGTCCCACTTATGTCCGCCGATCTTCCATCTGCTTCTGGATTATTATCTAGCCAAAGCTGCTTTATCGCCTGAAAGTCTTCAAACTCAGGAGCTGACCAGTCGATGCCTGCGCCAAAGCTCCATGAAATTCTATTATTTCGCTTTGCTGTCGCTAGCTGATCTTGCCAGTCAGCGCCGATTAGACTGAGTTTGAAGACACCTTGCTTACGGTCCAGACTCTGAGACCCACCGTTATCGCCCCGATCCAACCTCGCACGCTCGCTGATACGCTTGAAGATTCCTTCATGACATTTCAACCGGAATCCCACGCTGCCTTCTGTATCTCCAGGCCCCTCACTTTCATCGGCGCCCGTACTCGGCCGCAAGCCTTCGACAAATTCCTCGTAGGATAAGGATTGGTGGAAGGTCAGGAACTCGATCCTTCCCTCGCTCTCGAGACGACGATACTCGGCCATCAGCGCGTCGCGGTCATTTCTCAGCGTTTCTGCGGTGTCATCTCCTACGCAGAGCCGCACCGCTTCCCAAGCCGTAGCGTACGTCTTGCCGGTTCCCGGTGGGCCGTAGAGGATCAGATTCGTAGCGGTTTCCATCGGCGGATGCTTCCTGAGTTCAAAAGTGATTGTGGTTGTGGTGCTGTCATTCGCCCCAGCTTGGGTGGGCGGAGGCACATTGGCGAGTTCCTGAAACTTCTCGCCCTTCAATGCTTGGCAAACGTTGCGCATGCGGTTTCCAAGGAACAGGGCGTTGGCCAGAGTTCCGGCGCGAATGGATACACTCGCTTCTCCTCGCTCGCGGGCTGGTTCGATGTAATAGTTCAAGGCACAAAACCGGATGCGGTCAGCGTCACGGATCAGGTGATCATACCGTTCGGGCGGCTCTATAGGCCCATTGTCCTGATCGATGATAATGAAGCCCGAATTGTGTAACTGTGCAGCCGCATCGCTTTTCTGCCCCCATCCCCCGTTCAGCTCAGTCTTGCCATGGATAAAGCCGATGAGGGGCTTGGTCGGATATACCTGATCCGACCGCTGTCGCGTCGAGCGAACCCAATAGTCGCGGGGCTCGCCAAAATTGTCGAATACCTCACCGTGTTCGCCGGTTTCACGATACGCGTCATAGGCATTCATCGCCGCCTCGATGGTCTCGCGCGTGAGCAAAGGCGATGTAGCGTCGCCATCATCCTCATCCTTGTAGTTGTGGACCACCCAGAGCGCGCTCTGCACATCGATCATGTCGCGTGGTGCAAGCCCATTTTCCTCGAATGCGCTCCGGACTGCCTGCATAAAGCGCAGTTCGTTGCGATAGGTTTCAGCCAATGAAGTATGATCCGGAAACCGACTTCCGACTGCTTCCAGCCAGAGATCCTGCCGCACCGAATGGCGGATATAAATGCCGTGGTTGGGCGCAAGATGCAGGAACAGAAATTCGGCGATCTGCCGCGCCGGGTCAGACTTGCCCTGCGGCACAGTTTCGACCCACGCCTTGCCAAATGCGTCGAGAGCCTCCGGATGGCCGCTCGGAGCTCCAAGGGTTGAATTGGCAAGCGCTCGTAGTGCTGGCCAGAGCCTTTCCCGATCCGCATCGCCCTTGGGCGACATTGGCCAGTAGGCCCGCCACGGAAGCAGGTTGCTTTTTGCCAAAGCCGAGTGGATCGCATCTGCGCTCTCCTGGTCGGTGGCAGCTCTGTCAAGCGCCGAGCGCAACTCCGTGGCAACCTCCAGTTTGTAATCGCGTTCCCGTGCGTCGAAGTCCGGATCGGGACCGTCGAACCGGTCAAACGTCGGAAAGAAATTGCATAGCCGGGCGATCCAACGGGTCACTGCCGCCGGATCAAGCGCCAGAACTTCTGTATCTGAACCATCCCCAAGTTCAGCCAGCGGGTTACCCGTCTCGAAGACTTCGAAGCCTAGTTGAGCGAGCGCATCACGCGCCTCTTTTTCTCCGAAACCTTTGAAAAACTCGGCAGCTGACAAAGCGCGGCTTTCGGGAAGCTCCCTGAAAGCCACACCCACGATAGCTTTGGCGGGAAACAAGGCCCCGCCCTTCGCGCGACGGAACCAGTCTTTCTTGGACGTTCCGAATTTGTATTTTTTCAAGAAGCCTTCAACCGTTATAGCGTTGCACTCATTCATCGTCGTTTCGATTGCTTCGACCGTCAGTTTCTGGAGCAGCTTTCTTTGTTCTTTCACGCTCGGAATGTCCGAGTTTTCGGCATTGTAGACGGTGTCATCGGTCATTTGGGTTGCCTGCTATTTTCTCGTCCGTCTTAATGCCGTTTCCAGCGCTCACAGCGTATTCACCAGCCGCATCGGTACAACCGTGTCATATTTCGCCTCCAGCAAATGCGGTGCTCTGCCACATTTCGTTCTACTGTTGTGCCTCCCGCGGCAGCCTTTCCAGCGCCTTATCGAATTTTGGGAGTATCTCAGCAAAAAAAGAAACAATGTCCGAGCGCAACTTTTCTACTTCCTTTTCTTCGATCCCGTTTTTGATGATCTTTTCCATCTGGCTCCGAGTGCGCAGGGCTGTGGAAGCAACCCTAGTAAACTCACCTGACAGCGCCTTAACTTTCAATGGTACGGCATCACCGTCCTTGAGGGCCTCGAAGAACATCCTGCGTACGCTGCTGTCGCCGCGACCTATGACCATCCTAGCCCCGACCCCGGATTTTGTGACCTCAATTTCGCACAACAAGATCCTGTCTGTCGTTGTCCATTTGAGGGCGGTCATCATTCCTTGAATCTGATCCCACTGTTTAACTGCCAGCGAGAAATAGCGGGCATTTTGCGAATTTCCCGTCACGCTCAGCTCGTGCCCGGTGGCGGTTTTAAGCGCATCGTTTAGTTGCGTCAGGGTGGCAACTCCGGCCATTTGTTTTGCCAGTTCATGCACCGGATTGGGCTGACGCTCAGCAAGATACCCCAGTGCTTCCGGGTGGTTCTCCCAGATTTTCTGAGCCAGGTTTTCTAGGGTTGGGTCTTCCAAGTATCGTCTCCTCAACATTTGGGTATAGGATTCAAGCATCATGCGTGCCTTTGGCTCACCTATGCTGTCACGGTTTGCTGCTTCGAGTTTTTCCACTAGCGATGAAAAGCCGACATTGATCCACCTCGGGTCACTTGCTTCTTCGTCCTGGGCAGTAAGGAAAAAGAAGAAGCAACGCGCTTCGGGCCAAGTTTTCTCTACCGTAGTCTGATACGTTTTCAGTTGCCCTTTGCTTTCACTGGCCTCAACCTTGATCTCGACCACAAAGACTAGATCTTGGGATGGGATCTTGCCGGGTAGCCGCAGTAGCAGGTCAATGTTGCGCCACTCGCGCATAACTTCGATTTCCCCCAGGTCTTCAAGGTGCAATTGCAGAAGGAGCGCCAACTCGTCCGCAGCGGAAAGAAGGGTTTCCAGAAATGCCTGGGTAAAGTGGTCCTCAAAACCGTGAGGTCGCCGAGGGTCGACAATATCAGCCAGAAAACTGGAATGCTTGATTTCCATCCGGGCGACTGAAAGCGCCTCGAACGGGCAGTAGACATCCAATTTATCGCTCAACTCGGCGAAGTCTTCAGATTTCATGATTAGATCAGAAAGTTCGGTTACGTTGATGAGACCGTTCAAATACTGCTCTCCAAGAATGGATTGTTTTTCTATGTTTTATACAAGTGTGTATCTTCGCTCAAATGTCCTTCACTAATAACAAGAGTTATTCAGGGCTGTACTATACGTCATTTAGTCACGCGAAATACAAATTGGTGCAACAAAACCATAAAGCTTGCGAATACCTATATTATTTTCTTCTTTTTCAGTGACTTCTATTGCGTCGGTTCACGTCAATTCAAGCCTGCCCTTTCCCAAAAGTCTTGCGGTTCTTCAACTTCCACTGCATCTCCCAGGTCATGAGGTTCCACGCCATTTCGCGTGCTCCGCCAGCGCGAAAACGGACGGTCAGCGACCCATCGGAACGGGTCTCGGTTTTCTGCTCAGGATGAAACACGTATTCGGCTGCATCTGCAGCAACATCGGATCGAAATTTCCAGTGTAATCGGCGGAGCAATACTCGGCCACGGTAGCGGCGACATAGTGTTGTCGCGGGCGGCGTAAAAGTCGGCCACTTTTGCCCTTTCGACATTCGGGAGGGCTTGGGGATATTTACCGTGGAATTGTATTTGAAGGTTTGCCGGGCTCATTTTCATGATGGTCTGAGCGGACGCCAGATAGCACGAGATTTTGGGATCAGCCGGGACAGTGTTTCAAAGATGCTGGCGTATTCGGAACCGCCTAGATATCGACGAACGGCACCGATCAAGCGGCCCAAGCTGGATGAGTTCACCGCCAATATTGACCAATGGCTTTTTGAGGATAAGACGCGCCCGCGCAAGCAGCGTCATACGGCCAAACGGGTGTTCGAGCGGCTTCGTGATGAATGTGGGTTCACGGGTGGCAACCTCTCAGAACTTCCTGACGAGAACCTGCCGGAAAATCACGGCGTGGCTTTTCATCCCGTTACTGCTCCCCCGGTTTTTGTCGGGCACTACAAGATGAAGGGGAAACCAAAAGTGGAAACTGTTCGGGTTGCCTGCCTTGATTACCCTGATGCGCCTTGCGTTTATTGCTGGCGAGGCGAATCAGATTTGAGGAACTCGTCTATGTATCGTGTCCCTGCCATTTAAGCTCCCTGGGGCTGAATGAACTTGCAAAACTTGGTTTTCCATTGGGGCAGCGCATGCGTAAGATAGAAATTCAATCGGGTATTTTGGATAACTTTTTGGCGATTTTAAAGAAAGGGTGAGGCATGGCAATTATTTGGTCCAACCTCGTTACACGACATCCGGATACCGGTGCCTATCGGATACTGACGCCTGATCTGCTGGCCGAGGTCCATTTGGCACCCATTAATCCGCAACTGGATTGGGAAACTGCCCTGTCCCATCCGAATGCTCCGTGGTCTGCGAGTTTTTCTGCCGCTCCTCGTCCGGTTCGACAGGCGGTGGAACGGGCCTTTCGCGATCTGGTTTCGGCCACGCCGGACGGGCAGATAGATCGGATAGATGAAACCGCATTGCCCGATGGCCGCGCGCGACGACATTTGAAAGGTTTGTTGGCCCTTGGCCGCAATCTTGGCGCATTGCCGGAAGATTTGGCCGTGGTGCGGCATGTGCTGGGGGGTGCCGCTTCGCTGGAGCCGCTGCCAATGTGCCCGCCCCCCGAGACCGGGTTCGATAGTGTTCTCGAAGAGGCGTTGCATGCCCAGCTTTGTGCAGTTCACGGGGTGGCTCCGGCACGGCAAGGACTGCCGTCGTCTGCCGGTATGGAAGGTACCGCGTTGCGCCATGTGCAGGATGCACTAACTGACACTTTAGCGGAGCGAGTGGCTCCCGATGACAGCCTGCGGTTTTTCGGTGTACGCGATATGGGCGAGGAAGCGGAACTGGCCGCCGGTATAGCCCGGAAACTGATCAACACCGGTTGCGCGCCGCACGAGATTGCGGTGATGCTGCCGGACGCAACCTATGGTGCCGATTTATTCCTGTCCGGGTTCGAGGCGGCGGGCATTCCGCTGAGCGGTGTTCCTGAAACTGCAGAGCGGGACACTGCGGGCGAGATTTTGTGGTTGTTGCTGCGAGCTTTACGCCAGCACCCGCCTGTCATGGTGCTGGCGTCTTTGTGTCTGTTGCCGGACATGCCCTGGCCTGAAGAACAGGGTAGAAAGATGGCCCGTTCTCTCATGGATTATGGCAAGCGGGATGTGCTGCCCGACTGGTTGACAGATGCGCTTCGCCAAGAGCCGCGCTCCTACAAGGCTTTGATGGGACGGCTTTGGGAATTGGCCAGACATCTGCCGACCCTCAAAGACAGGGTTGGACGAGTTGCCGTCCTAGCACCGTCGGATGAAAGCGCGTCGCCGGACTGGGAGATTCTGCTGGAGGCAACGCGCCCCGAGACATCGCTTCCACAGGCGGGCGAGCGGTTTGTTGAGGCAGCCAGCCTGTGGCTGGGTGATGCAGAGCCATGGCGGGCAGCCAGGCACCTGATTGTCGCGGGATTTGCAGGCAATTCCTTTCCGCGTGGCGCTGGTGTCGGGCCGGTGTTTCTGGACAGCGAACTGCAGCAATTGCAGGATCTGTGCGGCCTGCGGTTGCCACCGCGGGCGCTGCTAATGCGCCGCAATCTCTCTCTTTTCAGCCGCCAGATTGGCGCGGTATCAGGATCAATCAGCTTCATCTCTCCCAGCCGGGACCTGGCGGGCAAGAAACTTGGCCCAACCACTGCATTGTCACTCATCGCCCGGGCGCTTGAGAGTGGGGATGAGGATGCGGGCGCTCTGGTGAGTAATCTGCGAACCTTACCTGTGAGCGATTGGCCCTGTGCGGCGGTTTCCGTGGCCCAAACCCTTGATGTGACCCCTGTTTTCCCCGCAACTGGGAATTTGGCGATCCGGCGCGATGTGCTGCGTATTCGCCAAGACGAGGGTGGGGTAATGAAACCGCAGTCGCCCAGCCGTCTGGAAACAATGCTGGTCAGCCCCCTTGTCTGGGTAATGACCGAGGCCGGTGCACGTCAGGTCGAATGGCGACCTGAGACGATGGATATTCTGGTGCAGGGGAGCCTGTATCATGCGGTGCTCGAAAATCTGTTTCCGGAGGGAGAGCCGACGCCCGATGAAGCACGACTACGGGCCAATTTTGATGCAGCATTTGATAAGGCGGTTCGAAAAAAGGCGCGGTTCTTGCAGGATGACCTCTGGAGCGTGGAGCATGCCAATCACCGCGCTGAAGCGATGAAAATAGCGATGGTCTGGCGCTCGCGATTGGAAGAAGTTGGCGCGAAGGTCATAGCCACCGAACAGCCGCTGGCTGGAGACGCATTGGGCCTGCGACTGAATGGTTTCGCCGATACGGTTCTCGAATTACCGGATGGCCAAAAACTGGTGGTGGATTTCAAAACCTCCAAATCCAATACGCGCCGCCAGCGGATGGAGGCAGGTTGGGATATTCAGGTGGCTCTCTACCAGCATATGATCTCGCGTCCCGGGAACAAGGAAACTGCCGCGATCAAGGCAGGCGGATGTACTCCGGCAATTGCCTATCATCTTCTGCGCGACGGGGTCACGCTTGGCAACGGGTTAAACCATGATGGGGTCGGGATCGAAAGCATCAGTAGCGACATTTCCGGTGAAGCCATGCAGCGATTGACCCGGACCATAGCAGAACTGGGAGGCGGGACGATCCGCCTCAATCGGACCAGGGATGTGTCGTTTTTTGAAAAAGAAGCTGGCATCGCCCCGTATGCGCTGAAGGATAACCCACTGGGCGCGGTCTTCATAATGGCCGAGGACGAAGCCTAACATGACAAGCAATTTCAAGATCATTCCCGCCAACGCGGGTGCGGGCAAAACCTATCATCTGACCGAGACTCTGACCGGATGGATCGACAGCGGAGAGGTTTCTCCGGAAAAAGTATTGGCCGTGACCTTTACAGAGGCCGCAGCACAAGAACTGCGGGACAGGATCAGGGCCGAGCTGCTGAAAAAGGGGTTGGTTGACAAGACGTTGCGGCTCGACAGCGCCTATATCTCCACCATTCACGGGTTGGGGCAGCGGCTGTTAACCGAACATGCCTTTGCAGCTGGTGGTTCGCCCGCACCACGCTTGTTGGAAGAGGCTGAACGTGATTTCCTGATCCGCCGGGTTCTTGCCGGGAGTGAAGGGCTCAAACCAATCATGGCCAATCTGGGACGGTTCGGGTTCCGTTACAATCAGCAAGGCGGTTCTGCAGAACAGCAGTTTCGAGATGCAATGTTGAACACGATCAACCAGCTTCTTTCGCTCGGTGCGCATGGGGGTCGTTCGGCCATCACCAATGAGTCGGTGGCCGAACTAGAGAAAATCTACGGCCCCGTCGAAGCAGACGGGAAAGCGTTGCAATGGGCGTTGCTCGAGGCGGTTAACAGGTTGCTTTCGGCATTCCCGAAAGGGATCTCTGACGCCTTTGACAAATCTTCTCTGAAAGATACCTTCCGCAGGAACCACGCGGACTTGAAACGTGCCTCTGACCCGGACGAGTTGTCGCAAAACTGGCGGCTTTGGAAAGACCTGCGCAGTTTACGTCTGTCCAAAAGGGGATCAACCACACCTGAAGGGTACGACGCTCTAGCCGGGGCCGTGATGGCGGCGGCCGATGGTATCCAGCACCATCCGGGGCCATTACACGATGCGGCATTCCTTCTGCGCAGCCTGATCCAGGGGGCACAAAACGTAATTGAGGAGTTTGGTGCGCTTAAACGCCGGATCGGTGTTGTGGACTACGCCGATATGGTCACCGGGGCCGAGGCGCTGTTGCGCGAAGATGAGGATGTGCTCAACGCAATTTTGGCCGAGATCGACTGCGTGGTGATCGATGAGTTTCAGGATACGAACCCGGTTCAGTTCGCCTTTCTATGGACGCTGGCGCGCCGCGCAAAACGCACGATCCTTGTCGGGGATGCGAAGCAGTCGATCATGGGGTTTCAGGGCGCAGATGTGCGCCTGACCGAGGCGTTGGTGTCTCAGAACAGCATTGCCGTGCATCATCTGGAATATAATTGGCGCAGTTCTGCCGAGCTTGTCCGATTTTTCAACTCGGTTTCAACTCGGCTTTTCGGGCCGGAGTATCACGCCTCAAAACCCACGCGGGAGCAACCTGACGCAACATTTCTGGAAATACTGAAATGCCCCAATGGGCGTGGCTCCAGAGGTGGGAAGACCCGGCCCTATCACAATACGGCCATGCGGATTGCAGCAATGCTGGAGGACGGCGAGCGGATTGTCGACCCCGACACAGAGGTCGAGCGGCCAGTGCGCCCCGAGGATATTGCGGTCCTTTGCACGACCCATGGCCAGATGGCGCAATACGCCACGGCACTGAGGGCATTGAACATCAACGTGCAGATGACAGCGACAGGGTGGTGGGAGAGTGCAGCTATGCAATTGGCCCGCCACGCTATCGCTTTCGCCGCGGACCCGTCAGATTCTTACGCGGCACTGGGGTGGCTGACATTGGGACCTGAGGCGATACCGCTGCAAGTTGCGATTGAGCAGCTTACCGAAGGCACGTTGTGCGGCAATCCGATTTTACGACCTCTGGCGGAGATTTCCAGTCTTGCCTCTAATGTCCGAACGCCGAATTTCGTCCGTATTGTGCTGGAGAAGACGGGCCTGATGAGTTGGGCACTTAGCCAGCCAAATCCAGCACAGATGCGCGCCGATCTTCTGCGACTGGTGTATGAGGCCGAAAGATTTACCGATATGGAAGTTGATCTGTTGGCGACCGAAGGCTTCTTCGGTTCCTCGCCTGAGGTCTTTCTCGGCTGGTTGGCAGAACGGCAGTCCCTCAAGGACGCAGACAAACGCCCCGATCCTGCTGGAGCAGCAGGGCAAGGTGTTGAGCTGGTGACATGGTTTGGCGCAAAGGGGCGGGAATGGCCTGTGGTCGTTGTTGCTCAGCTAGACGGAAAATTTGCCAGCCGAGCGGGCGAGATCAAAGCTGGCTTCGCCAATTTCGACAATCTCGAAAATGTGCTGGACAGCGCACGGCTGGACTGGTTTCCAAAACTCGATGTGGCTGAAAAGGTCGATGATTTTGCCAACCACAACCGCCCGGGAGATGAACGTAATGCACGGCGACTGCTCTACGTGGCGATGACGCGGGCGCGTGATCGATTGGTTCTGGAATGGCCCGAAGCCTCAATCGGAAAAACGCAAGATGGAGAGAACCGCAGCTATATTGATTTTTTCCTCGAAACCGCCGATGTGGCATTGGACGAGGGTCAGATCAGGATTGGGAGCGACGTGTTTGCCGTTCGGATAACCCAGGGTGAAGGCGAATGCCCCGAGATCTTCGATGATCCACCCGAAACAAAATGGCCTGAACACCTCCGACTTGGTGAACGTCACGCTGCAGATGCCAAAGAAGCAATATCGTTGACTCCTTGGCGGCAGCAGCCATCTGCTGCAGAAGGTGAGCCAGTAACGATACCTTTGCGCGATCACACATTTGGCCCGGCCGTGACCGGTCTGGGTTTGGACTCTCCTACCGCCCGGGGTACGGCAGCACACATCGTTCTGCGGGCCTGTTTGATCGACCCGAACCGGGATCTGGAACCGGTCATACGCGCCAGCGGGCTGCAACCGGATAAAGTCGCACTTTTGCGCGATCAGGCTGCGGCAATGGCGGATTGGCTACGAGCACAAGGATTTGACCGGCTGCATCCGGAGTTACCAATGCAAGACGTTGCCGCGTCCGGCGCAGAGACAAACGCGATTATCGACTGCCTCGCCGAAGGGCCGGACGGCGTTCTAATTATCGACCACAAGACCGGGCCTGTCTCAAATACCACCGAACGATTTAGCAATTACTGGCCTCAGCTAGAGGCCTATGCCGCCCTAGTGCGCACTGCATTACCAAACAAGAAACTTTGCGGTGTGGCGGTCAACTGGGTCGATTTGGGTGTTCTCACCCTGAGCGAGTCTCTCTCTTGAAGCCGGGACCGAGCATGAAGTGACCAATACGGAGAAATAGCTTTCCTCGAAAGCGCCCTAGTCCAATCCGTAAACGAGACCACAGATGTGCTAGTGTTGGCGGATTTCATTCAGTGCCTCTGCCATATGGGCAAAACGATGAGATCCGCCGTTAAAGGTCACAACATGATAATGGGGGAAAAGACGCTTTTCTGTTTCCCGGGAAGAAAATAATTCGTCTCCCAAATCTAATAGAATGAGGCCGCAAGGGGCCCACCTGGCCGTGTGTGTTTAGTCAGACGGTTACCGTAGCAAACATTGTCTATCGTTTGACCCAAATTATTTCGCTACCACCTGTTCTATTTCTAGGACGAAATCGGCGCCTTGCTGCCGCAACGGCCTATTTCAGAAATCAGTTCTTCCAATGGATCTGTTACATTCTCTTGGGTTTGGTCTTTGAACATACCAAGGTATTTTGCCAATTGATCAAGTGCGTGCATTTTGTCGAGCACCTTTATCTCAACCCCGTATTGATTGGCCCTTATGCCATTGTAAAGAAGCGCGACATTGCCCGTCAGGCGAGTCGTGTCTGCGTACGTAGCAAATGAACTTCCGAGACCATCGCATTCGGGGCAATCGGGGCTTGGGGGGAGTGTTCGCTTGTACCCGAAGCCCCCCGAACTATCTGGAGACTTTTCGCGTTCTTGCTTCACTGCAGTGAGGTTATTAAATTCGATCTCTGCCTGCTCGAACTCTCGATGGGTACGCCAATGGTACTTGTTATCGTGCCCGTAACAGTAGCGACACGCACCAACCTTGAGAGACATCAACTCATTGACGTCAGCGGTGGCTATGTCGGCCCACATCCGGGAAACAATAACTGCGTCAAATTTGATCTCTTCGATAATCGTGTTGGTGATTTCGGTTTCAAGTTCGTCAACCCTAGCTGCAATTTCAGGTTTTTTCAGGAGATCGTGTCCCTGTGAGCCTGCGGTCTTTGGAGAATACCCGGCCCGAATAGCAGCCTGAGTGGCGTTCCTATCAGCCGTATATTCAAGACTAAAAAGTTCGTGGCGTTTGTTTTTCAGCTTGGTCATTTCTTTATTCCCAGATGCGCTCTCATGCTCACCGTCGCCTCACCATGCAGTGATGCAGATAGTGCACATCTCTAAATATGGTAAAACTACAGGCCAACCACTCAGTTTATTGGCGAACGTTCGATGCCAAATATCCTGGCGCGCGCATTTCAGATGACGCGCACCGATAGCGCAGACGGCGACGCCGCCTTCGCTCTCCGGGTCGGCGATGATTTTCGTGCGGCCAAACTTCGTGCCGCGGCCTTGGTCGATCGCAACATGAAAGCGGGTCATGCGAAGCCCCGCCCTGTCAACTGCTGATCCGTCATCAGGCGCAGCGCAATGATGTCGGCCCGCATGCCTGTGTTGATTGCATTGTCCGGAACAAACCCGTCCGTCAGGATGATACCCGCCCAGAACCGGGCTGTGTCTTCACGTGATCCCTCTTTGCCACTGCGCTTGGGCTTGTGGTCCGCCCAGCGCTTGTCCTTGAGCCAAAGCGCGGAAGATTTCACGAATTTCGGGTCACTGCCCTCCTGCTCTTTGGCGTAAGAGTGGGCTCCGGCAACAATCTCAGTCGGACTTGTCCCTGCCACAACAGCTGCGAAGAACGCTGCCCGGGTTTTTTGAATATCGACTAGGCGTGGATGTGCTTCCCGGAATTCATCGAACGCGTCTGCAACTTCACCAGTTTCAGAAAATACAGTTTTTGTTTGTGGATCGGCGCCAGCCGAACACACTTGGTTCATTACAGGTTCATTTACAGGTTCTTCCTTTATGGTAACTCCGGTTTTCAGGAGTTGGCTTTGGCTAGAAACCGAAGATGGCTCTGCAGAAAAACCGGAGATGGCCCCATCTCCACTATTTGGAGTTGGCTCTTGTGGTGTCCCAAATTCGAACCCCAGGGTATAGTGGGTGGATTCGCGCTGCTTAGTTTTCGAATTGTGCCGGCGGATGCGGCGGATCAAGCCCTTTTCCTCAAGGCCGGTCAGGGCCGCGTTCACTGAACTGGCCCCCCGGCCGGCGCGATCGCTGATATAGGCCTGCTTCGGAAAACAGCCCTTAGCCGGGTTGTGACAGTCACACAGGACGAAGAGGATCCGGAACTCGGAATTGCTCACTTGCTGCGGGTCCAGCTCTGCCAGCCAGTTGGTTGCTTTGTGGCTCACCAGTAGGCCCCCTTCACGTCTTCTCCGCTTTTTTTGTCATCTGCGGCCCGGTTGGTTTGGAAGGTCAGGCTGACCGCGCTCATCGGGGCGCCATCATCTGCAAATCGCTTGGTGTTAGTTCCCTGGCCCATCCTCTATTCATCCCTGACCAAATTGGTCTCAAGCCAGGCATCAAGGTCGGATTTCCGATAGATCACGCTACCACACACTTTTGCAAAGGGTGGGCCGTCGCGGCGCTGATTTTTCATGCGCAACTTTGCTAGCTTGGAAGTTGAAAGGCCCAGATACAGAGCAGCCGCCGCGGCCCTCATATACCGGGTGGGATCCTGGACACCATTTGTATTGATGCTCATGTCAGACACATCGTAGGCGTGCGGCGTACTTCTCGAAAGCCCGGTGCGCTCTCGACTTCAGGGCGTCGTGAGATTTGTTCAGCCATTTTGAGATCTCCTGGATAGCTATTGGATGACCCAGTTTGCTATCGGTCGGAGAATTGTTTGGCGTCCTAAACGTTAGGCTTCGAACGTTTAGGACGCGACGAGACCGGGGTACAGTCGCTTCAAAAAAGGTGTATCGGGTCGGTTCGTCCAAATTTTTTCGATGGTTTTGTAGCTCAAATTCATCCTCAGGCTGCTCAATGCTTTCACTACTACATCACACCCGGATGCCGCGTTTATGGACGCAGAGTTACGCATAGGTTGAAACCCTGCAGTTCGAAGGTGCTCAATCTCTTTGATAATCAATGTATTTCGGTGGAGATTCTCTGCAGGTGCCAATCCCGTGGGTCGGCGGGGACGCTGTAATATTCCCAGAGCGTTGCGAGATTGCCATTTTTTGAGAGGAGGGTGAAGTTTGACGTATGGAAAAAGCAGCTCAAGATGCTCCAGCGCTCTCCAAGCCCAAAACGAAGTTTTCGAGGCTGTGATTAACCTGTCGATTGACGCCGCGTCCCATTCACTTGTGGTCGGGATAAACTCAGAAAGTTCCATAAGTACAGACGGCAAATCAATTTTCGGCTCTGCTTTTGCACTATCCTTCGGGATGACCCTGATGAGTCTCTGTTCAGCAATTTTGACTGCCGTTTCAAACGACAATACACCACCCGACGCCGTGATGGCTTCTTTATAGGCCTCACATTGGCCCACGTAGCTGTCTATGCAGTCTTCAAACGCATCAAAGAGGTCAAAGCTCATTTCAGGTATCTTTCTGTTTCCACTCAGGCTGGGTGTTCAATCTGCATGGATTGTAAAAACCTTTCCAAGGCTTTCCAAGGCTTTCCCCTTTATTGAAGGGATAAAAGTGGCCGACTTCTGTGGTTGCCGCTTCAAATGCAAGATGGTCCAGTCTGCTTTCATCTGGCAGGAAGGCGCGAAGAATACGCTCGACAATATCAATTGTAGCAGCGGGTCGCCGGCGTCAGGATTCCGAGTCCTTGCGTCAGGCCAAGCCGACGCTGAGACGACCGGTCGGGATGGCATGGCAGGAAGCAGCACGGGTCACAAGTAGCCCGATCAGACCGGTCGCGGCGGATTTGTCGATCCGGTTGCAGTGGGCCGTTCCTGACAGTGATGGCAGAGGGAATTGGTCCGATTGCGGCACCAAGCACAATTCGACAAGAAGGGCGGGGAACGGACCTGAGCAGATGCGGCATGGCTTGCGCAGCAAGTCGCGATAGCGGACGTTGGGCAGTTGTTCGGGTTGCACCGCGTTGCGTAGAAAGCAGATGCTGGAACTGACACCTGCGTCGCTTTATTCCGCGCGAAACCCATGGAGGGGTTGTTGCTGGTCCGGCCTGTTCGCCTGGATGACATGCGGACGTACGAGATCACCACGCAGTTTCTGACTTGGGCGCGGGAGAGCACCCGCTTGGGGATCGTGACCCCCTCCTCCGATTCAGTCAGCGAATCATCGTCCAGTGAACTCGGCGACCGGCGCGCGCCAACCTGATTTGGAGGTAATCTCCGCGAAGCGCCTGTGATGCCACGCGTTTAAAATGTCGCACATTATGGCGTATTTACGTGCGAATTTGGTCCAAAACTCCCCATTAAGCGCTATGGTGCAGTAATATGCGCCATTTAATGTCAAATTGAGATAGTTGATTTTGGCGTTTATGTTGAGGTCATAGATGCAAAGGAAGCACCGATGTCATTCAAAGCAGACCTCCTCAAAAGAAAGCTCAAGGAAGAGGGGCAGACCCTCGACAAGTTCTCAAAAGCGGTCGGCGTGTCTACACGCACTGTGAACCGCTGGAAGTCGGGGGAAAATACGCCCAAACCAAAGGACCTGGAAAAGATCGCACGTGTTCTGAACTGCGAACCTCAGGATTTTGACCCGTTTTTCGCTGACTTGGGCTTGGGAGAAGTTTCCATTCAGGCCCATGTGTCCGCAGCGTCCCATAATGCATATGAACTGATGCGCTGGCGTTACGGGGTCAGCCAGAAGCAAATCATGGAACTGGCTCCCGTACTTTTCGCGATCGTGGCAGGACATGCGCTCAAGGTGCCGGATCAGGATGATGAAATCGCTCGTCTTGCCTCTGAGTACGGCCTTGCCGATCCGCGCCTTCAAGGCGGTCACAACGATGCGCGTGCCAGCAAGCAGAAGAAGTGTTTTGGTCTCGAAACGTCGAACCCGAGAGTTGAGACTTCGCGCAACCTGTTCAGCGAAGCAATGCTGCGACTGTCTTCGCAAATCGAGGACTATGTCGACACGCGATGGTTTGTCGGCGCCGAAGTAGCAGAAGCGCCGAATGCAGCTGGGTACATCCCGGACATTGAGCTTGTTGACGCAATCTCAGGGGGCAATCCGAAACTGGCGGAGGCAATCGTCAAGGGGCGCATTCGTCTGTCGACGGTCCTACAGCAAGCCAAGGAGGGAAAAGACCCCGTTTCGGTCCAGGCCTTTGCGGATGCCATCCGCCACGCGCACGCTCAGCAGATTGAAGAGCAGCGGGACGCCGGTCTCAAGAAGCTGAAAGCTTGGCGGGCGTTCTACGAGGAGCGCCACCCTGATCTGGCTGAAGAGTACGATCGCCTCGTCGCTCAGCACTGCCATGAGAAAGGCTGGTGCCCAAAAGATTACACTGATGATGATCGTATCCAGAGCTGGGTGAACCCCTATCAAGAAGATCGACACATCAACGAGGACACGCTGACCGAGTACCAACGGCGTAAGAAAGAGGCTCGCAAGAAGGACGAAGGCACCAAGGCACTGACTTTCGTTAATATGTATGACGATCCCGTGGTCCTTCGTTTCGGCGAGCTTCAGCGTCACCGTGCTCAGATCAAGAAGCAGTTCGAGGAGACCTGGTCATGATGTCGATCTGCGCGGAAGGAACATTCATGCTCAGTAACCATGCCGCAACGCGCATTGCCCAGCGAGGCATTCGAGGCGCTATCCTTGATCTCGTGCTTCTGTATGGGACACGGGCGAAAGCAGAGCGTGGCTGCGAGGAATATATCCTGTCGGGACGCGCAGCACGGCATCTCGAAGCCGCTGGATACAACGGTCAGACGATCGCCGCCGCAACAAAGGTCCGGGCAATCGTCGATACCGACGGTACGATTGTGACCTGCTACCACAAACGTAAGGGTCGGTATCAACCTTCCAGCCGGAAGTCCCATCTTCGGGGCGCCAGGCACGCCTAACCTATCTAAAATCGCACAGCAGATCCGCTTGTCGCGTGGGTGATATGCCCGCCAACGGTATCGCTGTGCGCTCTCTTCAAGTCTGATCACCTAAAGGAACCAGCATGACTGTTACCATCTATCAATCTACGAAATTCGACTATGCCCGCGAGCAGTATTATGCCGAGGCTGGTGACCACACGTTGCTCCGCCTGACTTGCGGCAACCTCGGGGGGAAACCCGGCGGAGCCATTAAGACAGCGACCGCGAGCGACTTTGGCGCTGCGCCGGTCTATCGCAATCGGGACGGGCTGACTGCCGCGATGCGCCTTAGCGTGCCGAACCTCGGTGGCCGAGCACAGGATGTGAGCATCGAAATTGATGGCAAAGGCCGACGGTTCGGGGAGGTCACGCTGCAAGGATCGCGGGACGAACTCATCGAGGTACTGCGTGATTTGGCAGAGGAAATGGATCTTCGTCTGGGTCGATCGTCCGAGAGCGTTCTTTATGATGACCTCTGCGTTGTGGAAAGCGAGCCGGTCTATCTGTCAGACGGCGTGTACTTGGATCCCGATGGGCGCCTGCTCGAATGACAGCGTCGGGGACACGCAACGTCGTCCCGAGCAAGGCTGATGTGGTATTTCAGGTCGATCGTGAATACCCAACAATCCGCTATCGGCGACTGTCTACTTTCGACGATCAGGCCGTAGAGCTGAAGGAATAAGGAGTTCAGTCGCCGCATCAACACCCACCTCACGTAGGTCTTCTGTGTTGAAACGGCAACATTGTTTCCCGTGGTGCAATTTCGAAGTTGTGAACTGTTCCAAGTACTTGCCTTAATGTCGAATTATTTTAGTGCCGAAAAAATTGTCTCCCAGGTGCCTGGAGAAGTCCAATATGACAGTTGAAATCCTTGGTCCCGATGCAACATCGGAACAAGCCAATGCGGAACGTTTGAAAACCGCCCTACTCAAGAGTGCGCCAGAACTGGACCAACGAGGGATCCGGCTGGCGATCGTGCCGCAGGTTTTCGCAAAGAACCGGGAGATTGACTGCGTTTTGGTGTTTGAAGACACACGCGCGCCCAAGAATATGTTCTGCACCTCTCAAGGCGTTCCGGTGCAGTCTTTCGTTGCCTGTGTTGAGGTGAAAAATCACTCGCCCGACGCGGTGCAGCGTCACGGCACCCATCTGGAGGTGCAATATGACGGTGCATGGCACAATGCAACCGCGCAGGCAGATGCGCAGGTCTGGGTGTTGAAGGCTCTTCAGAAGTCCCCCTATTATGGCAAGGCACGGCGCGAAGCAACATTCGTGCAATCGGTGCTCTGGTTGCCCCGCGTGCCGCCGGGCGCTTTGACTGGAGCAACACCAAGCGGGCGCACAGGCATCTTTTGCGCGGATCTGAATTGGCATCAACTAATAGACCGCTTTGTGGTGAATGACGCGCAGCGCAAGGTGCAAACCCTTGTCCCGGCGGACCAGGACAGCCAACACCACAGCTACGACAGCCTGGTAAAGGCCCTGACCGCCAAGGTGGTCCCCACGCGACTTGATTTGATGCGTGTCAATGCGTTGACGCAAAAGCGGTTCGATGTGGACAAGCAGGCCTATGTCCGCAGACTGGGCAGCGGGCTACTGATGTTTCGCGGCCGCGCTGGCACGGGCAAGACCTTTGCCCTGATTCAGATGGCCATTCATCTGGCGCGACAGGGCAAAAGCACGCGGATCGTGACCTACAACCACGGGCTTATCTCTGACATGGCGCGCGCCCTGACCGTCATCCGCGATCGCCACAAAGATATCTCTCCGGTTCCGGAGGTGGACACCCGCTGGATGTTGATGCGAGAGCTGTTTGGCCTTGCATTCGGTATGGATGCGGTGAAACACGCAGGCAAGCTTTACCGTCTGGAAGAACGTGAGGCGCTATTTCTGCACGCCCTGCGTCACCCAAAGGCCTTCCTGAAGGAAGATGTGCCGTGCTGCGCCAACAAGGTGGATGGCAAAAAGTGCCCCTGTGACCCAGAAGGGTGCAAGACTTGGGCAGACATCAGCGTATACTGCGAAAAAGTCCTCGCGCCCTACGATTTTTTACTGGTAGACGAGGGGCAGGATTGGAGCACCGAACACCGCGATCTTATGTATGACATCTTTGACTCCGGGCGGGTGATCGTGGCCGATGGGGTGGATCAGTTCGTGGATCACGCGCGCTGCGATTGGGATCGCGGGGATATCGCCAAGAACCGCGTTGTGCCTTTGCGCACCTCGCGCCGCACGAAGGCAGCCACCTGCGATACCATCACCGATATCGCCCGCGCGCTGGAGGTGCCGGATTGGGATGTGGAACCGGACCAAACGGTGACAGGCGGGCGCATCACCGTGCTTGTGGAGCCGCAGCCACGCCGCGCGATCGTGCGCGCTCTGGAACTGCTGGGCGAGGATCTGGCCAACCAACCGCAGATGCGGCCTGTGGATGCGCTGGTGTGTTTGCCGCACACGGCCGCGACACCAGGCACCAATTATTGCAACCTGTTCGAAATGGTCCGAGAGGATAATCGCGCGGATTACTGGCGCGGCTACGAGTGGGAAACACGGCAAAACCGCGAATATCCAAGCCGCCAGACCGCCTTGCGCGCTGTTCTGTATCAAAGCTGTCGGGGCATGGAGGGCTGGACCACACTGTGTATGGGGCTGGACCTGTTCTATGATCACGTCACCGCCAGGCCGGATATCGACATCGAAGGCCTGCGCGACGAGCTCAAGGCCGATCTGGGGTTCCTTTTCGCCAAATCCGCGTTTGAGGAAAGGCTGGCCACTGAACAGCGCGCCTATGCCTTGAATTGGCTGATGATCCCGCTCACGAGGAGTATGGACCACCTGATAATCCATCTGACAGATGCAGACAGCTCGCTCGGCCGTGTGTTGCAGGGCATCGACCGCGACAAGATCAGTTGGCGGTAATCGCACTTTGATGCCTTTTGGCGTGCCCACCGCAATTGCCTGCGGCCTTCATCGGCCGTCTCCAGAGTCGTGGTCACGACTTTATCTTCGTGTCCACGAAACCGGCAACAGGCCAATACTACGCCAGCCACAGGAGTCCGCTTTGCGGACTACTGCAATGCGGCGCTCAGCGAGACTGAAGGTCCGGTAAGGGCGGTGGGTTCAACTGATCGCCGCAACACACTCGGTAAACCTTTCAGCTGGCGTTTGATACTGCAAGGTCTTGCGGGGCCGCTCATTGAGCTGCCTGGCGATGGCACTGAGTTTGGCTTGGGAATGAACGGAAAGGTCCGTTCCGCGCGGCAAATACTGTCTGAGCAGCCGGTTGGTGTTTTCGTTTGATCCACGTTGCCAAGGCGATTGCGGGTCGCAGAAGTAGACCTCGACGTCCGTTGCCATGGTCAGACGTGGATGGTCTGCCAGTTCCTTTCCCATTGCACGGCAAACGAATGTTAACATTCGTTGAGAGTGACGATCCCATGTCAGGGATTTGTAGAGTTCTCTTGGCAATCGTTGCGATTGCTTGATCAGGGCAGAGACGACGCTGTTGGTGTCTTTATTGGCGACTTTGACCAGCATTACATAGCGAGAGTGCCGCTCTACCAGCGTTGCAACGTAGCTGTTCCTGGAACCGCCAATCAGATCACCTTCCCATGTGTGGATACCCCGTTTGATGCAAGGATTTTCTTGAACCGTTTGAACATGTGATCGGGTACGGTCATGTGTCAGGCCTCAGTTTGCGGCGTTTCACATGCCGCGGGCCGGTATGGCGATGCGAAGGTCGGGTCCATATCAATGTCACGAGCGCGAAGCTCTCTGGGAAGGCCTGGTTTTCCCAACCTCGATCTGATCGATCATTTGTCCTTACTGTTCAATGTCCTTCTCACATCATACCGAGCGTTGCAGTTTTACGCTGCCGCGACCGGATCTCGATAATCCTCGTGCTTTGTCATCATCGCCCAGATCGTCCGAGCGGTTTTGTTGGCCAAGGCTATTGCCACCAGCATGCGCGGTTTGCGTTCCAACATCTGTTCCAGCCACGAGCCCTTGGGTGGGCCGTTCTTGATCGCCCATCTGATCCGGGTCATGGCCCCAATGATCAGCAATCGCCGGATATCGCGCTGCCCCATCTTTGATGTCCGGCCCAGTATTTGACGCCCACCCGTAGATTTTTGCACCGGCACCAACCCGAGCCATGCTGCAAAGTCGCGACCGCGTTTGAAGCCCTCCAACGGCGGGGCGAAGGCCTTGATTGCCATTGCACTCACAGGCCCAATACCCGGTGCGGTCTGCAACCGAATTGTTTCAGGATCAGACTTGGCCTCATCCTTGAGGCGCCGTTCCATCACCACGATCTTATCTGTGCAAACGCTGAGCTGATCCAAATGCACGCGGCTCAGTTCAACGACGATGGGGGGCAAGCCGCTCTCTGGGTTTTCGATTTGTTCCGCCAGCTTCTTCACAAAGTTCCGGCCCGGTGGAGCGATGATCCCATATTCCATCAGATGACCACGGAGTGCATTGATCAGTTGATTGCGCTGCCGAACCAAAAGATCACGAGTCTTAAACACCATTGATTGGGATTGCTGTACGGCAGTCTTCACGGGCACAAACCGCATCGTCGGCCGGACTGCCGCTTCCGTTATAGCCTCTGCATCATTCGCATCGTTTTTCTGCCGCTTCACAAAAGGTTTTACGTAGATCGGCGGGATCAAACGGACCTGGTGCCCCAGTTTCATAATCTCACGGCCCCAATAGTGCGAAGAGGCACATGCTTCCATCGCCACTACACAAGCGGGTTGGTCACTGATAAATCGCAAGAACTGGCCGCGCGAAAGTTTTTTGCGGAATACAGGTTCTCCAGATGCCGTCGCGCCGTGGACCTGGAAAACCGACTTTGCCAAGTCCACTCCAATGATTGTAACCTCGTCCATGGATGCCTCCTCCAATTTGGTGCTTTCAACATCACCAATATGGCACACTTCGATGCCGGTTCATGGGTGAGGTATCCACACCATCAGTGACCCGGCACGGAACGATCCTCAACAGACGCGGGCCGTTCGCTTATCGAGACAGCATCCTTGAACTGCCCCAAACCGTTGCGCTTGAGGCTCGCGTGCCTGGAGCGCCGGACCGTGCGTTTGGCGCGCAGGTGTTCCAGAAGCTCTTTCTTAAGAGCACCCCGCGCCTGGATATAAAGGCTTCGGTATATCGTCTCATGCGACACCTGATTGTGCGCCTCCCCCGGGTACGCCAATGGCCGTTTTCGGGATAGTTCACATCACGAAAACTGTTGTTCACGTCAGTGCCACAAATCCGTGGCAAAGCCCTCTTTGGGCGGACAAGTTGCGACAGAAACGTTGGATTCACGGCGATGTAAGTGGGTCAAAACGACCCATGTTAACCTACATTCCCCAAGAAATTTGAGGACCTAACGATAGCGACTCCGGCCCCAAAAAAATCCGCGCGCGCAGGGTCATCCATGCCTCTCCTCTCCATCGAAGTTAGTTTTCCCTTTGGATTTTTTTTGGTGTATTCAACTCTCTAGGCAAATACGGCCAAAGTCATCTACTGAGAAGGCGATTGGATGCTAAGAAGCAGTGAACTTTTCCATCTCTGGAAACGCCAAGTATTCCTTCGCAACAGGCACGAAGAGTTCACCGCCCTACTTTCAAGAACTCGGGCGCCGTCCGGCATCTATATGATCGGTTGCGCCAAGGAGATTGTCTACATCGGGCAAAGCAACCGCTTACAGTGGCGTTCAATCGAGAGCCTGGGCAATATCTATCATAGGGTTTCAGACACCTCGTTAACCTGGTCGGTTGCTTTTGCGCCTTGCGCTTACGAAGAGATGGATGAGCGGGAGAGCACTGCCATTCGCGCCTACGCCCCCAAGTTCAACACCTCCATACCGAGCGTTGGAAAAAGCTCAGGCCGAATGCCGGTTATCGTCGGCTTTGCATCAGTGTTCCAAGACCAAAGCGATCACGGTGACACTTTCCACCCCGACAATCTAAGTCTGCAAATGGACCTCGCGGAAGCCAATGAAACCCCGCCATGGAGCGCTGGGAGGAATCTCATGCCTGCCTCAAAGCCACTACGGACCGAGCAACTCTTTTCGCTCCAGGAGCCGACGCCGTCGAATCGATCTCGTCGAAGCCAGTTCAGACCGACGCTGCGAAGGCGAACAATTTCTCCAGCCGCAAAATCAAAGCAGATGAAGACTGTGTTCAACTACAAAGATCTCGAAATTCAGATCAATGAGCGTGTCCCGCAAGTTGCGGAAGAGCATTCAATCGAATTTGATTGGTTGGCGACAGGGTACGGAAAAACGATTGCAAGTGGCACCGAATTTGACAAGGCCATGGCCGCAACAAATGCGATGGAGGCTTGCGATAAATACTTGAGCCAGCCGTATCGCTTTAAAATCAATCTTTGCGACGATGGGTCGGTTGTGACCAGAGACGGAGAATACATCGGCACGTGGGAGACGGACGAATATGATGTGATTTCATTCATTCCCAATGGTGAATCTGAGCCCTTGTACTCTCAAATGTGGATGGGCCCACTTTGCAAGAGGATCGCAGATTGGCATGAAGCCACATCGGGTGAACCAATAGGCGATTGACCGCTTTCGGCTCGAAGGAAAGATTGAGTGTTCTCTGGTCGATGGCCACGAAGTTCGGGCCATGTTGCCTAATGTCATCCCTGAAAATCGCGGATCAAGACAGCTTCGATAGATCTTTCTGCTGCGAGGCGCAGTTTCGGAGGTGCGTAGGCCCACGATTGTTGGCGGGAAATCGTATTAGCTAATCCGCCTGCTATAGCTGTCATTCGTTGCAACGCAGAAATTAGTAAAAGGGCTCAAACCGGAGCTTGACTGCGGTGAACACGAACGGCCGCAATGGGCCAGAAGTGACTGTTGGACAGCTCCGATTGAAAGTCTGTAAAGCCCCGCTAAACAGTATTAATGCTGGTAGCAGCAAATGGCTGCTCACCGCCCTTAATGACGAATTCCTGCGGCAACAGCACTGCGTCCTTATTGCTTATTCCGTTCGAAAACTCGGGGTAAGATATTTTGGGCAGCGGCTTTCGATTGCGCACCCAAGCCATCTGTCAGGCAGGTCGCCGTCGAATTGCAGACCGCATCAAAAGGGGAGAGTCACCGACGCTGCCAAAACCTCCAGCGCTTCGCGCTTTTCTTCTCGATAACTTGCGCGGTCATATACAGCAGTAACACTCGTGTCGGCGTGGCCCAGAACCCTTTCCACTATAAAGCGGGGGACCTTCACATCGGAGTTCCCAACGGTCATTACGGTTGCCGCTGACCTCCGGACGTCATGGAAACGCCAGTCACCAAAGCCGGCGACACTTCCCAGCCGGTTCTTTAGCCGAGAACCTGGCATAATTGGCCTGTCCCCCCGAGTAGTAAAAACGAACGGGCCAATTTGAGGTTGTTCTGCGATCAAATTTGCAAGTGCTTTTGACAATGGGACCTCATGAGCTGAAGCTTTTGAAGTTCGTGTGGCTTTCATTTTCTGCCTGGGAATTGTCCAGACATCCCCATGGATTTCATCCCACCGCATAGATGCGACATTTGTTAGTCGCTGCGCGGAGAGCATCAGAGCGCGGGCAAACGGGCCAAGAGGGTATTCCTCTGAAAAACTTGCCTGCCACAATGAAGTCCATTCCAAGGATGTAAGAACACGATCCCTCGCCTCTGCGGTAGCACCAGCTTTCAGACCAGCCCAGGGATGCGCACTAATTATTCTTTCGTCTGCTGCCCAAGCAAACATTGGTCGCAAATATCGGATTACAGCGCCGGCTCTAATTTCACTGGACTGACTTGCAACATAGTCACGCAAATCAAGACCGTGATGCACTGAAATGTCTGCCACCCGAACATGACCTATCCTGGGCAAAGCCCAGTTGTCCCAAACTGACTGAACGTCGCGCCAGCTTCGCATCTTAGATTCTTTTGCTGCTTTATAACTAGCGAACAGATCCTCGACAGTTTTTGTGTCGATGCAAATTAACGGCGAGAGAGCAACCTCTTTCGCTGCCTCAGCTTTTTTTCTTGCCTCTTTGACGCTCAACCCTGGGAATGTGCCCAGTCGGACTCGTAGCCGCTTCGAACCACGAAAAGTCATAATTTCCCAGACTTTCTGGCCCTTTTTTCCGACTCGCAGTATTAGGCCGCGCACCAATTCGTCGCGAACCTCGTACCCCACTTGGGCGGGCTTCAAATCTGCCACCTTTTTTTCGTTCAGTCTGATTTTCATTTTTTGTGCGTTTCTTGTGCGTTTCTTGTGCGTTTTGAGTGATTGACAGAAATTCCTGCACGTTCCTACCTTATCAATATTTCATATTTACAACAGGTTATCAACCAATAGGAACGAGTTGACACCGCGAGCCTGCGGAATCATAATCCGCGTGTCGGGGGTTCAAATCCCTCCACCGCTACCAATACTTTCAATACATTAGTAAAAATCTGACTCTCGGGATGCACGGAATTTGTGTTTTTTTGTGCGTTATTCTAACAAACGA
Organism: Candidatus Halocynthiibacter alkanivorans; assembly: GCF_003333265.1. Lineage (GTDB taxonomy): Bacteria > Pseudomonadota > Alphaproteobacteria > Rhodobacterales > Rhodobacteraceae > Halocyntiibacter_A > Halocyntiibacter_A alkanivorans. The sequence goes on from NZ_QOLB01000029.1 coordinate 58,814, forward strand.
GTTTTCAGTTCTCCGTTTTCCCATCCAGGCAATCCTCGAGGTGAATATTTGAACACAAATGTGACGGTTCCCCCTCCGCTTAGCCTCGATTTGACTTTCGTGGTGATTTCTCCAAACACCGGTAGTGATTTGTCTTCAGGAGCCATTTTCAATTTCAAATGGCTGGTATCCTGCCAAATTTGCAAATTGCGTATCTTGGAACTGAGTTAATGAGATGCGCTTCGGGAACATCAGGCAGGTTGCATTTCTCCAGCAGGATGGCGGTTCTTCAACGTCTGATGATAACGCTCGATTTTGCTTTGAGTTCGCGAATATTACGGTGCACCGCGTGCGTAGCCGTCAGTGGTCGGGGAGCGATCCAGGCCGCTTTTGAGAATGCAAAGGAGGTATTCGCCACTGACAAGGTCAAAGACAGTTCTGGAACCTCGCGATGCGGCCGTGTTTCGGCAGTGGTCATAGTGCCGGTGAATGGCCAGGAGACGGCAGCCGCACCGGTGACCCTGACCTTGCCAAATCGGTCAAGAAACGGATCAAGCGCGAACCAGGCCTGGTCGTGAACCTTCATCTTTTCCGGCATCAGGCCGCCCACATCATGCTCTAAGTTCATCCCGGAAACTATGAGGGAGCGCGCCGCCTTTTAGGCCACTCACGGCTGATCTACTCTCTTTCTCGCAGGATCGTTTTATCGCGCCCGAAGTAGACATCGACAGGTGTGACGTTGTTCAGGCTCTCGCGATAACGCTGGTTGTTATAGTAATCGACGAATAAGGCCGCTCCATAAGCCGCCTTGCATCAGGTCCGCGCCTTCTCAAACGCACTCCACGCAATTTCAAAAGCCGCGAAATCAAAGCCCTCCCGGACTGCGGCATCCAGTACGATCCGTTCTGTTTTGAGCAGCTTCAGAATTGCGTCTTCCAGTTCAGGTATCACGCCGTCCGGGACCACGACCGCCCCGTGTCTGTCGGCATGGATCAGCGCGCCCGGAGCGACTTGCAAGCCAAAAACGTTGACGGTTGTTGCGACTTCGCGCACATGAACAAAACCGTGGCTGGGGCCCACAGACCCCGCAACGACGGGAAAACCGTCTGGCAGGTCTCCCAGGTCGCGCATGACCCCATTGGTCAACGCGCCCGAAAGGCCGAAACCCTTGTGAACTGTCGTATTGATTTCCCCCCAGTAAGCGCCAATGCAATTGGGGTAGTCCATGTCTTCGATGACAGCAACGGCCGGGAATTCCGCCTCGGCCATGTAGCGGTAGTAGTCCATCCGGCGCGACCGGATGACCTCGGGCGCCTCAGTTGGCGGGGCAAGCGCCGCGATCCTGGCGGTGCGGGCATAGCCAACGACCGGGGCCGCATCTGGTGCACTGCAGAGCATCGTGCCGCGGGTAAAGGCGTTAAAACCGCGTTTGCCCTGGGCCACTTCGATGGCGTTGCAGACAGTGGGCGTGTCAACATTGCGCAGCAATGTAAAAAGTTCGTTGTTCATTCGGCCTCCAGCCAGCGGCGCAAAGCAGCTGTCGTTTCTTCAGGGTTTTCAACGGTGGGCAGATGGCCCGCATTTTCAATGATACAAAGCTGGCTGTTGGGCAGCAGTTCATGCATCAGTTCGTGACGCTCCACAGGGCAAAGTTTGTCATGCCGCCCGCACAGGACAAGCGCCGGGCCATGAAAATTTCGCAGCGTGTTGCACTGATCTGGTCTGTCGCGCAATGCAATGGATTGGTTCACAAAAACCTGAGCGCCAAGGCTCGTTGCCATCGCCATGCACAGGTCCAGAACCGCGCCCTGATGTGGCCCGTCAGCCAGGTAGTTGGGTTTCATTTCATCCCGCATGACCCGGCGCAAGTCCCCAGCCTGAACTGCTTTAATCTGAGGTTCACGCCCGGCTTTGACGTCGGGTTTTTCCGCCAGCGGATTGGAGTCCATCAGGGCGAGTTTTTCAACCCGCTCAGGCGCCTGTCGAAGGATCTCCATTGCCACGATCCCGCCCATCGACAGACCCGCCAATGCAAAACGAGGCGGTGCATTTAGCAATATTTCATGCGCAAGTTCAGCCATCGTCGCATGCGCACCGATGGGCGCAGTCATCAGGGTCACGTCACCAGACAGATCGTTGATCTGAGGCGCGAAAAGCCGGGCATCACACATCATTCCCGGCAGGAGGAGCAGTGGCGTCATTGTCCGCCCCCGGCCAAAGCTGCGCCTTCAGAAAGCGCCGCGAGCTTTGCATAGGCGATATCCGGATCCACCGCGCCGAAACCTGCAAATGTACCAAAACCACAATCGCTTCCTGCGATTACACGATCTTCGCCCACGATATCTGTGAACCTTTGAATGCGCTGCGCCACCAGTTCGGGGTGTTCCACAAAATTCGTCGTGGTATCCACAACACCGGGCACCAGGATCTTGTCGTCGGGAATTTCAGATTTACGGTCGCGGAACACCGTCCATTCATGCCCATGCCGCGGGTTCGATGTTTCGAACAGCACATAGCGCGATCTGGTGCGCATCAGGGTGCTGAACACGCTGTCCATCGCAATGTCACAGCAATGGGGCCCCTCGTAATTCCCCCAACAAATATGAACTCTTACGCGATCCTGAGGCACGTCCGACAGGGCGTGATTTAAGGCGTCAACATGGCTTTCAGCGATCTTCAAAAACTCAGCGTCACTCAGATCGCTGAACAACATATGGCGCGACAAGGCGAGATCGGGGCAGTCCAGTTGCAAGTCCAGACCGGCTGCAACAATGGCTTCATATTCAGCCTTCATTACATCGGCCAGCGCCGCCAGATACGCCTCACGCGTTGGGTAATAATCGTTCTGCAGGAACAAAGAAATCACCCCAGGAGAAGCGGCGTTCATAAAACCGCGCTCAGCACCATGCTCCTGCATCGCGGCTTTGAGGTTTTTGATATCCTTTGCCAGTTCGCCCTGCCCTTTTGAGCGCACCTCACCGGTACACATGGGCCGCGCATATTTGGGCGTGCCGCCGTCATCTGACAGTCGTTTAAGGAAGCTGGGAAACATCTTCAGATCGGCGGGCGGATTGCGCGGGCTGTCCCCTGAAAAACCGGAATAGCGGTCCTTCACATAGGTCGCGTAGGAAATCTTGGACGTTTCACCGTCGCTGACAATGTTGATACCCGCGTCCACCTGTTTGCGAACCGTCTCGGACACAGCGGCGGTCATGCAGGCATCAAATTCGGCAGCGTCATAGGGCGTCCCATTTTCGCGCGCGAAAATGAAGTCCACCACCTCCTGCGTGCGGGGCAGCGATCCCACATGTGTTGTCTTGATCATGTCCGTCCTCCAATTTGCGCCGCCGGAGAACCGGCGGGCGCAGCATTCAATTCCAAAACGGTCAGCCCGCCCAGGTGGCACCGGCCTGATCACTGGTGGCGGTGACGCGATACAGACTGGCCTCTCCGGTCATCGAGGGCGCAATCGAGTGGCGTTCGCCTGGTTTCAGCAGGCAGGTGTCGCCGGGATTAAGCACGGTTTCGCCGCCCTCCCAGCGCAGCTTCCAATACCCGCGCATTGGCATCAAAACCTCATGCTGATCAACAGCATAGAAGTCCTCGGGAATGGATCCACGGGTGAGGAATTCGACTTCAAACCCGGGTTTGTCTTTGAGAAGAGCGTTTTCGCCAATGACTTTGGCCGGTTTTTTGCCAGCGAGTGCCATCAGGTCCCAATAGCGTGCCACATAATCGCGCACGACCTGTTCCACCGGGGTTTCCGGAATGGACTTGAGCTGCTCCTCGGTCAGCACGCGCATCGGGCCAACATTATGTGGCAGAGTGTCGCCCTTTTTGCTGTCGTAAAGCACGCCGTTTTCGCCCAGCACCAAACCGTGGGCTGAGGCTTCTTCGATTACTTGCGGTGCCCAGGTCACACCGCCGCCAGCGTCATCCCCGCCCAGAATGGCCATGATCATCCCATAATCGGTGCCGACGTTTTCAAAGCCCCGGAAAATGCCGGTGGGGATGTTAAAGATATCACCTTCTTCGGCGATGAATTCCCCTGCGGTGCCATAACGGCCCCAGAAGAACCGCCAGCGCCCCTTGAGCACAAAAAAGACCTCCGCTGTCGTGTGGCTGTGCAGCGAGTTACGGCAATGTGGTGGCTGACCAGCAGCACCAATGTTAAAACCAGGCGTGTCAGTAATGTGGACGTGCTGATCCGTGGATTCAGAAACGCCACCCCCGATGATGGTGAAATTTTCCTTTTGATCGCTGCCCGGCGTATGGGCATCGATAAAGGCGGTTTTGCAGGGCTGAAGGTCGCCATAGCGAACGATGCGGGAAGGGATGTCCAGCTGTGTCATCTTGTTTCTTTCTTCACTGGGCACGCTGCCCTATGGATTCAATTTTTTGCCGCTGGTGCGTCGTCGGAAAACCGTAGATCAGTTTGCAGCACAACAAATTCGACGGGTTCAATCGCGGTCAGCCAGCCTGCAATAAGATCTGTTTCCAGATCGCCGTTTCGTCAAATAGTGTGCACTCCCGGCGCAAGCCCCATGGTCCGAATTCCGCATGGGAGATGCCCAGCACGTAGACCTCAGCCCCCGTAGGCGCACCAAACACGCCCCAGCCATCATGTTTACCGTGCAGGCTCCAGCGAATAGCGGCACGGGGTGGCATCATAGGATCATCGCGGCCAATCTGGTGGTCAATCCGGAACTCGGCATTGGGGAAACTGGCGCGCAGCCCCATCCAGAAACTGTCCACCGAGGTAAAGGAGTGACCGGTGACGCCGCCGGGGTATTCGGTCTGCACCGCGCGGTCGTATTCACGTGCAATCACGGCCATATCCGCACCCATGAGACCGGTCAGAATTTCCGCGTATTTTACGCCCCACTCGTTGTCATTGCCGGTGCCAGTGTAGGGCCCTTTAATGTCGTTTGCAGGCGTCAGCGGTTTCACACAGGCTTCAGGCCCGCCTTCACGTGTGATCAGGTCGGCGACGTATTGTTTGGGCTCCCAGCCCATCTGACGCACGATGGCGCCCTGGTCGCGGATCAGCCACTCATCGTCGATCTTGTTGTTGACCGCGTGACAGTCCGCAAGAATACGATAGACCAGCTTTTTACCTGTTGCCTTGCCGAACACCCCGTCACCCGTGTGGGTCGCGGTAGACAGAATGCGGTGCGAACTCAGCATTCCCTCTTCCGGAGTGCCGGACCAGATCACGTCTTCGCCAAGCAGAGTACGGTCGGGGAATTCCGACAATGTGGCCATGGTCGCGCCGATCACACCCTGGTTGCCAGTAGATACCACGCCGGGCATCCGGACAACGATGTCGCTGGCGTAATAGTCATGCAGGGTGGCGATGCCGCGATCTTCCCAGATCTCTTTGGTGATCCCGATGATGTAGTCGGGGAAATCTTTGAACTTGGGATCAAAGCCTTTCATGATGTATATCCTTTTGGAATGCGGGCAGAGCCACGCACGATCAGGGGGCCGTCGATGGCAATTCGACGCGCCGGTGTTTCAGGTTTCTCAATTCGGGTAAGCAATACGTCCACCGTTTCCTCCACCATACGGTTGGCGGGTTGGCGCACGGTGGTCAGGTTGTAACTTGGCCAGGCGGCAAGCGAGACGTCATCATAGCCCACGACAGAGACGTCCTCGGGAATGCGAAGCCCGAGTTCAAAGCGCAACACATCCATCACAGCAAAGGCCATGTGGTCATTGGCGACAAAAACTGCATCCGGGCGCTCTGCCCCGGAAAACATAGAGCGTGTCGCTTCCTGGGCCTGATCGTAATGGAAATTACCACCCGCGCGCGCAAAAAGCGATTTCCCGCCTGCTGCAAGACCAAGCAGGAATCCTTTTTCCCGGTCGCGTTGGGTCGAGGCGCCTTCCCAGCCGGCAATATGGGCGATGCATTCATGGCCGCCCGCGACCAGAAAATCCGCCAGCTTGCGCCCCCCCGCCACGTTGTCAGAACTGACACCAGAGAGACGATCATCGTTTTGCAGACGGTTAAAGAGAACGATTGGAATGCCTGCCGCCTCACAGCGTGCCGTCAGATCGTTGGACAAACTGACTGAAGCGGTGATTATGCCGTCCACCTGATAATCCAGCAACTCGTCGATCACAGTTTGCGTGACCTCGTCTTTGTTGGAGGCCATGAAGATCAACACGTGATAGCCGTGTTTCTGCAGGGTATTGGACAACTTCTCAATGGCTTCCGGGTAGAACTGGTTTTCCAGATAGGCCACCACCAAACCGATGATGCGACTTTTCCCTGAAACCATCGCGCGGGCCAAAACGTTGGGACGATAGCCCAGTTCGCTGGCTGCTTTGCGCACTTTTTCTGCCGTTTTACTTGAAACGGAAGCGCCTGGGGTGAACACACGGCTGACAGCTGACTGGCTGACACCTGCGCGCTTTGCGACCTGAATAGAGGTGACTTTCTCTGCCATCAATCTGCCGTCCAACCTCCGTCAACCAACATGGAGGACCCAGTGACCAGCGCACTGGCATCAGAGGCCAGATAAAGCACCGCCCCCATAATATCTTCGACCTCGCCAACCCGACCAAGTTTGATTTTCTCTTTGATCCAGGCCGCGCGTTCGGGATTGTCGAACGTCGACTGCGTAAGAGGGGTGCGAATGAATGTCGGACAGACCGAATTGATGCGCACCTGCGCTTTGCCCCATTCGATTGCCATCGATTTGACCATGCCTTCAAGCCCATGTTTCGTGGCGCAATACAGCGCGCGGTCTATCCCGCCGACATGAGCCATCTGACTGGAAATATGGATGATTGAGCCGGATTTTCCGGCTGCAATCATCGCTTCAGCCGCGTAGGCCGACAGAAAATAGGCGGATCGAAGGTTCACGCCGACAACAGCGTCGAAATCTTCGGGCGTTGTGTCAATTGCAGGGCCATGACGTGCAAGACCCGCGGAATTGACCACCACATCAAAGCGACCCTCAGCGCAGACAGTTTTCAGGGCTGCCAGATCACCCTGGTCCAATTGTAGTGCTTCTGCGGACCAACCCTGCGCGCTCAACGCGGCAACGGCTTCCTGCAGCCGGTCCGCGCCACGTGCGGCGCAGATCACATGCGCACCAGCTTCGGCGAGCGCCACAGCGCAGCCAAGGCCAATACCGGAGGACGCTCCTGTTACCAGCGCAATTTTGCCAGCCAGGCTAAAAGAAGGGGTTCGTGGTAAATCTATCATCAGTTCATTCCATCCGGGATATCAATGCGGCCAATGTTGCGGGCCTTATTGAACTCGCGCAATCGTGCAAAGACATCAATGCCAAGTTGGCCATAGACATCAAGCAGATCCACCAGAACCCAGTTTTCACGGATAAGTCCGTCTTCAACCCGCCAGAAATCCAGCGATTTCAATGTGATCTTCGCACCTGTTGGCGCGATGCCAAGCCAGCCGCCTCGGGTTACAGACTGCGCCATATTGGGCCAGCCTGTGACCGCTGCGTAGTTGCCATCGCCAAAGAAATGACAGGTGATTTCATCGTCGTTCTGGCCACGGTCGGGCATCGCGTTGAGAAACGGGATCTGGTGCCAGTTGCGAAAACCCGCGATGCCACGTGCGGTGCCGATGCCCGCAGGTCCGTACCAGTTCATGCGCGGATGCCAGAAGCGGTCAAGTTCCATCACCTCCGGGCCACCCTGCGCAGGGTGCCTGGTGAGATGGGTGATCATATCGATGATCAACTGGCAGGTGGTTGCACCTTTTTCGGCCTCATACGGTCCTGGGACTATGCCATCCTGTGTGGCAGGCCCGGGAACCAGCCATTCCCGCCCAAGGCCTGGCGCCAGGGGCCAGGCACTGGCCTGCATCATGACTTCAGGGATATCCCAAAGCGCCTGCATCTCCACGATCTTGCCCTGCTCAAAGCGGTAGAATTCGTGAAACCGCATCGCAACCTGATGGCCCGTCGGTGGGATATCCAGCCAGGGGCCGGTGAACGTGCCGGTGTAATAGCCGGCACAACCAACCCATTCTGCACCGTTGGCGTCCGGACCAGCGGTGACGATATAGTCACGCCGTTCAAGGTCAGGCCATGCGGCAAGCAGCTCCGAATATGCGGTGTCATAATAGGCAGTGGTACCAATGCTGTCGCCAAAGGGGTGGCAAAGGCGGAAGATCGCATCCGGTGCTGCCGCTTCGGCAAGGGCAGCACGCACACCGGCCTCGTCAAAATCATACATTGCCGCCCGCAGAGACGCTGTCACGGTCTTATTCTGCGAGTGGCAGTCACTCATTCTGTGACCTCGCGGTAAGGCGCGCCTTCACCGTAGGGCACGTTGATGCCACCGTAGCGGCGTACACGCACGTTGCATTGTTCGGCATGGCCGACAAAACCTTCAAGCATACAAAGTCGCGACCCGTATTCCCCGATCAGAGTCGCCGCCTCATCCGTAGTAATTTTCTGATAGCTGTGCGTTTTCAGAAATTTACCAACCCAGAGGCCACCGGTGTACCGGCCCGCCTTTTTGGTCGGCAGCGTATGGTTGGTGCCGATCACCTTGTCGCCGTTGCTAACATTGGTGCGCGGACCAAGGAACAAAGCGCCATAACACGTCATGTTCTCAAGAAACCAGTCATCCCGGTCTGTCATGACCTGGACATGTTCACTGGCGATATCATCCGCAACCGCAAGCATTTCGTCATAGGTGTCGCACAGGATCACCTCGCCGTAATCCTCCCAACTGACGCGCGCGGTACCGGCAGTGGGCAAGATCTGCAACAGGCGGTCGATTTCAGTGAGGGTCTCCTCGGCCAGTTTCAGGGAGGTGGTCAGAAGCACGGCTGGAGAGTTGTAGCCATGTTCTGCCTGACCAAGGAGATCTGTTGCGCAAAGCTCCGCATCCACGGTGTCATCTGCGATGACCATGGTCTCGGTAGGCCCTGCAAAAAGGTCGATGCCGACGCGGCCAAACAGCTGACGTTTGGCTTCAGCCACAAAAGCGTTGCCCGGCCCGACAAGCAGGTGCACCGGGTCAATGGTTTCGGTCCCCAGCGCCATGGCACCGATGGCCTGAATGCCGCCCATAACATAGATTTCATGCGCGCCGCCCAGATGCATTGCTGCGATCACGGCGGCGTTGGGTTTGCCCTGAAACGGCGGCGTGCAGGCGATGATACGCGGCACGCCCGCCACGTTTGCAGTCGCGACTGACATATGCGCTGAGGCCACCATCGGGAATTTGCCACCGGGCACGTAACACCCCACCGATTGCACGGGGATATTCTTGTGCCCAAGAATAACGCCGGGCATCGTTTCCACTTCGATATCGAGCATGGAATCGCGTTGCGCTTGGGCAAAATTACGGACCTGTGCCTGGGCAAACTTGATGTCAGCAAGTTCGCGTTCACTCAGCTGAGAAATCAGGTCATCAATCTCTGCCTGAGAAAGACGGAAAGAAGCAGGAGAATAACTGTCAAACTTTTCCGAAAGCTCGCGTACAGCGCTGTCACCGCGTGTCTCGATATCTTTCAGCGTGGCCTCGACAACTGCACGCGTTTTGGCGTCGTCCTCTTCGCGCTCAGTCGCCGGTTTTCCTGTTTTCAAATACTGAATGGTCATTCTGATCTTCCTTACTTCTCAGGGCGCGGCGCAGTTTTTTCGCCGCTGTCATAGGCTTCCCAGCCTTCGCCGTTAAACACATCCACACCAAGCTGTGCGGCAACATGGGCAAAATCGACGTTCACCCAGTTGTCTTCAATCTTGCCGTCCACCACTTTCCAGAAATCCATATACCGGATTTCAACGCGCTTGCCGGTCGGGGCGATGCCGAGAAACTCACCGGTGTGAGTTGCTTCCTGACGGCCAAAAGCCGCCGCCCATTCGCCCATATAAAGCCGGGCTTCATCGATACAGACTTTGTCGGTGAAGGCCGCCTGGAACGGGCGCTGCCAGTTGTCCTGGAACTCCTTCAGCCCGGTCTTTGTGCCGCAGCCCTGATTGCCGAACCAGCGGAACCCGTCGCTGAAGAAATCTCCGATATCGCTGATACGGTGGTCATTCAGCCCGTCAACCATGCCCTCAATGACAGCACGTGTTTCATCGGTTTTGCTCATATCCGTGTCTTTGGTCAGCACGGCCTGTTCGGGGCGAGAACCTTTCATGAGGTTATCCTTTCAAAATGCCAAGGGCTTGATCAATGGGGCGGGAGAGGGACCCATGCTCAAAAAGTCCCTTGGCATTCTGTTCAGCGCCGGGTGGCGCCCAACAGCGTTATGGCGGGCAGTATTGCTCATTTTGGCTGATCCAAAATCTCGGCAAATAAGTCGTATCCCAACTGCATCAGCACGTGGGGGATATCGAGCATGCACCAGTTTTCGATGATTTTTCCGTCCGCGCAGCGCCACCAGTCGCAGTCGCGCATGTAAACGCGCTTGCCAGTTGCCTCGATGCCCAGAAACGGTTTCACTTGTACGCCGGTGATCTGTGGCCAGCCGCACAGGAAGGCGTAATCGCCGTCGCCGGCCTTGCAGTTGGATCCGACTCCGGTGATGCCCGCGTCCTTGCCGTCGCCCCAGCCTTCGAAGGTGTCTTCGAACGGGGACTGGAAGTTAGCAAAGTCATCCACGGTGGCGTAGGAACCCAGCCCGCCTGGGCCGTACCAGACCATGCGGGCGTCCCAATAGGGGCGCCAGGTCTGGTCTTTGGTGGTCAGCTGTTTCAGCATGTCCTCCACCAGATCGGCTGTGTGGCGGGACTGTACTGGATCAGATGGACCGATAACGTTGCCGTCATGTGTTGCTGGGCCGGGCACAACGCCCTCATAGCCCTGGCTTAGCGCCAGCGGCCAGAGCCCGAGAGCAATGATCAGCTCGGCAAATCCAAGGAATACATAGGATTCGACGATTTTGCCGTCTTCCATCCTGTGGAACTCGCCGAAGCGCAGGAAGGCCAGTTTGTTGCTGGGCGGGATACCACACAACGGTCGGGTGAAAAGGCCGTGGAAATAACCGGTTGAGGTGACCCATTCGGTGCCGAGGTACTCACCGCCGGTCACGACATAATCCTGACGGGTGAACCCCTCGAACGCCTCTGCGATGGTCGCAATGACTTCGCGGAAATAACCGTCGTCGGCGGCATTGATCGGGTGGCTTGCTTCGGTCCTGGCTGTGGTGCTGAAGATCTTTCCGGCGGCCTGTTCGATTGCTTTGCCGGAGCCTGCTGTGAAGCTTTCCAGAAACTGGCGGTACAACCGCTTGTTTTCAAATGTGGTTTCGGTGGCGATGCCCATAGCTGGGCGGTTTGCGCGCGTATTCATGGCGTTATACTCTCTAAACGAATTCCTGTTTGCTGTGACGGTGCGCAGGCACAGGGCCCCGCGCGCATCAGAGCAAAGGGAATCCGTCCTGGTCGCCGGGCCCTGCACGCTGCCATATTCTGGCTGGCTGCGTGCACATGGGCAGAGACGGACTGAGGTTGAGCGCGTCCCATCGGTGTCAGCCTTTCACCGCACCGGCGGTCAGGCCGCTGACGATCTGGCGCTGGAAAACCATGACGAGGACAAAGAGTGGCGCTGTGGCAGACACAACAGACGCCACCGCAAACATAACGTTGCCCTCGGTTTGCGTGGTGCCAAGAAAGCTGGCAATTTTCGGAACCATAGTCTGGTTGTCTTTGGACAACAGCATCGAGGTCACCGCGAAGTCGTTATAGGCGAGCAGAAAAGAAAACAGCCCTGTGGTAACCACGCCTGGCCACATCACCGGAATGATTACGTGCCGGAATGCCTGAAACTGAGAACACCCATCGACCTTGGCGCTTTCATCAAGTTCTTTGGGGATTTTCTGGAAAAACGAGTGCAGCATCCACAGGGTGAAAGGCTGGTTGATCGCCACGAGCACGATGATAGTTGTCGGCAGAACGCCCCAGAGATTCCACGCGAAGAACGGCAGCAGATAGCCAGAAACCAGTGTGATTGGCGGCATCGCACGGAAGATCAGCGCAATAATCAGCAGCCAGAACGTGTAGCGGTACGTCGAACGCGACAGCGCATAGCCACCCAGCGTACCGATTGTCAGCGACGTGACCACCACACAGAAACATACGATCGACGTATTAATCACGCTGCGCCAGAATTCTTCCTGGACCCAGGCCCCTTCATAGCCGGCTCCGGTAAAGGCCGTGCCCTTTTCCGCCACCGTGCGCGCTCCGGTCAGGGCGTCAGTCCAGTCCGCCTTGGAGAAGAAATCCAGTTCAACTTTGAAGGATCCCCAGAGTGTCCAGAGGAACGGGAACGCCGCAAGCAGCAACCAGAATGCCATGAATCCGATCGACAGGGCGCGCAGACTGGCGGGTTGTTTGAAAGCTTTCGAAGACATGTGTCAGCCCTTTGCGTTGAAGTCGCGCCAGGTGCGTACGAGCACCGGGGACAAGAGAATTGAAACACCGATGATAGTGAGAACCGACGTTGTAGAGGCCGAGGACAGCAGACGTGTTTCCCCTCCGAGATCATTGAAGATGATCCAGGACAGAGATGTTGCATGCGCTTCAGCGTTAAACCCGACGATAGGTTCAAACACCCGGAAATGGTCCATCAGCTGAATAAGCGCGACAAAGGTCACCAGCGGCATCAGATGCGGGATCACAACATAGCGGGTCTGTTGCCAGCGTGTCGCTCCGTCAATCATCGCAGATTCTAGTGTTTCCTTAGGCACTGTTTGCAGACCTGCATAAAACACCACAAAAGCAAAAGGAGCCGAATGCCAGACGCCATAAACAATAAGCATCACCCAGGTCAGGCTGGTAGACGCCTTAAGCGACAGATCAGGATCTGAGAACAACCACTGCAATCCCGTACCGAGCACGCCCCGGGAATCGACCATCCAAAACAAGATCAGCGATCCGATCAGAGGCGTCACGATCATCGGCAGCAGGGAGAAAAAGATCGCAAGCCCTTTCAGGTGCCGGTGCAGCGAATTCACAGACAACGCAATCATAAAGCCGAGAGCGATGAGCAGCGGTGTAACGACAAACGTATAGGTCAGCGTAAAAGACATCGCGCGATAGAAAGGCAGATTTCCAATCGCCTTAAAAAACTGTCCCATACTGTCGGAAGCGCCCCATGCGGCGGCCACTTCACTCACCGCCAGATGGCCACGGTCCAGGTAAACGTCCAGACCAGACCATTGCCCCAGCGGACGTGCTTGTTTCAGCGCGTCTGTCGCTTCGGTGTCTATGCTTGTGATCTGCTTGCATCCGAACGGCCCGCAGCTTTCGACGATTTTGAAGACCTGGTCATGGGGTGTGAACAGGGACTGTGTCACCACCGACAGGATTGGCAGCGCGATGAACAAAAGCATGGCTGTCGCTGTCGGGAAGAAGAACCAGAAGAATGTTTTATGCTGCATGAGTCCAGACCGCTGCAATGTTCCACATCCTGCCCCGGGGGCGCAGTGAAACAGGATAAATCAGAGAGGCGAAGCGGGAGGGGAAGCCCCTCCCGCGAGAGGGCTGCTTACTGCAGGTACCCTTTTTCTTTTGCTGCTGCAGTGTATGCGGCTTCAACATCGGCAAGCGCTGTCTGGGCGTCTTCTCTGCCAAGCATGAAGTCAGACAGTTCTGCACCAAGTGCTGAATGCAACAATCCCTGGAACGGCAACATCGGATATGGCACGGCACCGCTGTTCGCGGCCGCAAACACACCTTTCGCGGCGTCAGTCGGCTCATAGCCTTCGATCAGCCAGACGGCCATCGGCGCGGTTTCTGCGTTCAGCATGGACGGGCTGGTCCCCTGAACAAGCGCTTTGAAGGTGGCTTCTGCATCTTCGTCAGAAATATTCCTGGCGACTGTCCAGCCATCCCACCACAGTGTCGTCGCTGGAACAGAACCACCGCCAACAGTCATCGGACCCGCGATATCGGTATTGTCGACGACAACCTGGCTGGAGCCTTCGGTATCCTTCAATGGTGGGACGCGTGATCCCCACATGTTCATCAGGGCAACATTGCCCGCTTTCCATTCCGAATTGGTTGCATTTGAATCATGGGTCAGGAAGTCCGGGTTCATGTAACCCGACAATTCTTTCATCAAATTCAGTGTAGCAATACCGGCCTCGTTGTTGACAGTCGCCTTAGCAGAGCCTGGTTCGAAGAATTCACCACCAAAACCGATGTATATGTTGTTGAATTCCTGAGCGAGATTCCAGCCCGCTTTGTAGGCGCCGCCAACCGGGTACTCGAGCAGACCCATCTCACGGATCTTTGCCGCGGCAGCCAGAAGTTCTTCATAAGACCTGGGTGGCTCAACGCCGGCCTGATCCAGAATGTCCTGGCGGAACACAAGGTGCTGTGCATTTGCCATAAAGGCCACAGCCATGATCTTGCCATCGATGGTGATCAACTGGTTCTTACGCAGGTCCTGGCCGAATTTTGCAACAAGATCATCCAGCGGACGGATGACATCTTCGTTCATCAGCGCAACAATTGAGGAGTTGGCAACAATCGCAGAAGTGTATTCCGCCGGCTTGCCCGTCATGCCGGCGAGATTGATCAATTGATGATCCGCCGTCAGATTCGATTTAATTTCCACGCCATTGCCGGCACAGGTTTTGGCCGCATTTACGACCGCATGAATGGCAGGAAATTCGTTGCCGATAATATTGACCCGGCCTGCGGAAACATTGCATTCCGCATAAGCGGCAGACGCCATCAAGGCAAAGCTCCCGGCCATTGTGATTTCTTTCAGAAACATTTCTATCTCCCTGTGTGTGTGTTTTGCGATTTCGATGACCGCAGTGTTTTTCGTTACCCGGACTACGCCCGGTTGCAGGGACGTCAGTCCCCGATCCGCTCGCCTGTTTTGTCAGCGAACAGGTGGCAAATTTCAGATGGCACCGAGATCGAGATCGTCTCACCAATCTCAACGCGGAAGGATTTGTCAGCTTTGACAGAAACCAGCGCCCCACCAATCCGCACCGAAATCATGGTCGCATCGCCAAGAAGTTCCATCGCGTAGACCGGCGCGTTGATCTGCCCCTGCCCCGTCACTGCAATGGTTGCGTCCTCCGCGCGGAAGCCAAGCGTCACTGGCCCCTCCGGTAAATCGATGTCCGTGATTTCAGTGTATTCCGCCGTGAAGGCCCCGTTTTTTACCGATCCATCAATGAGGTTCATCGCCGGGCTGCCGATAAAGCTTGCAACGAAAGTATTTGCTGGTTTGTCGTAGATATCGGTTGGGCTGCCAAGTTGTTGAACGACGCCCTTTTTCATCACAACAACACGGTCGGCGAGCGTCATCGCTTCGATCTGGTCATGGGTTACATAGATCGTGGTCACCGCCAGTTCATGGCTGAGGTTTTTGATCTGCGCCCGGGTCGAGACCCGCAGTTTCGCATCCAGATTGGACAAGGGCTCGTCCATCAGAAACACTTTCGGCTTGCGCACAATGGCACGGGCCAGTGCGACGCGCTGACGCTGACCGCCTGATAGTTCGGCCGGTTTGCGATGCAGAAATTCACGCAGTTCCACCATATCGGCGGCTTTCATCACCCGCTCATCATGCTCAGCCGGATCGATGCCGCGCACTTTCAGAGGAAAGCGGATGTTTTCATAGACATTCATGTTCGGGTAAAGCGCATAAGACTGGAACACCATGGCCACATCGCGGTCCTTGGGATCGAGATCGTTGACGCACTGACCATCGATCAGGATCTCACCATCGCTGACATCTTCGAGCCCCGCGACCATGCGCATTGTTGTGGTCTTGCCGCAACCGGACGGCCCGAGCAAAACCAGAAACTCCCTATCCTTAATCGTCAGATCAAAGTTGTCGACACCAACGAAGGATCCCCAACGTTTCCCTACATTTCGCAGTTGAATTTCGGCCATTGGGTCCCCCGGATGGAATCTTTTTGCATACGCTTGCACTAACGGTAAGCTATCAAATATAACTCTGACAAGTACTTTTTGCATACGCATGCAAAATCGCCCCACGAAACGCCGGCAGTGGCCGCCGCAACGCACTGAAAAAGAGAATAAATTGACCAACTTTCAGCAAGAAAAAAACTTGATTCTGGACTTCTATGACAAATTGGACACCGCCAGTTTCGACAGTATTCCCGACGCGATCCGCGAGTATACAACCCAGGATTATCTCTGGCAGGGCTTCCACCCGTTTGATGAAATCCGGGGAGCGGGCACCGTCGCAGAGCGATTTTGGCTCCCGCTGCGGCACAGCCTGACGCGCCTGCAGCGGCGCATGGATATCTTCATGGCCGGTAAAAATATGTTCGACGGTTTCGAGACCACCTGGGTGTGCTCCATGGGACATTTGATGGGGCTCTTTGACGCCCCATGGCTTGGCATCGCGCCGACCGGCAAAATGATATTCCTGCGCTACTGTGAGTTCCATAAAATCGTGGATGGCAAGATTGCTGAAACCGCGATGTATTTCGACATTCCCCATTTGATGATGCAAGCCGGCCTGAACCCTTTCCCGCCGCAGACAGCCGCGCATCTGGTGCAACCAGGCCCGACGCCGCATGACGGGTTGATGTTTGACAAACAGGATCCGGATGAGGGCAAAAAGACGCTGGAGGCGATCAATTTCATGGTCTCAGACCTGGGCCAATGGCAAAGCGGCCTGCCACTGGAAGAAGAACTCGCCCGCAGTTGGCATGACGACATGATTTGGTGGGGCCCCGCCGGTATCGGCGCGACTTACACCATTGAACGTTACGCCAAACAACACTCCGGTCCGTTTCGCGCAGGGTTTCGTGACCGCTCCGGCACCGGTCACGTCTGCCGGATGGCTGAAGGCAACTATGGCGGCTTCTTTGGCTGGCCCAATTTCACCGCCATTCCGACGGGCGGGTTTATGGGCATGCCTGGCAGTGACAAGCCAGGCGAATTCCGCGTCATTGATATTTACCGGCGCGACGGTGACAAACTGGCCGAGAACTGGGTCTTTATCGACCTGCTGCATTTCTGGAAACAACAAGGCGTGGATATCCTGGCCCGCACCACCGGGACATAAGGGGCTTGGGTGCGGGGCGGCCAAAGCGCGTGCTATTAACTTCTCCGTCCAACGTCTCTTCCAGAGGGGCCATACATTACTTAAGTTCGGAAAGTGTCCTTAACATGGTGCGATATATGTCCTGCCAATGCAGTCACCAGTCCAAAACTACTCTTGGCAGTGGACACGCAGATCAACTCAGATTCCGGAAGGTGGCGACAACGCAGCGCTTACGATAAGCCAGAAGCTACTACCTCAAGTGCCCCAAGCTTTTCGTCCCGGTATGACGCTCCGTCGTAAGTAGCCGTTACGCCCTGGCCAGCATGTGCCAATGCTCTTTCAATGATAAATCGCGAAACCATACCTTCTGCCATTCGGGTCGCTGCTGTTTCGCGCAGGTCGTGGTATGTCCAGCCGGATTACCTCCTCGGCGATGCTCTCGGCATCCCGGCCGTCAGCCTTGTAGACCTTTACGCTGGGGTGGACACGGGGGGAGCGACATCAGTCGTGGCTCATGACCATGCTCAAGACAGAAACGCCCGATGCAGGCGCCCCGCCGCAGGTGTCCCTGGTGATGGCGCAAGGCACCAGATTTGCGAAAAAATCCAACAATCTGAAGCGTTGAATGCGTTTTCACAACACAAGCGCGCCAGAACGGCCCTGACCCGCAACACTGCGATCCGCGTTTCCCCAAAGCAATCCCAGGAACCGGGATATTCAACGGAATTATCTTGTCCTGCGCCAAATTCAAATCACCAATAGCTGCGTTCGGATGGAATGGCAGCCCATCCCATCAGGTCACTTTTCCCATGCCTGGAGACCAAAAGGGGATAGTTCCAGCTCTGTTGGCCCGGCAATTTGGGGGTAGAGCAAAGTCATCTGTAATCCCGCCTGTGGGATATAAGTTTCCGTGCGCAAAACATCTGTTTCACCAAAGAATTGGCGGCTTGCTTCTTCCGGCACGCCAGTCGATAGTTATCGATAACATATTACTGATCCTGCACTGGGAGCTCAAGATGCGTGTGACCCAAAACAGCAAGATACTGACCGATGAAGCGGTGTTGGCGATGTTAACCGCCGCCGTGGCCAAAGCCGGCGAAACGGGCCAGCCGCAATGCATCGTCATCGTCGATGGCAGCGGCGAGACCCTGGGCGAATTGCGGATGACAGGGGCAAAATTTCTCAGCCGCAAAAGCGCCCGCGCCAAAGCGCGCACAGCGGCGTCAACCGGCGCAGAGACCGTAGCGATCCCTGACACGGTCAGGCCGCTGATCGGCCTGGCGACTGCGGGAGAAATGACCGGGCTGCCCGGTGGGTTGCCAATCCGGATAGGGGGTATTCTGCTTGGCGGTATCGGCGTCGGCTCTGGCAGTGGAGACCAGGATATTGCAGTCGCGCAGGCGGCGCTGAAAACCATAGGAGCCACGTTATGAAAATCGCATTCCTTGGCACCGGGTTGATGGGGGCACCGATGGTGCGGCGGCTGGCGACGGCAGGCTTTGAACTGTCGGTGTGGAACCGCTCTGCAGCCCGGGCCACCGCACTGGCCGGTATTGCAACGGTGTGTGACACCGCCGAAAGCGCAATCCTGGACGCTGATGTCGTGATCATGATGCTGCTGGACGGGCCTGTCACCGCAGAAGTGCTGAGCCCGTGTCTTTCGCTGCTGAAACCGGGCACCCTGATTATTGATATGGGGTCGGTTGATCCCGATACCGACCGGGCGCTGGCTGCGTTTTCCGCCAGGCTGGAACTGCACTATCTGGATGCACCGGTCTCAGGTGGTGTGGTTGGCGCCGAAGCCGGAACGCTGGCGATATTCGCCGGTGGCACCGCTGAAGCCTATGCCATGGCCGTGCCTGTCTTCGCCCCGCTTGGCCGCGCCACCCATCTGGGGGCAGTTGGCGCTGGTCAGGTGGCGAAACTTGCCAATCAGCTGATGGTAGCCACCACCATTGGCGCCGTGGCAGAAGGTCTGCGGCTTGCGGAGGCGGGCGGATGTGATCCGGCCGCGCTGCGAGAGGCGCTCAAAGGTGGTTTTGCCGACAGCCGCATCCTCGATCTCCACGGCAAACGCATGGTGACTGCGGATTTTGTGCCTGGGGGCAGATCGGTGGCGCAGCTGAAAGACCTCGACAATGTTATGGCACTTGCAGAGGCAAGCGGCCTTGAACTGCCGCTGGGCACAACAATCACCGCCAGTTTTCGCGATTTTGTAGAAAACCATGGCGGCGCCGAGCTCGACCATTCTGCCTATTACCTCTGGCTTGAGCAGCGCTGGTCATAACTGGGACAACTGCCACAAAGATCCGGGCTGCTGTGGTATCAGCGCCCCTGATACGGATCCGGCGGGTCCATGGCCCGGATTGTGACCGCCCTGCCAGCCCCGCCTCGATTGGCCGTGAGCCGGGGCCGCAGCGCAGAATACGACCGCCAGCAATCGAATGTTAAAACTGATTGGCGCAGCTGCGCAGATCTAGACGCGAAATGTCGATTGCCGGACCACGAGTTTTGGCGAAATGTTCCTGATCTGCTGTTCCCTGCTGGCTTCCGGGTTTCTCAGCAGGCTGGAAATGAGTTCGCCGGCCTCGCGGCCAATATCGAACGAAAAAGCGTCAATTGTGGTGATGGTCGGCACAGAGAAAGCAGAGATGTCATAGGCGCCAAACCCGGCAACCGCGATTTCACCGGGCACCCGGATATCACGCCGCTGGCATTCGGTCAGCGCCCCAAAGGCCGTCAGATCCGACACGCAGACCACCGCCTCGGTATCCGGAAAACGCTGCAGAAGCCGCGCCATGGCGTCAGCGCCCTCCCGCATGGAAATCGGTGCCGGCCCCGCGGATATCAGACGCGAGATGTCCAGCTGGTGCCGCCCGAGCGCCTCCAGAAAGCCGTTGCGGCGGTCGGCACCGCGGGTATCGCCATCCGCATCCGCACCGATAAATCCGAGCCTGGTGTAATTTTGTGCCACCAGATGATCCACCAGCCCGCCCATGGTTGCCGCATTCGAAAACCCGACCACATGATCAATCGGATCGTCTGGAAGATCCCAGATTTCGACCACCGGAATCGCTGAATTCTCCAGCATCCGCCGCGCCGCTGCGGTGTGGCGCCCGCCGGTCACCACGATCGCCTCGGGACGGCGTCGCAACAACTGGCCGATCAGCCGCTCTTCTTCTTCTATATTATAGCCGGTATAGCCCAGCAGGATCTGGAGGTTGTGATTGGCCAGTTCGCCCGACAGGGCGCTGACGGTATCGGCAAAATTGGCATTGTTCAGCGACGGGATGATGACCGCGACAAAACCGGTTTTTTGCGAGCGCAGATTAGACGCCGTGCTGTCAAACACATAGCCCAGCTGTTCTGCCACCGCCATAATCTTCTCTCGGGTAGATTTGCTGACAGATGAATCCTGGCTGAACGCACGCGAGACGGTCATCGGCGACACGCCTGCCGCTTTTGCGACGTCCTTCATAATGGGAGTTCGGGCCATAGAATAGGGTGCCTGTGTTATCAATATTATATAGGGGACTAGACAGAGAAACGGTGACAATTTCAACCGTCAGCGCGAAGGATCCCCGGCAATCATGCAACAGAAATGGCGGGATCCGGAAGACCCCGCCAAATCTTTGTTTTGACTGACATTCCAGATGTCAGATTACATGCCTGCTTCCAGGATGGCGTTGATCAACGTATCACCATTTTCTTTGATAAAGTTTCTCCACACCGGTTTCACAGCTTTCTGGAAAGCGGCACCGTCGACATCGCGGTTCACCATCATGCCTTCGGCTTCCAGCGTCGCGATCATCTCATCTTCTTTGGCAATGCTCAGCTCACGCTGCATCGCAACAGCTTCGGCAGAGACTTCGGTGATGATCTTTTGCTCTTCAGCGGACAGGCCATTAAACTTGTTCAGGTTCATCACCAGCGCCAGTGGCGAATAGGCGTGACGGGTCAGCGACAGGTACTTCTGCACTTCGTAGAACTTGAAGGACTGCACAACACCGATCGGGTGATCCTGCGCGTCGACAACACCAGTTTCCAGCGCGGTATAAAGCTCGGCAACCGGGATTTGCTGTGGATTGGCACCGACCATATCAAACATATCGTTCAGCGCTTTGGAGCTGTTGACCCGCATCCGCAGACCTTTGAGATCTTCCGGAACCCGGATCGGACCCCGGTTGTTTGACACGTTACGATAGCCATTTTCAGGATAACCCAGCCCTTTCAGACCAAATTCTTCCATTTGTTTGGACACGCCCTGACCGACGTCGCCATCCAGCACTTTATAGGCGATTTCACGTGTCGGGAACATGAAGGGCAAAGTGAAGGCCGCCGCTTCCGGGATCAGACCGGTAAAGTTGTTCAGACCGGACATTTCAATGTCGATAATGCCGGAACGCGTCCCGTCGATCATCTGCGCATCATTGCCCAGCTGGCCCTGAGGAAATACGTTGACCTTCAGCGAGCCGTTGGAGCGGGCTTCAACCTGCTCTTTGAAAAACAACGACAGCGTTTGCTGCAGATCTGAGGCCGGAGCCGCATGCGCCAGTTTCAGAGTGACCTGCGCGCTGGCGGAAAGGGCGCTGACAGAAAGAGCTCCAACGGCCAATACCGATGCCACCCCAATTGCTTTGAAAAATGTCTTCATAGTTTCCTCCTTGAAGTTTTTATCCGATCAAAATTTTCATCGGGACGATAATTATGCTCGGGAAGGCGACAAACAGCGCCAGAAGCATAAGGTAGACAGCGATAAACGGCAGGACGCCTTTCACCGCGGTGCTCATAGGGACGCGGCCAACACCGCAAACCACATTCAGTACATTTCCCACCGGCGGCGTGATCAGACCGATCGAGGTGTTGATCACAAACATCAGGCCAAAATAGACGGGATCAATGCCGGCCAGTTTGATGATGGGCATGAACAGCGGCACCAGGATCAGGATGGTCGGCGCCAGATCCATCACCATGCCCACCATGAGTACGATCACCATGATTGTGGCCATCAGCAGTTTGGGTGAATCCACCAGCGGGCCAAGAAGTTCAGCCAGTTGCTGCGGCAATTGCGCGACGGTGATCAGCCAGGCAGCAACCATCGCCGATCCCACCAGAAACATGACCATGGCGGTGGTACGTGCCGACTGCACCAGCATACGAAACAGGCTGTGCCAGGTCAGTTCGCGGTAGATAAAGGCAGACACAGCGATGGCGTAGACTGCAGCAACCACGGCCGCCTCGGTCGGGGTAAAGACGCCAAACCGAATACCACCAATAATGATCACCGGCAGGAACAGAGCCCAGACGCCGTCTTTGAGCGCGGCAAGCCGTTCGCTGCGGTCGGCCTTTGGCGCGACTTCGACATCCTCTTTGCGCATGATCACAGTCCAGACCACGATCAGAGCCATGCCCATAATCAACCCGGGTACGATGCCACCGATGAACAGTTTGGCTATGGATATGTTGCCCGCAACGCCCATGATGATCAGCGGCAGCGACGGCGGGATTACCGGCGCGATGATGCCACCTGAGGCCAGCAACCCCATGGACGGCGCCTCCGGATACCCGGCTTTTTTCATCATCGGATAGAGAATGCTGACCAGCGCCGCCGCGTCGGCAACCGCCGACCCCGACAGGCCGGCAAGCAGTACGGCGGTGAAAATGGCAACATAACCCAGCCCGCCTTTGCGGTGGCCCATAAGCGCCGTTGCCAGCCGCACGATCCGGGTCGACAATCCGCCTGAGGCCATGACTTCGCCGGCCATCAGAAAGAACGGAATGGCCAGCAGCGGAAAGCTGTCAACGCCATTGATCATCGACTGCGCCAGGATGTCGGCGCTGAACAGATCCATCTGGAGCATCAGTGCCATTGCCGCCAACAGCAGAGCGAAGGCGACGGGCAGCCCAAGGAAAATGCTGAACAGCAGCACCGAGAGAAACAGTAAAAGAGTCATTCTTGTGCCTCGTCATCGGGTTTGTTAAGCGGCCCGAACAGGTTAAATAGTGCGACAAACCCCATCAGCGCGCCCGAGACGACCCCGGCGAGATAAAACAGCCCGGACGGCAATCCGGTCAGCGGTGAGATATTGTTCCAGTTGGCCAACGTCTGCTTGGCTGCGCCCCAAAAGAGCATCCAGACCGAAACGAGAATGACCAGCCAGATGGCTTTGCGAAGAAAAGGAACCGCGCGCGGGAACAGCCTGTCCGCCAGTTCCGTGACGGCCAGGTGTTCGCCCCGGCGCAAAGCGGTGACCGCACCAAGCATCACCACCCAGACGAAACCCAGGCGCGACAGCTCAACAGACGGGCGCAGGCCGGATGAAAACCCATAACGCAAGACGACATTTGCAAAGACCAGCAGAATCATCGCGGCCAGAAGCACCGCCATAATGATGTCGATAAATTGCCAAAGCCAGATAGACAGCTGTCTCAAAATTTCCTCCACTTCCTCCCCCCGGCCTAACCCTGAATCGTCATAGCCTTGCCAGCAGGTCGTCTTTATTTTTGATAATTGTTATCGATACCATTTCAGCCCGTCAACAATAATTTCAACAAAAAGGGCGATCGTGATCAGTGGGCTGGATTTTTATTTACGGTGCCAAATTGAACAGAGGATGATGGGGGTAACACATCAAGCTATTGAGGTTAAACGGCAAAGTTTAACTGGCGACGTCAGACGTTAAGGCCGAGACGCCACCGCCAGAAACCACCCGAAACCGTGATATCGGCAAATCGGAGCACTCCAACAATTGGCGAAAATCCCGCTTGTTTCATAAACTCTGACCGTGCGGCGCAGCCATATTGAAAGATGTGGACGTTTCCCGGCGACAGCGTGCAGGCCAGCAGACCGCCCCCTTGCCCAGACGCATTAACCAGCCCGGAACTGCGCTAAAATTTGCCCGCCCTGAGCCAGGACTGCAGCGTCGCCTCCAGGCATGAAGAATAAGTATTCGCGCGCGTCACACCAAACGGGCCGGCGCGCGCGGACCTGACCCGGTTTCGGGATCAGGCCCGTTTTATCAGCGCAGGCCTGCGCTATTGGCATCAGCCTGCCACGGAGGTCACGAGAATTGCGACCTGTCCGGCCCCTTGAAATACTCCATCAACGCCGCCTGATCTTCGCCGCCAAGCCCCGCCGCCGTCAGCATGCGGTGCACCTCGGCACAGACTGCCGTCAGCGGCATTGCGGTATTGGTCAGACGTGCCAGATCCTGCGCGCCGTTGAGATCTTTGACCATATTGTCGATACGCCCGGTCTTGCGGTAATCTTTCGCAACAAACCGCGGCATATATTCCTGCAGCAACGCACTGTCCGCACGCCCGCCTTTCAGCGCCTGGGGGATTTTAGCCGCATCCACACCTGCATCCAGCGCCAGCTGTGTCGCCTCAGCAACCGCCAGGAAGCCAAGACCACACAGCACCTGATTGATCAGCTTGGTGGTCTGCCCGGCCCCGCTCGGCCCCATATGGGTGTAGTTTGAGGCCACATCTTTCAGCACATTGTGGGCGTCCTCCACGTCTTTGGCCTCGCCGCCGGCCATCAGGGTCAACTCACCAATCAAGGCTTTTGGCGCGCCGCCCGACAGCGGGCTGTCGACCCAGCGCAGCCCTTGCGCCGCAGCTTTGGCAGCCAGGTCTTTTGTCGATTCCGGATCGATCGAGGACATGTCGATAATGACAGTACCTGGCTTCGCGCCACTGGCCACACCCTCGGCCCCAAACACTGCCAGATCAACAATCCGGGCCGAATTCAGGCTGACAATCACATAATCAGACACCGCCGCAGCGTCCGCAGCCGACGCCGACGCCTTTGCACCCCTGGCCACCAGTTCCGCCACTTTTTCAGCGTCCAGGTCAAACACCGTTAAATTATGCCCGACCTGCGCCAGCCTTGTGCCGATAGCGCCACCCATGGCCCCTGCCCCGATCAGTGCAACATTCTGTGTCATGTCTCAACCTTTCCGATTTTCTCAAGTATCTCCGCCACGACCGCGTCAAAGGACTGATCGATATCAACCGTGACTGATGCCTCATCAGGCTGAAGCGGCTGCAGTGTCGCAATCTGACTGTCCAGCAGGCTGAGCGGCATGAAATGGTCATCCCGCGCTGACATGCGTTTTCTGATCACCTCAGCGGCGCCGTCCAGATGTAAAAACAGCACCGGCTCCCCCGCCGCATCGCGTATCCGGTTGCGGTAGCTGCGTTTCAGCGCCGAACAGCCGATCACGCAGAGCCCGTCAAAGTCGCGCAATGCAGTGCCAACTTTTTCCAGCCAGGGCGCACGATCCGTGTCATTCAACGCCTCGCCGCGCGCCATTTTTTCGATGTTTGATTTTGGGTGCAGATCATCACCGTCAATGAACGTTGCACTGAGCCCTGCGGCAAGTGCCGCCCCGACCGAGGATTTTCCACAGCCCGCAATGCCCATGACCACATAACATCTCATGTTACAGCGACGCCGTTATGCCGCCATCGACATACAGCGTGTGCCCGTTGACAAAACTGGACGCTGGCGCGCTGAGGAAGATACATGCGCCCACCAGTTCGTCTACATTGCCCCAGCGACCGGCGGGGGTGCGTTTTTCCAGCCAGGAGCTGAACGCAGCATCGGCGACAAGCGCGGCGTTCAGCGGTGTGTCGAAATAACCCGGCGCGATCGCATTGCATTGCAGCCCATGTCTGGCCCAGTCCGTCGCCATACCCTTTGTCAGATTGCCCACAGCGCCTTTGGTGGCGGTATAGGGCGCGATGCCCGGACGGGCCAGCAAAGTTTGCACCGATGCGATATTGATGATTTTACCGACGCCACGGCTGATCATGTGGCGGGCGACCGCCTGCCCCACATTAAAAACCGTCGAAATATTTGTCCGCAGCAGTTGATCAAACATCTCCGCCGGAAAGTTTTCCAGCTCGCTCCGATGCTGCATTCCGGCGTTGTTTACCAGGATATCAATAGCACCGGTATTGGCTTCAAAATCGTCGATCGCCTGTTTGACTGCGGCGTGGTCGGTGGCATCAAAGGGCAATTCGCTGACCGTCGCCCCCTGGTCACGCAGCGACCGAGCCGCCTGCGCAAGTTTGCTGGTATCACGCCCGTTCAGTACGACATGCGCCCCAGCCTCAGAAAGCCCCCTGGCCAAAGCATATCCGATTCCCTGAGAAGAGCCCGTCACCAGCGCCAGCCGCCCCGTCAGATCGAACAGTTCATTTCCTTTGGCCATACAAGCTTTCCTTTTTGATCTCGACAATAACAAATTACATCGCTTATGGTATCGATAACAATTCAAGTCAAGAGAGCGAGTACCCCGATGGTCAAAGCAAACATACTTCAGGTCGGTCCTTACCCGGAATGGGATGAAGGTCCATTGAATGAAGCCTTTACGGTACATCGCCTGTTTGACGCCGACAACACGGCTGCGTTTCTGGCCGAGGTCGGTCCAGACATCCGCGGCATCGCAACCCGGGGCGAACTTGGCGCTGATCGCGCACTGATTGAGGCCTGCCCGAACCTGGAGATTATTTCGGTGTATGGCGTCGGGTATGACGCGGTTGATCTGGCGGCCTGTGGCGAAAAAGGCATCCATGTGACCAACACACCGGATGTTTTGACCAAAGACGTCGCTGATCTGGGCGTCGCCATGATGCTGGCGCAGTCGCGCGGCCTTGTCGGTGCAGAATCCTGGGTTCGGGACGGCAGCTGGGCGGCAAAAGGGCTTTACCCGCTCAAGCGCCGCGTACACGGCGCCAAAGTCGGTGTGCTCGGCCTGGGCCGCATCGGTTTTGAGGTTGCCAAACGGCTGACAGGCTTTGACATGGATATCGCCTATTCCGATATCTCCGCCAAAGACTACGCGGCTGACTGGGCATATATTTCTGATCCGGTTGAACTTGCCCGCCATGCGGATTTCCTGTTTGTGACACTCGCTGCGTCGGCCGACACCCGCCATATCGTCGGACATGATGTGCTGGAAGCGCTTGGCCCGGAGGGCATGGTTATCAACATTTCCCGCGCCTCCAATATCGACGAAAACGCACTGCTGGACGCGTTGGAAAATGGTCACCTTGGCGCCGCAGCGCTGGATGTGTTTGAGGGTGAACCGGCGCTGGATCCGCGTTTTCTGCAGCTCAACAACGTGCTGTTACAGCCACATCACGCCTCGGGAACATTTGAGACCCGCAAAGCAATGGGCAAACTGGTGCGGGACAATCTGAGTGCGCATTTCGCAGGCGAAAGCCTGCTGACACCAGTGGCGCAGAGGCAGTCATGAAATCCATCGTCATTCACGCTGCAAAAGACCTGCGGCTCGAAGAAAGCCAGCCCGGGGAGCCCGGTGCCGGAGAAGTCCAGATTGCTCTGGCCACCGGCGGCATCTGCGGCTCAGACCTGCATTATTTCAACAACGGTGGTTTTGGTGCCATTATACTGCGCGAACCGATGGTGCTGGGCCATGAAGTATCCGGCCACATTGTCAAACTGGGCGCAGGTGTAGAAAACCTGAGCGTAGGTCAACTGGTCGCTGTCTCCCCGTCGCGCCCGTGCTACGCCTGCGAATATTGCCAGCAGGGCAAACACAACCAGTGTCTGAACATGCGCTTTTACGGCAGCGCCATGCCGTTTCCCCATATCCAGGGCGCCTTCCGGCAAGTGCTGGTGGCCGACGCCAGCCAATGCGCCCCGGCGGACGGGCTGAGCCCGGCGGAAGCGGCGATGGCGGAACCGCTTGCGGTCTGTCTGCACGCCACAAGACAGGCGGGTGAAATGCTGGGCAAGCGTGTGCTTATTACCGGCTGCGGTCCGATCGGGCTGCTCTCCGTCCTCGCCGCGCGCCGCGCCGGAGCCGCAGAAATCGTCGCCACTGACCTGTCAGATTTCACTCTGGACCTGGCCCGGAAAAATGGCGCTGACCTGGGCATCAACATGGTGAACTCGCCGGAGCAACTGACTGAATATCAGGCCGGAAAAGGCCATTTCGATGTGCTGTATGAATGTTCCGGTGCAGCCCCCGCGCTTGCCGCTGGTATCGCCGCGCTGCGCCCCGGCGGGGTGATTGTTCAGCTTGGCCTCGGCGGCGACATGAGCCTGCCAATGATGGCCATCACTGCCAAGGAGCTGCAACTGCGCGGGTCTTTCCGCTTTCATCGGGAGTTCTTCACCGGGGTGGAGCTGATGCAAAAAGGGCTGATCGATGCGAAACCGCTGATCAGCCACACACTGCCGCTGGAGCAGGCGGAAGACGCCTTCACCCTGGCCTCAGACCGCAGCCAGGCGATGAAAGTGCATATCGACTTTTCCTGATCTATGACCCGGATGCATTGCCCGGACGAAAGGGCGCCCGCAGCACCGGCCGGCTCAGACAGACAACAAAAGGGGCCAGGTGCTGCAACGCCTGGCCCCTTTTGGCATCACAATAGCCCGCCGCTTCAAACCGCACCGGGCCGGTGCAGAGCGAAAATGCGTTTCGCCAGATATCCGATTGCCCGCGATCAGATGATCGCCATGCGGCGTGTATGTCATGTATTATTCAGATCGTTTTTGGGCGCTATGCGTCGCGCCAGTTTTCAACCATATCGCAAGCGAGCTGAAAGGCCGCCAGAGTGGCACCGACATCCGCTTTGCCCAGCCCGGCAATGTCAAAAGCAGTGCCATGCGCCGGGGTTGTGACCGGGAAAGGCATGCCGCCCTGCACCGTTACACCCCGGTCAAAACCGAGCAGTTTCAGCGCGATCTGGCCCTGATCGTGATACATAGTGACGATTCCGTCAATCTCACCCGCCACGGCTTTCAGAAACACTGTATCCGAGGGCCAGGGTCCGTCCACCGCCATCTGACCGCCGGCCAGCCGGCGTACAGCAGGTTCGATCACGTCGATTTCTTCCCGGCCAAAATTGCCCCCGTCCCCGGCATGAGGGTTGAGCGCCGCAACCGAAATACGCGGCCGGGCCAGACCGGAGCGACGCAGAGTTTTGTCGATCAGGGCAACGGCTTCCGTGATGCGCTCCTCTGAGATCGCATCGGCAACATCGCGCAGGGCGATATGGCTGGTGACCCGGCTGGTCCAGAGCCCGTCCAGCGTATTCAGCTCCGAAAGATAATCGACCACACCCAAACGGTCCGCCATATAATGAAGCTCATCACTGTGCTCCATCCCGGCCAGGTGCAAGGCTGCTTTGTTGAACGGGGCAAACACCACCGCGTCAATCACCCCGTCGCGGGCGAGATCCAGCGCCAGGTCCAGCGTCGCCAGAACCGATGCTCCGGACGCCCGGGTGGCTTCTGCCTTCACCACCGCGTCGCGGGTGATCGTACGGGTCTCGTGCCAGGCAAAGCCGCCGGACACGCTCCAGGACCCCTGGCGCGCATCAACCGGGATCAGCTCGTGCTGGACGCCGGCCAGTTGCTGGCCGCGCTCAAAGATATGCGCATCGCCAATCAGCAGGATGTCGGCGGCCTCTGCCACCCCCTCGCTGGCCAGCAAACGGGCGATCAACTCCGGCCCGATACCACTGGGATCCCCGGGAATAATTCCTATTCTGGGTTTCATGTGTCGCTGTCCTCAGCCTGAGCCAGGGCGATGTTTTTTATCGCCGTATTCAGATGGCTGCGCATCGCAATTCCGGCGGCCACACCGTCGCGGGCCTGCAACGCCACTGAGATGTCATCATGTTCCTGCAGCGTCCTTTCACGGCGGGTGGCACGTCGCGAAGAGACAAAGCGCGCCCGCCACAGCCGGGCGTTATACTGACGGTGAGTCTCGATCAGCGGCAGGTTGCGGCTGGCTTCGATAATTGAGGTGTGAAACAGCATGTCGAGGCGGAAAAACTCCAGCGGATCTTTTGTCTTCAACCCGTTGGCCATCCGGGCATTCAGCTTGAGGATTTTCTGTATTTCGGCGTCACTCGCCTCAGCACAGGCCAGCTCGCCGCCCAGCGCTTCTAACGCACCCAGCACTTTGATAAACTGAACAAGTTCCTCAAAAGACGGGTCCGCCACCCTGGGCCGCCGTGTGGAGGAATATTCCACCAGCCCTTCGACCTCCAGCAGGCGCAGTGCTTCGCGCAGAGGCGTACGGCTGATGCCCAGCGCCTCGGCCAGCTCACGCTCTGGAATTGGTGTTCCGGCGGGGAGCTTCTCCAGCAGGATAAATTCACGCAGATTGTCGGCGGCTTCGTCCGCTAGAGTCTGACGCGGATGCACTGCGCCTTCTTTCTTTAGCGCCGTAAACCAGTTGTTTTCACTCATCTCTATTTCCCCCAATTCAGCACAACAGGCTCCAGCGGCGCCAATATTTCCAAAAGACCAGAGCGGGTTTGCGGATGCAATGGCATGATTGGATGGCGGCAATAATCCGAGGCAATGACCCCACCCGCCAGCATTGCAGCCTTGGCGGCGCGGAAACCACACTGCCGGTTTTCATAATTGATCGCGGGCAAGACCTTTGCATAGGCGGCAGCGGCCTGCGCCCTGTCCCCTGCCAGATGGTGGCTTATCACTGGCCTGATCAGGTCCGGGATCATCGCCGACGTCATACCACCGGTGGCGCCTGCGTCCAGATCAGCCATAAGTGTGATGGCCTCTTCACCGTCAAACGGCCCTTCAACCGCCGCGCCGCCTGCTTCAATCAGCGCCCGCAATTTTTCTGCCGCCCCGGCGCATTCGATTTTGAACAGTTTCACCATCTCGATTCTCTGGGCCATCTTCGCCAGCAGCTCAACCGGAAGCTCAACGCCGGACAAAGGCGCATCCTGCACCATGATCGGAATGCCCACTTCGCTGACGGCTGCCATCTGTTCAAAGGTCTGGTTCGCAGTGCCCTTCATTAAAGCACCATGATAGGGCGCCATCATCATCACCATCGCCGCACCCAGGCCCCGGGCAAACCGGGCGCGTTCCACCACAATCGAGGTGGCAAAATGGCTGATGGTCACGATGACCGGCACCCGGCCAGCAACATGTTCGAGGCAAAGCCGGGTCAGCACCGCCCGCTCCTCATCGCTGATCAGGAACTGTTCCGAAAAATTGGCGAGGATACAAATGCCGTCTGAGCCCTGATCTATCATCAGGTCCAGAACCCGGCGCATGCCCTCAAGATCAATCTGCCCGTCCTCATGAAACGGCGTCGGGGCGACCGGCCAGATGCCGCTGTAAACCTGGCTCATTCTGTCACCTCAAACTGATGCCGGTGGCGGTCGGATATTTCAATGCCCAATCCCGGTTTCGTGTCGTCCAGATCCAAAAACCCACCCTCGGCATCGGGGTCGCCGTCGAAAATATAGTAGAAAAGCTCGTTGCCGATTTCCACGTCATGCACCGGAAAATACTCCGACATCGGACAGTTCACATTGGCCATTGTCAGGTGGTAATTGTGCATCTGACCGGCATGCGGAATAACCGGTACCTGATGCGCTTCTGCCAGCGCATTGATCTTTTGCGCCGCAGTGATGCCGCCAACACGGTTGGTGTCATACTGAATGACGCTGACCGCTTTCGCCTCCAGCAGTTGGCGGAACCCCATCAGGCTGAATTCATGTTCGCCACCCGAGATCGGAATTGGCCCTTTGTTCAGCTCCGCGCAACCATGGATATCATCGGCAATAACCGGTTCTTCCAGCCAGCGCGGCTCATATTTCTCCAGTTTAGGCAGCATCCGCCGGGTGTAATCCAGGTTCCAGCCCATATAACATTCCAGCATAAGATCCTTGTCATAACCTATCACTTCCCGCAGTGCTTCAACCCGTTTGAGGTTTTCGCGCATGCCCGCCATGCCGTCCTGGGGGCCGAAGCCAAAACGCGTCTTAAACCCGGAATAGCCATGTTGCATCGCCGCTTCGGCTTCGGCCTGCATATCCGGGATATCACCCGCGTAGAGTTTGGAATAATAGACCGGGATTTTCTCTTTGGTACGCCCGCCCAGCAATTTGAACACCGGTTTGCCCACCAGCTTCCCCATCAGATCCCAGATCGCGATATCGACCGCCGAGATCGCCACCATACCGATACCTTTGCGTCCCCAGGCATGGGTGCGCCGGTACATTTTTTCCCACAGATAGGCATAGTCAAACGGGTCTTCACCGATCACCAGCGGGGCGTAATACTGATCAATCGCCCCTTTCACCAGATCCGGTGCCAGGGCCGCATTGCCGATGCCAATGGTGCCGTCCTCTGTCTCAATCTCGCAGGTCAGCCACTGATGGAAGCGAAAGCTGTCCATCGCATCACCGCGCTCATAAAGAACATCGCTGGCGTTGGTACAGAAATTTGCCTGCGGCGGAACCGTGGGGCCTTTCCAGTTCCAGACCCGGGTGCGCACTGATTTAATTTTTACCATGTTATTCTCCAGTCGAGTCGATAGGTGCGCGTTGTTTGAAAAACCGGCCCCAGATCATCGGGCCAAAAAGTGCCAGCGCCGTCAGCACAAAGAAAAACAGCGTCAGCGGACGGGTGACCATCAGCCACCATTGCTCGTCCAGCATCACCATGCTTTGGCCCAGCCGCGTTTCCAGCATGCCGCCAAGGATCAGGCCAATGGCCATGGGCACAACCGAAAACCCGTGGCGCCGCATCATGAAACCGATGATGCCAAAAGCCAGCGCAATCCAGACATCCATCATCGACTGATCAAGCGCATAGGCACCGACAATCGAAAACGTGAAAACGGTGGGCCAGAGGATCTGGGTCGGGATGAATGTCACGCGGGCAAACAGTTTGGCTCCGTAAAGGCCGACAAAAAAGAATAGTACATTCACCAGCATCATCGACCAGAAGATTGCGTACACAAAATCAGCCTGTTCGGTGAACAAGCTGGGACCCGGGCGCAGCCCGTGCACCATCATGCCCGCCAGGATCACCGCAGCTGTCGGGCTGCCCGGAATGCCCAGCGCAAGCGTTGGCACCATGGCGCCACCGGTGGCCGCGTTGTTTGCGGCTTCGGAACCTGCAATACCTTCAATCGCGCCGTTGCCAAACTCTTCCGGGGTTTTGGACCAGCGTTTGGCCTCGTTATAACCGATCATTGAAGCGACCGTTGCACCCTCAGCGGGCAGAATTCCAATGAAAGTTCCAATGCCCGAGGAGCGCAGAATGGTGCGCCAGACTTTGACATAATCCGCACGCCCTGGCAGCTTGATCGACTTCATCGACACCTGTTTCCGCACGGTATCAAGACCGCCCGCCTGCACCAGAAGCTCTGAAATTCCGAAAACACCGATCATGACCGGTACAAATCCGATGCCCTCAGACAGTTCATTGTAGCCAAAGGTAAAACGTTCGACTGAGGTCAACAAGTCAACGCCAACCGTGGCCAGAAGCACGCCAAAAGCGCCTGACAGAATGTTTTTGACCGGTGATCCGTCCCCTATTGATGCCAGCATCGAAAGGCCAAAAACCGTCAGCGCAAAATATTCAGGTGGTGCAAAATTGTAAGCGGCCCGCGCCAGCATCGGCGCCGCCAGCATCAGCGCGATCACGGAAATAATGCCACCGATTGTTGAGGACACCGCCGCCATGCCAAGCGCGCGTCCTGCCTCACCGCGCTGTGCCAGCGGGTAGCCGTCAAGACAGGTGGTGGCGCTGGCCGAGGTGCCGGGTGTGTTGATCAGAATAGCGGTGATCGCGCCGGCGAAGGTCGCCGAGCAATAGATCGTTGTCAGCACAACAATCGCCGGGATCGGATCCATGGTGATCGTAAACGGCAGCAACAGGGCAGCCCCCGTGGTGGCGTTCAGCCCCGGCAACGCGCCAATAAGCACGCCGCCAAGCGTTGCGATAACGATCAGTGCCAATATATAGGGATCGGCAAGCGCCAGAAGTCCCGAAAGTGCAGCGTCCATTTTACTTATCCATACCAAAGATTTGTCAGAAGTCCGCGCGGGAAACGAATGTCAAATACCGTATCAAAAAAGAAGAAGATCAGCATTGGGACCACCAGACCGACAAACAGGATCGCTCCGGGTCTCCGATCGCCCCAACTGAGGCACAGCGCCGCCGAAAAGACCCCCAGCCCCAAAAAAAGATCAACCTCAGCGAGAAGCGCAAATGCGATCAGCAAGCCGGCGGAGCTCAGTGCTTTCGGGTGCAGTTTTTCTACAGTGACTCGCTTTTCTTTCACCAGCACATAGAGCGCCAGGGCAATAATCAGCAACAGCACCAACTGGGGGAAATCCGAGGGTTGCATGCCGCGTTTCAGGATCGGCGGCACACGTTCAAACTGTGTGCTCTGCCAGAACGCCAAGAGGCTGATGCCGATAATAGTGACCGGCGCAACCCACCTGGCTGGGCCTCTCCCCGACGATTTCGTCATGTGATGAACCTTTCAAAGCATGGAGTACCAGGGCCGGAATGCTGCTGCGCCAGAGAGAGCCGCAACAGCACTCCAAATAAGTTACTCGATGAAACCGAGCTCTTTCAGAGCGGATTCCATATCAACGACCATTGAAGAAATCTGGTCTCCCCAGACCTCAGATCCGGCCACGGAAGTTGCATCCAGCCCCGCAGAGGTCAGGAACGCCTGGTAGACCGGGTGCTGCATCGCCTTCATCAAAGACTCTTCGATTTTTTGCGCGACATCATCCGGCGTGTCTTTGGCAACAACAAAGCCGCGCACGGTCGAGAAGCTGACATCAATGCCCATTTCCTTAGCAGTGCTGACATCCGGCAGCCCCGCCATACGCTCGTCGGCCAGGACCACGACCGGGCAGATATCGCCGTTTTCAATCTGGGCCCCGGCTTCGGCCAGGTTCAGAACCGCCGCATCGACAGCACCGGCAATCAGCTGCGTCGCCAGCTCAGCTCCGCCTTCAAAGGGCACGATCTTTGGCGTTTTCATGCCGCCCTTTTTGGTAAACATAAAGGCTGATACATCGTCAATATTGCCCAGATGGGTGGTGCCATAGAGAATAGGCTCATCCTTTTGTGCCGCAACGAACTGCTCGGGGGTGTCATATGCACCACATCTCACCATAAGAATCTGAGGGTCATCCGTTCCCCGCGCAATGGGGCGGATGTCGTCCAAAGTCATCTCTGTTTTGCCTTTGGCAAGAGTGGCGGCGTGACCGATGGTAAAGGTCAGGATCGAATACCCATCCGCTGGCTGTTCCAGATAATAATCCATCGCAACTGCGCCACCACCACCGCGTTTGTTCACCACAACCATATCTTCGCCCAGTTCACGACGCGCCCGCAGCATCATCATCCGGGTGGTAACATCTGTACCACCACCGGCACCTGCATGGGTCACCACCTCGATGGGTTTGGACGGGTATTCCTGTGCCGCCGCCGAAAAGCCGGCAAAGCTCAACACTGCAGCAGACGCCGCGGAAAGCAATTTGTTCATATTCATTCCTCCGTTGGTGGGGCACAGCCATTTGCCTCCGGTATATTATTTACTGGCAAGATCTCACTATCAGGTATTTGGGATTCGGTATACCAAAATTTGAAAAGGAAATCCCCCCGTATACCACGCCGATAAACACTGCCTTTATGGGCGAGCTATTGACCCGGTTGTTGCTTGAGAATTCCAAAGTCTGCGGCGCGCGGCGTTTTGGCGGCACGCTTTGAGACCGTCAGCCCCTCTCCCGGCAATCATCATTTTTGAGATCACGGAAGATGTGCTGTCCAGGACGACGAAGGGCGGGCGCGGAAAAATCCGAACCGGCGCGGCACCTCTTACTTGCTCGGGCATTGCAGCCACCGCGCGGAAAACCAACGCAATCCAGCGCCGGCCTTATCCGCGCAGCTGCGCCATCCACCCCAGCGTTTCGCCGGTCTCAGCGACCGGCTTGTATTCCGCACCCGGCGGAGCAGTGTAGCTCAGCGCCCCGATCCGCTCACACATATGTGCGCAGCATATTTCGCCGTGATCCGGTGCGCCGTGATCGGGTACGGAGGCAAACCGGATATGCCCGATCAACGGCAGAAGATCCCTCGCCTCTGCGGTAGCTCCAGCGTTCAGACCAGCCCAGGGATGCGCACTAATTATTCTTTCGTCCGCTGCCCAATCAAACATCGGTCGCAAATATCGGATTACGGCACCGGCTCCAATTTCACTGGACTGACCTGCTACATAGTCGTGCAAATCAAGCCTGTGATGCACTGTAATGCCCGCCACCAAAACAGGCCTGTCCTGCGCAATGCCCAGGTGTCCCAAACTGAGTGAACGCCGCGCCAGCTCCGCATACTAGATTTTTTGAAGTTTTATAGCTGGCGAACAGATCCTCAAAAATTTTGCATCAACGCCAATTAACGGAGAGAGAGAGCAACCTCTTTCGCTGCCTCAGCTTTTTCCTGGCCTCTTTGACGCTCAGTCCTGAGGCCTTGCCAGGTCTGCAATCAGCAAAATGCTGCACCGGTTCACATTGTCGGGTCACGACGACTACCCTGCCGATGCACGCAACACCGCGAAGTAAAAGCAGCCCCTGCCGCCGGCTCAGTTAATCGCAACAAAAAACGACATGTCCGCCTGAGCTTTGCGAAACCATTTCACGATCTTTCTGCGTTCATCTTCTTCCATCCAAGTGACATTTGCCGGTGGCATGGCGTTGGTTGCGCCCGCTTGCAGGAATATCTCACTCGCGGCAGCAACGATATCGCCCCGGGTCTCCAGCAACATGTTTTTGGGTGCACGGTTTATCCCGTCCCAGGAGGGCTCCCGCGCATGGCACATGGAGCAGCGGCCCAGGACAATGTCCTGGACCTCCTCAAAGCCGTCCGCACTGGCAAAGATCTGTTCCTTTGCCGTCAGATCCCGCGCTTCTTCTTCGTCATAATCGCTTTGCATCAACGGCGCGGTGGACAACCACATGATGCCAAGGAACAAGAGCACCGACACCAGCCAAGTCCAGGTCGGATTGCCTTTGCGCGCGTGCCTTGTATTGAAATAATGGCGGATTGTGACCCCCAGCAAAAACACCAGACCTGCGATGATCCAGTTATATTCGGAGGCAAAAGCCAGCGGATAGTGGTTGGACAGCATGAGGAACAATACCGGCAGCGTCAGGTAATTGTTGTGGGTGGAGCGCAGCTTGGCAATCTTGCCATATTTCGGATCCGGTTTGCGGCCTTCTTTCAGGTCCTGCACCACGATACGCTGGTTCGGCATGATCACCAGAAACACATTGGCGGTCATAATCGTGGCGGTGAAGGCCCCCAGATGCAGCAAGGATGCACGGCCGGTAAACACCTGATTGTAGCCCCAGGCCATCACCATCAACAGAATGAAAAGCAGCACCATCAGCAGGGTCGGGCGTTCGGCCAGACCGGATTTGCACAGGAAGTCATAGACCAGCCAGCCTATCGTCAATGATCCGAATGAAATCAGAATGGCCTGCCAGACCGCCAGATCCGCCTTGCTGCTGTCGATCAGATACAGCTCTGCTCCGGCCCAGTAGACGATCATCAGCAATGCCGCACCGGACAGCCACGTCACATAGCTTTCCCATTTAAACCAGATCAGATCTTCCGGCATCCGTGCGGGCGAGACCAGGTATTTCTGGATGTGGTAAAACCCACCCCCATGCACCTGCCACTCTTCGCCATGCACACCCTCAGGCATATCCGGGGCCCGCCGCAGCCCGAGATCGAGCGCGATAAAATAGAACGATGAGCCGATCCATGCGATTGCGGTGATGACATGTAACCAGCGGACCGCAAAGGCCAGCCAGTCCCACATGATAACAATTTCAGACATCGTCAGTTCTCCAGAATAAGTTACCTGTCACTCTAGCGGCATACACCACTTTCCTGTATTAACAAAAAGACCCAAACAGTTTCAAAAAAATCCGAATAAACCTATGGCCTACCTGGACAATATTCAAACCTTTGTACGCGTTTACGAATTGGGCAGCATGTCAGCGGCAGCCCGCGACCAACGCATATCCGCCGCCGTGGCCTCTGCCCGCATATCCCAGCTTGAAGAGCATCTGAGTGTCAGACTGTTCCAACGCACGACCCGCACCTTAAGTCCAACCGAACAGGGCAAACTGTTTTACCCCGGTGCCTGTAAAATTCTTGAGACGATTGAAGAGGCCGAAGCGGAAATCAACAATGTCACCCTGACACCGCGCGGCCATCTTCATGTGGCAGCACCATTGGGAGTCGGGCGCCGGCTGATTGCACCGCTGATCCCCGAATTTAAGGCGCAGTTTCCGCTGATCGATATCCGCATGCGCCTGTCTGACCGTACACTGGACCTGGCCGCGGAAGGGCTTGATCTGGCATTTTTCCTGGGAATTCCAAAGGATTCGACGTTGCGCATGCGCAAGATCGCGGAATGTTCGCGTCTGCTCTGTGCCTCGCCGCAATATTTGAAGAACCACGGCACGCCGGAAACAGCCGCCAGCCTCAACGGCGGCGTCCATAATTGCCTCAACCTGCGTTTTCCCGGTGCTCCGGAATTCCGCTGGCCGCTGCAGACCATTGATGGTCTGAAACGGGTGGCGGTCACCGGATCGCTTGAATCTGACGACGGCGACGTCTTAACCGGCTGGGCGCTGGACGGGCATGGCATTATTCTGAAACCGATGTTCGAAGTTGCCGATCACCTGAAGTCCGGCGCGCTGGTCCCGGTGCTGGAACAGGAACCACCGATGCCTATTCAGATGGCCTGTCTTTACTCTCACCGGCGCTTGCAAGATCCGAAAACACGTCTGTTCATCGAATTTATGGTGGAACGGATCCGCAAGTCGCTGGAGCCTTAGCTGCCCCGGTAGGTGGAATAAGAGTAAGCCGACAACAGCAGCGGCACGTGATAATGCGCGGCTTCTGACATGCCAAACCGCAGTGGAATTACATCCAGAAACCGGGGGCCGTCCACCGCAGCGCCGCTGTCATCCAGATAGTCGCCGGCATGAAATACCAGCTCATAGATGCCGGTTTCAAATTCCGCCTCCGGCAGGATCTGCCCGTCGGTGCGCCCGTCTTTATTGGTGTGCAACGTACGCAACAATGCGCGGGTCCCACCCGTCAGACGGTAAAGTTCGATTTTCAGACCCGCAGCCGGGCAGCCGCGTGCAGTATCAAGCACATGTGTCGTTAAATATCCGGCCATATTCTGTTCCTTTTTGGGTCGCCACATCCTGCCCGAACTGCGGCTTTGACGTCACTAGATTATTTTAGAAACACCTTTCGGAAAACAAAGTAAATCGCGACCATTGTTCTAAACTACAATCAAGTGAACTGCAGGAGAGACCCCGTGAACAGATACCCCCGTGACATGCGCGGCTATGGCGCTGAGGCACCGGACGCCCGCTGGCCCGCTGGCGCCAAAATCGCTGTGCAATTTGTCATCAACTACGAGGAGGGTGGCGAGAATTGTGTGTTGCATCACGACGCGGCATCCGAGGCTTTTCTGTCGGAAATCGTTGGTGCTGCGCCCTGGCCCGGGCAGCGGCACTGGAACATGGAATCGATCTATGAATACGGCGCGCGCGCCGGGTTCTGGCGGCTGCACCGGCTGTTCACAGGGCTGGATATCCCGGCCACGGTTTACGGCGTCGCCAGCGCGCTTGCGCGCAGCCCGGAGCAGCTTGGCGCGATGCAGGCCGCCGGTTGGGAGATTGCCAGCCACGGGCTGAAATGGATCGAATATAAAGACGCCAGCCGCCGTTCTGAGCGTGATGATATGGTCGAGGCGATCCGGCTGCACACAGAAGTCACCGGCGAACGCCCGCGTGGCTGGTACACTGGGCGTTGCTCGGAAAACACCGTCGATCTGGTGGCAGAAGACGGTGGTTTCGACTACGTCTCAGACAGCTATTGTGACGACTTGCCCTATTGGATTGAGGCCGGGGAACGCGAGCAGCTGGTCATCCCATATACGCTCGATTGCAACGACATGCGTTTTGCCACGCCGCAGGGATTTAACTCCGGCGACCAGTTTTACACCTATCTGAAAGACACGTTTGACGCGCTTTACGCCGAAGGCGAAGCGGGCGCTGCCAAAATGATGTCCGTGGGGCTGCACTGCCGGCTGATCGGGCGGCCTGGCCGGGTGATGGCGCTCAAACGCTTCATGGAATACGCCCAGTCCCACGCGGATGTCTGGTTCGCGCGCCGCATCGATATCGCGCAGCACTGGCAGGAAAACCATCCGCATCAACGCTTTGAACGCCCCTCGGAGATGCGCCGCGAACGTTTTGTGGAACTGTATGGCAGCATCTTTGAACATTCGCCCTGGATTGCGGAACGCGCTTTTGAACTGGAGCTGGGCCCGGCGCATGACTCTGCCTGCGGCTTGCACCATGCGCTGACCCGCATGTTCCGCTCCGCCAGTGATGCGGAACGGCTCGGCGTGCTGAAAGCGCACCCGGATCTGGCCGGCAAACTGGCGCAGGCCGATCGGCTGACCGAGGAATCCACCTCGGAACAAGCCGGCGCCGGACTGGACGCGCTGACGGATGCGGAACGCGCCCAGTTTACCCGTCTGAACAATGATTACACCGCGCGCCACGGCTTTCCCTTCATCATCGCGGTGCGCGACAATTCCAAAGCCTCAATTGAAGAGGCCTTTGCCCGCCGCATCGACAACAGCCGCGACGAGGAGATGCGCGAAGCCTGCAAACAGGTGGAACGCATCGCGCAGCTGCGGCTGCAGGACCTGCTGCCATGAGCGCCGGGAAAGCCGGGCGGACCGGGGATGCTGCCGGCGGTGACGGGAGTGTGGCAGAGCGCGCAGGGGATGCCGGAGGCACCGGGCGCGCCAGGGAAAACAGGGATGTCGGCGATGGCGGAAGCCGCGCTGAGCGGACCCTGCAGCTCGAGCCGCTGACAGCGGCGGAGTTTGCCCCGTTTGGCGAAGTGATCGAGATCACCGGTACCCCGGACAAGCTGATCAATCAGGGGCTCTGCGGCCGCCACCACGACCTGGCGCGACTTGATTTTGGCAGCGGGGCCGCCGGCATCAGCCTGTTTAACGCCGAGGCGCGTCAGCTGCCCTATCTGGTGGAACTGGTGGAGCGCCACCCTGAAGGCAGCCAGGCCTTTATCCCGCTCAATCAGGTGCCGATGATGGTGATCGTGGCGCAAGATGATGCCGGCACGCCGGCAGATCTGCGCGCGTTTCTGAGCCAGCCGGGCCAGTCCATAAACCTGCACCGCGGCACCTGGCACGGCGTGCTGGCGCCCTTTGAAGCGCCCGGCCAATACGCTGTAGTCGACCGCATCGGCGAGGGCGACAACCTGGAAGAACATTGGTTCTCCGCGCCGTACACCGTGAAATCAGATCAATGAATTAATATTTAAGCCGACGTTGAAGCGGCATGTTTGACAGTCAATTCTGGGAGGAAAATTAATGACTGACAATTCGATAGGGACAGCGGAACAGCTCCGGGATCCCAATTACACGCCCCCAACGGGCAAGGCGATCTTTTTAGGAATTCAACACGTTCTGGCGATGTTTGTCTCCAACATCACGCCTGCCATTATTGTTGCAGGCGCTGCCGGTTTTGGCTTTGGCTCTAACTCGCCGGATTTTCCGGAACTGCTTTACCTCATTCAGATGTCGATGCTGTTTGCCGGTGTCGCAACATTGCTGCAAACCATCACACTTGGCCCGGTTGGCGCCGCGCTGCCCATCGTTCAGGGCACCAGTTTCGCGTTCTTGCCGATTATGATTCCGCTGGTCGCCGGCAAAGGTGTTGACGGCCTGGCCGCGCTGTATGGCGGCATCATCGTCGGCGGGCTGTTTCATGCACTGCTCGGCACATTCATTGGCAAGATCCGCTTTGCCATGCCGCCGCTGGTGACCGGTCTCGTTGTCACCATGATCGGACTGGCTCTGGTCAAGGTCGGCATCCAGTATGCCGCCGGCGGGGTTCCGGCGATCGGCACACCGGAATATGGCTCTGCGCTGAACTGGTCCGCCGCGCTGGTGGTGATCTTTGTCACCCTGGGTCTGAAGTTTTTTGCCCGCGGAATGTTGTCCATCTCCGCAGTTCTGCTGGGACTGATCGTGGGGTATTTTTACGCGCTGCTGACCGGCATGATAACCATTGATGCGATCTCTTCCAGCTGGCAGAGTGCCGCCGTTTTTGCCCTGCCGCAGCCGTTTAAGTATGGCATTGATTTCACTGTCGCCGGAGTTATCGGCTTCAGCCTAATGGGCTTTATTTCCGCCATTGAAACAGTCGGCGATGTCAGCGGCATCACCCGGGGCGGCGCCGGTCGCGAAGCCACCGGCCGTGAAATCCAGGGCGCGACCTATGCCGATGGGTTTGGCACTGCTTTGGCAGGGTGTTTCGGCGGGTTGCCAAACACATCCTTCAGCCAGAACGTCGGCCTGATTGCGATGACCGGGGTGATGAGCCGCCATGTGGTGACTTTCGGGGCCATTTTCCTGATCATCAGCGGCCTGATTCCGAAAGTTGGCGCCATCATCCGTACGGTGCCGATTGAGGTGCTGGGCGGCGGTGTGATCATCATGTTCGGTA
This sequence comes from Candidatus Halocynthiibacter alkanivorans, assembly GCF_003333265.1. GTDB lineage: Bacteria > Pseudomonadota > Alphaproteobacteria > Rhodobacterales > Rhodobacteraceae > Halocyntiibacter_A > Halocyntiibacter_A alkanivorans. Next base: position 101,198 of record NZ_QOLB01000029.1, read on the forward strand.
TGGTTGTTGCCGCTGGTATTTCGATGCTCTCGGATGTGGTCTGGAACCGTCGCAACATGGTGATTTTCGCCATCGCGCTTTCAGTTGGTCTCGGGCTGCAGCTTGAACCAGGTGCGGTACAGCATCTGCCCGATACGCTGCGCATTCTGATGACCAGTGGTCTGCTGCCTGCGGCGCTGATTGCCATGACACTCAATCTGGTCTTGCCCGCGGAACTGTCGGCCGAGTCCACTGAGGAAGTGTCTGGCGGTATGGCGGGTCACGGTGCAGGATCGTTGCCCCAGGATAGCCAGGGCTGAGACAGGAAAGCAGAGTTGCTAAAGGGGGCCCATTGTGGCCCCCTTTTTTTATCTCTGGTCACGTACAGGCACCGCGCATGAGCGCAGGATCATCTGACACGTCTGCCGCCGGTAGGGATCGGCGGGCTGAAGGCACCCGTAATTGCCGTAATCCCACAAAAAAGCCCGGCTGCAACAGCCGGGCTTTGTCCCCGGATCATCCCTCCGGTCAGGCAATCAATGGCGTAAGCTCAGAAATCAACCACGGTCGCGACCCCTTTGGCCAGCGCAAGATCCACCACTGCAGAGGCGACGGCCAGATCCTGCAGCCCGACACCCGTGCCGTCAAACAGCGTCAGCTCATCCTCAGAGCTGCGGCCCGGATGCGCGCCGTTGATCACCGCGCCCATTTCACTGATGTCAGCCTCGGTGATCAGACCCGAGGCCACAGCGTGCTGGCATTCGCCGATACTGACGGACTGGGCGATCTCGTCGGTAAACAGCGTGGCACGGGCGATGAGCGCGGCGTCGACTTCCTGTTTGCCTTTGGTGTCGGTGCCCATGCAGGCAATATGGGTGCCACCGGTGACATGGGCGTCCAGCAGGATCGGATCAAAACTTGAGGTGATGGAAATGATCACATCTGCCTCTGCCCCCAGCTGATCCAGTTCAACGGCTTCAAACGGCAGGCCAAGCTCAGCCGCCGTATCTGCCAGCCGCGACAGCATTTCAGGATGCAGGTTCCAGCCGATCACCCGGTCAAAATCACGCTGCGCCACCGCGGCGCGCATCTGAAACGCCGACTGGTGCCCCGCACCAATCATGCCCAGGGTTTTGGCCGCTTTGGGGGCCAGGTAACTGATCGACACCGCAGAGGCCGCCGCAGTGCGCAGCGCAGTCAGAAGATTGCCGCCAATGGCCGCTTTGACCTTGCCGGTGTCCGCATCAAACAGAAAAATGGTAGACTGGTGATTGGGCAGGCCGAGCTTTTCATTGCCCGGCCAGTAACCGCCGGATTTCAGACCCAGCGCCAGGCCGGCGCGGTCAAAGCCGGATTTGAAGCCGTACAGCGCATCCGCATGGCCGATCGCTTCGCGGATCACCGGGAAGTTATAGGCGTCCCCACGCGACATGGCGGCGAACACTTGTTCCACCGCCGTAAAAGATTCTGTTGCACCGATCAGCCCGGCGATTTCTTTTTCTGGAACGATAATCATTCCGCTCTCCTTGCGTCTTAAAAAAGCAGCGGGACCACGCCAGGCGGCCCCGCCAGTCAGGGGGTAAATCAGTAAGCTTTGCCGCGCGCAGAGACCGGCCACAGGGTTTCAACCTTGCCGCCACGCACGCCAACGTACCAGTCATGCACGTTGCAGGTCGGATCGCAGTGGCCCGGCACCAGGCGCAGCTTGTCATTGACTTTCAACACACCCGCAGGGTCTGCAACGACGCCATGTTCATCAGAGCATTTGACGTATTCCACGTCATCCCGGCCAAACACGGTGGGCAGACCGGAATCGACCGACTGGGCCTTCAGCCCGGCATCCACGATGGCCTTGTCCGCCTTGGCGTGGCTCATCACGCTGGTCAGGATGAACAGCGCATTTTCCCATTCGCCCTGGTCAATGCGCTTACCTTCTTTGTCCAGAATCCGGCCATAATCCGCATCCATAAACGCATAGGAGCCGCATTGCAGTTCGTTGAAAACACCCGAACTGCCCTCAAAATAATAGGACCCGGTGCCACCCCCGCCGACGATGTCACATTCCAGCCCCAGCGCTTTCAGCGCGTCTACGGCGTCGCGTACCATATCCACGGCAATGTCGATTTTGCCTCTGCGGTCTTCATAGGAAGCCATGTGCTGCATGGCGCCCTGATAGGCCTGGAGACCAGCGAATTTCAGCCCCTCCGCGCCGTCAATCGCCTGCGCGATTTCAACCACTGCAGGCGTGGTGGTCACACCACAGCGCCCGGCGCCACAATCGATCTCAACCAGACATTCGATCTGGGTGCCATGTTTGACAGCCGCAGCCGACAGACCGGCAATATTTTCAATGTCATCGACACAACAGATCGTGCGCGCACCCAGTTTGGGCAGCCGCGCCAGACGGTCAATCTTGGCCGGATCCCGGACCTGATTGGACACCAGCACATCCTTGATACCGCCACGGGCAAAGACTTCGGCCTCGCTGACTTTCTGGCAACATACACCACAGCTGTTGCCCAGTTTTTCCTGCAACAGAGCCACATCCACCGATTTGTGCATTTTGCCATGCACCCGGTGGCGCACACCCATGTCACGGGCGAAATTGCCCATTTTCACAATGTTGCGTTCCAGCGCATCAAGATCCAGCACGAGGCAGGGGGTCTGAATGTCAGCCTCATCCATGCCCGGCAGGGCAGGCACATCATAGCCGACTTCAAGGCCGGAAAAATTTGATTTCTCGTTCATTATGCTCTCCTAAATCAGCGGTTCATCCAGGGCAGACTGTCCAGATCGACATTGCCCCCGGTCAGAATGATGCCGACTCTTTTGCCGGCGAAGGTTTCGGGATTTTTCAGAATGCTTGCCAGAGTGACCGCCGAGGACGGCTCGACCACGATTTTCATGATCTTCCAGATCAGCACCATGGCCTCGATGATTTCAGTCTCAGATACGGTCAGAATATCGCTGACGTGGTTGGACACAAAATGCCAGGTCAGCTCCTTCAGCGGCACTTTGAGACCATCGGCCACCGTCACCGGCGCGTCATCGGCAATGATATAACCCGCGCGCAGACTGCGGGCAGCATCATCGGCCTGTTCCGGCTCGGCGGCATAGATTTTCACGTCTGGCGCCAGGTTGGACAGGGTCAGGCAAGTGCCCGAAATCATGCCGCCGCCGCCGATCGGGGCCACTATAGCCTCAAGACCTTCCACCTGGCGCAGCAGTTCCTTGGAGCAGGTGGCCTGTCCTGCAATCACCCGCGGGTCATTATAGGGGTGCACAAAATCGGCGCCGGTTTCCTTCACCACTTCGGCGAATGTCGCTTCGCGCGAAGATGTGGAAGGCTCGCATTCGACGATGCGGCCACCATAGCCGATAACCGCGTCTTTTTTGGCCTGAGGCGCGGTGCGCGGCATCACTACGGTGCAGGGAATGCCCCGGCACCCGGCCGCATAGGACAGGCTGAGCGCGTGATTGCCCGAAGAATGGGTGGCAACACCGCGTTCCAGCTGATCATTGCGCAGCGAAAACACCGCATTTGAAGCGCCCCGGACTTTGAACGCGCCGGCTTTCTGAAAGTTCTCGCACTTAAAAAACAGATCTGCGCTGGTCAGCCGGTTGAGAAAGGCCGAGGTCAGAACCGGCGTTTCCCGGATGTAATAAGCGATCCGGTGTTCGGCGGCCTGCACATCGTCAAAAGTAGGTATATACATTGGCACCACTCCTTATGCTGCCGCGAGGACCGGCACGCCTGCCGTACTGCGGAAATGCTCCTGCGCCGCGGCGACACCCGCTCCAAGCCGGATGTTCAGGCCAAGATCTGCCATACACATTTCCGCCGTGGCCAGGCCCGAAAGCATCATCACATCTGTCAGACTGCCCAGATGGCCGATGCGGAACAGCTTGCCTGCGACCTCGCCCAGACCGACGCCAAAAGCCACGTCGTATTTTTTTGCCGCCAGAGAGACGATGTCAGTGGCGTTGAAACCCTCGGGCGTGCAGATCGCACTCACGGTATCAGAATACACGTCCGCAGACTTTGCGCAAAGCTCCAGCCCCCAGGCATCAACCGCAGCACGTACACCACCTGCGATGCGGGTGTGGCGCGCGAACACGTTGTCCAGCCCTTCGCCCAGCAGCATCTCGGTGGAGAGTTTCAACCCGTTCAGCAGCCCGACGGCCGGCGTGTAAGGATAAGCGTCCGCGGCATATCCTTTGGCCATGTCGCGGATATCAAAGAAGGTGCGCGGAAGCTTCGCAGCATCCACCGTCGCCATCGCCTTGGGGCTGAAGCCGGTGATTGCCAGCCCGGCCGGAAGCATGAAGCCCTTTTGGCTGCCGGTGACGGCGATATCGACGCCCCATTCATCCATGCGGAAATCCATCGACGCGATGGAGCTGACCCCGTCCACAAACAACAAAGCCGGATGGCTCGCCGCATCCATTGCCCGGCGCACGGCAGCAATGTCAGAAACCACCCCGGTGGCCGTTTCATTGTGAGTCGCCAGCACCGCTTTGATCTGGTGCGATGTATCTGCGGTCAGGATTTCTTCATAGCGGTCGGCTGGAATGCCCGCCCCCCATGGGGTTTCAACGATCTGCACGTCGAGGCCATGACGCTGGCACATGTCAATCCAGCGATGGCTGAACATACCGTTGCGCGCGACCAGAACTTTGTCCCCGGCACTGAGCGTATTGGTCAATGCGGTCTCCCAGCCACCGGTGCCAGTAGAGGGAAAGATAAAGATCTCGGCGGTTTTGGATTTGAGGATCTTTTTCACGCCCTGCAGTGCCGGGTGAAGAATTTCCCCGAACAATGAGGAGCGGTGATCAAGGGTCGGCATGTCGACTGCTTTGCGCAGGCGTTCGGGCATGTTGGTCGGGCCGGGAATAAAGACCGGGTTCTGAAAGCTCATTTTCTGCCCTCCGTTGGCAAGGTTATTTCAAGTCTACGCCGAAGGTGATCACCTGCCAATTTTTTTGAAAACGTTTTTCAAAACTGCCAAATGTGGCAATATAAGTGTAATTTCAATAGTTTACATTTTTTCACTGTACGAAATTGATTTTCAACATTAGGATGAAACTGCTTCTCAAATTACAGGTTTTCAACCCATGCAACCTCCCAAAAGCAAACGCGGACGCCCAAAAAGCTTTGACAACAAACCGTCTCAAAACACGATTCAGTCTTTAGACCGTGCGCTGGATGTTCTCGATTTACTGGCAAACAGTGGCGGTATGACGCTGTCCCAGATTGCCGCCGGTCTGGATCAGTCAGCGGCGACGATTCACCGGGTGCTGGCCACGCTGGAAGCGCGTGACGTGGTAGAGACTGACGCTTCAACCCAGGCCTGGCACGTGGGTCCGGCGGCCTTCCGTCTGGGGGCATCATTCCTGCGGCGCAGCTCAGTGGTGGAACGCAGTCGGCCGGTTATGCGCGATCTGATGGAGGCCACCGGGGAGACGTCGAACCTGGGCATCGAGAACCGGGGCAATGTCATGTTCCTGAGCCAGGTCGAGACCCATGAAACGATCCGGGCGTTTTTTCCGCCAGGCACGCTGTCCCCGATGCATGCTTCGGGCATTGGCAAAGCACTGCTCAGCCAGTTCACCGCCGCGCGGCTGGATCAGTATCTCCGCGACAGCGAGCGTGAACGGTTTACCGGAAAAACCATCTGTGACAGCGACGCGCTGCGCCGCGAGTTGCAGCAAATCAGGGATCAGGGTTTCGCCTTTGATGACGAAGAGCGCACCCAGGGCATGCGCTGTATTGCCGCCCCGGTGCTGAATTTCTACGGTGAAGCGGTGGCCGGGATTTCGGTCTCTGGTCCAACCCACCGGATGAGCGGCGCACAGATGACGCGGATTTCCATGCTTGTGCGTCAGGCCGCGCTGGACTTGTCACGCGGCCTGGGGGCTCAACCGCCGCAACCGGGCGGTTGAGCCGGGAGATATAGCCCGGCGCAGTCAGCCGTGCCTTATCAGCCAGGCAACGCCATATGCCGGTTCACGTCCTTGTACAGCAGGTAACGGAATGGGCCCGGGCCGCCGGCGTAACAGGCCTGGGGGCAGAAGGCGCGCAGCCACATATAATCGCCGGCTTCGACTTCGACCCAGTCCTGGTTCAGCCGGTAAACCGCTTTGCCTTCCAGCACATAAAGCCCGTGTTCCATCACATGGGTCTCCGCAAAGGGGATAACTCCACCTGGCTGGAATGTGACGATGGTGACATGCATGTCATGGCGCAGGTCGGTCGGATCGACAAAGCGCGTGGTGGCCCAGGCGCCGTCTGTGTCCGGCATCTCGGTGGGCGCTATATCGCGTTCATTGGTGACAAAAGCCTCCGGCGGCGCCAGTCCGTCAACAGGTTGGAAACGCTTGCGGATCCAGTGGAACCTTACCGGGGCATCACTATCATTGCGCAGGCTCCAGGCGGCCCCCGCCGGGATGAAAGCATAACCGCCCTCGCCCATCTCATGCGCCTGCCCGTCAAGCGTCACCTGCATGGTTCCCTCAACAACGAACAGCACCGCCTCGGCACTGGCATCTGTTTCCGGCCGGTCACTGCCACCGCCGGGCTGCACTTCGCCAATATACTGCGAAAAGGTCTCGGCAAAGCCGCTCAGCGGGCGGGACAACACCCAAAACCGGGCTTTGTCCCAAAACGGCAAGAGACTGGTGACAATATCGCTGAACGTGCCTTTGGGGATCACCGCATAGGCTTCGGTAAACATCGCCCGGTCGGTCAGCAATTGCGTTTGCGGCGGCAGGCCCCCCTTGGGAGCATAATAAGACGACTGAGACATAGACGGCCCTTTCCGGCAACTGATTTGCACTCTCTTTAAAACCCGGTCTTTGCCCGCAGTTCAACGATAAAACCGCCCGGTGATACCAGAAGGAGTGCCTTGAAAAATATGATAATTCGATGACGTTCTCAGGTCATCAGCTTTTGCACCGTTTGCGGTTTTTTGCCGCAATTCACGCATTTGCACAGATCGCGTCAGGCCGCAAACCCTGCCTGCGGCCCCGGTCAGGGGCGAAACCTGACCGCAATCATTCGCATCCACCTGGCTGGCGGCCAGCGAAGAAACTGCGGTCAGACCGGCTGAACCGGCTTAAAGCTGCGCCTGACCCGCAACATAGGTCTGCTGAACAGAGCGGTCATCGGCCATGATCTGCAGGATAAACAGCTCCTCCGCCAGCGTTTCCGCCCGCTCCATCCGCAACGCCATCGCGCTTGTGGCGGAACTGTTCAACACGACGATGTCGGCCTCTGAACCAGCATCCAGGGTTCCGATCTTGTCTTCCAGCCCCAGCGTCACAGCATTGCCGCGCGTGATCCAGTAAAACGCCCGGAACGGGTGCAGTTTCTGGTTGTTCAGCTGCAGGATCTTGTAGCCCTCGTTCAGGGTCTGCAGCATTGAATAGCTGGTGCCGCCGCCGATGTCAGTTGCGATGGCATTTTGAATGCCGCGTGCCCTGAGCCCCGCGTCATCAAACAAGCCGCTGCCCAGAAACAGGTTCGAGGTCGGGCAGAACACCGGATGGCTGCCGGTTTCCGCAATCGCCCCGATCTCGCGCTCTTTCAAGTGAATCGAATGGCCAAGGAACATCTTTGGGCCAAGCAGATCATAGGACTGGTACACATCCAGATAGTCCCGCGCGCCCGGATACAGCTCGGCGGTAAAGGCGATCTCGTCCACGTTCTCAGACAGGTGGGTCTGCACGTAGCAATCCGGATGCTCAGCGACCAGCGCCTGGGCCGCCTCCATCTGTTCCGGGGTCGAGGTGATGGCAAAACGCGGGGTGATCGCATACAGCCCCCGGCCACGGCCGTGCCAGTCTTCGATCAGCGATTTGCTGTCGTCATAGCCCGACTGAGGCGTATCACAGACCATGTCCGGCGCGTTGCGGTCCATCAGCACCTTGCCACCGATCATGCGCATGTTGCGCTTTGCGGCCTCGCCAAAATATGCGTCGGCCGAGGCTTTGTGCACAGAACAGTAAGAAACGGCGGTGGTGGTGCCGTTCTTGACCAGCTCATCATAGAACAGCCCTGCCATTCTGGTGGCATGAGCGGCATCGGCGTAACGACTTTCTTCCGGGAAAGTGTAGGTATTCAGCCAGTCCAGCAATTGCGCGCCCCAGGAGGCTACAACCTGCACCTGAGGGAAATGGATGTGCGTATCAATGAACCCCGCCATCAGCAGATGCGGGCGGTGGTCGATTATTTCGGCGTCAGTGGCCTGAAGGCTGACAGTGGCAAAATCGCCTTGTGCGATGATGATGCCATCGCTGACAAGGACCGCGCCGTTTTCGTGAAATTCATAAGCATCCGTATCGTCCGCGCCCTGGGGTTCGGATACGAAATTCAGCACTCTGCCGCGTAGAAGTTTCATTGGTATTCAAGTTTCCTGAGAATTCTCTCTGACCAGGATCGCGCCTGTGGCGTGATGGCAGGACAGATTATTAGGGTGGGAAACGCGCCACGAACAGCGCGTTTCCCTGCGTTGCAGATCAGGCAGAAACGCCTTCGACGTACCAGTCGATCCCGTTCAGCGCACCGTCATCCAGCGCGCCACCGGCGGCCAGCCGCTCGGTTCCTGTATTGTCAGATATTGGTCCGGCAAAGGCCGGGACGGACCCGTCAATGATGTTGTCGCGCGTTGCAATTGCAGCCGCCTGCACCTCGGCTGGAATGCGGTCATTGAACGGAGACATCTCTACGGCACCTTCTTTCATGCCCCACCAGGTGGACCCGGTTGACCAGTTGCCCGCCAGCACTTTTGCAATACGGTCAACATAGTAGATGCCCCAGTTGTTCTGGATCGCCGTCAGATGCGCGGTGGGTGCAAAGGAGGACATATCCCAGCTTTGACCAAAGGCCATCAGACCACGCTGTTCAGCGGCCTGAAGTGCCGCCGGACTGTCGGTGTGCTGGGCGATGATGTCCGCGCCCTGATCGAACAGCGCCTTGGCAGCATCAGCCTCTTTCGCAGGATCATACCAGCTTGAAACCCACAGAACCCGGGTCTGGAAATCCGGATTGACCTTGCGTGCGGCCAGGGTGAAGGCGTTGATGCCCTGCACCACTTCGGGGATCGGGAAGGAGGCGATATAGCCGGCAACGCCCGTTTCCGACATGTGGCCCGCAATGGTGCCACAGACTGCGCGGCCCTGATAATAACGTGCGTTATAAGACGCGACATTTTTGGATTGCTTGTACCCGGATGCGTGCTCAAACTTCACGTTCTTATAGCGTTTGGCAACTTTCAGGGTCGGGTTCATATAGCCAAAGGACGTGGTGAAGATCAGCTCATTGCCCTGCTCGGCAAGGTTGCGGATCACCCGTTCGCTGTCCGGCCCTTCGGCAACGTTTTCCACGATGGTCGTTTCAATCGCGTCGCCGTATTGTGCGATCGCCGCCTGACGGCCCTGCTCATGGGCATATGTCCAGCCGTGATCCCCGATCGGGCCCAGGTAGACAAAGGCGACTTTCAGCGGCGCGGTGCCCCGTGCCATGGTTCCCAGCAAAGGCAGCGTTGCCGCCGCACCAGCTGTTTTCAGGATGTTTCTGCGCGTAAAATTGGTCATGGTCTCTCCCTTTGGTATTGAAATTCAGGTGGATGGTTTGAAGGGCTGGCCCAGACAGGCCGGAGCCTGAGCACCGGCTGATTTCCTGAGCGAAATCAGCGCAAGCACAGCGATCGTTGCGATATAAGGCATGGCGGCCAGAAGTTCGGGGGCGATGAGCGTGATGCCGGCGGCTTTGGTGTAAAGCTCCAGTGTCATAACCACGCCAAAGAAATACGCCCCCAGCAGCAGGCGCCACGGGCGCCAGGCTGAAAATACGACCAGGGCCAGCGCGATCCAGCCACGCCCGGCGGTCAGCTGCTCCGCCCACATCGGCGTCAGAACCAGCGAATAGTAACTTCCGCCAATGCCAGCCATGGCACCGCCAAAGGCCACGGCAGCATAACGCACGCCAATCACCGAATAGCCGATGGAATGGGCCGAACTGTCACTCTCGCCCACCGCTCGCAGGATCAGACCAGCGCGTGATTTCTTCAGGAACCACGCCACCGCGCCGATCATCGCAATCGAGAAGTAGACAACCACGTTGTGGCCGAAGACAACACGCAGCACCGGATGTTCGGCCAGACCAGCCGGGAAGACCGGTCCCATGACGTCAATGGTGAAGCCGACAAACCCTTCGCCCAGCAGCGAAGACAGCCCGATACCAAAGATCGTCAGCGCCAGGCCGGTTGCCACCTGGTTGGCGGTCAGCGTCAGTGTCAGATAGGCAAAGATCAGTGCCGCCAGCGTCGCAGTTATCGCCGCAACAATGATGCCAACCAGTGGCATGCCAGTGATTGAAGTCACCGCAAACCCGGTGACGGCCCCCACCAGCATCATGCCTTCGACACCCAGATTCAGCACACCGCTTTTTTCAACCACCAGCTCGCCCAGCGCGGCCAGCAGGATCGGGGTCGAGGCCCCGATGACGGTCATGATGAATGATATGAGAAGATAGTCGTTCATTTTGCACCTCCAGGTGCTGCGGAACCAAACCGCAAGCGATATTTCACCAGGATGTCTGTCGCCAGCAGGAAGAACAGCATCATCGCCTGAAACAGTCCGGCGGCGGCATTGGGCAAGCCAAGCGTGGTCTGCGCGATTTCACCGCCCACATAGGAGATCGCCAGGATGACACCGGCCAGCATGATGCCGATCGGATGCAGACGACCCAGAAAGGCAACGATGATGGCGGTAAAGCCGTAGCCGGTCGGAAACTGCGGCACCATCTGGCCAAAGGGACCCGCCGCCTCAAAGACACCGGCAAGACCGGCCAGCCCGCCACCGGCAAGCATCGACAACAACACCGTGCGGTTCTTGTTAAAGCCACCATAGCGGGCCGCATGCGGCGCAGCGCCAACGACACGGACCTGAAAGCCAAACACGGTCTTTGACATGGTGAACCAGGCGATCAGCGCAATGATAAAGGCCAATGGCACCCCAATATGGACAAAGGTATCGCCGATTTCCGGCATCAGTTGCGAGTCACTGAACAGACGTGTCTGCGGGAAGTTAAAGCCCTCCGGATCCATCCATGGACCGCGCATCAGGTAATAGAGCAGCTGCACCGCGACATAGGTCATCATCAGGCTCGACAGGATCTCGTTGACCTCAAGCTTGATTTTCAGCAGCGCCGGAATCGCGGCATAGAGCATCCCGCCGACAATCCCCGCCAGACACATCAACGGCAGGATCCAGACGCCTTCCATATCCCAGGTCAGCAAGGCCACCCCGGTGCCGGCAAGTGCGCCGAAAATGTACTGCCCTTCGGCGCCGATGTTCCAGACATTCGCCCGGAACCCGATCGACAGGCCGGTCGCAATCAGGATCAGCGGCGCGGCTTTGATGCCAAGATCCGGCCAGCGGCCAATATCAATGGCAGGGGTGATGAAGATTTCCCGCACTGCGGCCAGACCATTGTAGCCCAGCAGCGTAAAGATGACCGCGCCGAACACCATGGTCAGCAAAACGGCAATGACCGGTGTCAGGTATAACATGGAGCGGCTGGGCTCCTTGCGTGCTTCAAGTTCAAGCAACATGGGCTGCCTCCGTCATTTCAGTGGTAGAATTCGGGTCGCCGTGGACCCCGCCCATCAACAGGCCGATCTCATCAATCGTGGCCTCGGCGACATTGAGGGTTTTGGACATTTTTCCTTCGTTGATCACCGCCATCCGGTCACAGATTGCCAGCAGCTCATCCAGATCCTGCGAGATCACCACGATGGCAGAGCCCCGCCCGGCAAGATTGACCAGTTCCTGATGGATCGCCGCAGCGGCACCTGCGTCCACACCCCATGTGGGTTGCGAAACAATCAACACTTCGGGCGTTTGCATGATCTCGCGCCCCATGATGAATTTTTGTAGGTTACCGCCCGACAGAGAACCGGCAGTTGACGTCGAACCCGTTGTTTTCACCGAGAATTGCTGGATGATTTCGTCGGCATATGTCTCGGCTTTTCTGGCGTTGATCACGCCCCAGTTCACCATGCCTTTGCGATTGCGCGCGGTCAGAATTGCATTGTCGGTCAGTGAGAAATTTGGCACCGCCCCGTGGCCGTTTCTTTCTTCTGGCACCGCACACAGACCGAAATAGCGGCGCAGCGTGGTGCCCAGTTTACCCAGCGGTTTGCCATCCAGCTGAACGGTATAACTGTCCTCAGATTTGACCTCTCCGCTCAGCGCCAGCAGCAGCTCGTTCTGGCCGTTGCCGGCAACGCCTGCGATGCCAAAAATCTCGCCTTCGCGCACGCTGAAATTGATGTCGTCAAGGGCGACACCAAAATCGCCTTCGCCCGGAACTGTCAGGCTGTTGACGACAAACCTGTCGCCGCCAAGCTGGCGTGACGGGCCTTTCTCAACATCCATCAACTCGCCGCCGATCATCATCTCGGCCATCGAGCGCGCGCTCTCTTGCTTGGGGTCACAGGCGCCGACAATCTTGCCGCCGCGCAGGATCGAAGCCCCGTCGCACAGCGCCTGAATTTCGTGCAGCTTGTGGCTGATATAAAGGATCGAACAGCCGTTGGCCGCCAGATGCCGCAGGGTTTCAAACAGTTGTGCCACTTCTTGCGGCGTCAGAACTGATGTGGGTTCGTCCATGATCAGAAGGTTGGGATTCAGCAGCAACGCGCGCACGATTTCGATCCGCTGACGTTCCCCCACGCTCAGCGTCGACACGATCCGGTGTGGCTCAAGCGCCAGCCCGTACTGTGTCAGCACTTCACGAATACGCTTTTCCAGCTCCGCGTGGCTGATATTTTCATCCAGACCCAAAGCAATATTTTCCAGCACTGTCATCGCCTCGAAAAGCGAGAAATGCTGGAACACCATGCCAACGCCCATGGCGCGCGCGGCTTTCGGGTTGGGCACATGAACCACGTTACCGTCGAGCAGAATTTCACCCGCGTCGGGCTGCATAATGCCGTAGATCATCTTGACCAGCGTCGATTTTCCGGCGCCGTTTTCTCCAAGCAGCGCATGAATTTTTCCGGGGCCCACTTTAAAGCTGACCTGATCATTGGCCAGCACCCCCGGAAACGCCTTGGTCACGCTGCGCAGCTCCAGCCGACAGGCCACATCCGTATTCATGAGCTTCTCCCTTCGAGTAAAACTGATGGTTTTTCCGCAGCTTCGCGCGCTTTAAAACCGGTCAGTTCAGTGATGACTTCTGCTGCAACAAGCGCGGCAATAACGTCGGGCCGTTTGTCGCAGCAACTGCCTGCACCGATCGGGCAGGTCAGGTTATTGATGCTCTGGCCGTCGTTTTCACGCCGGCACCAGCTTTTGAATGAGGCCCGTTTACTGGCCGAGCCAATCATGCCGACATAGGCGGCGTCGCCACGGGCAAGCGCTTCGGAAGCGGCCAGAAAATCAAGCGAGTGATCATGGGTCAGCACCACAAAAGCACTGCCGGCAGATGCCGCGCGAATTTCAGCTTCCGCCAGCGGTGTCAGGCGTTTTTCGACCGCTGCTTTGCACTGCGACAATTCGTCAGTGCGCCCGTCGATCAAAATGGTTTTGACCGGCAAAAGAGCCAGGGACGCCGCCAGCGCGCGCCCCACGTGACCGGCGCCAATGATGTAAACACTTGGATAGTTGGACACTTCCCCGGCGAGGCTGCCAACCGCCATCAGTTTGTCCGCGACACTCATCCGCGCCAGGCTGATCTCCACACGACCGCCGCAGCATTGGCCGATTTCCGGGCCCAGCGGCACGTCCATGACCATCTTGTCACCGCCCTGAGCCAGCATCACGCGGGCCTGGCTGATGGCCATATATTCAAGCTGGCCACCGCCGATGGTGCCAAATGTCGCGCCCTTTGCCACGAACATCTCAGCGCCTGCATCCCGCGGAGATGAGCCCCGCACGCGGGTCAACCTGACGGACGCGACCCCGGCGTGATCTTCCAGAAACGTTTTAATTGCGCGCGTATCAGACATGGCTCAGCCCTCACCGTCCTGCAGCCGGTCAATGGCCATCAGAACCCGTTCGGGGGTGGCCGGGCTGTCCAGCCGTGGGCATTCGCGATAATCCGCGATCGAAGCAACCGCCATCGACAGCGCTTCAAACACCGATATCCCCAGCATGAACGGCGGCTCGCCGACGGCTTTGGACCGTTTGATGGTCAATTCACGGTTCTCTGACCAGTCGGCCAGGTTCACGTTGAATTCACGCGGCAAGTCAGACGCCAGTGGGATTTTGTAGGTCGAGGGCGCATGGGTGCGCAGGCAGCCCTCGTCATCCCACCACAATTCCTCGGTGGTGACCCAGCCCATGCCCTGAACAAACGCGCCTTCGACCTGGCCCTTGTCCAGAATTGGGTTCAGCGAGCGGCCGACGTCGTGCAGGATATCTACCCGGTCGACCTGATATTCGCCGGTCAGCGTATCGATGCTGACCTCAGATACCGAGGCGCCGTAAGCGTAATAATAGAACGGGCGGCCTTTGCCTTTTGCCCGGTCCCAGTGAATGTCCGGCGTTTTGTAAAACCCTGCGGCTGAAAGCTGGATCCGCGCCATATAGGCCTGTTTTATGAAGGCGTTGAACGACAGCCGTGTGTCGCCGATATGAACTTCATTGGGGGCGAAAACCACCTCAGACGGGTCAACCTTCCAGGTCTCCGCCGCGAATGTAACGAGGCGCGCTTTGATCTGTTCTACCGCGTTCAGCGCCGCCATACCGTTCAGGTCAGAGCCGGACGAAGCTGCGGTAGCCGACGAGTTCGGCACTTTTTCAGTGGTGGTTTGGGTGATTTTGATACGGTCAAAGTCCACCTGAAACGCGTCCGCCACAACCTGAGCGACCTTGGTGTTCAGCCCCTGCCCCATCTCGGTACCGCCGTGGTTCAGCGCGATCGAGCCGTCATTGTAGACGTGCACCAGCGCACCGGCCTGGTTGAACCAGGTAGCGGTGAAGGAGATGCCGAATTTGACCGGCGTCAGCGCGATGCCCTTGCGGATGATGCCGCCTTTGGCATTGTGTTCCAGCACCGCAGCTCTACGCGCCTGATACTGCGAAGTGTCTTCAAGCTCGCCCACCAGGCGCTGCAGTATATTGTCGGAAACCGTCTGATGATAGGGCGTCAGATCACGGCCTTCGCCGCCATAGAAATTCACTTTGCGGACTTCCAGCGGGTCCTTGCCAAGATGATAGGCGATTTCTTCCATGATCCGCTCAGCGGCGATCACCCCGTGCGGGCCACCAAAACCGCGAAATGCGGTGTTGGACACCGTGTTGGTTTTCATCGGCTTTGAGACCAGGCGCACATGCGGATAGAAATAGGCGTTGTCCGCATGAAACAGGGCGCGGTCGGTGACCGGTCCCGACAGATCCGCCGAAAAACCACAGCGGGCCGCAAAGCTGCCGTCCAGCGCCTGGATCCGGCCGTCACTGTCAAAGGCGACGTCATAATCGATGACAAAGTCGTGCCGCTTGCCGGTCGCGATCATGTCCTGATCCCGGTCAGGGCGGATCTTGACTGCGCGGTTCCATTTTTTCGCCGCCAGTGCTGCCACTGCACAAAACAGGCTCATCTGGCTTTCTTTGCCACCAAAACCACCGCCCATGCGGCGCACATTGACCGTCACCGCGTTGGAAGCAACACCCAGAACATGCGCCACCATATGCTGCGCTTCGCTTGGGTGCTGGGTCGAAGAATAAACCGTTACGTCTTCATCTTCACCAGGCATAGCAAAGGCGATATGGCCTTCAAGATACATGTGATCCTGACCACCGGCGGTCATCTGGCCCTTGATACGGTGTTCCGCTGCTGCCATCGCGGTTTCAACGTCGCCCCGTTCCAGTTTCAATGGCGCGGTGACACAGGGTCCGCCTGCCTCGATGGCCTGAACGGCGTCCAGTATATGCGGCAGTTTTTTGTAGCTGACCTCTGCCAGTTCAGCGGCCCGGCGCGCGGCATCCCGGCTTTCCGCAACTACGGCAAACAGCGGCTGCCCCCAGAACTCAATCTTGCCGGTGGCAAAAACCGGGTCGTCATTTGAGCCTGTCGGGCTGACGTCATTGACACCGGGAATATCATCCGCAGTCAGAACGCCGACCACACCAGGCGCCGCCAGAACCGCGCTGAAATCTATGTTTTCGATCTCTGCATGCGCAACTTCAGACAGACCAAGATAGGCGTGCAGCGTGCCAACCGGCTCGGCGATATCGTCGGTATAATCTGCCGCCCCGGTGACGTGTTTTGTGGCACTGTCATGGCGCAGATCGGTGGTGGCAGCACCCTTGATAACCGTTGTGTGTTTCATCGTATTTGCCTGAACGTTCATACCCGCACCAACTGCGCTGTCTGATCAGCGCTCCCTTTTTCGAGCCAGAACCGGCGGAACAGATTTTGGGATACCCGCAGCCGGTAGTCCGCCGAGGCACGCCAATCCGAGAGCGGCGTGAAATCTTTGCCAAGCTCCCTGGACGCTGCGATCAACGTTGCTTCACTCCAGGCCTGACCGATCAGTACCGCCTCAGCATGTGCCGCACGTTTGGGCGTCGCTGCCATGCCGCCAAAGGCGATGTTGGCGCGTAAGATCATGCCGTTTTCAACCGTCAGGTTAAACGCTGCGCAGACCGAAGAAATGTCCTCATCCCGGCGCTTGGTGATTTTATAGGCGGCGTGAAGCGTGTTGGCCGCGGCTTTCGGAATGTGGATGCTTTCCACAAAGTCACCCTCTTCCCGGTCCTGCTTGCCGTAGGCGATAAAAAACTCAGCAATCGGAACCACACGTCTGGTGGCGCCTTTGCGCAGCGTGATCTCAGCGCCAAGTGCGATCAAAAGCGGTGGTGTGTCGCCGATCGGGGACCCGTTGGCGATATTGCCACCGATGGTGCCCATATTGCGCACTTGCCAGCCGGCAATACGGTTCCAGAACTCCGCCAGATGCGGGAAGTTGGAGGTCAGAACAGTCTCAGCTTCAGAATAAGTAGCACCTGCGCCCAGGGTGATATTGTCACCATCGCTGCTGATCTGCTTCAGCCCATCCAGATGGCCAATGAAAACTGCAGGCGAAATCGGGCGCATCATTTTTGTGACCCAGAGGCCAACATCGGTCGATCCTGCAACAATGGTGGCTTGCGGATGTTCCTGCAGCACCACGGCCAGGTCATCGACATCTGCTGGTACGATTGCCAGATCGCTGCCTTCAGACAGTTCAACCCGTGCGCCATCCTTATACGCGGCAAGACGTGCCATCGTGGCGTCACGTTCCGCCAACAGATAGTCACTTGTTGGCGTGCCATATTGAGACACAGCATGTGCGGCCTTGATGATCGGTTCATAGCCGGTGCAACGGCACAGATTGCCCTGCAGCGCGGTCTCGATCTCTGTGCGCGAGGGACTGGGGGATTGCATCCACAGCGCGTAGAGCGACATCACAATGCCTGGCGTGCAAAAGCCACATTGGCTGCCGTGGAAATCCACCATAGCCTGCTGCACCGGATGAAGCCGCCCCTCGGGCCCACGCAAATGTTCGATGGTTACAATGTGACAGCCGTCAAGCGACGCCATAAAGCGAATGCAGGCGTTGACGGTTTCATAGATCAGTTCCCCGTTTGCAATCCGGCCGATCAGCACGGTACAGGCACCGCAGTCCCCCTCCGCACAACCTTCTTTGGTGCCCGTCAGACGACGCTCAATCCTGAGAAAGTCCAGCACCGTATCCGTTGCAGAAACCTCCGCGATGCACTGCTCGCGGTCGTTCAGAAGAAATCGAATTTCTCGACGTATCGCCTGCATTAAACGGGCCTCCCGGAAAAGCGAACTTTTGTCCGCAGCATTTCGTTGGGCTGACCCTAATCCGGGGCATTACCCGCAAGATACCGGGCATTTCCTTCGACACTTTCAACGTTTCGTATATAATGACCGTGGCGCGCATCAGAGATGCCGGACCCATTGGAATTCCCAGCCGTTTTCCAGAGTTTGGGCCAGCAGGCATATCCGTAGCCACAACAGCCAGGAGAGGCCCAATGCCCTATGTCGAAAGTATCAAGGTCTTTGTCCGGGTGGTGGAACTGGGCAGCATCACCGCTGGCGGCCGCGATCTGCGCCTGACACCGGCAGTTGCCAGCAACAGAATCAAGGAACTGGAAAGCCGCCTGGGGGTGCGTTTGTTCAACCGCACCACCCGCGTGCTGACGCCGACCGAAGTGGGGCGGATTTTTTACGAGCACGCCAAAAAAGTCATCGGCACTCTTGAGGACGCGGAGGCCGTCGTTGCAAGTTTTTCCGACAGCCCGCGCGGCGTCATCCGCGTGACGGCGCCTCTGGGCATTGGCCGCCGGATCGTGGCGCCGCTGGTGCCGGTTTTCTGCGAACTCTACCCTGAGGTCGATGTGCGCCTGCGATTGTCGGACCGCAGAGTAGACATTGTTGAGGACAGTCTGGATCTGGCATTTTTCCTCGGCGAACTGGTTGATTCCAATCTAAAACTCAGAAAAATCATGAACTGTCCGCGCGTGCTGGCCGCCGCCCCCGGATATCTGCAGAAACACGGGACACCAAAAACGCCGGACGATCTGATTTCAAAAAACCACAATTGCCTTTTGCTGCGCTATCCGCGCTCGCCGGAATATTTCTGGACATTGAAGACAGTGGACGGCCCGCGCAAAATGGAAGTTTCCGGCCGGTATGACGCTGATGATGCGGATGTGCTGACAGAATGGGCGCTGGACGGGCATGGCATCATCAACCGGCCAGAGTTTGATATTGAGCGGCATTTTCGTTCGGGAAAACTGATCGAAGTGCTGCCGGATACACCGCCGGTTCCGATCTCTTTTGGCTGTCTCTATCCGCACCGGAAGCTGCAGGATCCAAAGATCCGCCTGTTCGTAGATTTCATGATCGATCACGCCCGCAGAATTATCGACGGTGGCGGAACTTAAACCACAACAGACGCGCCCGTTGTCCTGCGATCCGGGTGCTAGCTGCCGCACGCGTGCGCCATACACGTCGCTCTCGCGATGATTTTGGCGACTTCCCTGTCGATTTACGCCCCGTTCCTTTTGTTCGGGCGCCTGAGCCGCCGGGCCAGACCTGGCCCCCTAACTCCGCCTCATGCCCCGCGCCTGGTGGTTGCCATGAGCGCGAAACTCACGGATCAATAAGGCAATCAGAAGCCACACGCGCTGAGATCAACCAAGTTCGTCGCTCATGCGGCCCTCAGAAGCAGGGCAGTGCGCCCCGGTGCAATATCACAGCCGGGGGTGGCAATCGTGCTGCCGGTCTCTGCCTTTGTGGCCGCGTTACCGGATCAGTCCGGACGCACGCGGGCTGCGGTTTTGTTGGCAAAAGCTTCAAGCCGTGCGCGCGACGCTGGTTGCGTGTTCACAATACCCGCCATCACCGCTTCGGCATAGGAGGCATCCAGCGGTGACATGTTCTGGAAATGCGAAATCGCCGAACAGATGGCAAAATTTGACAGCGGCGGGTTTTTGACCGCGGCGCGGGCCAGTTCCATCGCTTTGTCTTCCGCGCTGTCTTCCACCAAATACTGGCACAGCCCGACGTCAACCGCCTCCTGGCCTTTATAGATCCGCCCGGTCAGCATCATGTCGATCATGCGGGATTTGCCCACCAGATCGGCGACCCGGATGGTGGCGCCACCGCCGGTGAACAACCCACGCTGCCCTTCGGGAAGCGCAAAATAGGTGCCCAGATCCGCCACCCGGATATGGGCGGACGAGGCCAGTTCCAGCCCGCCGCCAACCACCGCGCCCTTGAGCGCCGCAATCACCGGGATGCCGGAATATTCGATTTTGTTGAACGCCTCGTGCCAGCGCATGCAGAGATGCATGAAATCCGCCGCCGAGCGGTCCTCGTTGAAATGCTCCACCAGATCCAGCCCGGCACAGAAATGATCACCATTGGAGCGCAGCACCACCGCCTGGGCGCCTTCGCGCGGCAGGATCGAAAACAGCGTCACAAATTCTTCAATCGTCGCCGCATCCAGCGCGTTGCGCTTGGCAGGCCGGTTCAGCGACACAATGGCGATGTTGTCCTCGCCCATCTCCACGTCGAGATTCACCAGAGGTTTTTGTTCGATCTTAATCACGTCTTGTCCTTCCCCATCTCACGGGCGCGTTCCCGCAACAGGAACTTTTGAATTTTACCGGTCGCGGTCTTGGGCAGGTCCCCGAACACCACCGCTTTTGGTACTTTGAACCCTGCCAGCCGCTCTTTGCAGAAAGCGATGATCCCTGCTTCGTCTGCGGCAGCGTCACTGCGCAATTCCACGAAAGCACAGGGGCTTTCCCCCCATTTGGGATGCGGCATCGCAACCACCGCCACAGCGGCAATGGCCGGATGGTGGTGCAGCGCGTTTTCGACCTCGACCGAAGATATGTTTTCGCCGCCGGAAATGATCACATCTTTCAGCCGGTCTTTGATCTGCACATAGCTGTTGGCATGTACCACGGCGCCATCCCCGGACCAGAACTGACCGTTCTCAAACGCCGCCGCAGTTGCCGTCGCGTCTTTATAATAGCCCTTCATCACCACGTTGCCACGAATGGCAATTTCGCCCTGGGTTTTCCCGTCTTTTGGCACCTCGCCCCCAGTGGCACGGTCGACAACAGCAAAACCTTCGACCATGGGAAAACCAACCCCCTGCATGGCCTGCATTTCGGCCTGCTCATCGGCGCTCAAAGCGTCCCATTCTTCGCGCCAGATGCATTGCGACACATGGCCATAGGTTTCCGTCAGCCCATAGACCTGCATCACCTCAAAGCCCAGCGCCCGGGTTTTCGCCAGCACCGCCGGCGGCGGTGGCGCGCCTGCGGTGAACACTTTGAGCGGCGGCGAAAACGGCGCTTCTGGCGCGTCTTCGCTGTCCGCCAGCATCGCCAGGATCACAGGCGCCGCGCCAAAATGCGTCACGCCCTCCTCTTTGATCGCGCGAAACAGTTTTTGCGGCAGCGCGTCGCGGGTGAACACCATTCGCGCACCGACCATGGCCATCGCCCAGGGGTGGTTCCAGCCATTGCAATGGAACATCGGCACCACCGACAGGTAGACCGGGTTTTGCGGCACATTCCATCCGGCAATTGTGCCCATGCTCATCAGATAGGCGCCACGATGGTGATAGACCACACCTTTGGGTTTGCCGGAGGTGCCCGAGGTGTAATTCAGCGCCAGCGCCTGCCATTCATCTGCGGGCAGCCTGGGTGCGAAACCGCCATCACCACTGGCAATCATATCCTCGTAATTGTGCTGGCCGAACCCCGGTGTTGCACCGGCCTGGTCATCGATGATGTCGATCACCGGAATCTCGCGGCCCAGGATGTCAAACGCCGCCCGCAAGAGCGGCGCATAGGCGCTGTCGGCAATCACCAGCTGACTGTCTGCATGATCCAGAATATAGGCAATGGTCTCTGCTTCGAGGCGTGAATTGATTGTGTTCAGCACCGCGCCGGTCATCGGCACCGCATAATGCAGTTCAAACAGCGCCGGAATATTGGGGGCGATCACCGACACCGTATCCCCAAGCCCGATGCCCCGCGCCACCAGCGCTGAGGCAAAAGCCTGGCAGCGCCGCTCAACGTCGGACCAGCTGTAGCGGTGGTCGCCATAGCTCACCGCCTCCCGGTCGCCAAAAACGCCGGCCGCGCGGGATAAAAACGAAAGAGGCGTCAACGCCACATAGTTGGCCGCTGTCCTGGGCAAAGCGTCAAAATTTTTGTGCATCCCGAATTCCCTGTGAAGTGTCCGGCTGACCTGGGGCCGGGCCAGTGTTGCCCCGGTCATCAGGACCGGGGACTTGCTGCGCTATTTGTTTACAAAAACGGAAAGTCTACAAGCACGCCGTTCTGCGGTCCGTCGGCGCGCATCACCTGCACCCGGTCTCCCGGCCCACATGTGCTTGAAATCAATGCAAAGCCGATGTTCTTTTTCATACGCCAGGACCAGGAACAATTGGTCAGATGACCCATTTTCCTGCCCTCGCAGGTGATTTCGTTCCAGCCTGGTTCCGGCACCAGAGCGCTGTCCCCGTCCAGGATCACCCCAAGCTGCTGCCGCACCGCGCCCCGCGCTTTAATGTCACGCAGCGCCTGAATGCCGATCACATCGTCCGGCACATCCAGATCAACAAAGCCGCCAAGACGCACCTCATAGGGGTTGGTCACATCGTCCGTGTCACCGCCATAAGACAGCAACCCGCTTTCCACCCGTTCTGAAGGATTGGGATTACCCGGGCCAATACCCCATGCCTGCCCGGCCTCGCGCACAATATTCCACAGCTCTTCGCCCCGGCTGCCATCCATCAGATACAGCTCAAAACCGCCCTGCTTGGACCAGCCCGACCGCGCCACAGCAACCGGTATTCCTCTCAACGTGGTCTCCTGAAACCAGAAATATTTCAGATCCCGCACCCAGTCGCCAAACAGATGCGCCACCACATCTTCGGCTTTTGGCCCCTGCAGCGCCATCGGTGAGACATCCGGCTCCGACACCTGCACGTTCAAGCCGCGTTCCGCCGCAACCGCCCGTGCCCAGAACAATATATTTGAATCCGCGATCGACAGCCAATAGCGGTCATCCGCCAGTTTCAGCAGGATCGGATCATTGATCAGCACGCCATCATGATTGCACATGGCGACGTATTTCCCCTGCCCCACTTTGCAGCGGCTCAGGTCGCGCGGGCTCAGGATCTGGGCCAGGGTGCCGGCATCCGGTCCCAAAAGTTCGACCTGACGCTCAACGGCCACATCCCACTGGCTGACACCATTGATCAGACGCCAATATTCGCCCTCAGGATCGCCGTAGCCGGTCGGCATCAGCATCTGATTGTACGTGGTGAAGGATGCCACGCCCTCTTTCAGCGTTGCATTGTAATAAACCGAGGGGCGCACACGCGCAGAAGGAGCAATGACAGCCATGTTAGTTCCTGTGTTGAGGGCGATCCTGGCGGCACCAGGTTCCCGCCTATCAGCACCAGATCTGCTGGTGCTGACAAACAACCAAATCACAGGCTCAGCCCAACTTTTGCGACGGTATCGGCGCAGCACCTCTGCGGCTCCGGCGTCGCGCTAGTCTTGTGCGGGCAAAATTCCTGATTTGACAGTTCGGATAAAATCGACAGGATAAACGACCGACCGCAAAAAGAGACCCGCGCTGATGAAAAACCACCTGCCACCGCTGCCCTGGCTGCGGGCCTTTGAGGCCGCCGCCCGCCATCTCAGTTTCACCCTCGCCGCCCGGGAACTGGGGCTGACCCAGGCTGCGGTCTCCAAACAGGTCAAACTGCTGGAACACCACCTTGGCGAAGCGCTGTTTCACCGCCAGGCCCGCAGCCTGAGTCTCAGCAAAGCCGCGCTCTCTTATCTTCCCAGCGTGCAGGACGGTTTTGAGCGCATCAGAACCGGCACCGAAGAAGTCTTTGCCGGGCGCAAAACCGGCATTCTGACCCTGCGGGTACAGTCGACCTTTTCGGTGAACTGGCTGGCCCCGCGCCTGCCGGATTTCTTTGCCACCCATCCCGGCACACCCCTGCGGATCATCTCCATCATCTGGGCCGACGATCCGGACGCCGGGCAGTTCGATCTCGACATCCGCTATGGCAGTGGCCGCTGGAACGGCTATCACTGCGACCGGCTCAGCCACGACCGTTTGCGACCGCTGTGCAGCCCCCGGACTGCCCGGGAACTGACCCAGCCCACCGACCTGGAAGATCATCGCATGCTGCATGTGATGGGCTATCTCGAAGGCTGGGGCATCTGGCTCAAAGCCGCCGGCCTGCCCCACATTCCTGCCGGGGCCGGGATCCAGTTCGACACCTCCCTGCTTGCCTATCAAGTTGCCGCAAGCCACGGCGGCATCGCGCTTGGCCGCAGCTGCCTCTGCGAATCCGCGCTGGCCACCGGCGCGCTGGTCGCCCCTTTTGCGTTGTCAGTGCCTGTAGAGGAAGCCTTCTACCTGCTCAGCCCGCAAGACCGTCCCGCCCACCCTGACAGCGCGCTATTTCGCGACTGGATCCTGCAACAACTCCGCCCCAGCCCGGGCTGAGCCACTGCCTGCAAGGTATTGCGCAGAAATATCCTGGGACGGATCAGGATTCTGGCAGCCGGTCTGCGTTTACAGCCCCACCTTGCCGGTTTTCCCAACCTCGCAGAGCAGATCGCCGGTGTGACAGACCTGTCAATATCGTGGAGTGAGACATTGGTTTTGGCGCGCCGACAGGCGATGCCCACCCTTTGCATGAAGAAAGAACTTTGCATCGCATCGCGCGCCCTGCAAAATATGTAGCATCAGGCCGCCAGTCCGGACCGTGGCAACGACCTCATGCAACCATTTGAAAAGCAACAGATAAGGGCCAAGGACACAATTGCGCAAGCCGTAATTGGCGCACATAAAAGCGGTAATTTAACCGTTTTGGCAAAAAAATCGACATTTTAAGACGAGGCTGATATAGTTCAGGAGCGCAACAAGCGCCGGGAATAAACCGATAAAAAAAATAGGGAGAGAAACGTGAAATTTAAGGGAATTCTGACCACCGGTCTTGTTGCCGCCAGCTTGCTGGTGCCGACACTGGCCAACGCAGCCGCCAAAATTGACGGACCAAAAGTCTTTTGGAAAATCTCGATGTGGGGAAATCCACGTGCTTTGTCCGCCGGCATGGAGGCCCTCGCCGAACGCGCCGCAGCAGAAACCGACGGCAATTTCCAGATCAAGATTTTCTACGGTGCGCAATTGTCGTCATCGCGCGAGAATCTCGACGGGCTGAAGCTCAACGCTTTTGAGGGCGCTGCGATCTGTAATTTCTACCACCCCGGCAAGAATCCCGCATTTATGGTGTTTTCGCTGCCCTTCCTGCCGCTCGGCGATCCGGCGGTGGATAAATATGTGCGCACCAAAATGTTTGAAGAACCCGCACTGGTCGCCGACATGGCCAAGTGGAATGCCATCCCCTATGTCTCTGGCCTGTTGCCGCAGTATGAAATTCTCGGCAAGGGCACTCCGCCGCTGAACCTGGAAGACTGGGCCGGCATGCGGGTGCGCGCCGGTGGTGGTCTGGGCAGCGCGATGGAAAAACTGGGGGCGGTCAAACAAACGCTGCCCGCGGGCGAAACTTCCACCGCGTTCCAGCGGGGCGCCCTGGATGCCGCCGCATTCCCCTATACCTATGCCCATGTCGCCTTCAAAATTAATGAAGAGGCCGAATGGTTTACCAGCAATCTGACACCGGGCACCTCTGAGTGTGGCTGGATGTTCAACAAGACCGCCTATGAAGCACTGCCGTCCCAGTATCAGGACTTCCTGATGGAAAACCGCGATCTGGTGATGGATGTGGAACAGGCCGCCTATGCTGAGCAGGACGCAATCAACATTCCGATGTTTGAAAGCAGCATGACCGAAATCACATATTCGGACGCGCAACTGGAAGAGTTCCGCGAACGTGCAGGCCGCCCGGTCTGGGATGAATGGATCGCCGCCAACGCGGATAAGTTTGATTCACAGGCGGTGTTTGATGCCATCTGGAAATACGCCGACGAAGCAAAAATGGCGCAATAATCCACCCTCTGTTTTCTGAATAAAACGCAATGCCGGCCCCTGCCCTGGGGCCGGTTTCCGTGACCTTGCAGGCAGCGAATAAAAATGTCCTATTTCAACCGGGCGTCCTCGGCCATCGTCGCGCTGGACAGGCGCTTGATCCCCGTAGAAGATCTGGCCAACCTCTTGGCATCCATTGCTATTTTCCTGATGATGGTGCTGGGCGTTGTCCAGATTGTCATGCGGACAGTCTTCAACTCACCGGTCGCCGGCTACATCGACATGGTCGAGCTTTCCATGGCCAGCATGGCGTTTCTGGGTGCGGCTTATTGCCAGCGACTGGGCACCCATATCCGGATGGATCTGGTTGTGTCACATCTTTCTGGCCGTAAATACTGGGCGCTGGAGATTTTCAGCACTCTGATCGGCATGTTCATTATTGCTGTGTTGGTCTGGTACGGCGCCGGACATTTCTGGCGCGCCTATTCGCTTGGCGACACCACAATTGACGCTGAGTTTGTGGTCTGGCCCTCGAAACTGCTGGTTCCGATAGCCTTTTCAATCTGGTTTTTGCGCCTCACGGTTCAGCTCGCCGGTTCCATCCGCCTGTTTATCGATCCGTCAGCAGAGCCGGTAGGCATTGTCTCGCTCAAGGATGTGGTGGACCAGGCGCAAGAGGAAATTCACGAAGTTATGGGGGACGAAGCACCTGATGTTGTCCTGAAGAATGAGGACACTAAACAATGATTCTTGGTATTGGTTTCACCAACCCGTTCCTTGTCGGTCTGATCGCGCTCGGCATGATGATGATTTTGATGCTGCTCGGGGTCCGGGTGGTATTTTCTGCCGCCATTATCGGGCTGCTGGGACTGGTTGAATTGCTGGGCTGGGGCCCTGCCGCTGGCATCGTCGGCACCATCCCGCACTCCAAATCTTCGACCTATGCGCTGAGCGTGCTGCCGATGTTTATCTTCATCGGTTTTCTCGCCTTTCACGCCGGCATGACCCGGCAACTGTTTGACGCCGCGCGCAAATGGGTCGGCTGGCTGCCTGGCGGCCTCGCGGTGGCCACCGTTTTTGCAACCGCTGGATTTGCCGCTGTGTCAGGGGCCTCCACCGCCACTGCCGCGGTGTTTTCCCGCGTCGCCATCCCGGAGATGCTGAAATACGGCTATGACAAAAAACTCGCCGCCGGTGTGGTCGCGGCCGGCGGCACCCTCGCCTCGCTGATCCCACCCTCCGCCATCCTGGTAATCTACGCCATCATTGTTGAGGAATCTGTCGGCAAGCTGCTGTTGGCGGGCTTCCTGCCCGGCCTGGTCTCAGCATTGATCTATGCCGGCATCATCATCGCCTGGGCGTTGTTCCGCCCCCATGAGGCCCCCTCTGTTGGCGGCTACACCTGGGGCGATCGCATGAAGTCCCTGCCCGGGATCTCGCCGATCTTCGCGGTGGTGGTGATCATTATATCTGCCATCTACAATGGCTGGGCCACCCCAACCGAAGCCGGCGCTCTCGGCGCCGCAGTGGTGTTCCTGATCGCCATTTTGCGCGGCACTTCGCTGAGTGCTATCAAAGGCTCGCTGATGGAATCCGCCAAGCTGACGGTGATGATCTTTTCAATGATCTGGGGCGTGTTGATCTTTGTACGATTTCTCGGATTTTCCGGGCTGCCGGAAGCCTTCACTTCCTGGATCGTGCAGTTGGACACCTCACCGACAGTGATCATGATCTGTATCCTGCTGGCCTATGCACTGCTGGGCATGTTCATGGACGCCATTGGCATGCTGTTGTTGACGCTTCCCGTGGTCTACCCGGCGGTGATCGCGCTGGGATATGATTCGATCTGGTTTGGCATTATCGTGGTGAAAATGGCCGAAGTCTGCCTCATCACCCCGCCGATCGGGTTGAACTGTTTTGTAGTGAACGGAGTGCGACCGGATATATCGCTGACCCAGGTTTTCCGCGGCATTGCGATCTTTTTTGTGGCAGATGTGCTGACCATCGCGGTGCTGTTTGCCTTTCCTGAGATCGTCACCTGGTTGCCGGATCTGATGAACTGATGGGGGAAAAATTAATGCGACTGATCACCAGCCTGCCGCTCGCGACAGCGTCCGAAATCGTGGACGAGGCGCTGCGCCTTGGCCGGAGCGAAAACATGCTGCCGCTCACCGTGGTGGTGCTGGACGCGGGCGGCAAGCTTATCGCGGCCAAAAGCGAGGACGGCTCCGGCCTGATCCGCTTTGACATTGCGTTTGGCAAGGCCTGGGGCGCGCTCGGAATGGGCATGTCCAGCCGCCTGATCCGCGACCGTCTTGCCAGCCGACCAGTGTTTCAGGCGGCACTCGCGACCACCTCAGACGGCAGGCTGATCCCGGTTCCCGGGGGCGTACTGATTGAAAATGCAGCGGGCGAGGTTATCGGAGCCGTTGGCATCAGTGGCGACACGTCAGAAAAGGACGAATTCTGTGCCATCGGTGCCATTCAGGCGGCGGGGTTTGCCTCTGAACCGGCCACCCCGGATGCAGAATGGCGCGGCTCTTCGCTTTCGGGTCACAGATCCTGAGCCAGACGGACCTTCTGATCCACAAAACGCTGTGTCACCTGCCGGCGCGGTTTTGCCGCATCAGAAGCGTCCAGAATATTGATCGTGGGCCTGCCGGCGCATGCGACCGGCAGCACCATGAAGCGCACAAAGCTGGTTTCAGCCAGATCCGCATCAGCGACCGCCCGGACCGGCGAATTTTCCGCCTCAAACCAGGCATGTCCGGGCCGGGCGACCTCGCTCCCGTGGTCGCTGGTGAGTTCAAGCCGGCCCTTGACCAAATAGCGGATGCCCGGACCGGGATGCACATGGCGGTATGCGATGGCAGCGGGTGGAAAGCTGACCTGATCCAGCCGCAACAATACTTCATCCTCTGATACGGTGATGTCCTGACGCGACAACAGCTGGC
Source organism: Candidatus Halocynthiibacter alkanivorans (assembly GCF_003333265.1). GTDB lineage: Bacteria > Pseudomonadota > Alphaproteobacteria > Rhodobacterales > Rhodobacteraceae > Halocyntiibacter_A > Halocyntiibacter_A alkanivorans. Next base: position 129,701 of record NZ_QOLB01000029.1, read on the forward strand.
TTGAGGGCAATAGCTTTGGTTCAGCCCCGGCCGCCAACAGCTCAAAGCGCAACCAATCTGCCCCCGCATCGGTACCTCCAGACACGGCGAGCGGACCGGATGAAAAAAGACTGCCCCCCGGCTCCAGTTCCTGACCATCGAGGCGCAATCCGCCTCCCGCCAGCCAGACGGTCCGCCAGCAGGGTGGCAAATTTACGTCGGTCTCCGGAACGCCGGTTTCCCGGATCAAACACAGTTGAAAATTGGTCACGTCAGCTCCAGCGAAAGCAATATTATCAATATATGCCAGAGACCTGTACCCCTCCGGCCCTGCAGAGTCAGATTGACCCGGCAGCTGACATAATAGTGCCGTCGCGCCCCTTGGCTGACAACACTCAATCCACGCCGCGCAGCGTTTTAAGCGCCCCTTTGTGCCCACGGGATCTTCCGCGCCAGGCCCCGCAACGAAAAAGCCCGGCTTCGCGAACGAGGCCGGGCTTTTCCAGGATTATTTTGCGTCAGGTTAGCTCGCTACAGCCGAGAGTTCCTCATCCGCGCCAGCGGACAACCCGGCCAGGATCGGACAGTCGGGCCGGTGATCGCCGGCACATTCGTCGACCAGATGGGTCAGCGTTTCATGCATTTCCTGCAGCTCTTTCAGCTTCTGATCAATCCGGCCGAGGTGCTCTCTTGCGATCACCTTTACATCCGAGCTGGCGCGTTCCCGGTCATCATAAAGCGCCAGCAGGTTGCGGCAGTCCTCGATGGTGAAGCCCAGCGAGCGGGCCCGGCCCATAAAGGTCAGCTTGTGCAGGTCGCTGTCGCGAAAGCTGCGGTACCCGTTATCGCTGCGCTGAGGCGCAACCAGACCGATATCTTCGTAGTAGCGGATGGTTTTTGCCGGCAGGCCGGACAGGCGTGAGACGTCTCCGATATTCATCATTTCTCTCCTTATTCAGCCGGGATCTGACGCAGCTCAGCTGCGGCGGCGGCGGTGATTGCAGTTTCTTCCAGCACCGGGCGGATCATCCGCAGGCGCAGCGCGTTGGTCAGGACAAAGACGCTGGACAGCGCCATCGCACCGGCGGCAAGCACGGGGGACAACAGGATGCCAAACGCGGGGTAAAGCACACCGGCAGCCACGGGGATCAGAGCGGTGTTATAGGCGAAGGCCCAGAACAGGTTCTGATAGATATTGCGCATGGTGCGGGCGGAAATATCGAACGCATTCACCGCGCCGCGCAGGTCACCCGACATCAGCACAACGTCAGCCGCCTCAATGGCAACATCAGTGCCGGTGCCGATGGCAATACCCACATCCGCATGGGCCAGAGCCGGTGCATCGTTGATACCGTCGCCGACAAAGGCAACTTTCTTGCCACCTTCGGCCAGTTCCTTCAGCGCTTTGACTTTGCCATCGGGCAGCACTTCAGCCACCACGTGGTCGATGCCAATTTCCGCAGCGATGGCCTGGGCGGTGCCCCGGTTGTCGCCAGTGATCATCGCCACTTTGAGGCCCAGAGCATGCAGCGCATCAATCGCCGCTTTGGTGGTGGGTTTGATCGGGTCAGACACCGCAATCACCGCAGCAATCTTGCCGTCAATCGCCGCATAGAGCGGTGTTTTGCCTTTGGCCCCCAGCGCATTGCCGGCCGTGTCCAGCTTGCCCATGGCAATGCCTTCACGCGCCATCAGACGGTCTGCACCGACCAGGATGGTCCGGCCTTCTACAACAGCCTGCACACCGAACCCGGTGATCGAGGTGAAGTCTTCGGTGTTGGGCAGGCTGGCACCCTCGTTTTTAGCAGCCCGCACGATGGCCTGGGCAATCGGGTGTTCCGAGTCCCGCTCCACCGCAGCCACCAGACGCAGCACGTCATCATGGGAGAACCTGTCTGCCAGAATGAGGTCGGTCAGTTCGGGACGGCCTTCGGTCAGGGTGCCGGTCTTGTCCAGCGCCACCACGTCTACCGCCTGAAGCCCTTGCAGCGCGTCGCCTTTACGGAACAGCACGCCCATTTCAGCCGCCCGCCCGGTCCCGACCATGATCGAGGTTGGTGTGGCCAGACCCATGGCACATGGGCAGGCGATGATCAGCACGGCAACACCGGCAATCAGCGCATAAGACAGCGAGGGCTCAGGCCCAAACAGCATCCACAAGATAACGGTCAGAATGGTGAGACCGATGACAACTGGCACAAAGCGCATGGTGATCTTGTCGACCAGACCCTGGATCGGCAGTTTGGCGCCCTGGGCTTCTTCCACCATACGGATGATCTGCGCCAGGGTGGTATCAGAGCCCACATGCGTGGCACGGTAGCGTAGGTTGCCGGCGCCGTTCACAGTGCCGCCGGTGACCAAAGCGCCTTCGCTTTTGTCCACAGGTATTGGCTCGCCGGTGATCATGCTTTCATCGACATAGCTCTGGCCCTGGGTGACTTCGCCGTCAACCGCGACGCGTTCGCCCGGACGCACCATCAGAATGTCACCCACCACAAGCTCGTCCACATCGATTTCAACGATGTCGTCGCCGCGCACAACATTTGCGGTTTTGGCCTGCAGCCCCAGAAGTTTTCGGATCGCCTCACCGGTGCGCCCTTTGGCGCGCGCTTCCAGGAACCGGCCCAGCAGGACCAGCACCACAATCACAGCGGCTGCTTCAAAATACACTGCCTGGGTGCCTGCCGGCAGAAGTCCGGGCAAAAAGGTGGACACAACAGAGAAGAGATATGCGGCGGATGTGCCAAGGGCGACCAGGCTGTTCATGTCAGGCGCGCCGCGGAACAACGCCGGGAAGCCTTTCAGATAGAAACGACGCCCCGGTCCGACCAGAACAATCGTGGTCAGAACAAACTGCAACAACCAGCTGTTCTGGCGCCCGAGGGAGCCGTCGATCAGATCATAGAGCCCGGGAATGATATGCGGGCCCATCTCCAGCAGGAAGACCGGCAAGGCCAGCACCGCAGCAAACAGGGTCAGGCGACTCAGATGGCGGGCTTCGGCCTCTTTGCGTGCGCCCATGTCTTCGGTTTCACCTGCGTCGCGCAATTTGGCCGGATAACCGGACTCAGCCGCGGCTTTCAGCAGATCGCTGTTGCTGAGCTGGCCCTCAAGGAATTTGACTGTTGCCGTTTCGGAAGCGAGGTTCACGTTGACCTCAAGCACGCCGGGCACGGCGGCCAGCGCCAGGTCCACCCGGCCAACACAGGAGGCACAGGTCATTGCTTCAATCTGCAGCACAACGGTCTGAACCCGCGCCGGATAGCCCGCCTGTTCCAGGGTGGCAGCAACGGCTTTTGCATCCGGGGCGCCGGAAAAACGCACACTGGCGGATTCAGACGCCAGGTTCACCGCCGCGTCAGAAACGTCCGGCATTGCTTTGAGAGCCAGTTCGACCCGTCCGACACACGAGGCGCAGGACATCCCTTCAATCGATACTTTTAATTCGTTTGCGACAGTCATCCGACTCATCCTTGTGATCATTTCACGACCCTAGATACGGGTTCCCCTTACAGGAAGGTCAAGGTTAAGTTTGCGTTTTTCTGAAAAACATTTTTTTGGAAACCGTGAAGCAATGCGTTGCTCAGCAGATCATGACACCTAGCAAAATAAGACAAGTCTCCGGCCTTGACCCTCCAGCGCAGGAAGGAGCCATGTATCAATCAAAGGAGACTGACATGACTAAATTCAACGTACCAAAGATGAGCTGTGGTCACTGCACCGCGACCATCCAGAAAGAAATCAAAGCGGCCGATCAGAGCGCCGAAGTCAGTTGCGACCTGACAGACCGCACCGTTGCGGTTGAAAGCAGCCTGGGCGCCGATACCCTGCTTTCTGTCATTAAAGCAGCCGGCTATGAGGCCACCGCCGCCTGAGCAGCGCAACAGAGCGGTTCAGCCCTGCCCTCTCCCGGCAGGCTCAGAGCGCTTGCGCCGCGCCCCTGAAATGCAGGAGCGTTGCAACAAATAAAAGGGGCCGGAAACAGTTCTCTGTTTCCGGCCCCTTTTTTTCAGACGGATCGCAACCCGCTCACTGCGCCTCGCGACTCTCGTCAACAAAGCTCTGCAGCCTGGCCTGTTCCACAAACCCCGGCACGCGCGCGTCGCCGATGACAAAAGACGGGGTGCCGCTAAAACCAAGCGTTTGCGCCAGCTGCATGGATGTGGCGATATGGGCCTCAACCTCGGGGGAACCCATGTCTGTGCGCAGCTGATCGACATCAAGACCGATCTTTTTGGCCATGCGCAGCACTGACGCCTCTTCAACCCGGCCCTTCAGACCCATCAGAGCGGTGTGGAATTCTTCATACTGGCCCTGATTGCGCGACGCCAGCGCGGCACGGGCGGCAAAATCCGACCCCTCTCCGAGGATTGGCCATTCACGATAGACCAGCCGCACATTGCCGTCGTCTGCCAGCAACCCCTGCACTTCCGGCATCGCCCGTTTGCAAAACGGACAGTTGTAGTCAAAGAACTCGACCACCGTCACATCGCCATCCGGATTGCCCAGCACCGGCGCATTGGGATCGCGTTCCAGCAGGAAGCGCTGATCGCTCAGCAATGACTGCGCTGCGGCGGCCTGCTGCGCCTGGTCGCGCTGCTGCAACAGTTCCAGCGCTTCGACGATAATCTCCGGCCGGTCGCGAATGGCCTCATAGACCAGTTCGCGCACCCGCGCCTCGTCCAACTCATCGGACGTGGCGGTGGCGGCAAGTGGCACCAGCGACAGAAATGCCGCCAGCAATGCATTAATGAGTAGTTTCATCGCGTCACTCCTGATTGAGGCGCTCGGCCTCGCTGCGTGATGCCTGGGTTTCCCGTTCACGCTCGGGCCAGGTCGATTTGATATAAGCAAGAATATCCCAGATCTGCTGATCGCTCAGCTGCTCTGCAAAACCCGGCATGCCACTATTATAGTCAAGCCCTTGTCTTGCAAGCGCTTCTTTGCCGCCCAGTTTGACATAATTGAACAGAACCCCGTCCGCATGATGCCAGGTGTGGCCGGTCTCATCATGGGGCGGCGCCGGCAGAAACCCGTCTTCACCAGGCGAGCGCCAATCCGACTGACCTTCCAGATTGACACCATGGCACACGGCACAGCCCTCTTGGTACAGGCCCTCGCCCACCACCGGGTCACCCGGTGCCAAAGCGGCCAGATCCGGCAGAGCCACCGCGGGCTTTGCGTTATTCCAGGCCCATCCTGCAACCAGGACGAGCGCGACGGCAGCCCCTGCAAGTGTGATACCCAATTGTCGTTTCATGCCGTTACCTTAAGCCAGGTCATCATGCAGGCACCCGCGTGGGACAGCATGTGACAGTGAAAGAGCCAATCGCCCGGAGTGTTTGCCACAAAAGCAATCTCGCGCGTTTCGCCCTCATAAGTAGAGGTGTATCGCGAAGCGCGCCGGGCTTACCACCCTGCAATGCTTCACGAAAATGTATGCCATGCAGATATATGGCATGAGGAAAAGCCGTGTCCGGGTTGATCCCCCCGCAGGGATTCGCCCGGGGGCGACCCCGGTCAATGGGGGGCAAAGCAACGCCGCTATTGCTGTTCCATAAAAGCCCGTCGTCCTTTCTTGCAGACCAGCAGCGCATATGCCCGCCGGTATCCCGTCTCTTCCTGGTCATCCTCCAGTCCGCAAACCCGTGCTTTCTGATCCTCACACGCCAGCGATGCATCATGACAAATCACCGCAGCAAAGAACCCCCGCGGCGCGGCTTTACCCGGATCTTGCCTCCCACTCAGAAGGGAAAAACCTGTTGCGCACAAAGTGATGGATCAGATTTATCGAGAATCCCTGAGCCAGAAGATATGGTATGAAGACATCCCCCATACCTTTTTCAGGTACGCCAAACTCGCGCATGCGTATAATTGCGAGCACCACCCCGATTGAGGCCGCACTCCAAAGGAGAAATTCGAGCTTGAGAAGATAGAGAAAGAAGGGCTTTGATGGAGGAAAGACCATTGCCTCAATATTATCATTGAGGAACCTTAGCCGGTCCTTAATGCGGCAGATCCTGTGTGAGATATACGCAGTCAGAAACACCAAAATTCCAACGAATAAAACCGGAAAATAGGGCAATGGAATAAGGACCATTGCCGGAAATGCGAGCAGCCAAGCGGCATGGAGAAAGGCCACCAGAACCAGGCCTTCGCGATCCTTCTGAAAAATCATAAACATGCGTTGTTCCCATGGATTTCTGCAACCCTGAAGTGTTGCACGGTCGTGCCTGCCTTATCAAAGCCTGCCTGTTTCGGTCTTGGGAAGTGCTGCCGGAGATCGCCACAAAATTGAACCTGGAAGCCGGCGCGGAAGGTCTCGTCCGGACAGAAACCAGCCCCTTGTTTCCCGCAACAACATGAGCGCGATTTATCATCGCGGCCTGAACGGGCGTACGCCGGGGGCTGGCACGACTGACTTCGCATGGCCCTCCCCCGGAGCCGGATCAGAAGATGCCGTTTTCCTTCTGAAGTTCCCGGATATAGCGGGCGATATATTTCACATCCCCGTCGGTCAGACCGTCCACCGGAGGCATATTGCCAAAGTCCCAGTGATGCGCCTGCACCCCGTTTTTTGCCGCCGCAACAAAAGCGGCGTCGCCATGATGGTTGGGTTCATAAATCTGATCGACCAGAGGCGGCGCGAAACCTTGCTGTCCCGTCGCATTGTCCCCGTGGCACACGGAACACTTGCCTTCAAAAATACGTTTGCCGATCTGTGCTTCGGGAGAAAACTCCACCGGCACCAGAACACTGTTGATCGGATCACCATCATCCAGGGCGGTAGTATCAGGCGGCGTCATCGACATGCCGCCCCGTTGTCCGGCTTGCGGCGTGGCCATTGTCAAAACAAAAACTGCCATCGCCGCAACACCAGCTGCGCCAAGCCCGTAAGCTAACTTATTATTCATTCTTTTCTTGTCCGTCACACTTACCGCTTCAGGACGCAGGGTTAACTGAGCTTCAGATCAATTTTACCTGGGTCCCGACTTCGGCCAATTCAAATAGTTCAGCAATCTGTTCGTTGAACAAGCCGATACAGCCGTTCGACGATTTCCGGCCGATTTTCCGTGTGTCGTTGGTACCATGTATCCGGTAGTAGGTCCAAGACAGATACAACGCATGGGTGCCCAGCGGATTGTCTGGTCCGGGACCAACATAATCGGGCCATTCCGGGTTGCGCCGCTTCATTGCCGGGGTTGGTGCCCAGCTGGGACCGACCACTTTCTTGATGATCGACGTGTAGCCAAGTCGCGTCAGATCGTCGCTGAGAGGCACGCTGGTCGGATAGACTTTGTAGATGCTCTCATCTTCGGACCAGTACTGTATCATCCGGGAAGTGGTGTCGGACAAAATCACCCCACCTTTGAGCGACTCAAAATGATCGCGCCAGTCATTGACCCGGAAGGACGAAATATTGCGGCGCAGAGCCTCTGTGGCCGGACCGTCCTGAACCAGTGCCTCCTGGGCACTCAGGATTGCAGGCGATGCCATGCCAACCAGCGCGACTGACGCGCCGCCCGCCAGGAATTTCCGTCGATTTGCCGCTCGCTTAAATGTCGTCACGCCCAATGCCTCCAAAACAAGATGAGTCTCATACTATAGTCGCATCATAGACCAGCCTCCAGCGCTGGAAGGTCAATCCTTTGCAGATAACAAAACAGTGAGTATTTCGTGGTTGACCTTACTGTGCTGTAAGCTGGCATTTCTCACCCTCAGAAACAAACAAAAGGTTTTGAGATGGTGGGTCACATACCAACATCAGCCGGGCGCAACGCAGGCCGGAAACATAACGCGGTGAAACACAGCATGTGGGCCGGGTGCGCCGTGTTGCTGGCGATTGCCCTGGGCCTGATTGCCACCGGCGACGGGCTGGGCGGCATCAGCGGCCCTCTGGTGGCGCTCGTTGTTGCGCTGTGCCTCGGGTCGCATTTTATTATGCACCGGCTGATGGGAAAACTCCCTCCCAAAAGCGGCACTGCAGCACCCGCCCCGTCGGCCGCGCCCGAGGCTGAGGCTGAGGCTGAGGCTGAGGCACAGATTGCGGCACAGACGGCGGCACAGACGGCGGCACAGAACGACAAGACACACAGGTGAACGGACTTCTGAAGCTCCGAATACGGCCCCGGCGCATCCTGGTTCTGCTGCCTGCCATCCTGGCCGGCTGCTCGACTGCGGCAATTTGCCTGCAACCGCCCTCTTCTGTTTCGACCAAAACAACGCCAGGTATCTCAGTGCCGGCGGGATGCAAGCTGGTGTCTTCCGGCGTCGCGCAACTTGCACAGTTTGAATGCGACAACGGGCGCACCGGGTTTGCGTTCATCTCCTGACAAGCCCCGGCGCCCAAAGCGCTCACGTTCCGCGCCGCCGTAATAACAATCGGGTGAAATCCGGGCTTTCACCGCCTCTGTCGTGGCCACCGGGGTGGCGCGACGCCAGAAACACATGATAATGGGCCGGGAAACCCATGTCGCCAAACATCAGGCACCTGTCGGTGCAGCGCTGCTCCCGGCGTCGCCTGGCAGCACCAACAAATAAGGCTGGTTCATCTGAATGACGTATTCAATCCGGAACACTATTGGCCAGGGACTGTGCGCAGCGGTGCTGATCGCCATGGCCTGGCTGATGCCTGCGGTCTCTGCCACGGCGGCAACGTCTGAAAGCTATGTCTCCACCCCGATCTCAGCGCGTCTTATTACCGCCGAAGACGCGGTGGCGCCCGGCGCGCGGCTGATCTCGGCCGGCCTTGAGCTGACGCTGTCGAAAGGCTGGAAGACCTACTGGCGTTCGCCCGGAGAAGTCGGTTATCCGCCCACGGTTGACTGGGCAGGATCCGGCAATATTGCAGATGTGGAATTCCTCTGGCCGGCACCCGAGCGGTTCAAAGCCTTTGGCATCGAAAATTTTGGCTACAAGGACACTGTTGTCTTCCCGCTGCTTGTCACGTTGGAAAACCCTGGTGAGCCGGCAACACTCTCCGGTTCAGTCAATTTGCTGGTTTGCTCACTGGTCTGCACCCCGCATGAATTCGAACTGAACCTGAGCCTGGATCAGGGCACCGGTATTGACGCGGATGCCGCCAGGCTTATTTCAACCTTCGCCGCCAGGGTGCCCGACGACGGCAGCGCCAGCGGCTTGTCGGTTGAGACTGCGACGCTGGATGCTGATCTCACCTCGCTGATCGTGACCGCCCGCAGCGCCACCGGTTTTCAGAGCCCCGACATTTTTCCTGAGTTGGGCGCCGGCACCGCTTTTGGCGCGCCGGACATCCGCCTTGGTGACGGTGGCAAACTGATGTGGGCTAAACTGCCCATCCTCGCTGCCGGAGAAACATTGCCCGATCTGAGCGTCACGCTCACCGATGGCACGCTCGCGGCGACGTTTCAGCCCGGCCTGAGCGATGTGGCCCCCGCACCGCCCTTCGCGCTCGACCGCATTGTGCCGGGGGTGAATGAACTGGCCTGGATTGCGCTGATCGCGGTTCTGGGCGGGCTGATCCTCAATATTATGCCCTGTGTGCTGCCGGTGCTGTCGATCAAGATGTCCTCGGCACTGAAAATCAGCGGTCAGTCTCATGCCCGGATCCGCGGCGGTTTCCTGATGACCGCACTGGGGGTCCTGTCGTTCATGTGGCTGCTGGCCGGCGCCACGCTGCTGGCACGCCAGCTTGGTCTCTCAGTGGGCTGGGGGCTGCAGTTCCAGAACCCGGTCTTCCTAGTGGTGATGATCCTGATCCTGACCATCTTTGCCGCCAATTTCTTTGGGTTGTTTGAAATCAGCCTGCCGCAGTCCTGGCAGGCAAAGCTGAGCCGCGCCGACGGCAGCGCCAGCTCTGCTGGCGGTTATACCGGAGATTTTGCCACCGGCGCCTTTGCCGCCGTGCTGGCAACGCCCTGTTCAGCGCCCTTCCTCGGCACCGCTGTCGCTTTTGCGCTCGCCGGGCGCCCGGTGGACATCTTTGTGATCTTTACCGCGCTGGGGATCGGCCTGGCCCTGCCCTATCTCCTGATCGCAGCCGCGCCGGGGCTGGTTAAGAAACTGCCTAAACCCGGCAAGTGGATGGTCTGGTTCAAGCTGGTGCTTGGCAGCTTGCTCGCGCTGACCGCCGCCTGGCTGTTCTGGGTGCTGCAGGGCGTGGGCGGGTCCACCGCCATGCTGGTGGTCGCTGCCGGCGCCGCGCTGGTCATTCTGCTGCTGTCCCGGCTGCTGCCCCTGCCAGCACGGTTGAAGGCCCTGTCTCTGGCCTCGCTGGTGGCCGCGACGTTGTTGACGCCGGTGTTTCTCAAGCCGGACACCAGCGCCAGTGCCAAAGTGCTCACAGAGTGGGCCACCTTTGACCGCAGCGCAATCGCCAGACTGGTCTCAGAAGGCCAGGTAGTGTTCGTCGATATCACCGCTGACTGGTGCCTGACCTGTAAAGCCAACAAAGCGCTGGTGCTGGAACGCGAACCGGTGGCAACAGCGCTGGCCGCTGAGGGCGTGACGCCGATGCAGGCGGACTGGACCCGGCCGGACGAGAGCATCTCGCGTTATCTTGCCAGTTTTGGCCGCTACGGCATCCCGTTCAACGCCGTGTACGGCCCCGGAGCGCCAAACGGCATAACCCTGCCCGAGATCCTCAACGCTGAAGCGGTTCTGGACGCGCTTGACGCCGCCAAACAGCAGACCACTGCCCTGGCCAACTGACACTGGCGTCAGCCTCCGACCCGCGCTGCTTTCTCTCCGGGGGCGCGCGGGCCGGTAGCGGAACAGGTTTTCCACACGCCGCCACACCGCGTGAGCAGCTATACTGTCGCGACAGTTTCCATTCCTGAGACAGGCACCGGACACCAGCCCGCCCTGGCAATGGGGACGCTGCTGCACCGTCACGGCACCGCCTGCCATCCCCGACGCGCGCTGAGCACATGTTACCGTGCACCTGCCTATGTGCAACTCTCGCGGTGCACCTGTCGCTGTGGAATTCTTCCGGGGCCACTTTTACGGTGCACTCTCGCTGTGCCTTTCTCACTGAGATACTCTCGCCGGGCCTAATGGTCCGCCGCCGGCCCGCTGCCCAGGGGAACTGCGCCCGTCACGCCAGCACGCTGACGCGCATCACCCGCCCCCCCCCACAACACCAGAACGACAGCTGACCGCCTTCTGGAACAGAAAGCGGCCGGGACAATGCCCGGCCGCTGATAAAATTCCTGCACTGAAACGCAGTGTTCAAGCCTCGTGGACGTGGTTTTTGGGGTAAAGCACAACGCGCGTGTCCATCGGCACACGCTCATAAAGCTCGATGATCTGATCATTGACCAGACGGGCACAGCCATTGGACACTGCCCGGCCAATGGTATGGGGATTATTGGTGCCGTGGATGCGCAGATAGGAATCCCCACCTTCGGGCGTGAACAGATACAGCGCCCGCGCCCCCAGTGGATTCTCAAGGCCTCCCGGCAGTCCTTCTTCATATTTGCTGTAGATCTCGGGCTGTCGCTCGATCATATCCGGCGTCGGGGTCCAGCTCGGCCATTCTTTCTTGGCGCCGACGTAAAATTCGCCGGAGTGATACAGCCCGGCCCGGCCAATGCCGACGGTATAACGCATGGCGCGCTGCTCCGGCAGGGTCCAGTACAGCGCAAATTCATCGGGTCTGACGTGAATTTCATAGGGCTCAAAGCCTTCACTGATACTGACTTCGAGCGGTAAAAACTCTTCCGGCACATCATAGGCTGGTAATGCGGGATGGGCGGCGGCCCGTATCGGGACCGCCGCCGCTGCCAGAGCTGATAATAACAATGACCTTCTTTGCACAAAATTCTCCCTTTAACTTATTCTCCACCCGCTTTGGCGATGCCGGCGGCAATTGCCGACACACGCGGGTCCTCCGCACTCAGATCTGCCGCCAGATCCCGGGCGCGTAAAAATGCGTTTCGAGACTTTTCCGTCTCTCCCAATACACCATAGGCATTGGCGAGCCGGAGCCAACCATCAAGATCACCGGGCTCGGTTTCAAGCCGGGTTGCCAGCCGCTCCACCATCGAGCGGACAAACGCGGCCCGGTCGGACTCGGACATGTCTGAGGCGGCGACCACCTCTGCCGCCGAGGGCCCCGACGCGGGCGCGCTGACTTCGGGCGCAAAAGACGCCAGTTCGACCATCGATTTTCCCAGTGTCATACCGATCCGGTTGGCCTGATCGACAAAAATCTCCATCCAGGGCTGCAGCGCGCCCGCCGCGTTCAGCCGCGCGATCAGCAGCGCATGTGCCGCTTCGCTTTTGCCCTGCTGGTCCAGCGCGACCGCCTTGTAAAAGACCCCGGCCGGGTTGCGGGGATCGAGTTCACGTGCCCGGTCAATCACCTGGCTGGCGCGCGGCGTCACCACCCCGTTTTCAAGCGAGATAAGCGCCTCAGCATATTGCGACAAGATATCTGCGGTCACGTCTTCCCGCCCGGCGAGAGTCGCAAACGCATTGGCGGCATCTTCAAAACGGCCCATGCGCATGTAGGTCCGCCCCAGCAATACCCAGCCTTCAGACGGGCCACCCTGCGGATCATCCATCAACCGTTGCTCCAGCCGCGCGGTCAGATTATCCACCTCGGCCGCATCTGCCTGCTCGTCCTGGCGGTCGGCAAAAGCCAGGCTTTCGGTGCCGGGCGAACCCAGCGAGAAATAGATGCCCCCGGCCAGCACCGGAACCAGAACCGCCACCAGCACCAGCGTTTTGCGCCCGCCGGCAGCAGCGTTATAATCAGGCCCCACCTGGCTTCTGTTCAGCGCCAGCATGCGCTGTTTGATTTCCAGAGTTGCGCCACGCGCTTCATCCGCCGAAATCACCCCGCGCCGGGCCTCGCCTTCAACTTCGCGCAGCTGGTCGCTATAGATTGCCATCGCCCCGTCGCGCCGGTCCGCCAGCGGCTCTGCAGCCCCCCTGAGCGGCAGTATCACAAGCAGCAGCGCCAGCAGGCCGAGTGCGACCAAAATGAACCAAAATGCCATGTCAGATATCCATTGTATTTCGTTTGACGATTTCAGCGATCTCCGCCTCATCTGCGTCACTCAGCTGCCCTTTGGGCGGTTTACGTCTGCGGGCTCCCACCAGCACAAAAATCGCGGCACCACCGCCAAACAAGCCCAGCCCGGCAGGTGCCAGCCAGAGCGCATAGGTGATGGGTTTCCACGGCGGGCTGAGCAGGACAAAGTCGCCGTATCGCGCCACCAGAAAGTCCAGCACCTGCTGGTCACTTTCCCCGGCCACCAGCCGTTCACGCAGCAGGATGCGCAGATCACGCGCCACGCCAGCATTGGAGGAATCGATATCCTCATTCTGACAGACCACGCAGCGCACCTTTTTGGAAATCGCCCGCGCGCGCGCCTCCAGAACCGGATCGTCCAGTATTTCATCCGGCTCCACCGAAAGCGCCGGCTGTGTCATCGCCAGCATCAGTGACGCGGTTATCAGCAGTCGTTTGATCACACCCCTGCCTCCGCTTCAGCCTGAGCCTGCTGGGCCTGTTCCAACGCGGTCAAAAACTCCGCCTCGGCCTTGGGGCCAATGATGGGGCCAACATACCGATATAACACCAGGCCATCGGCACCGATAATAAAGGTCTCCGGCACTCCGGAGATCCCCCACTCAATACCGGCGCGCCCGTCCAGGTCTGAACCGACCCGGTCATAAGGATTGCCCAGATTGTCCAGCCACGCCGTGATATCGGCAGGTTTGTCCTTATAGTTGAGCCCCATCAGAACAACGCCGGTTTCCCGCACCATCCGTGTCAGCACCGCATGTTCCGCCCGGCAAGGCACACACCAGGACGCAAACACATTGACCAGCACAACTTCGCCGGCCTGTTCCAGCTCGACAGAGCCAAACCCGGGCAAGCCGAGACCTTCCACCGGCGGCAGATCAAACTGCGGCACCGGCTGCGAAATCAGTACCGACGGGATGGCGCTCGGGTTGCGGTCCGCATCGAGCCCCCACAACAGGAAGCCACCGGTGAGAACGACCAGCAGAACTGGCAGGAAAAACAATATACGTTTCATCTATTACTCCGCAGGTGTGGCGTTTGCAGGCGCACGGGCTTTGCGCCGGGGCGCCCCGACACGCAGGCGCCGGTCCGACAGCGACATCAGCCCGCCCAGAAGCAGCATCGTCGCGCCGATCCAGATAAAGCTCACCAAAGGTTCATACAGAATGCGCAGGGTCCAGGCCCGTTCTGCGGCCCCGTCCGACGCCGGCACGGAAATGGTCGCATAAAGGTCACCGGCCAGGGTCTCGCGAATGGCAGATTCTGTGGTTCCGGTCCGGGTGACAGGGTAAAACCGCCGCTCGGGATACATCGTTGTCACCGGCGCGCCGTCACGGGTCACCGTCAGGGTGCCCCGGTCAGCCACATAGTTTGGACCCTGTACCCGTTGCGTGCCCTCAAACGTCACATCAAAGCCAGCGATGCTGACAGACACGCCCGGGGTCACAAAGACAATCTGCTCGGTTTTCCACGCGCTGGAGCCGATAAACCCGAACATAGCAATCGCCAGCCCGGCATGGGCCAGGGTCATGCCATGAGATGCCCGGGGCAGACTGCGCAACCGGCGCAGACTTTCGGCGAACGGAGCTTTGAACAGTTTGATGCGCAGGCCCCATTCTTTCAGCGTGGTCAGCAACAGCCAGACCGCGATGCCCAGCGCCAGAATCGCCAGAGCAGGCCCGCCGGTGGTGAGATACCAGATGCCAAGCGCGATCAGCGTACTGACCACCGCAATGGCTTTCAACCGCTGGCCCACGCCCATCAGATCTGCCCGTTTCCAGGACAGAAACGGCCCGATCCCGGTCAGCAGGACCAGAGGCAACATCACCGGGATAAACCCGGCATTAAAGAACGGCGCCCCGACCGAAATTTTATCGCCGGTCACCGCTTCCAGGAACAGCGGATAGAGTGTGCCGAACAGCACGATACCCGTGGCAACCGTCAGCAGGATATTGTTGATCAACAGACCCGCTTCCCGGCTGATTGGCGCAAACAGACCGCCGCCTTCCATGTCCGGCGCACGCCAGGCGTAAAGCGCCAGTGAGCCGCCAATGGCAATCGCCAGCAAGCCGAGCATATAGATGCCGCGTGCCGGATCGACAGCAAACGCATGCACCGAAGTCAGGATGCCGGAGCGCACGATAAAGGTGCCCAGCAGGGACAGCGAGAACGTCAGGATCGCCAGCAGGATGGTCCAGCTTTTAAACGCGCCGCGTTTTTCCGTCACAATCGCCGAATGCAGCAGGGCGGTGCCCAGCAGCCAGGGCATGAATGAAACGTTTTCGACCGGATCCCAGAACCACCAGCCGCCCCAGCCAAGCTCATAATAGGCCCACCATGAGCCCAGAGCGATGCCAGCGGTCAGGCTGGTCCAGGCGGCCAGCGTCCAGGGCCGGACCCAACGGGCCCAGGCCTCATCCACCCGGCCTTCAATCAGCGCGGCAACCGCAAAAGAGAACACGATCGAAAAGCCGACATAGCCAAGATACAGCAGCGGCGGGTGAATGATGATGCCGATGTCCTGCAACAGCGGATTAAGATCACTGCCATCCGCCGGCGGCGGGATCAGGCGGTCAAACGGGTTGGATGTCAGCAACAGGAACGACAGAAAGCCAACCACGATCCAGGCCTGAACCGACAAGGTCCGCGCCCGCAGCGCCGCCGGTATATTGGTGCCGAATAACGACACGCTCAGCCCGAAGATCGTCAGAATGAGAACCCAGAGTACCAGCGAGCCTTCATGACTGCCCCAGGCCGCGGCAATTTTGAAGAACAGCGGCTGCAGCGAGTTGGAATTTTCGGCCACATTGGCGACGGTAAAGTCGCTGACAATGAAAGACCGGATCAGCGCCGCAAATGCGGTGCCGACAAACAGAACCAGACCCAGCGATGTCGCCCAGGCACTCTGCATCCACAGCTTGTTCCCGCGTGCGGCGCCCACGATGGGCAGCACACTTTGAACCAGAGCCAGAACCAGGGCGAGCGCCAGCGCAAACTGACCAATTTCGGGTATCATTTCAGATCCTTTTTTTCGCTCGATATGCGAGCATCCTGTACTGGAAGGTCAAGCAGCGAAACCCGCCCGACCTTCACAATCACGTGAGAGCTCCAGGCCCAGGTTTTTAAGGCCGGAGCTGCCCTGAGAGGTGCCGGGAAACCGCCGGATTTCAGCATGAAAACGTCTCCGCAGCAGCGCAGGTGCCGGCGGGATTTGCGGCGTTGCTGCCGCCCTTGTCTCTGCCGGGAATTTTCCACCGGCCGGAGGCTTTCATATCCATGTTTCATCTCTGACGAATGACAACTTGACCGGCCGCCGCGGCAGCCGCCTCTTTGTGAACACCGGCGCCACTTCAATCACGTAATGCAGGCATCCGGAACGTGGCGTCCGGTCGCATGCCAGAAGGGCTGCAAATGGCACAAAGCTAACGTCCCACCTACAGCCCCACGGCTTATGCTTCAAGTTTTACCTGCAAACCTCAGGTTTCAAGCGCCCTGCGGCGGGTCTCGTATTCTTCGGGATCAATCTCGCCCTGCGCCAGCCGGCCCCGCAGAATCGCGAAAGCATCACCTTTTCCTGAAGCCCCGTTCTGGCCCGAAATCCAGCGCACGGCCAGCACCACTAACAGAATGATGCCGCCCCAGAACAGGGCCATCATGCCCATGCCAAGCACGCCCATAAGCCCCATTCCACCGCCAAACATATGCATATGACCGTAGCCGCCCATAGCGCCGCCGTCGGCCAGCGCCGGCAATGCCGCAACGGCCAGTACCGCACTCATCATCAGAAGTTTCATATCTTTCTCCATTTTCAATAGTTCAATCTGTCGGTTCCAAAGGCAGCTCCACCGTCGCCGACAAGCCGCCTCCGGCCCGGTTTTCAAGGCCAATTTCACCGCCATGGGCCTGCACAATGCTGCGGGCGATCGACAAGCCCAGCCCGGTACCACCGGTTTCCCGCGACCGCGAGACCTCCAGCCGCACGAAGGGCTCAAACACCCGTTCAAGCGCATCTTGCGGAATGCCCGGCCCGTTGTCATCGATCTGGATCAATGCTGACGTGCCTGTCCGGCTGAGGCGAATATCAGCAGATCCGCCATAACGAACGGCATTCTCAATGACGTTCCGCAACGCGCGCCGCAATGCGGTGGGGCGGATGCGCACAGCCAGGCCCGCCGTGGGCTCAAGCGTCAGCGCACAGCCGGTCTCGCGCAATTCGCCGCATAACTCGTCAAGACACGCCCCGAGATCAACGGTTTGAGACGCCTCCCCCGTGGCCATGCCACGCGCAAAAGACAGGGTCGCGTCCACCATCTCCTGCATTTCCTCTACTGAAGCGACAATGCGTTCCCGGGTCTCGTCATCTTCCACCATTTCCGCCCGCACGCGGATTGCGGTCAGCGGCGAGCGCAGATCATGGCCGAGCGCCGCCAACAAGCGTGTGCGCTCCGACACGAACCGGGTCAGCCGCGCCTGCATCCGGTTGAACGCGCCGGTCAGATCGCGCACTTCGGTGGGACCCGCAGGCACCAGCGCCGCGCTTTCTTCGCCGCGCCCCAACCGCTCCGCCGCCACCGAGAGCGCGCGCAGAGGCCCGGTCAGCCGTGTCAGCAACACCCACAACGCCACAATCAGAACCGCCGCTGCAGTGCCCCCGAACGCAAGGGCCGACATCCAGGGCCACTGCATCGGAGGCTGATGATAGCGGGTACCGACGTTCAGCCACTGGCCAGACTGCAGCGATATCGAAAGCCGCATCTCCATCTCCGATATCTGCCCCTGCATCATGGATTTGTGCATGGTCATCATTCCTGACGACATATCCCGCATCATCATCTGATCCGTGCCGACGCGATGCAGCTCAACCCTGATCTCCCTTGTAAAATCGTCCCCGACCAGCGCGCGGATCTGGCGCCCGATCGTACCATTGCCGTCATGGTCCCGGTGCTCCACCAACGGCGTCGCCGCCAATTCAAACTGCACCATCGGCGAATCGGCGGCGCGCAGGATTGAGGAATGCAACGCCTCCGGCGCTTCCTCGATCAACCTGGCAATATTGGCCGACCGCCCGGCTGCCTCCAGCCCGATCGCCGCGCGCACCGCCTGGCTGCGCTCATCCACAAAAAGCCACAGGCTGACGGCCTGCGCCGCCAACAGCGCGGCAACGATCAGCAAAATCACCTGGCCGCGCAGGCTGCTCCAGAATTTGCGCATCATTTCACCTCCGCAACATCAACAGACAGGCAATACCCCCCACTACGCACCGTGGTGATGATCTCCGGCCGCCCCGGGTCGTGCTCAATCTTGCGCCGCAGCCGGCTGATCTGATTATCTATCGTGCGGTCAAACACCTGGGCTGCGCGCCCGGACACCAGATCCAGCAACTGCTCCCGGCTCAACACAAAACGCGGCCGCTCCAGAAACACCGTCAGCAGTTTGAAATCCGCCGTGGTCAGGCTGGTCTCAGAGCCATTCTGCGCCAGCAATACCCGGCGGTCAGTGTCCAGCACCCACTGGGCAAAGGCGACCCGGTGGCCGGACAACGCCCCCGCACTGGCGGGCAAGCGCTTTGAGCGGCGCAGGATCGCTTTGATCCGGGCCAGAAGCTCGCGCGGGTTGAACGGTTTGGACAGGTAATCGTCGGCACCGATCTCAAGCCCGACAATGCGGTCGGTTTCTTCCCCCAAGGCGGTGAGCATCAGGATCGGCGTGCCGCCCTTTGCGGACAGACGGCGACAGACCGACAGCCCGTCTTCGCCCGGCATCATCACATCCAGCACGATCAGATCGAACTGACCGGCGGCCAGCTTTGCATCCATATCGACCGCATCGCGGGCGCTGGTTGCGCGCATGCCCTTGGTTTCAAGATACCGGCTGACCGCATCGCGGATTTCGCGGTGGTCATCGACTATAAGTATATGTGGTGTCTCGCTCATAGCCCCGCTTATAGCCCGTCGCTGCGCGGCTTTCCCGCCTAAATTGTCGCAGTTGGTATCGGCGCCGCTGTCTGCGACAAACGGATACAATTCGCCCGCTGCCCGGCATAGTACTGCGACCAGCCATCGCCATATCTCTGTCATCGAAACACGATTATTGAGGTGACACTATGAAACACAAAACAACCCTGGCACTTGGTCTCGTTGCAGCAACTGCACTGGCATTTCCCGCTTTTGCCTCTGGCGATCACACCGGACAAAAACAAGTCAAAGCAGTACACCAGGCATCCGCCTCAGCAGGCATGTCGGCTGGCATGGCCAGCGATATGGACGGCGATATGGGCGGCAAATCCGGCGTGCATGGCGCAAAAGGCATGGCTGGCGGCATGAGCAACGGCGGTCAGATGATGCCGATGATGCAAAAAATGATGAAAATGCATAGCCAGATGATGGGCGGCGGCATGATGGGCGGCATGGGCATGGAAGCGGGCCATGGCAACGCCGCAATGAACAAAGCGATGGACACTGACGGTGACGGCAAAGTCAGCGCCGAAGAAGCAAAAGCCGCTCTGGCCGCGCAATTGGCCACCTTTGATGCCGATGGCGATGGCACGCTCTCAATTGCCGAATATGAAGCCCTGAACAGCGCCAACAACCGCGACATGATGGTGGACCGGTTCCAGCAGATCGACAGTGACGGCGACGGCATTGTGACCGCAGAAGAAATGGCGGCTGCCGCTGAAAAAATGACCCGGATGCAGGGCATGGCGGCAATGGGCGGCATGGGTGACGATGACGGCAAAGCCCCACATGGCGCAGAAGAAGCCGACTCTGACAACATGGACGGCGGGTCCGACGACAGCTGAACTGACGGCGCGCCGGGCCCCGGCCCGGCGCGCCGGTCTCTGTGCTGCCAGACGCCGCACGCCGCTACGCGGGCAACACGGTCTGTGCGATGACCGGGGTGCCACTTTCACGCTTGGCATCAGACGGTTCCTGCGGCGTGGCGTGCTTCTGAAGTGTTTGGCACGCGGAGCGTCACCGCTTGCCCGGCCCTCAGAACGCGTTGACGGCGATGGTGTTCTTCAGGCGCCCTGTTGCAGAACAAAGATGCCGATCAGGACAAAGCCGCCAATAAACACGGTTTCAATCACGATCAGGGCGATGGCTTTGCCGCCCACTTCGAGGATCCGTTTCAGCGATGTTTTCATCCCCACAGCGGCGATCGAAATTAACAGCGCCCAGCGCGACATCTGCCCCATCAGATCGGTGACAAACGCCGGCACCACACCGGTGGAATTGATCGCCGCAAAGACCAGAAACATCAGCACGAAAAACGGGATAAGGGGCGGGCGTTTGCCGTCAGACACCGCGTCTTTGAACCGGGCGCGGATCACCAGCGAAAAGATCAGCACCACCGGCGCCAGAGTCGACACCCGGATCAGCTTGACCAGGGTCGCAGATTCCCCCGCTTCCTGGGACACCGAGAACCCGGCTCCAACCACCTGGGCCACGTCATGGATTGTACCGCCCAGGAACACGCCTGATTGCAGATCCGTCAGCGCCAGCACATCGGCAATAATCGGATAAACAATCATCGCCATCGTGCTGAGTACGGTAACACCAAGCACGGTAAAGATCAGATTCTGTTCGGAATTTTCATCCTTCGGCAGCACAGCCGAAATCGCCATCGCCGCAGATGCGCCACAGATCGCCACGGAGCCCCCGGTCAACAGGCCAAAACGCCAGTCAAAGCCGAACAGACGCGCCACGGCCCACCCAACCAGAATGGTCAGGAACACGCCCAGCACCACCAGCACAATCAACTGGATGCCCAGCCCTGCCAGCAATTCGGCGCTGACCCGCGCCCCCAGCAATGCCACCCCGATGCGCAGCACCGTGCGCGAAGAAAACTCAATGCCCGCTTTGCAGGGACCGTCCTCAGAGAGAAAATGAAACGCAATGCCCAGCAACAGCGCCATAAGCATTGCCGGCGCCCCGTAATGTTCGGACAGGAACTTGGACGCGATGGCGATCAGGGTGGCAACCAGAACGCCGGATCTGATATTGTTCAGAAATGGCGGCAGCACCTGTAGCCTGGTGCTAAACGAAGTAGCTTCGGACATTTTGTGATCTTTCGATTGCAGGTCTGCACGCCGCAGGCACATTTTGAGCACTTGTGGACGGCAGCCCCCTTTAGACAATTTCTATGCGCCCGGCGGCACATTCAGCTTTACCTGCGGGACACTGGGCAAACTACTACAGATGGTATTCTGTTCTGTCACCAGGCTTTGCAGGAAGCTTTCTGTCCAAAGATATATTCTTTCGCGAAAATATATTCCGCCACCACATCAAACCGCGACCCTTCTGTCCCTGGAGGCACGTTTCAACGCCAATACAGACCGGTGGCATCGCATAGGCCGTACCGATCAGACCCCGCGTCTTTCATGCGCCTTCACGAGCCGCAGCCCCGGTGAAGAGCTATATCTGGCTCCGGAAAGAGCTCAACCTGGCACCACAACCCGCTCAGAACAGACACAACCGTCAGCAAAAGTGCCATAAGGTCCGCGACTTACGCAACCGGAGCTCTGCGACCCGACCCGCTTGCACCGGTCTGGTCTGGTCTGGTCTGGTCTGGCGCTACCTCCCTGCCGGATCAGCGCACCAGCGCTGCCGCGAATGCCTCGACCAGGCGACGTTGTTTTTTCGAACGCAACCTGTCTTCGCTCCAGGTTAGCCAGTATCCGTCCGCCACCTCCAGAACTGCGGCCCCTGGCGTTCCTACCTCCAGCCGCACCAAAGCACCGGCCTCTATGCTTTCCTGCGCGCGCGGAACAGACCCCAGCACCACGCCCAGGCCCTGGCGCGCCGCCGTCAGCCCATGTTCCATCGAATCAAAACTCAACCCTGCTGCGGCCGGCAATGCCCCACCGCTCTCGCGCGCCCAGTCGTGCCATCCTGGCCGTTCGCCACGCACTTCAATCGCCGCCAGCTCTTTCCAGGCGTGGTCCCGCAGCGCCGGCGCCACCATTGGCACCAGCACTTCGCACTGGATCAGCACCGCCTCGCGCCCTTGCCAGTTGCCACGGCCGTAGCGCAGTTGCAGATCGGTCTCCACCTCCTCAAGCCCGGCCCGGTGTGATACCGATTCCGTCACCAGCCGCACTTCAGGATTTGCGGTCAGGAACCCACCGACGCGCGGCAGTACCAGCGCATCCAGATGTGAGGACAATGCCGCAATGCGCAGCTCACGCGGCGCCTTCCCAAACAGATCCTCGGTGCTGCGCTCCAGCGAATCAAGCGCCTGTCGCACCAGTGGCAAATAGCTTTCGCCCTCAACGGTCAGGCTCACGCCGCGCGCCGAGCGCAGGAAAAGCGCGCAGCCCAGCCAGGATTCCAGATTGCGGATCCTTTGGCTGACCGCCGCCTGGGTCAGGCCAAACTCATGAGACGCCGCGGTAAATCCGCCGCGTCGCCCCGCCGCCTCAAACACCCGCAACCAATCCAGCGGCGGCAGACCGACCTTCTTCTTCTCTTCAGCCATTAGAAATTCTATGCCTTTGGGTCAAAACGTATTGCTTGAGATACTGTCCCGGCTCGCTAAAACATGCAACCAGGCTTGAACGTACTCGGAGAAACGACATGCTACGGACAGTTAATACAGATCACTCGGGCGATGTTCTGTCGCTCGAATTCACCAACGGCGACCGCGCCCGGTTTCACGCCATCTGGCTGCGCGACAACGCGCTGGACTCAGAAACACGCGCCCCGGGCAATGGGCAGTGCCTGATCACCCTGGCAGATATCCCCACCGACATAAAAATCGCAGCTGCAAACATCGCCGACAACTGCGTTGTGCTGCGCTTCAGCCCCGAAGACAAAGAAGTCAGCTTTCCGGCCACCTGGTTGCGCGACAATGCTTATGACCGTGCTGAGCCCAGCCTGTTTGGCCATGTAGATGCCGCGGCCATTACCACCTGGAACAAAACCCAGGACGCGCCGTGTTTTGACTTTGAACAAGCCCGCAGCGACCCTGCAACCCGCAAGTCCTGGCTGGCGGCGATCGAACGGTTCGGTTTTGCCAAGATGATCAACGGCCCGACCGAAAGCGGCGCGCTGATAGATGTGATCGATCTGTTCGGCTACACCCGCGAGACCAATTACGGCCAGTATTTTGAGGTCCGCACCGAAGTGAACCCGACCAACCTGGCGTTTACCGGTCTGGGACTGCAGGCACACACCGACAATCCTTACCGCGATCCGGTACCCACACTGCAGCTGCTCTATTGCCTTGAAAACTCTGCCGAGGGTGGCGATTCAATTGTGGTCGACGGCTTCCGCGCCGCCGAACGCCTGCGCGAAAGCAACCCCGAAGGTTTTAACCTGCTGGCAGGCTACCCGGCACGGTTTGAATACAAAGGTGAAGCCGGCGTCGTGCTGCAGTCACGCCGTCCGATGATCGAACTGTCACCTGAAGGGCAACTGATCGGTATCCGCTTTAACAACCGCTCCTGCGCTCCGATTGTCGACGTACCGTTTGACCATATGGCCGCCTATTACGCCGCCTACCGCCAGCTGGGCGAGTTCATCGATGATCCGGACATGGGTGTCAGCTTCAAACTGGCCCCCGGTGAAAGCTTTATCGTCGACAACACCCGCGTTCTGCACGCCCGCACCGGCTATTCCGGCGAAGGCTCGCGCTGGCTTCAGGGCTGTTACGCCGACAAAGACGGGCTGCTCTCCACCCTGCGGGCGCTTGAAGCCCAGGTTGCGGTGGCTGCAGAATGAGCGCGCCAGAGGCCAGCGCGCTGACCCCTGAAAATATCGTCGACTTTCTCGGCGGTATTTTTGAGCGCCGCGGCGGTGAAGAATATCTCGGGGAACCGGTCACCATGGCGGAACACATGCTGCAGGGTGCCACCATCGCACAAAAGAATGGCCAGTCCGACATCATCGTCGTTTCGGCTCTGCTGCATGACATCGGTCATTTCACCAGCGAATTTGGCACGTTTTCAATGGACGACACCGCCGATAAGTTCCACGAAGAAGCCGGTGCCCTGGTTCTGGAACGTTTTTTCCCGACCATTGTGACGGACTGCGTCCGGTATCACGTGGCGGCGAAACGCTATCTCTGCGCCACCAAACCGGAATATTTTGACCGCCTGTCCGAAGCCTCGGTTCATTCGCTGAATCTGCAGGGCGGCCCGATGAATGCTTACGAAGTTGCGGAATTCGCAAAGAACCCGAACCTGAAGGAAATCATTCAGGTCCGCTATCTGGACGACGCCGGCAAACACGCCGATATGGAAATCCCGAATTTTGCTCATTTTGCACCGATGGTGCAGCGAATCGTCGACGCCCACTGCGCGGCTTAACCCCCGCAACGGCCAACAATTGCACCGGCAGACACGCTTTTGCCGGTGCCTCCCGGGATTTCAAACTCCCGTCAGAACTGAAAGCCGGTGCAGCCTCGCCTCTGCGACCGGCCCCCGGCGCGTCCGCTGCCCCGCCTGCACCGCAGATGCTGCGCGGCGTGGCCCGCAACCCGGCTGCAGCCTGCCCTGCCCCCCCCGTGAACTTGACACTCCCCGCTTTAAAGCTGATGATTTACTGCGCCTGACCATCGGCGCGGCCTGTCCAGGAACCGACGCATCTGCACTGGTTCCACCCCACTGAAAGCGCGAATACATGAGCGACAGTCTCACTCTTGGTTTCCTGATATTCCCCGGTTTCCCTATGGCTGCCCTGACCTCAGCGATTGAACCGCTGCGCGCCGCCAATGAAATCGCCGGTGAACAAAAGTTCCGCTGGCGCGTTATCGGCGAAACCATGGCGCCGGTGCGGTCCTCTGCCGGAGTGGTATTTGCGCCCGATGAAGCCCTGTCGGAAAATGCGAAACTGGATCATATCTTTCTGATCTCCGGACCCGATGCCCATTTTGAAACACCTTCGTCCGGCAACGGAGCCCTGCGCCGCCTGTCGCGCAGCGGCGTGATTATCGGCGGGTTCTCCGGCGGCATATTTCCGCTGGCACGCTCGGGCCTGCTCGAGAACCATGCGTGTTCGCTACACTGGTGCTATGAGGCGGCCTTTCGCACGGAATTCCCGGACATTGAGGCGGTGATGACCGTGATCTGTCAGGACCGCCGGCGCATGACTGCCTCGGGCGCAGCGGCGGTGTTTGATCTGATGCTGAAGCTGATCGAAGACACGTTCGGCGCCGAGATTATGACCGAGGTCGCCTGCTGGTTCCAGCACCCGTTCATGCGCACCAGCGATGTGGCGCAAAAAATCCCGACACTGGCGACGGCAAATACTGATGACATGATGCCAAAACCCGTGGCCCGCGCCATTCAGATGTTCGCCGAACATATTGAAGACCCGATCCAGATCGTCGATGTCGCCGAAGCGGTGAACATGTCCACCCGCCACCTGGAACGCAGCTTTAAGCGCGCCACAGGGCAGAGCCCGTTGAAATACTACCGCAGGCTGCGGCTGAAACAGGCGCGCCAGCTTGTGCTATATTCCAATGATACCATAACCGAAATCGCCCTGTCGGTCGGCTATGCCTCCACCACGCCAATGGTGCGGCATTATAAAGAAACCTATGGCAACTCACCGCAGCAGGACCGCAAAGATAAAAACAAATTCAGGGTGACGGACGGCAATTGTCTGCCATCCGTCTGAGCGCCAGCGCTTTGCACCGATTTACAATGGCGCTGAACTTATAACACCGCCCGCATGGCCTGAAGCAGCGCGTGATGCAGCGACGCTGCTGAGGAGCGTGGTGCATAAAGGGTGAATTTCTGCGCGCCACGGCGGATCAGAAATACGCCGATATGGTCCAGCGTGCTGCGCGCGGTGTCCCCGGGCTGCAGGGCATCCAGATCAAGCATCACCAGACGTTCCAGCACCGGTATCGTGCCCTCACCGGAGATATCAAACCGCGCCCAGCCGCCGGATTGCTCGGTGATCGAGACCGCACCGTCCAGATGCTGCAGCAGCGCCGGCACGATGTCCTCATGGCTGTTCATCGGCGCCTCAATCATCCACTGGCCCGGAGCGGTCCAGAAGACGCTGAACGGATCGCCCGCAAGCGACTTGCCCACCGCAGGCAGATCCAGACCACTGATCGTGGCCCCCATGCGTTGCGCGACAGAAGCCAGCGCCACATCGCAGTTCTCCACCAGGGTGACACCAGCCACCTGATCCTGACGTGGCGTGCTGCTGCCCAGCGGTGTGATTGCTTTCAGATTATCCACGAAGACGCTCCCCATCCGGATCTACAAAATGAGCGCTGACGACTTCCACGTTAACACTGCTGCCTTCCAGCGGATTGGCCGCCACCATAATCTCTCCCAGCCGCGTATCGCCATCGACCAGGAACCCAATGCCGATCGAGGAGCCCAGCACCGGCGAATACGCTGCCGAAGAAACCCAGCCCTGGTCATTGGCGGCGTTTTCAACGCTGCCCTTATTCATCAGATGCGCGCCCGCAACGACGGCATCCCCTGCGTTCACTGCTTTAAAGCCGACAAACCGGTGCCGGTCCGCCGTCATGCCTTCACGCTCGCTGAGAATGGAGCCGATGCTGTCTTTTTTCTTTGACACCATGCGTCCCATGCCCAGGTTCAGCGCCGAGGTCTGACCATTCAGCTCATTGCCCGCCGCATGGCCTTTTTCAATGCGCAGCACGCCCAGCGTCTCGGTGCCGTAAGCCACGACATCGAATTCCTCGCCTTCCGCCATCAAGCGGCGGATCAAAGCGTCGCCATACTGTGTCGGCACCGCCAGCTCAAAGGCCAGCTCGCCCGAAAACGAGATCCGGAACAGCCGCGCCCGCAAGCCACCGCAGACGGTGATCTCGCCACAGCCCATGAAGGGGAAAGCCTCATTGCTGATGTCAAATTCCGGATCCACGATCTTTTGCAACAGCTTGCGTGCATTGGGACCTGCCACCGCATATTGCGCCCAGGCTTCGGTGGTGGAAATCAGCGTCACGTCGAGGTCTGGCCACAGGCACTGGCGGGCGAATTCCATATGGCGGGAAATACCCACCGCATTGGCCGTGGTGGTGGTGACCACAAAGTGGTCCTCTGCCATACGCGCGGCGGTGCCGTCATCCATCGCCATACCGTCTTCGCGCAGCATCAGCCCGTAGCGCACTTTGCCCACGGCCAGCTTGGCAAACCCATTGCAATAGATCCGGTTCAGGAAGGTCGCCGCATCCGCGCCCTGCACGTCGATCTTGCCGAGCGTGGTCACGTCACAGACACCGACCGACTTGCGCACAGCCAGAACCTCGCGGTCCACTGACTGACGCCAGCTGCTTTCGCCAGCTTTGGGGAACCACTGCGCCCTGAGCCAGGCCCCGACCTCGACAAATTCCGCGCCTTGTTCCCCGGCCCATTTGTGGCTCGGCGTCAGGCGGGTGGGACGGAAATCCTTGCCGCTGGAGCGCCCGGCAAAAGCGCCGATCGCCACTGGCGTATAGGGAGGTCGGAATATGGTTGTGCCGGTTTCCGGGATCGTCTTGCCAGTCAGCTCCGCCATCACCGCCAGCGCGGTCACGTTAGAGGTCTTACCCTGGTCCGTCGCCATGCCCAGCGTGGTATAGCGTTTCAGATGTTCAACTGACACAAAACCTTCCTGATGGGACAGTTTTACATCTTTGACGGTGACATCGTTTTGCAGATCGACCCAGGCGCGGCCCTTGCCTTCGCTGACAAACCACAGTGGTGTCGGGCTGCAGGGCGCGTCTTCCGCCTGTGGCATGTCGGGTGCAGAGCCGCTCAGCTCCAGCGCTTCCATCGCCGCACGTGCGCCTGAAACCAGCGCCCCGGTGGTTGTCATGTCGCCCATGGCGGCACCGGCAACGCTCATGCCTGTGGGCAGGCTGCCACCGGGCACAAAAGCCGCAAGCGTGTCGTCCCAGACCGGACGGCCGCGCTGATGACAGGTCAGCTGCACATTCGGGTTCCAGCCGCCCGACACGCCCAGCGCGTCACAGGCGATTTTATGCAGCGAGCCGTCCGCCAGTCGCACGGATATTTCCCGCAGTCCCAGCCGGCCACGGCTGTTCACCACCAGGGCACCGCGCAGGTGATTAAAGCCTTCAAGCGGGGTGGCATCCTTGCGGCTGTCAATCACCGCGGCAATGGTGACCCCTTTGGCCGCCAGATCCACCGCCGTGCGCAATCCATCATCATTGTTGGTGAACACCGCCACCTTCTGGCCCGGTGTCACCGCCCAGCGATTGGCATAAGACCGCATAGCACCCGCCAGCATAATGCCGGGCCGGTCGTTGTTTTCAAACGCAACCGGGCGTTCGGTCGCCCCGGCGGTCAGCAAGGTGCGGCTGGCATAGATGCGCCAAAGGGTCTGACGGACCCTGTTGGCAGCAGGTTGGGTCAGGTGATCACTGACCCGTTCAACCGCGGCGTAAATCCCATGGTCAAACGCGCCCAGAACCGTGGTGCGCGGCAGCAGGCGCACGTTGTCCATCCCGGTCAACTCTGCCACGGTGGCGGCGGCCCAGTCGGCACCGGACTGATCGCCCAGCGCGAAGGTTTCGCAGTTCAGGCGCCCGCCCATGCGGAAATCCTCATCGGCCAGGATCACCCGTTTGCCGGACCGCCCCGCCGTCAGCGCCGCCGCCAACCCGGCAGGACCTGCACCCACGATCAGTAGATCGCAATGCAGAAACCCTTTGTCATAACTGTCGGGATCTTCCTGCTTTGACAAGCGGCCCAGACCGGCGGCGTTGCGGATAATGGGCTCATAGACTTTTTCCCAGAAGGCGCGCGGCCACATGAAGGTCTTGTAATAAAACCCGGCGGCCAGGAACGGCGACAGCAGATCATTCACCGCCATCGCGTCAAAGCGCAGCGACCCGATCCGGTTCTGACTGTTGGCAAGAAGCCCGTCATATAGCTCAACGCAGGTGGCGCGCGTATTGGGTTCGCGCCGCGCCCCATCGCGCAGCTCCACCAAAGCGTTCGGCTCTTCTGATCCGGCGCTCAGCACGCCGCGCGGCCGGTGATATTTGAACGAGCGCCCCATCAGGCGCACCCCGTTGGCCAGCAAAGCCGAGGCCAGCGTATCGCCGGCAACCCCCTGATAGCGTTTGCCGTCAAAGCTGAAGTCCAGCGCGGTTTCCCGGTCCACAAGACCGCCGCTTAAACGATTGACCTGGCTCATGTGCTGCGCCCCTCGGACCGGGCCACATCGCGGGCCAGTTTTACATCAGTAATTTCATGGGTGGTGGTATCGCGGGTGACCACAAGCCAGGACCGGTCGCCCTGCTCATGATACCACAATTCGCGGTGCAGACCGGCGGGGTTGTCGCGCTGATACTGATACTCATAGAACGCCTCGCCAGCGTTTTCGCCCTGCCGGTCGGGGCGGTGCATCAGGCTGGCATCGCCAAGATAGGTGAATTCCTGCGAGTCACGCGGCCCCAGAAGCGGATGATTGATAATCATATTTGTGATTCCTCAGTGCAGGTTGGGCTGTGGGCCCGCGCCTCGTTCATCAATCATGCGACCGGTGCGGAACCGGTCAAGACGATAGGCTTTGGCGGTGTCATGCGGCTTGTCAGTGGCCAGCAGATGGGCAAAGGCATAACCCGACGCCGGCGTGGCCTTAAAGCCGCCGTAACACCAGCCGCCGTTGAAATAGAGCCCGTCAACCGGGGTCTGGTCGATGATCGGAGAGCCGTCCATCGACATGTCCATCACCCCGCCCCACATGCGCAGCAGGCGGACGCGGCCAATCATCGGCATCAGCGCCATGCCGCCTTCGCAGACGTCTTCCACGACCGGCAGATTGCCCCGTTGTGCATAAGAATTATAGCCGTCCAGATCACCGCCGAACACCAGACCACCCTTGTCCGACTGGCTGACGTAGAAATGCCCGGCACCAAATGTGATCACGCCTGGCAGCACCGGCTTCAGCCCTTCAGAAACAAAGGCCTGCAGCACGTGGCTTTCTATTGGCAAGCGCATTCCGGCCATGGCCATAACCCGCCCGGAGGACCCGGCCACAGCACAGCCGATCTTGCCCGCGCCGATATAGCCCCGGCTGGTTTCGACACCCAGGACCTTGCCCTGCTCAATGCGGAACCCGGTGACTTCGCAATTCTGGATAATATCGACACCACGGCTGTCGGCGGCGCGGGCATACCCCCAGGCCACCGCGTCGTGGCGCACCGAGCCGCCGCGGCGCTGCACCAGCGCCCCTTTGATCGGGAAACGTGCATTGTCGAAATTCAGGAACGGCGCTTCACGCTTTACATCCGCAGCGCTCAGCAGTTCCGCATCGGCCCCGTTCAGGATCATCGCATTGCCCCGGCGGCGGAACGCGTCCCGCTGCGCATCGGTATGGATCAGGTTCATGATCCCGCGCTGACTGACCATGGCGTTATAGTTCAGATCCTGTTCCAGACCTTCCCACAGCTTCATCGAATGCTCGTAAAACGGCTCATTGCCATCCAGCAGATAGTTGGAACGGATGATGGTGGTATTGCGTCCGACATTGCCGCCGCCGATCCAGCCCTTCTCCACCACAGCGATATTCGCCTTGCCGTAGACTTTGGCCAGATAATGCGCTGTCGCCAGCCCGTGGCCGCCGCCGCCAATGATGACAAAATCATAATGGGGTTTTGGCGCAGCATCGCGCCAGGCTGGCCCCCAACCTTTGTGACCCGTCAGGGCCTCTTTGATGACCCGAAAACCGGAATATCGCATAGTTCATTCTCCCGTTGCGCCAATCCTGGCACAAGCGGGGAGCGTTTCTGTCTGTCAAAGGGGACAATTACCCATCCGTTCCGGACACATTTTGCGCCTGTTTCGCCCGCCGGCCTGCACGTCACAGAGGCCGCCGGCGTCCCGGCGGCCTCTGCCACAGCACAGATTCGAATTCTTATTCCGCGCTCAGAAAGGATGCCGCTTTCATTGTCTCCGGCACCGGCACCCCCATCCGCGTCAGTATGGTGGGCGCCAGCTGCACCATATCGATCAGCTGATCGCTGTCGGGTCCTGCAGCAGGCCCGAAATAATACAGCGCAGTGTCCTGCTGATCGGCACCGCGCCCGCCATGATGGCCACGATCATTCTGACCGTGATCGGCCGTTACGATGACCTCATACCCTGCCTTGCGCCAGCGGGTGATGAAGGGCGCCAGGTATTCGTCCATCTTGAAAATGGCCTGGTCCATCGCTTCGCAATCATGCTGAAACCGGTGCCCCATACTGTCCAGCGTGCTGACAAGCATCATGCCATAATCCAGCCCATGGCGCTCGGTCAGCATGGTCATCAACGCAAACAGGTCCGCATCAGACGGCGTCATCTGATTGTCGCGGTTATCACCGGTCATCGAATAGAACCGGCCATAATTGATGCTGGCACTGTCAGGCTCATTATATTCCAGATCCTGCACCGGATCGAACGGCGCGCGGTTGTAAAGTTCCGACCAGTAGGAATGCGCCACTGCACCGGTAACACCGCCGGCCCGGCGCACTTCAGAAAATACATCGGGCAAGGGCAGGCGAAACACATTGGTGTTGCCGGTGCAGCCATGCACTGCCGGGGTCACGCCGGTATGGATGGACGCGTAACAGGCGGCCGAGATCGAGGGCACCACGGCGCGCATTTTCCACACCCTGGCCTCGCCGCTCTCGACCCAGCCTTCCAGGTTTCCGAACAGGGACCGGAAGTTGCGCCAGGGCACCCCGTCCAGGATGATCAGCAATAGTTTATTTTGTCCGCTCATAGACACTCAGCCTTTGCATGAAGGGCCGCCATTGACTCGCCGGTACCCAAAAAATCATCTCCCGATACTTGCGATTAACTGGCCTCATCCTTGCAAATTCGCGACCACGTGTGTGACGTCTGCGACATTATTTCAGGGTCACCCCGCGGGCAGCCCGCCATTTGCGCTTGCCTAATGCGCGCTGCCATTGCCATACATTTATACCCGCCGTTCACGGAGCTCATTTCTTGACCACACGCACATCTGAATTCCTGCCCCATCTGCCACAGCTGCGGCGGTTCTTGGCTGTGCTGGCATTTGGCATCGCGGCCAGTGTCTCGGTGCCAGCAGCGTCAGCCCGCGCCGATACGGTTACAGTATTTGCCGCCGCCAGCCTGAAAACGGTGTTGGACGAGCTGGCTGTACGCTGGGCCCAGACCTCTGATCATCAGCTGATCGCCTCTTACGGCAGCAGCGCGCTTCTTGCCCGCCAGATCGAAGCCGGAGCGCCCGCCGATCTTTTTGTCTCCGCCAACAGCGCCTGGGCAGATTACCTTGAAGATCAACAGCTTCTGCAACCGGACAGCCGGGTTGACCTGCTCTCCAACAGCCTGGTGATGATTGCTCCTGCCCCCGGTGCGGGTGGCAAAGCAGCCCCGCTTGACGTCAGCGCCGGTGCCGACATCCGCGCCCGCCTCGGCGACGCACCACTGGCCATGGCGCTGATAAACGCGGTGCCGGCGGGTATTTACGGCCAGGCGGCGCTGAAATCACTTGGCAGCTGGGATCAGATCGCCGGACAGGTCGCCCAGACCGACAATGTGCGCGCCGCCCTCGCCCTGGTGGCCAGCGGCGAAGCGCCGCTTGGCCTGGTCTACGCCACGGACGCGCTGGCGGAACCGCGTGTCTCGGTTGTCGCCACCTTGCCGCCTGAAAGCCACCCGCCGATCCGCTACCCGGCCGCACTGACCGCAGACAGCAACAGCCAGGCCGCTGCAGAACTGCTGCGCTGGCTGCAAGCGCCCGTCGCCAAAGCTATTTTCCAGCGCCACGGATTTGTCACCGGCACAATAACCGCCGCGCCAGTGACCACCGAACTGGCCGAGCCAGCCGCGCCCATTGCGCCCGCCACCGCCCCCGCACCCGAGTCCGCACAATGACAGACTGGCTCGGCCCTCAGGAATGGATCGCAGTGGCGCTGTCGCTCAAAGTCTCGCTCTGGGCCACGGTGCTCTCCTTGCCACTTGCGGTGCTGACCGCCTGGGCGCTGGCGCGCAAACGCTTTCCCGGCCGCCAGTTGCTCAACGCGCTTGTGCACCTGCCGCTGATCCTGCCGCCGGTGGTCACCGGTTACCTGCTGCTGCTCAGCTTTGGCCGCCGCGCGCCGCTGGGCCGGTTTCTGGAAGACACGTTCGGCCTGGTGTTTGCCTTCCGCTGGACCGGCGCGGCACTTGCCGCCGCAATCATGGCCTTCCCGCTGATGGTGCGCGCCATCCGGCTGGCCTTTGAAGCGGTTGACCCCAAACTGGAACAGGCCGCCTCAACGCTGGGCGCATCCCGCCCCTGGGTGTTTGCCACGGTCACCCTGCCGCTGATCGCACCCGGCATCATCGCCGGCGCGGTACTTGGTTTTGCCAAGGCTATGGGTGAATTTGGCGCCACTATCACTTTTGTCGCCAATATCCCCGGTCAGACCCAGACCCTGCCTTCGGCGGTCTATGCGTTCCTCCAGGTGCCTGGTGGCGAAAACTCGGCGCTGCGCCTCGTGCTGGTCTCGGTCACCATCGCCATCACCGCCCTGCTGCTGTCCGAGCTGATCGCCAGCCGGGTGGCAAAACGGATCCGTGGTTCATGAGGCTCTCTGTCGCGCTCTCCCACCGCTTTGACGGCCTGGATCTGGACATTCGCTTTGAAGCACCTGCCGGGGTCACCGCGCTGTTCGGCCCCTCGGGCTGTGGCAAAACCACGGTGGTGCAGGCGGTGGCCGGTCTGCTGCGCACCGACAGCCACCACATTCAGGTTGGCGAACGGGTGCTCTCAGACAGTGCCACCCGGACCTGGTTGCCGCCACACAAACGCCGGGTCGGTTATGTGTTTCAGCAAGACCGGCTGTTCCCCCATCTCAATGTGCGCCAGAACCTGGGCTATGGCCGCTGGTTCGCCCGCAACCGCGCCACCAGTGATTTTGACCAGATCACCGGGCTTCTGGGCATTGATGCGCTGTTAAACAGGCGCGTTGCCGGTCTTTCGGGCGGCGAAAAACAACGCATATCCATCGGCCGGGCCCTTCTGGCGGCGCCTTCAATCCTCTTAATGGATGAACCGCTCGCCGCGCTGGATGAGGCACGAAAAAGCGAAATCCTGCCCTATCTCGAGCGGCTGCGCGACGAAACAAACATCCCGATCCTCTATGTCAGCCATGCCATGAGCGAAGTTGCCCGTCTCGCCACCACTGTCGTGGCGCTGAACGCCGGAAAAGTGGTCCGCGCGGGCCCTGCGGAGGAAGTTCTGTCTGATCCCGCCTCCGCCCAGGCGTTGGGGCTGCGTCAGGCCGGTTCCATCCTGACCGGCCGTCTGGTGGCCCAGCATGACGACGGTCTCAGCGAACTCGCGGTCTCCGCCGGCACCCTGTATCTGCCCCGCATCCATGCGGCGCCAGGCGCGCGGGTCCGGGTGCGTATTGAAGCCCAGGACGTGATGCTGTCGCGCACCCGCCCCGAAGGGCTGTCGGCATTAAACATCCTGCCTGCAACCGTGCGGGCCGTGCATGCCGGCGGCGGTCCCGGCGTCATCGTACAGCTCAGCGCTGGCGACGACCTGATCCTGGCGCGCATCACCAAACGCTCCGCAGCCGCGCTTGATATCAGGCCGGGCGCAAGTTGTTATGGCATCGTCAAATCGGTCTCCGTCGCGCAGAGCAACATTGGCGCCCCGCGCCGGCCCGCCGGCGCGTAACCGGCGCGCATGACCGCGCCGCCCCCCCGTTGTAATTGGATATGACCGGGCACCCTTATGGCCCCCGGCCGCTTGTTCTCAGCGTTCAGCTGTCGCCAAAACCATAGGTTTCAGTGACATAATCGATGTCCTTGTCACCGCGCCCGGACAGGTTCACCAGGATCGACTTGCCCGGATTGAGGCGCGCCTCCCGCATTGCAAAGGCGATGGCATGCGCACTTTCCAGCGCCGGAATGATGCCTTCATGGCGCGAAAGCGCATAAAACGCGTCCAGCGCTTCTTTGTCATCCGCCGTGGTATAGGTCACCCGCCCCTGCCGGTGCAGATAGGCATGTTCCGGCCCGACCCCGGGATAATCCAGACCGCTGGCCACCGTATGCACCGGCGCAGGATCGCCGTTCGCGTCCTTCAGTACCATGGTGCGGAAGCCGTGAATTTCGCCGTCCTCCCCAAAGCTGATGGTGGCGGCGTGATCGCCCAGATTTGACGATGTGCCCATCGGCTCCACCCCGTAAAGCGCCACACTCCGGTCATCCATGAAACCCGAAAACAGCCCCATTGCGTTGGAACCGCCGCCGACACAGGCGCCAACCATATCCGGCAGCTCACCGGTCATCTCCAGAAACTGCTCGCGCGCCTCAATGCCAACCACATGCTGGAAATCGCGCACCATCTTGGGGAACGGATGTGGCCCGACAACCGAGCCAATGGCAAACAGCGCGTGATCAGCCTGAGGCACATAGCTCTGAAACGCCGAATCCACCGCTTCTTTCAGCGACCGGCCGCCAAAACCTACCGGCACCACCGTGCAGCCCAGCAGCTTCATCCGTGTCACATTGGGCGCTTCTTTTTCAATGTCGATCTCGCCCATATGGATTTCGCATTCCATGCCGAAATAGGCCGCCGCTGTCGCCAGAGCCACCCCGTGCTGACCCGCCCCGGTTTCCGCAATCAGCTTGGTCTTACCCATATGTCTCGCCAGCAACGCCTCGGCCATACAGTGGTTCAGCTTATGCGCGCCAGTGTGGTTCAGATCCTCCCGTTTGGCATAGATCTGGGCGCCGCCACAAATCTCAGACAGGTTGCGCAGATGGGACACCGGCGTTGGCCGGCCCTGGAAATGTTTGCGGATATAGCGCAAGTCTTTGATGAACTCTGCCGACTTGGAAATCCGCCCGTAGGCTTCGGTGATTTCCTTAAAATGAGGCTCTAACACAGGCGGAAGCATCGCGCCGCCATAGTCGCCAAAAAAGCCGTTCTCATCCGGTACTGATTTCAGATAGGCGTTCATTCAACTGTCCTTTTTTTAAATGCGTTCAAAACTCTAGCCGCGACGGCGCATAATAATCAGCCGCAATCCAGCAGGCGCGCTGTCCTGTCGCACCCTCCTGTTGCACCCTCCTGTTGCACCCTGGCCTGAATGCGGCGGCACACACAGATATATTTCTGAACATGCGCGCGTTTTGTCATCTTGCTCCGCCGCGCCCCCCTGCCTAATCTCGCAGCAAAAGCACTGTGACGCGCAAAGACAGAGAGACCCTGATGACGATGATCCCTCATTGGCAGAATGCCGTAAAAGACACCTGGGCGCAGCAGGTCACCCTGAGCCGGATTGACGGCGAATATGACCTCAACTTTCTCGCCACCGGCACTGGTGAAGCTGACGGACTCTATGTGCTCAAAGTGATGCGCGCCGGCTGTTCAGAGGCTCTCGTCCAGCAACAATGCGCCGCGCTGGATCACCTGCGCCGGACCACGCCCGGCCTGCCGGTGCCCGCAGTGATCCCGACCCGCAACGCCGCTCTGTTTGCGACACTGCCAGACGAGACCGGCACCCCCCGGCTGGTTTGGCTGCAGCAGCGCCTGCCCGGTGTCAGCTGGGCAGAGTTCTCGCCGCACAGCCTGGATCTGATCCAGCAACTCGGCGCCCATACAGGCCGTATGGATGCGGCAATGGCCGGCATGGACACCCCGGCGCTCCTGCCAGAAGACGCTGTAAGTGCCGCACCGGATTTCAAATGGGACCTGCGCGCCGCACTCTGGATTGAAGATCAGTCCGTCGTGATAACCGACCCCGGACGCGGCGCTGTTCTCGCCGACATCATCAACAAGTTCAAATCCATCCGCCCAGCGCTGGAGGCGCTGCCACGCCAGTTGATCCACAATGACGTCAATGACTACAACATCCTGGTCACCGCCTCGCGCACAGAAAAGCCCCACGTCTCCGGTCTGATCGATTTTGGCGACATGTGCCGCGCCCCGCGCATCTGCAACCTGGCCATCGCCGCCGCCTATGTGCTGATGGACCACGCCGCGCCCGAAGCCGCGCTGGTGGCGCTGGTTCAGGGATATCACAGTGAGAACCCGCTTACTGCCGCCGAGACGGGTCTGATCTGGCCGCTGCTGCGCATGCGCCTGGCGGTCAGCGTGGTGAATTCAACGCTGATGGCCGCGAAAAACCCCGATGATCCTTATATCACCATTTCCCAGGCCCCGGCCTGGCGTCTGCTGGAGAGTGACAGTGTCAACGCCGCGCTGATCCCCGCCCGCCTGCGCGCCGCCTGCGGCCTGCCCATTAATGACGCCGCGCCGCGCATAAAGTCCTGGCTGGATAAGAACCGCGGCCAGTTCGCGCCACTGATGGGCCAGGACCTTTCTGATACCCCGACCGGATCACTGTCGGTCGAACATTCGACCTGGCCGCAGAACCCGTTTGATATGGGTGCGACTGAGGCCGCCCGTGTCGGCGAAGAATTCGGTGACTTCTGGCTGGGGCATTACAATGAACCGCGGCTGACCTACACCGCCGACGCCTTTCGCAACGGACCCCATAAAGCTTCTGAGCGGCGCACCGTCCATATCGCGGTCGACGTTTTTGCGCCTGCCGGCACGCCCCTTCACGCGCCGCTGGAGGCCACCGTGCATGTGGTGGAAAACCGCGACGCGCACTTGGATTATGGCGGTGTCATCATCCTGCGTCACGAAACATCGGCAGGGGACAATTTCTTCACCCTTTATGGCCATCTCGACCCGGAAATCTGCGCCCGGCTGAGCCCCGGCGACCCCATTGCCAAAGGCACGGCATTCGCCCGTCTGGGTGACGCCAGCCAGAACGGCGGCTGGGCACCGCATGTGCATTTCCAACTTGCGCTGAGCCTTGACGGCATGGGCGAAGACTGGCCCGGGGTTGCCAGCCCGGATGAGATGTACCTCTGGCAGGCGCTCTGCCCCAACCCGGCGGCGCTGCTAAATCTGCCCGACAGAAAAACTGCCTTTGAGCCGCTGCAAAAAGAACTGGTGCATCAGGACCGCAAACGCTGCTTTGGCGACAATGTGAAACTGTCCTACCAGGACCCGGTGATGCTGATGCGCGGCTGGCAGCACCACCTGTTTGACCAGTGGGGCCGGCCCTATCTCGACGCCTATAACAATGTGCCGCATGTGGGCCACGCCCATCCGCGCATTCAGGCAGTGGCCGCAGATCAGCTCCGGCGGATGAACTCCAACACCCGCTACCTGCACCCGGCGCAAAGCGCCTTTGCCGACAAGCTGATTTCAAAAATGCCCGACGAGCTGTCAGTTTGCTACCTGGTGAATTCCGGCAGCGAAGCCAATGAGCTGGCGCTGCGCCTTGCGCGGGCCCACAGCGGCGGCAAAGATATGGTGACCCCGGACCACGGCTATCACGGCAATACCACCGGCGCGATTGACCTCTCTGCCTATAAGTTCAACGCGCCCGGCGGCATCGGCCAACCCGACTGGGTGCAGCTGGTCGAGGTCGCCGATGACTATCGCGGCTCTTTCCGTCGCGGTGACCCGGACCGGGCGGCGAAATTTGCCGACCTGGTGCAGAGCGCGATCCGGAATATCGATACGCGCGGTGGCAGGCTCGCCGGTTTTATCGCCGAAACCTTCCCCTCAGTCGGCGGCCAAATCATCCCGCCTGCGGGTTACCTGGCCCGGGTTTACACCCATATCCGCGCCGCTGGTGGCATCTGTATTGCGGACGAGGTGCAGACCGGTCTTGGCCGCCTCGGCGACTGGTATTTTGGTTTTGAACAACAGGGCGTAACGCCCGACATCGTGGTACTGGGCAAACCGATCGGCAACGGCCACCCGATCGGCGTGGTGATCACCCGCCCCGACATCGCCGCCAGTTTTGCCAGGGGACCGGAGTTTTTCTCCACCTTTGGTGGCTCCACCCTGTCTTGTCGCATCGGCAAAGAAGTGCTCGATATTGTTGATGACGAGGGGCTGCAGGAAAATGCCCGCCACCGTGGTGACCAACTGCTCGCCGGGCTGCGGGATCTGATGGGCAAACACGCGCTCATCGGTGACGTGCGCGGCTGCGGGCTGTTTCTCGGTGTTGAGCTGGTGGGGCCTGAGATGGCGCCGGCAACTCAGGCCGCTGGCTACCTCAAGAACCGCCTGCGCGAAGAACGCATTCTTATTGGCACCGAAGGCCCCTGGGACAATATCCTGAAGATCCGCCCGCCGCTGACGATCGACAAAGAGGACTGCGACATGCTGCTGTCCGTGCTGGACCGGATCCTGGGTGAAACCGCGCTGACGTCTTAGCGCTTTTTGGCCTTGCCGCCGGACTTGTTGCGGGCATCAGCTTTGCCCTTGCCTCGCCCCTGCCCGGCGCGCCCCGGCGCCCGGGTCAGCAGCATGGTGGTTTCCGTCTCCGCCGGCTCAAAACCCAGCCGCTGATACAACCGCCGCGCCTCCGCATTGTCCACGCCGACAGACAGCTTCATATAACAAGCCCCCCAGGCTTTCACCTGACGGGACCAGACTTCTGTCAGCATCATCTCTCCAAGCCCCTGGCCACGCACCGCATCCGCGACCCACAGATCAGTGACGAAAACACCTGCACCGCCATATATCGTTGAATAGACAGGTGAAAACAGCGCCACCCCCATGGTCATGCCGCGTGCCTCAGCGATGATGCCATGACAAATCCCACGCCCCATCGCTTTTTTCAAACCGGCCTCATCCGCTGCAAACGGATCTCCCAGCGCCTCGCCCAGCGCCCGCAACGCCTGGATCAGTGCCGCCGCATCCGCCTGTGTCGCCTGCCGGAATTCTACTGCTGCCATATCATCTGCCTCCTGAAATCAGCCCCTCGATAATGGGACATCGCAGATTTATCCAGACCAGGCCGCTCGTCAATCTCCCGCCCTTCGCACCAGGCGCTGCCCGCTGCCCGCTGCCAGATCCTGGCGCTGGGCCACCGGAGGACATGCTTTGCCACCGGAAGCCGCCATTGCATCACGCCGGGTACGGAGCCTGAGCACAGGCGCCTGCACCAGACCCGGCGGACCTGCGAACTCTCATACGGCCCCCCCGGAGAATAAACGTGGCCACGGAATGACACCATTGCACACCGCCGGGCACGGGCCCTGCCCCCGCGCGCGCCGCCAGACCTGGCGCCGCCGCCCGCGTCCATTGAGGTGGCCCGCTGCGACCCGATACTCGATACTCGATACTCGATACTCGCCAGTGCCACTGGCTCAGAAGATCCGCAAACCCCGTCTCAGCCCGCCTGCTGCATGATGCGTTCCAGCGGGTCATGTTCGGCCACATAATGCCCCGGCGCCGGCTGCATCAGCCTCGGCACATAATCCACCATGCCGGCCTCCAGCTTGGACGGTAGAAAGCGCAGCGCCGCCCTGGGGTCCAGCGGCGAGGGCAATTCGCCGGGGATTTTTAACCTTTGACGCGCCCGCTCAATACGCGGATCCGGGATTGGCACCGCCGAAATCAGCGACTGTGTATAAGGGTGCTGCGGGTCGGCATAGATCACATCGCGGTCCGCCAGCTCCACCACCCGACCCAGGTAAAGCACCATAATCCGGTTGGATATATCACGCACCACTGACAGATCATGGCTGATAAAGATCATCGACAGGCCAAACTCTTTCTGCAGGTCTTTCAGCAGCGCCACGATCTGCGCCTGAATAGACACGTCCAGCGCTGACACCGCCTCATCACAGATGATCAGCTTGGGTTTGTTGATCATCGCCCGCGCCACACCCACGCGCTGGTTCTGGCCACCGGACAGCTCATGGGGGTAGCGGTTGATCATATTCTGCTCAAGCCCGACCTTCTCCATCATCGCCGCCACCGCCTGGCGCCGCTCGCGCGCGGTCATTTCCGGATGATAGGTGCGCAGCGGCTCCGCAATAGAAGCCTCAATCGTCATGCGTGGATCCAGGCTGGCCAGCGGATCCTGAAACACGATCTGCAAATCTTTGCGATGTTTGTTCAGCGCCCGGCGTGACAGTCCCGAAATGGTCTGCCCCAGCCACGACACCGAGCCCGCTGTCGGCGGAATAAGTTGCAGCACCGCGCGGGCCAGGGTGGATTTGCCACAGCCGGATTCCCCCACCACGCCGAGCGTTTCGCCCTGGGCAATGTCAAAACTTACCCCGTCCACCGCCTTCAGCGGGATAGTGCCGCCAAACAGCCCCTTGTGGCTCTTGATGTCGAAATGCACTTTCACATCGTTCACCGACAGCACCGGCGTCATATCCTGCACATGCAGCGCGGTCTCAGAAGGTTCATCCAGCCGCGGCATCGCCTCCAGCAAGCTTTTTGTATAATCATGCATTGGCCGGTAAAACACGTCTTCGGCGCTGCCGCTTTCGACATAAGCGCCGTGGCGCATCACCTCGATACGGTCACACATGCGCGCCACCACCCCCATATCATGGGTGATCAGCGCAATCGCGGTGCCCTCTTCTTTCTGCAGACCCACCATCAGATCCAGGATCTCGGCCTGCACCGTCACATCGAGCGCCGTGGTGGGCTCGTCCGCGATCAGCAGCCGCGGGTTGCACAGCATCGCCATGGCGATCATCACCCGCTGGCGCATGCCGCCTGACAGCTCGTGGGGATACTGTTCCATCCGCCGCGCCGCTTCCGGCATACGCACCTTGTCCATCCACTCAAGACACAGGTTTTGCGCCGCACCACCGGTGATCTGCTTGTGATGGCGCAGCACCTCTTTCATCTGCTGGCCGATGCGCAGATGCGGCGTCAACGCCGTCAGCGGATCCTGAAAAATCATCGCCATGTCTGAACCCCGGATCGTGTTTAGTTTCCTGGTCTCCAGGTTTAGGATCTCCTGCCCGTCCAGCTGTACCGACCCGTTGGCCAAACCGTTTAGCGGCAACAGCCCCATCGCCGCCATAAAGGTCTGGCTTTTGCCGGAACCGGATTCGCCGACAATGCCCAGACATTCCCCGGCCTCAATATGAAACGAGACGCCCTTGACCGCTTTGACCACCCCGTCAGGCGTATCAAAATTCACCGCCAGATCTCTGACCTCTAACAATGCCATATCAACGGTCCTTCGGATCAAGCGCATCACGCAACCCGTCGCCGATAAAGAACATCGACACGATGGTGATAATAAAGAAAAACAGCGGGTACATCAGCTGCCACAGAGTGCCATAGGAAATGGTGCCGGCCCCCTCGGATATCAGCGCCCCCAGCGAGGTATTGGGCTCCTGCACTCCAAGCCCGAGGAACGAGATGAAACTTTCGGTCAGGATCATCTCCGGCACCAGCAGCGAGGCATAGACCACCACAATGCCCAGCAAGTTGGGGATGATATGGCGGGTGATGATGGTGAAGGGCCCGACGCCGGCGGCGCGCGCGGCTTCCACAAATTCGCGGTTTTTCAGCGTCAGGGTCTGGCCGCGCACGATACGTGACATCGACAACCAGCTGACAATGCCGATGCCGACAAATAGCATGAAGAAGGAGCGCTCAAACATTACCATCAGCAGGATGATGATCAGCGTCGCCGGGATCGCAATCAGAATATCCACCGAGCGCATCATCGCATTGTCGACCCAGCCGCCGGCAAACCCCGAGACGGTGCCATAAAGCGTGCCGATCACCAAAGCCACCGCCGCGCCGATCACCCCGACCAGCAGCGAGGTACGTGTGGCCTGGATGGTACGCGAAAACAGATCCCGCCCGAGGCTGTCGACGCCAAAATAATGGCCATTCTCAACCGTAGGCATGCCCGAACCGGCAATATCCGCCATGATGGCCCAGTCGATCTCTTCATTGGACCAGACGGCAAATTGCGGCCCGATCAGGATGAACAGGATC
This sequence comes from Candidatus Halocynthiibacter alkanivorans, assembly GCF_003333265.1. GTDB lineage: Bacteria > Pseudomonadota > Alphaproteobacteria > Rhodobacterales > Rhodobacteraceae > Halocyntiibacter_A > Halocyntiibacter_A alkanivorans. Next base: position 172,463 of record NZ_QOLB01000029.1, read on the forward strand.
ACCGCCAGCAGGGTAAAGACCGAGGTCACCGCTGCTTTGTTGCGGAAAAACCGCAGGCGCGCATCCCGCCACAGTGAGCGGCCCTGAATCACCGTGGTGTCGGTGATCACATCCGCCAGATCGTTCATTTTTTCAGAGGGTTTCATCTCATATCCCCCTCAATACCTGATTTTCGGATCAAGCCAGCCGTAAATCAGGTCGGTGATCAGGTTAAACGCAATGGTCAGCACGCCGTAGAGAACGGTGACCCCGAGCAGCACCGCGTAATCGCGGCTCAGCGCCGAGTTGACATAGGCGCGCCCCAGCCCCCCGGTGGAAAAATAGATATCCACGAACACCGACCCGGTGATCATATAGACAAACACCGGCCCAAGATAAGACACCACCGGCATCATCGCCGGCTTGAACGCATGGCGCCAGATGATGCTGCGCGCCGGCAGGCCTTTGGCGGCGGCGGTGCGGATATAATTGGAATGCAGCACTTCCAGCATCGAAGAGCGGGTGATGCGCGCGATCGTCGCCATATAAGAAGTGGACAGTGCCGCCACCGGCAGGATCAGATATTGCCATTGACCGCCATACCAGCCGCCGCCGGGCAGCCAGCCAAGCTTATAGGTGAATATCAGCACCAGCAGCGGCGCCATCACAAAGTTGGGCAGGGCCTGGGCGGCAAAACTGATGCCAACAGCCAGGTAATCCAGCCAGGTGTTGTGCCGGATCGCGGCAGCCACCCCAAGCGCAATGCCCACGGTGGAGGCGACCAGGAACGACAAGGTGCCATAGGTCAGCGTCACCGGGAAACCCTGGGCGATGATGTCATTGACGTCGCGGTCTTTGAATTTGAACGAGGGGCCGAAATCGAAGTTGAACAGGATCCCGGTGACATAGTCCCAAAGCTGCTTCCACTCCGGTTGATCCAACCCGTAACGGGCCTCAATATTGGCCAGCACCTGAGGCGGCAACGGTCGTTCCGAGGTGAACGGCCCCCCGGGCGCGGCCTTGATCATCAGAAACGAGGCGATCACCAGCACCAGCAGGGTCGGAATGGCGGACAAGACCCGCCGGATTGAATAGTTCAGCATAGACGCCTCTTACAAACGGGGTAACGGCGCCCCGGCAATAGCAGGGGCGCTGTCAATGATAGCAGAGGTGCCGGATTATTCGGCCAGTTTGTAAAGGTTGCGCGAGTACCAGTTCTGCTGAACATTGCTCACCGGCCAGTTGGCCAGATCAGTGTCCATCATATAGACGCCAGCATAATGATAGACCGGGATGATCGGCACTTCCGAGGCAATGATCTGCTCCACCTCAGTATAGATCGGCGTGGTATCATCCGCCGTCTTGGCCATCGCCATCAGCTCATCCAGCCGGGCATTGTTGAACTTGCCGTCATTATAACCGGATTTGGACATCATCAGATCAAGGAAGGTGGAGGCTTCATTATAGTCGCCACACCACGCCCCACGTGCCAGTTCAAAGTTCTGCTGGCCGCGCTCGTTGAGGAACGTCTTCCACTCCATATTGCCCAGCGTTGCTTTCACGCCCAGTTTCTGCTTCCACATCTGGGTCACCGCCACAGCGATCTTCTTATGTGCTTCAGAAGTGTTGTAGATCAGGTTCAGCTCCAGCGGATTGTCGGCGCCATAACCGGCTTCTGCCAGCAGCTCTTTGGCCGCCGCATCACGTTCCGCCTGAGACATCGAGGCCATTTCAACCTCTGGCACCGTAAAACCAGCGGTGGCTTCCGGGGTGAAGGTAAAGGCCTGAGGCTGGCCACCTGCCAGAATGTTCTCGGTGATGATCTTGCGGTCCACCGCCAGCGACAGAGCCCGGCGCACGCGCACATCTTTGAACGCCTCAGGGCCGGAGTCCGACAAGTTGAAGGTGTAATAGTAGTTACACAGACGCGGGAAGCTCAACGCTTCTTCGGGATATTCCTTCACCAGGCGTGGATACTGGCCTGCCGGAATATCGGTGCGGTCAAGTTCACCGGACAGATACCGTGTCAGCGCAGTATTTTCATCATTGATGACCAGCGCCACGACGGTGTCGAGGATGGTTTCGTCATTGTTCCAGTACATGTCATTGCGCACCCGCACCGACCGCTCGCCTGGCAGATGCTCGGCCAGCTTATAAGCGCCGTTGCCGACAATATTTTCCGGCCGCGTCCACTCGGAGCCAAATTCTTCCACCACGTTCTGCGGCGACGGGAAGGTGGTGGCATGGGTGGTCATCTGGGCGAAATACGGCAGCGCAGCGGTGAGCCGCACTTCCAGCGTGGTATCATTGATCGCCGAAACCCCCAGGGTGTCTGCTGCTGCGTTGCCGGCGACGATATCGCCCGCATTCTCAAGCGACATCAACTCCATATACCAGGCATAGGGCGAAGCGGTTTCCGGATCGACAGCACGGCGCCAGGCGTAAACAAAATCGCCGGCGGTGACCGTATCGCCATTGGACCATTTCGCGTCCGGACGCAGGGTGAACGTATAAACGGTTTTGGCCTCATTGGTGGTGTAACCAGTGGCCACGCCAGCCACCAGGTTGCCGTCTTCGTCCTCGTTCATCAGACCTTCAAACAGGTCACGCACGATGGCAGATCCGTCGACGTCTTCCACAATCTGCGGATCAAAGGACGAAGCTTCATCCAGCATGCGGTAGGTAAATGTCTGGTCATGCGCCAGCGCTTCCCCGGTGACCGGGTGCACATTGCTGGCCAGGGCCGGCGCCACAAGCATCGTGCTGGAGAACAGACCAGCCAGGATAATTTTTGTATATTTCGTCATCTAATATTCCTCCCGTCAGTATTGCTTTTATTCACGACGAATCCCATTTCGGGCTTCGCATGGCTCCATTCTGACCATTTCGCGGAACCTGGCCAGCGTTTGCATCAAAAACAGGCAGTTTACGAACAGAACGAAACAAAAACAAATACAGACGAAAACCGCCGGCCACCAGTGAGCCACAGGAAAAAACTGCTATGCCCGGGTGCTGATCCCGAAATGTTATACCTACAGGTCAATGGGTTATACGCGTATCACCAAACGATCCCCTCGCCGGGCTGCGATCCTTTCAACCTCCTGGCGCCGCAGTCCACATCTCAGGATGACCTCGCGCAAAGCGGTCCGGCGCCTCAACGGGTCTGCAGCAGAACAGGCGGATCTGTTCAGTATACCCTAGCTTCTGCACTGCAGCATTCGCTGGTATTCAGCGCGAAAAGGAAAAAAAATCAATACCGCGCCTAACTTGCTGAAACTTTGGAACAAACCGAAACTTTGCCGAACTTACCGGGTATAATTCGCACATAAAAGAACAAGTACGCGGATTAACGAAAGCGCACGGATCCTTGCAACCGTGTGCAAAAATTTCCTTCCATAACAATAGTTTACATACCAATCCGCGATGTACATCTGGATTTATCACGCAATTTTCGCCTCGGCTGATAAGATATCATCCTGATAAATCAAACGGATACAAAAATTGACAAGCGAAAGCAGTTTTGCAAACCTGTCATCGCTTTGTCATTCAACTGAAACAAATCGTCTTTAGTTGAAGCCTTATTCCGCCGACTTTCGCGGAACACAAGAATTAGGGGACCAAAAACATGAACTTCCGTAAACTTGCTGCGGCTGCTGCGCTGTCGACGGCTGTCGCCGCGCCCGCATTTGCTCAACAAACTGATATCACCTGGTGGCACGCTATGGGCGGCCGTCTTGGCGAAGTTGTAAACGAGATTGCTGCTGATTTTAACGCCTCGCAGTCGGATTACAAACTGACTCCTGTGTACAAGGGCAACTACGAAGAAACCCTGACAGCGGGTATTGCAGCCTTCCGCGGTGGCGAACAGCCCGACATCATGCAGGTGTTTGACGCCGGCGCAGCGACCATCATCGGTGCCAAAGGCGCGATCGTCCCGGTTGAAGACCTGCTGAAAGACAATGGCGTTCCGTTTGACAGCAATGATTACATCTCCGGCGTGCGCAACTTCTACGCCGATGCAGCTGGCAAAATGATCGGCATGCCGTTCAACTCTTCGACCCCGATCATGTATTACAATGTCGCGGCGCTGGAAAAAGCCGGTGTGACCGCGCCTAAGACCTGGGAAGAGTTCCAATCGGTCACCGCCCCGGCGCTGAAATCCGCCGGTTACATCCCGATGGCCCAGTCGCATATGCCCTGGATCTTCACGGAGAACTTCTTTTCCCGTCACAACCTGCCTTTCGCAACCAATGACAATGGTTACGGCGACGGTGAAACCAAGATCCTGATCAACAACGACGCAATCAAAAAGCACTTCGCGTCGATGAAATCCTGGATTGATGACGGGCTGTTTGGCTATTATGGCACCGGTTGGGGTGACAACCAGGCGCCGTTTGAACGCCAGGAAGTCGCCATGTGGCTCGGTTCTTCCGGCTCGTTCGGCGGTCTGTCCCAATCGGCTGACTTTGAATTCTCCGCCACCTATCTGCCTTACTGGGAAAGCGTGACCACAGAGCCTACCAACACCTTTATCGGTGGTGCTGCTCTGTTCGCAATGTCCGGCAAATCGGCTGAAGCCAACAAAGCAACCGCTGAGTTCTTCCGCTTCCTGACCTCTGCCAAGACCCAGTATTTCTGGCATAAAGAAACCGGTTATGTGCCGATCACCAATGCGGCTTACGAAATGGCGCAGGCTGATGGCTATTACGACATTAAACCGGCGGCAGAAATCGGCATCAAACAGCTGACACTGCCAGGCGGCGAATGGACCAAAGGGTACCGTATGGGCTTTTATGTTCAGATCCGCGACGTGATGAACCGTGAATATGGCAAGCTGCTTGCCGGCGAAAAATCGGTTGATGACGCATTCGCAACCATCGAAGAAGAAGCCAACAAACTTCTGGCCCGCTTCGCAAGAACCCAGGGTTGATCTCCTGATATCTTCTGGCTGGCGGCCCCTCCCGGGGGCCGCCGGTTTTTTCGTTTCACCGCACCCTCACGGAGCCCCCCAATGAAACGCGTGCAATTCCGCCGCCCCATCTTTCCCTTCCTGCTGCTGATCCCACAGCTGGCAATCATCGCCGTGTTCTTCTACTGGCCCGCCGGGGAGGCGATCCGCGGATCCTTCTATCTCGAAGACCCGTTCGGCTTCTCCTCCACCTATGTTGGCATGGACAATTACACCGACACCGTCACCGGCAGTGAATATGTCTCGGTCGCAAAATTCACCCTCGGCTTCACCGCTGTTGTGGCGTTTTTTTCGCTGGCCCTGGCGCTGTTGCTGGCCGTCAAAGCGGATTCCGTTCTGCGCGGCGCCAAGACCTACCGCACCCTGCTGATGTGGGTCTATGCGATCGCGCCCCCTGTGGCCGGTCTGTTTGGCATCCTGCTGTTTGACCAGGCCATCGGCCCGTTCACCAAAATTGCCCAGTCCATCGGCTGGGACTTCAAACTGGGGGTAAACTATTGGGACTCCGCCACCGCCATGGTGATTGTCGCCGTCTGGAAACAGATCCCGATCAATTTCATCTTCTTCCTCGCCGGCATGCAGTCCGTGCCGATGGCGGTGCGTGAAGCTGCATTGATCGACGACCCGTCAGGCCCGAGCCGGTTCTTCCATGTGATTTTCCCGCTGCTGGCGCCAACGGCGTTTTTCCTGCTGATCATCAACATCACCTACGCGCTGTTTGATACGTTCGGCATCATCGACATCCTGCACAAGGGCGAGCCGGGCAACAACCCTGTCACCCTGGTCTACAAAGTGTATCTCGATGGGTTCCGTGGCAACGATCTTGGCGGCTCTTCGGCCCAGTCCGTGATCTTGATGGTCCTTGTTCTTATTCTCACCGTCGTGCAGTTCCGCTTCATGGAACGGCGCGTGCATTATACCTGAGGGCTGATCTCATGACTGATATTACCACTGCCATTGCCCAGCCCCCGGTGCGCCGCAGGAAAATCCGCTGGAACCGGGTGTTTGACCACGTGATTCTGATCCTCGGTTCCATGTTCATGCTGCTGCCGGTGGTGCTGACATTGCTGACCTCGACCTGGGACAATGTCACCATCCACACCGGTGGCATTCAGTATTCCATCGGTGAAGACGCCTTCCGCAACTACCAGAAAGCGCTGTTCGAAAAGAGCGGCTTTTCCCAGGTGGTTGACGGGATGAAAATGATGACCAACTCGCTGATCCTGGGCCTCGGCTTTGCGATCGGCAAAATTGTCATCTCGATGATGGCCGCCTATGCCATCGTCTATTTCCGCTTCCGCTTTGCCACGTTCGCCTTCTGGATCGTGTTCACCACGCTGCTGCTGCCCCTGGAAGTGCGCATCCTGCCCTCGTATGAGGTGGTGCAGAGCCTCGGCCTGCTCAACACCTATACCGGTCTGATTGTGCCGCTGATTGCCTCGGCAACAGGCACGTTCTACTTCCGCCAGTTCTTCAAATCTGTACCTGAAGAAACGCTGGAAGCCGCCAGGATCGACGGCGCCGGTCCGATACACTTCTTTTTTGACATCCTGGTGCCGGTGTCCCAGACCATGATCGCAGCGATCTTTATCATCATGTTTGTCTATGGCTGGAACCAGTATCTCTGGCCCACGCTGATGACCACAGATGAGAACATGTTCACCCTTGTGCGCGGTATCAAACAGATCATGCAGGTCTGGATCGGCGCAAATATTCCCGATTACGGTGTGGCAATGGCCCTGGCGATCATCGCCATGACCCCGCCCGTCCTGATCGTCATTCTTTTCCAGAACTGGTTCGTCAAGGGCCTGGTGGAATCCGAGAAATAAGGTATCTGAGAAATGGCACAAGTCACCATCTCCTCCGTCAATAAAATCTATCCCAACGGATTTCACGCCGTCAAAGACGCCGATTTCCACATCAAAGACGGTGAATTCATCGTCCTGGTCGGCCCCTCCGGCTGTGGCAAGTCGACACTGCTGCGCATGTTCGCCGGACTCGAGGACATCTCCACCGGCGAAATCGCCATCGATGACCGGGTGGTCAATGATGTCGATCCGGCGCAGCGCGACATCGCCATGGTGTTCCAGAACTATGCGCTCTACCCGCATATGACGGTCTATAAAAACATGGCCTACGGTCTGAAACGCGCCAAAAAGTCGAAAGAAGACATCGAGATCGCGGTGCAGAAAGTGGCCAAAATGCTGGATCTGACACCGCTGCTGGACCGCAAGCCCAGCCAGTTGTCCGGCGGTCAGCGTCAACGGGTTGCCATGGGCCGCGCCATCGTGCGCAGCCCGAAACTGTTCCTGTTTGATGAGCCGCTCTCCAACCTCGATGCCAAGCTGCGCAGCCAGATGCGCATTGAAGTGCGCCGCCTGCAGCGCGACCTTGGTGTGACCTCGGTCTATGTGACCCATGACCAGGTCGAAGCCATGACCATGGCCGACCGCATCGTGGTTCTGAACGCCGGTAAAATCGAACAGATCGGCACCCCGGCGCAAATCTACCAGTCGCCGGCCTCGGTCTTTGTCGCCACATTCATGGGCGCGCCGCCAATGAACATGCTGGAGGGCGGGTTTAAGGACGGCACCCTGACGCTCTCGGGCGGCGGTGTTATCCCCCATCACAGCCACGGCGCCAACGGCCCGGTCTCCATCGGCATCCGCCCGGAAAAAGTAACGCTCCAGGCCGAGGAAACCCCCGGTGCGCTGCCCTTTACCTATGAGTTCACCGAAGACCTCGGCGCGGTCAAACTGGTGCATGGCCTGCTCGGCGGCGAACGTTTCATCGTGCACACCCATGAAGAAGCGATCATCGGGGATGACGCAAAATTCCTGTCGATTGATGGCGGATCGGTGCACGTGTTTGACGTCAATACCGGTCAGCGCATCGACTGAAGCAGCCGCTCACCTGCGCCTGCGCTGGCCTGGCCCGCGGAGGGCACATACAAAGAAAAACGACCGGCGGCAGATTACTCTGCCGCCGGTCGTTTTTGTTAGTGCCAAAACCGCGCCGGAATGCCTGCCTGGCAACGGGCCGCGACCAGGCGCTGTCCGCAGATCATCTCAGCACTGCGCCGGACGACACAGCCCGCGCAGACCCGTTCAGGATCCTGCCCCGCTATCGCCTGAGCTGAACAAGCACGCCGTTCACGATCTGCGCACCGCACCGATCAAGCTACGGTCGTGCAGGTGCTTCAGCGGGCGAAACACTGTGATTTGCGGCCAAACCCAGCTGGCGAGCAAATCCACGTGGTGCGCCCGTTGCTGTTGGTGGAGGCCACCACCAGAGGCGTTTTGCTCGAGCTCACGGTTTTCACCCCGTTGCCCGCCATCGCCACATCTGCACTGTAAAAGCCCATCCCAGCCACAATCACGGCTGCGCTCAACATTCTTACCGCCACGCCAAAGGCGCGCGTTCTCACGGTTCCGGTCACCGGCATCACTGTCTCCTGCCTCAAATACCCTGTTTTTTCACCATCTGAGATGGCCACAAGGATTTCTACTCCGCCGCCCGTTAAAGGCTGGCTAAGCTATTATTAGCGAAAAAAGACAATTTTGACCATTCACCTGCGCACCCGAAAACACCGCCCGGACGGCGGCGGAACTCTAAAAATAAGGGGGATATGCAAAAATCAGGGGATCTCAACCGGTTACCGACTGGCGAGCGGATCAGCCAGAATCCGCACCCGCCTCCCGCTTTCTCCGGTCACCGCCGCGATCCGGAGCGCTAAGCACTTGCTGGTAAATCACAATCACGCCGGCACCGGCACATGACCGGACAGATCGGCGCACCAGGCAAAAACACGCCGCCCGCGTCACTGTCAGCGGGTGATACGTTCCGCAACCTTCCAGTCCGGAAAGCCAAAGCCATCGGGCCAGGGATGCACTTCTTTCTGATTGAAATAGACCACGCCGATCAGATTGGGAAAATCTGCGTAATCCTGACGCACGGTATTTTCCCAGGCGTTCACATAGGCCTCGTCGCCGACATAGCCCAGTTCCGCCACCATCACCGGCTTGCCAAACTGCGCCGCCCGCGCATAACGCGGCCCGAGGATCTCGGTGAACGTCAGCTCCCGCCCCAGTACAGAGCGCTCCCAGTCCTGCAGGCCAAACACCGACAGGCCGACAACATCGACATAATTATCGCCCGGGTAATAGGCCTCGAGCCCCTCATAGCCCAGCGGCGACCACATCACCCGCACATCAGGCGCCACCGACCGGCAGATATTGATCACCCGGCGAAAGGCGTTGATATAGACCGAAGGCTCCCAGTTGGCCCAGATAAACTGGCCGCTTTTGTCTTCCATTTCCTGGGCCCAGCGCACGGTCACCGGGCTTTCGAAACCACTCAAAATCGAGCAGATCGCCAGCATGTTGAAATCATATTGCCCGGTGCGGATGCCGTTGATCAGCACCTGCGGCGTGTTGCGCGCATCCCGGGTCCAGGTCCAGGGCTCAATCGTCACCAGCACCTCGCGACCGCGATCATGCGCATAGCCATCTGCCTCGATCAGCGTGCCCAGAAACACGTCCTCCCAGGGCAGAAACAGATGTTCAATCTGCAGGCCGGTGTCGTCAGAAAACACCCCGTCGGGATCATAGGCCCCGAACGGCATATCCCCTGGCGGCGCCGCCGCCGCCGAGGGCGCCAGAAACACCACCGCCGCGATGAAGGCAGCGCAGAGGCCGGATTTCATATGTAGAACAGTCATTTTCCCCTCCTCTTTAACCGTCATTTTCCCCTCCTCCTTTTGCCCGGATGCCGGATTAGTTCCAACGCAGATCAAACTGATAATACACCGATCCCGGCGGCGCCTGACCCGCACCGGACACCGGATAAACCTCGCGCGTCAGCACCAGCGGCCCCAGCCCCTGTGCCAGCGCATGTACGCTCTGCACCGTGCGCAGGTTGAACCCGGTGGCGCCCAATGCCAGCAACAACAGTGCCACCGCCGCCTGACTGCCATAGCTCCAGGGCCGCAGCCGCAGCGCGATGTGGTTTTCGCGCCGGTGCAGCGCCAGAATGGCAATGAACAACACGGTGTAGAAACACGCATTCACCAGCGCCAGCAGATAGAACCCCGCCGCTTCGCGCACATCATCGACAAACACCACCGGCAGCAGCGACACCGCGGACAGCACGCCATAGGGCATGAGCACCCGCCAGGGCAGGTGTGGCACCATTGCGCCGCCTTTGGGAGTGATGCGGAACGCCACATAGCGCCCCGTCGCCCGGTCCCACAGCGCCACGGCACAGCCCCAGAGCACCCAGGGCCATTGCGCCAGCGTAAACAGGATGCGCTCCCAACTGATCACCCGCGCCCCCGCCGGGCGGAAAAATCCGTCCCGCCGCATCTGCGCCACGATCAAGAGCAGCACCAGAACCGGCGGCACCGCATGGGCCAGAAACTGCGGATAGGTGACGCCGACAAAGCGCATGTCAAACGACACCGCCGCCACCGGCAACACAAACATCATCGCCATGAACAGGGCAAACAGCGGGTACCACAGCTGGCAAAAGACAAACTGAAACTTCAGACGCGCCGGCAGCGCCCCCAGATAGCGGGGCGTATAGCGCAGCAGCAGCGTCATCAGGCTGCGCGACCACTGGAACTCCTGGGTCACCATATCGGCGAATGTGGCCGGACCGGCGCCGATTGCGATGGCATCGCTGGCATGCACGCCGCGCCAACCGCCGGCGTTCAGGATCATCGTGGTGGAATGGTCTTCGGCCAGTTCCGGCCCCAGCCCGCCCACAGCGCAGAGCGCGCGCGTGCGCACCGCGTAATGCGAGCCAATGCACATCGGTGCCCAGCCATTGCTGTACCCCGCCTGCAAGCCACCATGAAACAAGGCTTCGGCATAAAGCCGGGTGCGCGCAGCCCAGCTTTTATCTTCGTTCTGCGCGCAGATACTGGGGGCCGAGACATAACCAACCCCAGGGTCCGCAAATGGCGCCAGCATTGCGCGCAGATAACCTGGCTGCGGCACATGATCCGCATCCAGCTGGACCACCAGATCATAGTTTGCATAACCGTAGTGGTCGTAAAAATAACTCAGGTTCCCCTCTTTGCAGCACTTGCGGCGCGGCCAGCTCTGCCGGTGATATCCCTCCACATCTTTGCGGCAGGATATGCGCACCCCATGTGCCCGGCACCAGGAGATCACCTCCGGGTCCGGGTCTTCATCTGCAATCCAGGTGTCGTGGGTCATATCCTGCGCCAACATGGCTCTGAGCGTAACCTGTAAGAGCATAAATTGCTCTGAGGGGGTTTTGGTCACGATCATTGCCACCCGATAGGGACCCACGACATTGGACCTGCTCCGCGGACGGCAGGCGCGCAGGAAAAAGTATAAAAACCAGGCTTGCAGGAAATACAGCCAAACAAGCCCTGAACTGACTAAAACAAACCGTCCGGTGCCAATATTATGCCCCGTTTGAAACCACCAGAATGCAAACCACAGAACCAGCGCTGCCCAGAGGGCAACGGCAGTACTATAGCCCCGCCATTGGGCCGGCGTGAACGCCGGTTCCAGGTATTCAGACGGCGACCGGGTCATACCGTGGCGCTCCGAATGAGGGCGCCGCATCGGCAACGATCGTTGCCAGATCCGAACGCGTTGTCACAAAACCCAGCACGGATTGCGCAAGCGCCGGATCCGCGACCAGCAACGGCGGATCTCCCGGCCGCCGCCCGCTATATTGCACCGGCACCTGGCGGCCGGTCACCTCCCGGATCACTGCCAGCACGTCCAGTACCGAATGCCCCTGGCCGGATCCGAGATTCACCGCCTGGCTGCTGCCACCTGCCTCCAGATAGCGCAGCGCCATCACATGACCACGTGCCAGGTCCTCAACGTGAATATAATCGCGCACCGCAGTGCCGTCCGGCGTGTCATAATCGGTGCCGTAAATATCCAGATGCGAGCGCGCCCCCGCGGCGGCCAGCAAGGCGCGCGGCAGCAGATGGGTCTCCGGCCGGTGATCCTCAACCAGCGCCCCGTCATGGTCCGCGCCGCAGGCATTAAAATAGCGCAGGCTCACATGATGCAGACCATAGGCCGCCTGATAATCCTGCAGGATCTGTTCGCAGACCAGCTTTGTGCGCCCGTAAGGGCTGATCGGTATCTGCGCACAGGATTCGCTGACCGGAAGTTGCAGCGGATTGCCGTAGGTGGCACAGCTCGAAGAAAAAATCACCCGGTCGACTGAGGTGGCGCGGCAGGCTTTAAGCAGCGACAGCAGCCCGCCGACGTTGTTGCCATAGTATTTCTCCGGATCCCTGACCGATTCCCCGACATAGGCGCTGGCGGCAAAATGGATCACCGTGCTGATGTCCCAGGCCACGATCATATCGGTGAGAACGTCTGTCTGGCGCAGATCACATTCAATCAGCGGCCCCCATTTCACCGCGCGGCGGTGCCCGGTACTCAGATTGTCCACCACCACCGGCTCATAGCCAGACTGAAACAGCAGCTTGCACGTGTGTGAGCCGATGAAACCAGCCCCGCCGGTGACCAATATGCGCCGCGATGGTTTCATGTTGTTTTCACCCTCACCCCAGCGCTTCCGCGTTCCAGTTCAGCGATAAAATATTCAATCGTATGCTGCAGCCCGTCGCGCAGCGCCACCTGCGGTGCCCAGCCAAGCGTGCGTTGCGCCAGGGTGATATCGGGCCGGCGGCGGCGCGGATCATCCTGCGGCAATGCTTTTTCGACCAGGCCAGACCCGGTCCCGGTCAGCTCCAGCACCAGCTGCGCCAGATCCCGCACCGAACACTCCGCCGGGTTGCCGATGTTCACCGGCCCCGGAAAGTCGTGCGGCAGCGCCATCAAGGCCTCCATCCCGTCCAGCAGATCATCCACATAACAAAAGGACCGGGTCTGCGAGCCGTCGCCATAGAGCGTCAGATCCTGCCCCCGTAACGCCTGGACAATGAAATTGGACACCACCCGGCCGTCCCCCGGATCCATATGCGGCCCGTAGGTGTTAAAGATGCGGATGATGCGGGTCTCCACCCCATAGAGGTGGTGATAGTCGTAAAACAGCGTTTCGGCGGCACGCTTGCTTTCGTCATAACAGGCGCGCGGTCCCACCGCATTCACCCGGCCACAGTATGTCTCGTCCTGCTGCTCGATCTCAGGGTCGCCATAGACCTCTGAAGTAGACGCCTGAAGAATACGGGCGTCTTTTTCACGCGCCAGATCCAGCAGGTTCATCGCCCCCCAGATATTGGTGCGGAACGTATGCACCGGATCGATCTGATATTTTGGCGGCGACGCCGCGCAGGCCAGATTGAAAATTTCGTCCACAGCGCCTTCGATGCGCAGCGGCTCCGTCACATCATGTTTGAAAAAGGAAAATCCCTCGGTGCCGATCATGCCGGCGATATTGGCCAGCCGCCCGGTCTGCAGATTATCCACGCAGATGACCCGGTGCCCCTGCGCCAGTTTGCGGGCACAGAGATGCGAGCCAAGGAAACCGGCCCCTCCGGGTACAACGACAGTTTTTTGCTTAACCCAACCCCGGCGCCGCTTGCGTAACAAACGGTGCAGATCCGTTATCTGATAAACCATTCACTTCATCCCCCAAGGACGTGCACCGGTACTCTTGTCCATGTCCGCAGCTGATCTGTGACCAGGGAAGTTCCCCTCGCCGCACGCTGCGTCCTGAATGTTCATTGGCCTTCAACGCATGACACGACACCCCGATGCCCTGCGTTATGGTGCATAAAAAGTAGCACTGCGCCCCGTTGCCAGGGTAACCAGCGCTGTATTTTTTGTCTATTAATCGCCGAACCTATATTCGATCTAGGCCAAAGGGTCTGGCAGCGCGGACCCCGTCAGGGCGGAGGCCGCAGCGCTTTCGGCCCCGCGCGGGCGGGTCTGCCGCTCCGGCAAGTGATTCTCTGTAGATCTGCCGCGCTCGCGCTGTGCGCGGGGGGGGGGAAACCATGTTCCCGCTGTGCGTGTAAACAACTGACCGTCGGGGCCGGGGCAGGAAAAATTTTGCCTGCCCCCTGCGACCGCCCGCAGTTTCAGAGCAAAAAAGCAGATCGAAATGGTCACGACACACGCCTTGATTGCAGGGCCGAAAAAAACTCTTTAGTTTTCAGCACCCCCAAGCTTCCCCAACGTCAACGTGAGCCCAATTTGCACAACACAATCATTAAATTGCAATTTGTTATTACTTCCCAAAATGCGAATTCCCGAACTTATCTGTGCGAAAACAAAGACCTGCCCCGCGCAGATTAAGACCGGGTCAAGATTTCATTCCTAATCATCAGGCACCGGCACCGATTTGGCGGACCACATGGAAAATTGCAAAAGGGGCAACGCATGACGGAGACACCTACACCAGCCGCTGATCCTTGGCGCCGGCAGCACTTTCTGCCGCACCGCCGCCCGACCGGATTCGCCAGAACCTGAGCCAGGCTGTCACCCCCTGCCCGGATGCCGCAGTCGCAGACTACAGCGCAGAACCGGGACCGCACCCGACAGACAGACACTTTTAGAGACCACGATCCGGGGAACGGCCCGGACAGCAAAGGCCAACACAATGTCAGACCTAAACGCATCAAAAATATCAGTTACCAGGTCAATCTTGTTCAAAATCACCGCGATTTTCGGCGCGGTGACCACGCTGATTCTGGTGCCGCTCATCCTGTTTGAGTTTCAGACAGCCAAAACCACGGCTGAAAAAGTTCTGACCGACCGCGCCGCTGAAGTCACCTCTCTGGTCTCCCATGAAATCGCGACGCTGCTGCAGTTGCGCGACAAAGAAGCCATTACCGAAGAACTTGCCGAAGTGCGCGTTGAGTCCGGCGAAACACTGGTGACCGTCACCATCTTTGACCGCGCCGGCATTCTGCTCGCGGTGGATGGCCCGCAAAGCAGCGCGTTGAACAACCTGGCGCAAAAAGCCATCAACACCGGTGAAATCACCATTTCCCCAGAAGGTTTGCTGGTTGTGGTTCCGGTCCGGGATATGGAAGACGGCCCGCTGAATGGCGTCATTGCCACCTCCTGGACCACCGCACCGCTGCGCGCATCTTTGCAGGAAACTGCGATGCATTCTTTCCTTATCGCGCTCCTGATGTTCACCCTCGGCACCATCCTGACCGTTTGGCTGGTGCGCCGGATGGTAACCCGGCCCCTGATCGGAGTCTCAAGTGCGATGCAGGATATTTCTGCTTCGGTCTTTGACACCAATGTACCCGCACTGGACCGCACGGACGAGGTCGGTGTGATCGCCAAAGCGCTGGACATGTTCCGCAAAGACCTCGCCGACGGCGACCAGGCCCGGCGTGAAAGCGCCTTTAAAGGCGCCGCTTTCGAGGGCACCTCGGCCGCGATGATGATCGCCAATACCGATTTTGACATCACCGATCTGAACCAGGCCACCACCGATCTGATGACTGAAAACCACGATAAAATGTCCAAACTTGTCTCCGGTTTCGATGTCGATAAACTGGTGGGGCGTTCTATCGATATTTTTCACCAGGACCCTGCACGCAACCGTCGCTTGCTTGAAAACACCGACAACCTGCCACACAGCGCTGAAATCCGCATTGAAAACAGCTATTTTTCACTCGATGTGAACGCGGTGCGCAACCGTCGCGGCCACCACATCGGTTATTTGCTGGAATGGAAAGACGTCACTGAAGTCCGCACCGCAATGGCGCTGATCGACGCGCTTGATGCCGCCCAGTGCAAAGCAGAATTCGATCTCGATGGGGTCGCGCTGAAGGCCAATAAAAATTTCAGCGCCCTGGTGGGGATCAGACCCAATGCAATCGTGGGCAAAAACAAAGACCAGCTGATCTCCTTTGATCAGGCGCTGGCCGCGAAAAATGGCACGGTCTGGGAACAGGTTCTGAAGGGTAAAACCATCAGCGGCACCTTTGCAGTGCCCGGCATCGGCAGCACCCCACATCTGATCGAAGGCACGTTCAGCCCGGTCAACAACAGCGCCGGCGATCCCTTTGGTGTCATCCTGCTGGCCAAAGACGTGACCCGCGAACGCGAAGCCCTGGCCGCCGCCGAAGAAGAACGCATCGCCAGCCAGGCCGCCCAGGCCGATGTGGTGGAAACCCTCCGCCGCAGTCTCAAATCCCTGTCCACCGGCAACCTGACCGCCACCATCGACAGTAGTTTCGAAGCGGATTACGAAAGCCTGCGGGTGGATTTCAATTTGGCCATCACCCATCTGCGCGACGCCATGTCCTCTGTGGTGGACAACGCGGACATGATCCGCGGCGAAGCCTCCGAGATTTCCGGCGCGGCGGATGATTTGTCCAAACGCACCGAACGGCAGGCCTCCACACTCGAAGAAACCGCAACCGCGCTGGACGAGCTCACCTCCTCAGTCCGCTCCGCCGCGGGCGGCGCCGGCCTCGCCTCAAAAATGGTCTCCGAAGCCAAAGCGAATGCCGAAGAGGGCGGCCGGGTGGTGCAACAGGCGGTGGAAGCCATGGGCCAGATCGAAACCTCTTCCAGCCAGATCTCCAGGATCACGTCGGTGATCGATGACATCGCGTTCCAGACCAACCTGCTGGCGCTGAACGCCGGGGTGGAAGCCGCCCGTGCCGGCGACGCCGGCCGCGGTTTCGCGGTGGTGGCATCTGAGGTGCGGGCGCTGGCGCAGCGTTCCTCAGACGCCGCCCGCGAGATCAACGACCTGATCGCCAAATCCGGCACCCACGTGCAAAGCGGCGTCAGCCTTGTGGATGCCACCGGCAAAGCGCTGGCCGGTATCGTCACCTCGGTCACCGAAATCGCCTCTCATGTCGAAGAAATCGCAGTCTCCGCGCAACAACAGTCCAGCGGTCTGGCTGAAATCAACGCGGCGGTGAATCAGCTGGATCAGGTGACCCAGCAGAATGCGGCCATGTTTGAAGAAACCACCGCCGCCAGCCATGCGCTCACCCGCGAGGCGGAAAGCCTTGGCAAGACGGTGGCGCGTTTCAACACTGGCAACGTAGCAACAGCTGTACCACAGGCGACCGCACTGCCGCCCCACAAGCCACAGGCGAAACCCGCGCCACGGGCCGGAATCCCGGCCAAAACCGCGCCCAGAACCGCGGCCCCGACCGCGCCGCCGGCCCCGCCAGCCCCGGTCAAAATGGCGGTGAACCAGAGCCCGCCGGCGCCGGTAAATGCCAACAGCGGCGGCTGGGAAGACTTCTGATCACTAAAAAAGGGCGCCCCGGGGCGCCCTTTTTTCTGTTTGCCGCCCGGCTGTGACAGGTTACCGGCACGATGTACCGTACCCGCCCACCAGGTCCGCACACGTTTCAGAATGCCGCCTCCGCCCACATCAGGCCCACATTCCAGCCCGCGTGTCAGGCCATATCCTGGCCCGCGTGTAGGGCCATTTTCCGGCCCGGGCGCCAGCCTACACTCCGGCCCACGTGTCGGGTCACGCGTCGGGTCACGCGTCGGCCTACGCGTCAAACCACCCGGTATCGTCACCGTGCCGGGGCGACATGTCAGGCCACCGTACCGGGCCCACACGGCAGCTCAAAGCGTCAGCCCGGTGCAGCGCCACCCCGTCAGTCCCGGGCGCGCAGGACCTGCGCCGGGCGCACCGCCAGAGCCCGCCAGGCAAACCCAAGCCCGGTCAGAAGCGTCAGCAAAATCCCCCCGGCGATAATCAACAGCGCTGACACCGGTTCAAAGGTGAAACTGCTTTCCATCACCCGGGTCGTCACTGCCCAGCCCGCCAGCGCCCCGGCCCCCGTGGCCACAATACCCGCCGCCGCGCCGGTCAGCACCGAACGCAAGGCAAAGCTGGCCAGGATGCGAGCCCGGCTGGCGCCCAGAGTTTTCAGCACCGCCGCCTCATACTCCCGCCCGCGTGCGCCCGCCGCCGCCGCGCCGATCAGCACCACCGCACCGGTGATCAGCGTCGCCATGGCGCCAAAGGTGGTCGCCGCCGCAATCCCCGTCATCAGCTCTGCCACCCGCGCGATCACATCGCGCACCCGGATGGCGGTGATGTTGGGCCAGGTGCTGCTGATATCGCGCAGCAAGGCGGGCTCCGCTGCCTCCTCCGCATAGATCGTGGCGATATAACTGTGCGGCGCCGCCACCAGCGCCGCCTCGTTAAAGGTCATCACAAACCCCATACCCGCCTCCGAAAAGTCAACTTCCCGGAAATTGGTCAGAGTCGCAGTGATGTCACGCCCCAGCACATTCACCGTCACCGTGTCGCCCAGCTTCAAGCCCATTTCGCGCGCCTCTTCTGCGGCAAAACTCATCAGGGGTGGCCCCTCATAGCCTTCGGGCCACCATTCGCCTTCGACAATTTTGGCATTGTCTGGTTTGGCATCCGCATAGGTCAGACCACGGTCCCCATGCAGCACCCAGTGATCACCCAATACTTCTGCGGCCGGTCTGCCGTTGATCTCGGTGACCACGCCGCGCAGCATCGGCGCGGACTCAAACCGGGACACCGCCGAGTCCTGCTCCACCCGCTGCCGCAACGGATCAAGCTGATCGCGCTGGATATCGACCACAAAAAACGACGGTGCCACATCCGGCAGATCGCGCGCAATCGCACCCCGCAGATTGGAATCAATCTGCCCCACCGCTGCCAGCACCGACAGGCCAAGCCCCAGCGACAGCACCACCGACAGGGTCTCGCCGCCCGGACCGCCCACCGCGCCAAGCGCAAGGCGCAGCGCCACCCGGCCCTGCACCAAAGGCAGATGCGCCAGCCAGCGGCTCAGACGCCGGATGCCCCAGGCCGCACCCACCAGCAGCGTGAACGCCCCGAAGATGCCCAGCGCCGACCACAGCGCCAGCTCCGCCACCCCGGTCAGCCAGGCCGCCAGTGCCACCAGCAGCGCCAGCAGCAGCGCCGTGACCAGCACCCATGGCCAGCGTGGCCAGGCCCCGGATCCCAGATCCGCGTCACGAAACAGCGTCGCCGCCCGCACATCACTGGCGCGCGCCAGCGGCCACAGGGTGAAGATCAACGCGGTCAGAAACCCGTAGACCGCGGCTTCGATCAATGGTCCGGCGAACACGCCGTCCACAACGGGCAACGGCAACAGCGCCGACAGCACCGGCGCCAGCAGCAGCGGCACGCCCGCGCCCAACACCAGCCCCGCCGCCACACCGATAAAGGTCAGCACGCCGATCTGGATGAAATAGGTCAGGAAAATCACCTTTGAGGCCGCGCCGAGCGTTTTCAATGTGGCGATCACCTGGGTTTTTTCGTCCAGATACGCCCGCACCGCCGCCGAAACGCCAACACCGCCGACCGCCAGGCCGGCCAGGCCGACCAGCACCAGGAAGGCCGCCAGCCGCTCCACAAACCGCGCCGTGCCCGGCGCACCATTGCGCCAGTCGGTCCAGCGGAACCCTGCTCCGCCAAAAGCCTCTTCCGCCGCCGCACGGGTTGCGTCCGGGTCGGTGCCCTCGGGCAACATCATCCGGTAGGCCGCGTTAAACACGGTGCCAGCCCCCAGCAATCCGGAGTCGGCCAGCGCCCCGGTGGCGACAATCGTGCGTGGCCCCAGACCAAATCCCGCGGAGGCACTGTCCGGCTCAACCTCCAGCGCCGCCATCAGAATAAACGCCTGCGCCCCGAGCCGGAATTGCTGCCCCACCTGCAGGCCCAGCCGCGCGATGAGAACCTGATCCATCACCGCGCCCGGCATGCCGTCCTGACCGGCCAGCGCTGCGTCAAACCCAATCTCAGGTTCCAGTTGTATCACCCCGGTCAGCGGATAGGCATTGTCCACCGCTTTCACCTGGGTCAGGCCACGCTCGGCGGTCTCGCCAGCGCCAGCCACCGCCATAGATCTGAAATCAACGATTTCGGACACCGCCACCGCAGTCTCATCGATCCAGGCCCGTTCCGCCTCACTGGCAAACCGATAGCTCAGCTCAATCTCGGCGTCGCCGCCAAGCAGGATTGAGCCTTCCTGCAACAGCCCCGCTTCAATGCTGGCCCGTACAGTGCCGACAGCCGCAATCGCCGCCACCCCGAGCGTCAGACAGGACAGAAACACCCAGAAGCCGCGCAGGCCGCCGCGCAACTCACGCCGCGCGAAGCGGGCCGCAGTGACCAGCGACCTCATTGCGCCACCCGGCCCAGCTGTTCCGCATCCGGGTCCAGCAGACCATCACGCAGCGCCACCACCCGGTCACAGCGCGCCGCCAGTTCCGGCGCATGGGTGACCAGCACCAGTGTTGACCCGTGGCGGTCGCGCAGACCAAAGAGCATGTCCATAATTGCCTCGCCGTTGACCCCGTCCAGGTTGCCGGTGGGCTCATCCGCCAGCAGGATCTTGGGCCGGGGCGCCGCCGCCCGCGCCAAAGCCACCCGCTGCTGCTCGCCGCCCGACATTTGCGCCGGGTAATGATGGATGCGCGCGCCCAGTCCCACCGCCTCAAGCTCTTCCGCCGCGCGCGCGAACGCATCCGGCTTGCCGGCAAGTTCCAGCGGGGTTGCAACATTTTCCAGCGCCGTCATTGTCGGAATAAGGTGGAAAGACTGGAACACCACCCCCATATGGTCCATGCGGAAGCGCGCCAGCGCGTCTTCGCCCATATCGCTCAGATTTTGACCCACCACCGAGACCAGCCCGCTGCTGGCCCGTTCCAGCCCGCCCAGAACCATAAGGAGAGACGATTTGCCCGACCCCGAAGGCCCGATCAGCCCCAGAGTTTCCCCCGCAGTCACTTCCATGCTGATGCCGCGCAGAATATCGACCGGCCCCGCATTGGCCTCCAGCGTTAAACTCATGTCTTTCAG
Source organism: Candidatus Halocynthiibacter alkanivorans (assembly GCF_003333265.1). Lineage (GTDB taxonomy): Bacteria > Pseudomonadota > Alphaproteobacteria > Rhodobacterales > Rhodobacteraceae > Halocyntiibacter_A > Halocyntiibacter_A alkanivorans. The sequence continues at coordinate 193,188 of NZ_QOLB01000029.1, forward strand.
ACGGATAATCGGGTCGGTTACGGCTGTGTTCACGGGGGCGGTCCTTTTTATGCTCTGCCATGGATATGGGGTCGCGCGCCGGATGGGCAAGACCGCAGCGGTTGTGCTTTTCACATTCTCCGCCGCGCAGGCGGAAACTGTGACGATTGCTGCACTTGGGGACAGCCTGACCCAGGGCTACGGCCTGCTCCGCGACGACGGCTTTGTGCCCCAGCTGGAAAGCTGGCTGCTTGAGCAGGGCGAAGAGGTGGTGCTGATCAATGCCGGCGTCTCCGGCGATACCACCGCGGGGGGCAAATCCCGCGCCGCCTGGACCATGACGCCCGATGTGGACGCGCTGATCCTGGCACTGGGCGGCAATGATGTGCTGCGTGGTCTGCCGGCTGCGGCGGCGCGCGACAACCTGGCTGCGATCCTCGACGTGGCGCGGCAGCAAGACCTGCCGGTGCTGCTGGTCGGCATCACCGCGCCGGGTAATTTCGGCGCTGAATACAAAAGCGCGTTTCAGGCGATCTACCCGGATCTGGCCGCAGAATATGACACGCTGCTTTATGACAGTTTTCTGCAGTCGCTGCAGACCCCGGGCACCAACACCGCGGCCTTTGTACAGGACGACGGGCTGCACCCGAATCCCGAGGGCGTGAAACGCATTGTCAGAGACATGGGCCCCTCGGTGCGGCAACTGATCGCGAATACCGCACATTAGACGCAAGACCTGCGCCGGGTCCTGCCTGCGGCATCACCGCAACCGGCACAACGCGGCCGGCACAACGCGACCGGCACAACGCGACCGGCACAACGCGACCGGCACAACGCGACCGGGTGGTGATGTGGTGACTGGACTGAGGGGGCTCTCCCGCCCGTCAGCCCCGGCCATTGTCCCTGCGGGACATGCCCTGACCTTCCCGTTGGGCCGCGCCGGGGCCTCTGCCCCGGCTGGCGTGATCCGGTTGCCCTGTCCCGGACGCCCATTGCCGGGGGGCTTAACTCAGCCGCCACACCGCCGCGCAGTCAACCAGGTCGCCTGGTCCCGGCCACGCCACGCCACGCCATTCTGGCTGCGATAACGCCACCACGGGGTGTATCGCCCGCCGCAGCCAGATATCCGGAACGGGCAGAGCGCGGCCCATCCCGGATCACCCTCAGAGAGGTCACTCTTTGGGGTGGTCGTCATAGTCAGGCGACAGAAAACGCCGGCTGTCGCCCTCCGGGTCCTCAAACTGTGAGCTGCGCAGAGCCCAGAAAAACGTCACAAGCCCAAGACCTCCCAACACCAAAGACACCGGAATCAGATAGACCAGCACATTCATTGTGTTTCCCCTCCGACGCTCTGTCTGCCAGGAGCCTGCCCGCCAAAACTTTGCCCGCTTGACACGCTCCCCACAGTATTCCCGCGCCCGGCAGTCTCGCCGGCCACAGCCCGCGCGCGCCCACGCCCCCGCAAGCGCAACGCGTTCAGCGACACCAGCACCGAACTGCTGGACATCGCCAACGCCGCCGCCAGCGGCGTGGCAAACCCGGCCAGCGCCAGCGGCACCGCAATCGCATTATACCCGGCGGCAATGGCAAAATTCTCCCGGATGCGCCGGGTTGCGTCCCGCGCCGTGCGCAGCGCAGCCCCCAAAGGCGCAAGACTGGTGCCCAGCAGCACGATATCAGACACCACCCGGGTCGCCTCCAGCGCCGAGGCCGGCGAAATGCTGACATGGGCCGCCGCCAGCGCCGCAGTGTCATTCAAGCCGTCCCCGACCATCAGCACTTTGTGGCCCGCTTGTTTCAACGCCGTGACCTGCGCCGCTTTTTCCGCAGGCGAAGCCCCGGCCTGCCAGCGCGAAATACCCAGCTGCGCCGCCAGATCAGACACCACCGCTGGCACATCGCCTGACAGCAACAACACCTCGTGGCCCATATCCTGCAGCGCAAACACCGCCTCCGCCGCGCCCTCGCGCAGATGATCGCGGAAGGGGAACATAACGGGCGCACATGTCCCGATCTGCAACCAGGTCGCGGTCTGCTCTGTTACGACTGCACCAAGCCAGGCCGCCCGGCCCAGCCGCACGCGCGTGTCCTGCCAGAGCGCTTCGATACCGTCGCCCGGCACTTCGCGCAGCGCGCTGAGATCTGCGGCGACCACACCCGCTTGCGTCAAAGCCCCGGCCAGCGCGCGCGACAGCGGATGGGCGGAACCCTGCGCCAGCGCCAGGGTGATTTCCAGATCGCATCGTCGCCACGCGCCCCAGTGGTCCCACGGCACAACCAGTTCTTCAGCATGCCCCTCACTGTGTCCCTCACTGTGTCCGTCACCTTGCCCTTCAGCGTGGCCCTCGCCGTATCCCGCAGCAAGCCCCGCGCCAGCAGCTTCGCCCTGCCTGGCAACTTGCACCGCGCCCGCCGCCGCATGCGCCACCGCACCGTCGCCAGGCGCTTCGCTCTGCGCCTCTGTGTACTCTGTCCTGAGCTCTGTTCTGTGCGCCTCACCAGATCCCTCGACGCGCCCCGCTCCGGAGCCCGCCGTTGCGTTCCCGCCCGGCATTACCAGCTCCGGCTGGCCCCGGGTCAGGGTGCCGGTCTTGTCAAACACCACCACATCGACCTCGGCCAGCCGCTCCAGCGCAGTGGCATCCTTGATCAGCATCCCGTCCTTAAACAGACGCCCGGAGGCCGCTGTGCTGACCGCCGGCACTGCCAGACCCAAAGCACAGGGGCAGGTGATAATCAGCACCGCCACCGCAATGTTCAGCGCCAGCCGGATGTCACCGCTGAGCCAGAGCCAGCCGGCAAACGCGAGCAAGGCCAGCAGATGCACCGCCGGCGCATAGATCCGCGCCGCCCGGTCCGCCAGCGAGGTGTAGCGGGTGCGGGCACTTTCCGCCATCGCCACCAGGTCGGCCATCCGGTGCAGCGAACTGTCCGCCCCCGCCGCCGTGACCCGCACCAGCAGCGGCCCGGTCAGGTTCACTTCACCGGCACTGAGAGCCGCCTCAACCGAGACCCGCACCGGCAGGCTTTCCCCGGTCAGCAGCGAGCGGTCCACCTCTGAGGCGCCCTCTGTCACCACCCCGTCCACCGGCACCCGCGTGCCGGGCAGCACCCGCACCAGATCGCCAGGTTTTAAGTCACTCAGCGCCACACTTTCGCCATCGGCGCGCAGCGCGCGCGGCACTTCCAGCGCCGCCAGATGCTGCGCGGCTGAGCGCGCGACAGAGCGGGTGCGGTGATCCAGATACCGCCCGGCCAGCAGGAACAGGGTCAAAGACAGCGCCGCGTCAAAATAGGCGGCCTCACCGCCCTGGCTGGTCTCATAGAGTGACATGCCCGCCGCCAACAGGATCGCCAGGCTGATCGGCACGTCCATATTCAGCCGCCGCCCCCGGAGCGCCGCCCAGGCCGAGATGAAAAAGGGCTGCGCACAAAACGCCACTGCGGGCAGTGCAATCGCCGCGGAAATCCAGTGAAACATATCGCGCGTGGCGTCAGTGGCCCCGGACCAGACCGCCACCGACAGCAACATCACATTCATCATCGCAAAAAACGCCACCGCCAGCCGGGTCAGCAGGTACCGCCCGCGCGCATCGGTCTGCGTCATTGACAGCGAGGCCGCGTCCAGCTCCCAGGCCTCATAGCCGGCCGCAGTCAGCACCGCGGCCAGATCCAGCGCACTCACGCCTTCTGCCGCCTGGACCGAGACCCGTTTCAGGGTCAGGTTCACCCGGGCCGAAATCACCCCGGGCTGGCGCGTCAAAGCACCCTCCACGCCGGAGATACAGCCGGCACAGTGAATGCCGGGCAGCGACAGCAGCAAAGGCGCCTCGCCCGCCCCTGCTCCCTGCCCGTGCGCCCTGTCCCGGCCCGCATCCTGCGCCGCAATCGCCGCCGTGTCAGGCAGGGCAACACAGGCCGGGCAGGCGGCAATATGTGGCTGCCTGCTCATGCTCAGCCCTTGGCTTTGACGTTAAACGCCACGCGCTGGCGAAACAGTGTGCCATCCTCAGAGGTGGCCAGCAGGCGGATATTCCAGGTGCCCGGCGTCAGATCTGCAGTGGTCACATAGTCGCCGCCCTGGTAGGTAAACGCCGGGATCTGATCATCAGCAATGGTTGTGGAACGCCCCAGCACCGCCTCCAGCACCGCCGCTTTCACCGGCGCGCCATCCTTGTCCCGGATCGACAGCACCAGGGCATCGCCGTCATAGCGTGCCGACACATCCCAGCCCAGCGCCACCTGCGCCGCCCGGTCCCGGTCAAAATTCTGCGACGCCACATAGGTGTTTTTCACCTCCAGCCCCGGAAACGTGGTGACCGCCTTATAGGCCAGTATCAGATTGACGCCGATAATCACCGCAAATGCGCCAACAGTGATCATCAGCACTTTGCGTCCGGTCAGTTCTTTGCCCGCCATTCTATTGCCCTTTCCCGTTGAAAACGGTGTCTTTAAATGCGCGATGCCCGCTGTCCGCATCTTCCACCCAGAAGCGAAATCCGGTGCTGTCGGTGGTGGCTTGCGCACTGCGCGCCGGGGCGACGACATAGACCCGCTGCTGCAGCACCGCATCCGCCGGCACCATCACCGTGTTGCCCGCAACCCCTTCCAGCCCGACCTGCAGCCCCTCTGCCGCGGTCAGCGAAATCTGAAACGGGCGTGGCTCACCGTGTTTGTTGCGCAGCCGCAGCTCATAGGTGTTCCGGATCGCCCCGTCTGACAGCATAACATAAGTCGGGTTGCGCACCGGAGCGACGGTCATATCCACCTGCGGCCGGGCAAACAGCGCCCAGACAAGCCCGATGCCCACCGCCGACCACAGCGCAGTGTAAATCATCGTGCGCGAGCGCAGCACATGCTGCCACACCGGTTTTGGCACCGCCCCCGCCCGTTCCGCAGTTTCATCGGTCAGCGCCAGGTAATCGATCAGCCCCCGGGGTTTACCGATCCGGTCCATCACGTCGTCGCAGGCGTCAATACACAGGGCACAGGTGATGCACTCCATCTGCTGCCCCTCGCGGATGTCGATGCCCATCGGACAGACGTTCACGCAGGCCATACAGTCGATGCAATCGCCGAGGATCAGCTCCGCCCCCGCATCCGCCCCTGCATGCGGCGCCGTCTTGCGCGGTTTGCCGCGTGGCTCACCACGCCAGTCGCGATAGGCCACGGTCAGCGTCTCTTCATCCATCATCGCCGCCTGAATGCGCGGCCAGGGGCACATGTAGATACAGACCTGCTCGCGCGCGATGCCCCCAAACAGAATGGTGGTGCCGGTCAGAATGGCGATGGTGGTATAGGCCACCGGATGCGCGTTCAGCGTCACCAGATCAACCGCCAGCTGCGGAGCATCGGTGAAATAAAACACCCAGGCGCCGCCGGTGGCCATGCCAATCACCACCCAGGCAATATATTTGACAATGCGCAGCCGGACCTTGCGCGCATTCCACTTCTGTTTCCACAGCCGTACCCGCGCGTTGCGGTCGCCTTCGATCCAGCGCTCGACCAGCACAAACAGATCCGTCCACACCGTCTGCGGGCAGGTATAGCCGCACCAGACCCGGCCCAGCGCCGAGGTGAACAGGAACAGCCCCAGCCCCGCCATGATCAGCAGACCGGCGACAAAATAGAACTCATAGGGCCAGATTTCGATCCAGAAAAAGAAAAACCGCCGACTGGCAAGATCGACCAGGATCGCCTGATCCGGCAGGTTCGGCCCCCGGTCCCAGCGGATCCAGGGCGCCAGATAATAGATCCCCAGCGTCACCGCCATGATCAGCCATTTCAGATTGCGGAAGGTACCTTTCACCCGGCGCGGAAACACCGGCTCGCGTGCCGCGTAAAGCGAAGGAGGGGGGGAAGAAGTGCTCATCTGTGCTCTCCGGAGGTCTTTGTCATCTGCTGCTCATAGCCTGGTTTGAGGCCGCAGCGTTTTGACCTATGTCAATTGATGTGCGACGATTGCATGTTTTCTGATTTTGCATCAGTTCAACCAAGGAGGCACTGTGACCGAAAAACGCAGGCCCGACGGGCTCCAGGAATTCAGCAGCGCCGAAATCACCGCCCTTTCTCATCTGTACCGGGGCGATGTCTACCGCAGTACGGTCTGGCGCAGCCGGCTGGACACCACCACAAACTGGGCGGTGGTGACGCTCGGCGTGGCGCTGTCGGTCACTTTTGCCAGCCCCGAAGCCTCGCCGGTGCCACTGATCCTCGTGGGGGTTCTGATCCTGTTTTTTCTGGCGCTGGAAGCCCGGCGCTACCGCTATTTCAACGTCTGGAGCGCCCGCTCGCGCTGGATGGAACAACATTTCTTCGCGCCCATGCTGCTGGACGGCGATCTGCACACCGAAGAAAACTGGCAACGGGTTCTGGCCACGGATTACCTGCGCCCGGTCTATCACATCAGTTTTGCCACCGCGCTGGCCCGACGCATCAAACGCAATTACCTGTGGATCCTGCTCATCCAGCTGATGGCCTATCTGGGCAAGCTGACCATCCACCCGATCGGCGCCAGCTCCTGGCAGATCTTTGTCGGCCGCGCGGACATCGGACCGATCCCGGGCGAAATCGTGCTGTTGACCGGGCTGATCTATATCTCCGTGTTCTTCGCCGCGGCAGTCTGGAGCACGCGGGAAGATGAACGGCGACACGAGAGCCGCGCCGCCGCGGCCGATGCGCTTGGCTGACACCGCCGGCCCGCCGCACGCGCGGCAGGTGTCCCCGGCGCCGCCCGCGTTATTCGCCGCCGCCAAGCCCGTGCACATAAAGCGCCACCGCGTTGACTTCCGCACGTGTCAGCCGCTGACCCCAGGCCGGCATCACCCCGAAACGGGCCTTTTCCACGGTCTCGGTCAGGGTGGCGGTATCGCCGCCATAGAGCCAGATCGCGTCGGTCAGATCCGGAGCGCCCTGATCGCGGTCCCCCGTGCCGTCATCCGCGTGGCAGGCAGCACAATTGTCGCCAAAAACCAGCGCACCGGGCTCAGACAGGTTCGCCTCAAACTCCTGACCGGAAATCTGGCGCACATATTGCACCACCTGATCGATCTCTTCCTTTTCCAACAGCTCATCGACGCCAAATTTCGGCATTTCCGAATAACGCGCATCATCAGACTCGTTGCGCACCCCGTCGTTGATCGTCCAGGCGATGTTTTCGATATCACCGCCCCAGAGCCAGTCATTGTCCAAGAGGTTGGGATAGCCTTTGGCACCGGCCGCGCCTGAACCGTGACATTGCGAGCAATTGTTGCGAAACACCGAAGCCCCCGCATTGACCGCATAATCCGCCAGCGGACCGCCCGGTGCGACCGTTGTCAGATCCACGGCCGCCAGTTCGGCCTCAATCGCCGCATTGGCCTCGGCGAACGTCTGAATATCCGCCGCCACCTCGCCCCGGGTCGAATACCCAAGCAGACCCGGCGTCGCCCGGCTCAGCATCGGCCAGGCCGGATAGGCGATGGTATAAAGCACCGCCCAGACAATGGTGGCATAGAGCACATAGAGCCACCAGCGCGGCATCGGATTGTCATACTCTTCAATACCGTCCCAGACATGGCCGGTGGTTTTGACCTCTTGTTTTTCAGGTTTCTTTTTCATGGCCGCGCCTCCTCAGAATGCGCCCGGGCCGAGGCCCCGGTGCCGGCGGGTTGGTCTTCATTGCGAAACGGAATGTCGGCAGTGTCGCGGTGGATCTTTCGGCTGCCGGGGCGGAAGGCCCATAGGATGCAGCCAATGAAAAAGGCGAACATCGCCAGCAGGAACCAGCTGTCCGCAAATTCACGCAGTATCGTATACATATCGTGCCCCCCTCAGCGGCTTGCGTCAGGAATGAAGGTCGAGAAATCAACCAGCGTGCCCAACATCTGCAAATAGGAGACCAGCGCATCCATTTCTGAAATCCCCGGCTCACCGTCAAAATTGCGCACCTGCGCTTTGGGGTAGCGCGCCAGCAACGCGTCAAAATCGCTGTCCGGGTCGGCCTGGGCACGGAAATCAGCCTGCGCCTCGGCGATCATCTCGTCGCTGTAAGGCACCCCGACCATCCGGTGGGCTTGCAGCAGATCCTGCACATAGGTCGGCTGGATCAGCGTCTCGCTCAGAAAGCCGTATTTCGGCATCACTGATTCCGGCACCACCGACTGCGGATCAATCAGGTGATCCACTTGCCACTCGTCAGAGTACCGTCCGCCAACCCGGGCCAGATCCGGACCGATGCGTTTGGAGCCCCACTGAAACGGGTGGTCGTATTTCGACTCCGCCGCCAGTGAATAAGGCCCATACCGTTCCACCTCATCGCGCAGCGGCCGGATCATCTGACTGTGACAGACATAACAACCCTCGCGGATATAGATATCGCGCCCGGTCAGCTCCAGCGGCGAATAGGGCCGCATGCCCTCCACATCTTCAATGGTGTTCTGCAGCCAGAACAGCGGCGCAATTTCGACGATGCCGCCGATGCTGACCACAACCAGGGTCAGCACCATCATCAGGGTGGCGTTTTTTTCGATAATGCCGTGTTTATTCAGAAGAGACATAACTGGGCCCCCTTATTCTGCCGGAGCCATGGCCGACGCAGCTGTCTCAACAGCAGGCGCACGACGCACGGTCATCCAGAGGTTATAAACCATGATGAGAGCCCCGGAGAGATACATCACACCGCCCAGACCACGCACCACATTCATCGGGAACTTGGCCGCGACCGTGTCTGCAAACGAGTTCACCAGGAATCCGTTGGCGTCCACTTCGCGCCACATCAGACCTTCCATAATGCCCGACACCCACATCGACGCCGCGTAGAGAACGATACCGATCGTCGCCAGCCAGAAGTGATAGTTGACCAGCGAAAGGGAATAGAGCCGGGTCCGGCCCCACAGTTTTGGCACCAGGAAATACAGCGCTCCAAAGGTGATCATACCGTTCCAGCCCAGCGCCCCGGAATGCACATGCCCGATGGTCCAGTCAGTGTAGTGGCTCAGCGCATTCACCGCCCGGATCGACATCATCGGACCCTCAAAGGTGGACATGCCGTAAAAGCCGATGGAAATCACCATGATGCGGATCACCGGATCGGTGCGCAGCTTGTCCCAGGCGCCTGACAGCGTCATCAGCCCGTTGATCATGCCGCCCCAGCTTGGCATCCACAGCACGATGGAGAACACCATGCCCAGCGTGGTCGCCCAGTCCGGCAGCGCAGTGTAATGCAGATGGTGCGGTCCGGCCCAGATATAGAGGAAGATCAGCGACCAGAAGTGGATGATCGACAGCTTGTAGCTGAACACCGGACGTTCGGCCTGTTTGGGCACGAAATAGTACATCATGCCAAGAAAGCCGGCGGTCAGGAAAAAGCCCACCGCGTTATGGCCGTACCACCACTGCACCATGGCGTCCTGCACCCCGGAAAACAGTTGCACTGATTTGGAGCCGAACACCGACACCGGCAGCGACAGGTTGTTGACGATATGCAGCAGCGCAATGGTGACGATGAAGGACAGGTAGAACCAGTTGGCCACATAGATATGCGGCTCTTTGCGCCGCATGATCGTGCCCATGAATACAATGAGATAGGCGACCCAGACGATGGTCAGCCAGATGTCCACATACCATTCCGGCTCGGCGTATTCCTTGGATTGGGTCGAACCCAGCAGGTAACCGCTCGCCGCCAGCACGATGAACAGGTTGTAGCCCCAGAATACAAACCAGGCCAGGTTGCCGCCAAACAGGCGCACGGCGCTGGTGCGCTGCACCACATAGAACGACGTGGCGATCAGCGCGTTGCCACCAAAGGCAAAAATTACCGCTGACGTGTGCAGCGGCCGCAGCCGCCCAAAATTGCCGATCCCCTGCAGGAATTCAAAATTCAGCGCCGGAAAGGCCAGCTGAAACGCGATAAACGTGCCAGCCATAAAGCCGACAATGGCCCAGCCGACCGTCGCGATCACCCCGTAGCGGATCACCCCGTCCATATAACCGGTCTCCGCCGGCCTTACGGGTTCATCCGTGTTGCGCAGAGTGCGCACGAACAGGCCGCCCGCCACCGCGATAATAATGATTGCGTGCACCTGGTAAGCCAGATCGCGCGCAAAGTTGGCGGCAATGGCGGCCATCAGCGTTATCAGCGCCAAGACCACCAGTTTAATATAATTCCACATGTGCGTTCCCTCGTTTCAGCCCTGGTCACGGGCGATCTCCCCGCGCCGGGCGCAGGTCAACGCGCTCCTTCTGCCCCCCTTTCCCTGAGGCAACATTGATCTAAGTCAACTTTCAGAGGGCAGCCCTTGAAATTTCCGCCTGACACACCAAAGGTCACCGGCTCCAGAATTGATCGATATCAAAGACTTCCATCTGCAAGCGCGACAGGCTTGCCACAGGTTAACTCAGCAGGAGACGGCACCATGGCCTTCAAATCCATATCTACCGTCCTGACACAGGAACACAGCGCCCCGCCCTGCCTCGACATGGCTATTGCCCTGGCCCAAACGCGGGACGCACATCTGGATGTATTCTGTCTCGGCCTCGACAGGACACAGCCCGGTTTTTATTACGCCGGGTCCAGCGCAATGATTTCACAGGACAATTTCAAAAAAGCACAGCAATTATCCCAGGCGATTGAAGCTGGCGTTCAGGACCGGTTGACCGGGGCCGCCTTTTCCTGGTCCGCGTTTCCGATGGCGGTGCAGGCCAGCGGGCTAACCCCGTTTCTCGCCCATCACGTGCGCTTTTCCGATCTGGTGGTGCTGCCGCGCCCCTATGGCAAAGGCCACGGCTATGAAGAAGAAGAAATTCTGGAAGCGGTGCTGTTTAACGGCCAGATGCCGGTGCTGGTGGTGCCGGAGGGAAGCACCGTCAGCGGCTCCTTTGACCGGGTGGTCATCGCCTGGAATGAAAGCGCCGAAGCGCTGCGCGCCGTGCGTGCCGCGATGCCGTTTCTGCGCCAGGCCAAATCTGTCGATGTCACCATTATCGATCCGCGCCTCCATGGGCCGGACCGCTCTGATCCCGGCGGCGCGCTGTCGCTGATGCTGGCGCGCCAGGGCGTGCGCGCCGAAGTCTCGGTACTGGCAAAAACCATGCCACGGGTCAGCGATGTGCTGCGCCGTCACCTGAGCGACAAAAGCGCCGATCTGCTGGTGATGGGGGCCTATGGCCATTCCCGTTTCCGCGAATCCATCCTCGGAGGCGCCACACGCAACATGCTGGAACAGGTCGAAATTCCGACACTGATGGCCCATTGAGTGAAGCGTTTTCTGTGGGGTAAGCCCTGGGATATGCGGCGTGATGCCCGTCAGAATTCCAGCCCGATATCCGACCGGCTCTCCGGGCTACACTTCGGGGCGTAAGGGGCTAAGCATCAGCCAGGCCCTGCGACCGGGTGTCCGCTCAGGCCCCGGGGCGACATTCCGGCTCTCGCAAACTGGGCTGCAAACCGGGACGTAATGGGCTAATACCCCGCCAGGCTCTCCGGCTGGCCTTGCGGCGGCGATCCGGTACGCAATCTGATTCTCGCGAATTGGGCAGCAATCCGGGCGCTATTCCGGCCAAACATGCGCGCGCCGACTGATCCTCAGACGCGCGGGCGGGGGGTGGAGCGGTGGCTTCAGGCCACCATACCGCCGTCCATATCGTCTCCGGTTTCGGACTGCAGCCGGTCGAAATCGGGCACGATAATCCGCCGTTTCCCCGCCAGCTGGATGATGCCATCCCGCTTCAGCGCTGACATCTGCCGGCTCACCGTTTCCAGCGTCAGCCCCAGGTAATCCGCCATCGCTTCCCGCGTCAGCGGCAGCTCAAATTCGTTGGCCGTCGGCACCAGATTAAGCGAGGCTTCGCGTCGGGCGATAATTGCCAGCATGCTGGCGATCTTTTCGCGCGCATTTTTGCGCCCCAGAACCACCATCCATTCCCGCGCCGCATCCAGCTCATCCAGCGTCATCTCCAGCAGGCGCTGGCCGACATGCGGGGTGTCCGCCATCATTTTTTCAAACGGTTTGCGCCGGAAACAACAGAGCGTCAGGTTGGACACTGCGGTCACATCATAAGGCGCCAGTTCCCGCCCCGGCCGGCCCATAAAATCAGACGGCAACAACAGGCCCACCATCTGGGTGCGCCCGTCTTCCATGCCCTGAGACAGCGACGCCACCCCGGTCACCACCGAGGCCACAAAATCCATCCGGTCGCCGGACCAGATGATCGGCTGCCCAGCCTCATAACTGCGGTAATATTTGAACGCGTCCAGCTGCGACAACTCATCAGGCTCACAGCGCGCACAGACCGCGCGGTGGCGGATCGGACAGGTGCCACAATCTTTGAAATCAAGAACAGGCGTTTTCATAGGATTCTGTTTCCCGTCACTTTGATCTGAATCAATGTTTTTGAGCAGTACACAACTATTTCTACCTCTATGGATACGCACACGCAACTTCGCCAACTGGGCCTCTTTGACGCCCGGGTACCTCGCTACACGAGTTATCCGACCGCCCCGCAATTTAAAACCACCCTGGGGGCAAATGAAGTGTCCAGGTGGCTGGACCTATTGCCGCAGGGCGAACCGGTGTCGCTTTATGTGCACATCCCGTTCTGCCGCCGGCTGTGCTGGTTCTGCGCCTGCCGCACCCAGGGCACCGCTACCTCCAGCCCGGTACGCGCCTATCTGGAAACGCTGAAAGCCGAGCTGCAACTGCTGCGCCGGCACATCCCGCAAGGGCTTGAAATCGGTCATCTTCACTGGGGTGGCGGCACGCCGACCCTGCTGGAACCCGATATGATCACCGACTTGGCCGCAGCCATTTTCGACGTGATGCCGCTGGCAGCAGGCTATGAATTTTCGGTCGAAATCGACCCTGGCGAGATTGACGATGCGCGCATGGATGCGCTGGCCGCCGCCGGCATGAACCGCGCCTCCATCGGGGTGCAGGATTTTGACCCCGAGATCCAGAAGACCATCGGCCGGCTGCAAAGCTATGAAATTACCGCCGAGGCCGTCGACGGGCTGAGAAAGCGCGGCATTTATTCGCTGAACACCGATATTCTCTACGGTCTGCCGCATCAGACTCAGGAAAAAGTCGCTGATTCGGTGCAGAAACTGCTGTCCCTGTCACCCGACCGGGTGGCGCTGTTCGGCTATGCCCATGTGCCCTGGATGGCACGGCGCCAGAATATGATCCCCACCGACGCGCTGCCCCGCCCCGAAGAGCGGCTGGAACTGTTCAACGTGGCCCGCGATTTGTTCCTTCATGACAACTACGCCGAAATAGGCATCGACCATTTCGCCCGCCATGGCGACGGGCTGGAAATTGCCCAGCGCAACGGCACCCTGCATCGCAATTTTCAGGGCTATACTGATGATCGCTACGCCACGCTGATCGGCGTCGGGGCGTCCTCCATTTCACGCTTCCCCCAGGGCTATGCCCAGAACGCCCCCGCCACTTCGGCTTATCAACAACGGGTGCGCGCCGGCGAACTTTCGGTGTCCCGCGGCCACGCGTTCAGCGGCGACGACCTGGAGCGCGGCCGTATTATCGAAGCCCTGATGTGTGATTTCCAGGTCAGCCACGCCGACATGGCTGCACGGTTCAACCTGAGCCGCGCAGAGTTTGACAGCCTGGCCAATGGGGTGGACAGCGCCTTTCCCGATATGATGGACATCACGGGCGACACCATCCGCATCAAGGACAAAGCCCGCCCCCTGACCCGGATGATCGCGCGCCACTTTGACGCCTATGACATGGAAACTTCGGGACATTCTATTGCCACATGACGGCTTGCCTCCTGGCCCGCAGGCATTACACCTGTGGGCACGGAGGAAATCATTTGGCCCAGAACCCGCTTTATGACGCGCTTTTTAAACCCCATCACGGATCCGAACAGCCGTTCCTGATCCTGGCAGACGACAGCGCCATCAGCTTTGATGCCTTCCTGCGCCAGGCGGCGCGCTTCGCCCATACCATCACCGCCTGCGGCCTTGACCCCGGCGACCGGCTGGCGATGCAGATCCACAAATCCCCCGAAGCGCTGGCGCTTTATGCCGCCTGCGTGTCCGCGGGCGTGGTGTTTCTGCCGCTGAACCCGGCTTATACCGCGCGCGAAGTCGACTATTTCGTCTCTGACGCCGGCGCGAAACTGCTGCTCTGTGATCCGGAAGATGAGACCGCGCTGCGCCCAGTGGCCAAAACCAATGACGCAAGGCTGATGACGTTGGACCGCCTTGGCCTGGGCACGTTCTCTGACGCCGCCCGCACCCAGCCGGAACAGTTTGACACCCAGGCCCGCAGCCTCGATGACCTCGCCGCCCTGCTCTATACCTCCGGCACCACCGGCCGTTCCAAAGGCGCCATGCTCAGCCAGCGCAACCTGCTGTCCAACGCTGAAACCCTGCGCGACACCTGGCAGTTCAGCAGCAAAGACAGCCTGCTGCACGCGCTGCCGGTGTTCCACACCCACGGGCTGTTTGTCGGCACCAATCTCTGCCTGCTGAGCGGTGCCGCGATGCAGTTCCTGCCAAAATTTGATCTGGACAGCACCCTGCGCCTGCTGCCCCGCGCCACGGTGATGATGGGGGTGCCAACCTATTACACCCGCCTGCTGGCGGATCCGCGTTTTGACCGCGAGACCAGCAGCCATATGCGCCTGTTCGTCTCCGGCTCCGCGCCGCTGCTGGCGGACACCCATGCGCAGTTTGAGGTCCGCACCGGCCACCGGATCCTTGAACGTTATGGCATGACCGAAACCAATATGAACACCTCCAACCCCTATGCCGGCGACCGTCGCGCCGGCACTGTCGGCCTGCCTTTACCGGGCGTTGAGGTAAAGATCTGTAACAAAAACGGCGATGAACTGCCCCGCGGCGAGACCGGCACGCTGGAAGTGCGCGGCCCCAATGTGTTTCAGGGCTATTGGCAGATGCCGGAGAAAACCAAAACCGAGCTGCGCGACTGCGGGTTTTTCATCACCGGTGATCTCGCCAGCCAGGACACGGACGGCTACGTCACCATCGTCGGGCGCGGCAAAGACCTGATCATCAGCGGCGGGCTGAATATCTATCCCAAAGAGGTCGAGATGGTACTGGACGTGATGCCCGGGGTGCTGGAAAGCGCCGTCATCGGCGTGCCGCATCCGGATTTTGGCGAAGCGGTGGTGGCGATTATCGTGCCACAGCCCGGCGTCTGCTTTGACCCGGAAACGATCAAAGCCGCCGCCAAAACACAGCTCGCCCCTTTCAAACGCCCCAAATCACTGATTGAACTGCCGGACCTGCCGCGCAATACGATGGGCAAAGTACAAAAGGCCGCGCTGCGTGCCAATTATCAGGACCTGTTCAAATGATGCTTGCCCGCGCCAGAACCATCACCGGCCCAGACCACATCCTTACCGGCAAACACATGGCGAAATACGCCTGTGACTGGACCGGCGGCTATGCCTCCGCCCCGCTGGCCGTCGCCCGCCCCGCCGACACCCAGCAGGTGGCCGCCCTGGTGCGGCTTGCCCATGACACCGGCACCGCAGTGGTGCCTGTCGGCGGCAACACCGGGCTGAGCGGCGCCACCCAAAACGACGGCGCGCTGATGATTTCGCTGGAGCGGCTCAATACCATCCGCGACCTCAACCCCGCCAGCCGCAGCGTCATCGCCGGCGCCGGGGTGATCCTGGCGGACCTGCATGACGCCACAGAGCCCGCCGGGCTGAAATTCCCGCTGACTTTTGGCGCCCGCGGCTCGGCGATGATCGGCGGCACGCTCGCCACCAATGCCGGCGGCTCCAACGTATTGCGCTACGGCAATATGCGCGCGCTGTGTCTCGGGCTGGAAATTGTCACCCCGACGGGTGAGATCATGGACCTGATGAGCAACCTGCACAAAGACAACTCAGGTTATGATCTGCGCGACCTGTTCATTGGCTCTGAGGGCACGCTCGGCATCATCACCGCTGCGGTGCTGAAACTGGTGCCCGCACCCGGCGCCTATGCCACCGCCATGGTGGCAGTGCCGGACCTGAAAGACGCGCTTGCTCTGCTCAATCAGCTGCAGCAGGCCACCGGCGGCGCGGTGGAGGCGTTTGAATTCATGCCGCGCGCTTATATGCAGCGGCTGAGCGAGCTGCGGCCGGATCTGAAACTGCCGCTTGGCACCGGCTATGACGTCAACATTCTGGTCGAAGTCGGCGCCACCGCGCCGCGCGACACCACCCCGCAGGACGATGGATCGGTGCCCATCACCAGCTATCTGGAAGACATTCTGGGTGAGATGTTAGAGGCGGAAACCGTCATTGATGCCGCTGTTGCCCGCTCGGGAGCCCAGCGCGCTGTGATGTGGGAAATCCGCGAAGCGGCCGCCGAGGTCGCGTTCAGCCGCACCCCACTGGTCAACAGTGATGTGGCGGTGCCACTGGATCAGGTGGCGGTATTTCTGGATATGGCCCACGCCCGCCTGGCTCAGCTCGATGCCGAGGCCGACACGATGACCGTCAGCCACCTGGGCGACGGCAATCTGCATTTCACCATCTATCCGGGTCGCGATGATGCGGCGCTCAAATCCGCCATGGTCGAAATAGTTGAAGACGTGGTCAGCGAGCTGCGCGGCAGCTTTTCCGCCGAACATGGCATTGGCCGCTCGAAACTCAACTCGATGAAACGGCGCAAAGACCCGGTGGCCCTTGCAATGATGCGTTCGATCAAAGCCGCGCTCGATCCCAAATCCATCATGAACCCGGGCAAAACCATCCCGGATCAGAGCGACGCAACCTGACGCAGACGCAAGGTCCGTGTTGCGCCACGCCGGTGACTGTGGCGGGTGGCGCGTGTGTTTTGCAGGATGTCGCCCCAGATCCGGCGACAAGGTAAGGTAAGGTAAGGAGATTCTGGCCTTCGGCTAGGATATTTAAGCCAAAAAGAAACCCGCTGTCCCAAGTTGACCTGCAACCAGACAGGCTGGTGCCGGCGCAGTAATTCTTCGCGACGCCTCAGGTTCAGGCCCGGTTATCTCCAGTCGAAAAACCCGTCACCGGCCCGTGCCAGCAGGCGCGCGGCCAGGCTGCGGCCCATTTCAGCACCGCCCAAAGCGGCACCGCTGATCTCATCCGCCAGCGCTTCAGAGCCGTCGGTGCGCAGGATTTCCCCACGCAGCCGCAGTTGGTCACCAGAGAGTTCGGCCAGACCGGCAATCGGCGTCTCGCAAGAGCCGTCCAGCGCCGTCAAAAACGCGCGTTCCGCCGCCAGCCGCAGCCCGGTCTCGTGGTGATGAATCGCCGCCAACATGTCGCGCGCACGGACATCATCCGCGCGCCGCTCGATGCCGATCGCCCCCTGGGCCACCGCTGGCAGCATCTCATCAGGCGCGATGCCGCGGCGCGGTACATCCGCGGCGCCCAGCCGGTTCAGCCCGGCCATGGCCAGAAACGTCGCTTCGGCCACGCCTTCACCCAGCTTACGCAGACGGGTCTGCACATTGCCGCGGAATTCCACCACCTTCAGATCGGGGCGCCGGTGCAACAGTTGCGCCTTGCGCCGCAGGCTGGAGGTGCCGACCGTAGCGCCCTCAGGCAGATCACTCAGCGCGCCACCCGCGAGCGAAACAAACGCATCGCGCACATCTTCGCGTGGCAGATATGTGTCGAGCAACAGCCCCGCAGGCTGCGCCACCGGCATATCCTTCATCGAATGCACCGCAATATCGATACTGCCTGCCAGCAGCTGTTCTTCTATCTCTTTGGTGAACAGCCCCTTGCCGCCAATGTCTTTCAACGCCCGGTCCTGGATCAGATCCCCACTGGTCTGAATCACCACCACTTCAAAGGCGGCCTCCGCCAGATCAAACGCCGCCATCAGCCGGGCACGTGTCTCATAGGCCTGGGCCAACGCCAGCGGCGAGCCACGGGTGCCGATTTTCAGGGGCGAAGCGGGGGTCGGAAATGCAATAACCATACCCCCACCTACCTGCGTCACGGGGTCCTGACAAGCGTCTGTTACTTGACAAAAGGACGCGCGGAGCACACCAACTGCCTGATAAAGCAAAAAAGGCGTACCATGGCTGAGAAAAAGAAAATCCTGCGCGCACTGGCAGGTGAGACACTGGACACACCGCCGATCTGGATGATGCGCCAGGCTGGTCGTTACCTGCCCGAGTACCGCGCCACCCGCGCCAAAGCCGGCGATTTCCTGTCGCTGTGTTATAACCCGGAACTGGCCGCTGAAGTGACTTTGCAGCCGATCCGCCGCTACGGGTTTGATGCTGCGATCCTGTTTGCCGATATTCTGCTGGTGCCCCAGGCGCTTGGCGCCGATCTGTGGTTTGTCACCGGCGAAGGCCCGCGGCTCTCGACCATCAGCGGCGCCGAAGATTTCGCCCGGCTGAAAACCCCCGGCGATATCCATGCGACGCTGAACCCGATCTATGAAACGGTGAAAATCCTCGCCCGCGATCTGCCGGAAGAGACCACACTGATCGGCTTTGCCGGCGCGCCCTGGACTGTGGCCACCTATATGATCGCTGGTCGCGGCACCCCGGATCAGGCTCCGGCGCATGCGCTCAAGGACAGCAACCCGGAGATTTTTGACGCGCTGATCAACCGCATTACTGAGGCCACCATCGACTACCTCTCGGCCCAGATCGAAGCCGGCGCCGAAGTGGTGAAACTGTTTGACAGCTGGGCCGGCTCGCTCAAGGACAGCGATTTCCTGAAATATGCGCTGGAACCCACCCGGGTCATCACCGAAGCGCTGAAAGCGCGGCACCCACATGTGCCCGTCATCGCATTCCCGCGCGAAGCCGGCGACCACTATATCGGTTTTGCCAAAGCCACCGGCGTGGACTGTGTGGCGCTGGACAATTCAGTTTCACCGGAGTGGGGCGCCAGTAATGTACAGAGTGATGGCTGTGTTCAGGGCAATCTCGCCTCCCGCCACATGGTTACGGGCGGCCAGGACCTGATTGATGACACCCTGGCGATCCGCGAAGCCTTTTCCAAAGGCCCGCATATTTTCAACCTGGGTCATGGCATCACGCCGGATGCGGACCCGGAAAATGTGCAACTGATGATCGACACGGTGCGCAGCTGATCTGACCGGGCTAAAATACTGACAAAACAGAACAAAAGCCGCCTCCCATGCCGGGGGCGGCTTTTTTCACGGACAATTCGAAATATTTGAAACCCGATTTGCCCTGGTCTCGCCCAAAACCTGTCCTTTACTGAAAGCCCGCACATAACACAGGCAAATCCCGTGCAACCAAATCAAATCCTCCCCGCCCTGCTTGGCCTGGTTGGCGTATTCACGTTTCTGGTGTTGACCAAAGAAGAAGCGCCCGACACGTCCGAAACCCTGACCGCATTTGCCACAGAACCCGCCAGCTTTGAGTCCGGCAGCAGCACAGCGTCTCAACCGCTGGCGGAGCCCACGACCAGCGCTATGGCCGCAGAAACGGCCCCCGCCAGTGCGTCCCCTGCCGGCGCGCCCGAGGCCAGTGCCAAACCGATTGTGCGGCTCGGTGGCGGCGCTTTTAAAGCCTCCGGCAGCAGCGCCGGCTCATTCAAACGCATCTCAATCAGCGCGAACTGAAGCTTACGGGCCGCGGCACAGGTGGCAAGCACAGGCGCCACAGCTGGCACACAGAACCGGAATTGCCTCCGGAACGACTATGCCCCGGGGCGACGCGGGACCTGAGCGACATGGGTTGGTACTCCGGTGCCCGGTCTCTGGTTGCTGCGCGGCGCTCCCGCTTAGCATTCCTGTCCGGCACGCAGCCCGACACTCCCGGGTATGCCTGCCAGTCCCCCCGCGCCACGCCCTTCACGTTGCGTCTGTCAGGCCGCAACCGTCCGACCGCAACTGTCCGGCTGTTTAACGGCGCCTAGCCCCCGTCAGCGCCGCGCCGCGATCATACCCATTTCGCCATCGGCGGCAGGCTCATCAGCACCGCATTGGCATCATGGCCGGTTTCCAGGCCAAACTTAGTGCCCCGGTCATAGACCAGGTTATATTCCGCATAGAGCCCACGATGCTGCAACTGCGTGTCTTTGTCCGCCTCAGACCAGGGCGTATTGCGCCGTTTTTCCGTGAGCGGCACAAAGGCTGGCAAAAACGCCCGGCCCACATCCTGGATAAAGGCGAAATCCGCCTCCCAGTCGCCGGAATTGTGGTCATCGAGGAAAATCCCGCCGACACCCCGCGCGCGCCCCCGGTGCGGCACATAAAAATACTCATCCGCCCAGGCTTTGAACTTTGGGTAAAATGCCACGTTGTGCCGGTCACAATGGGCCTGCTGCACCGCGTGAAATGCGGCGGTGTCTTCCGCGTATTCAAGACAGGGGTTCAGATCCGAGCCGCCGCCAAACCACCAGCCATGCGGGGTCCAGAACATGCGGGTGTTCATATGCACCGCCGGCGCGTGTGGGTTCTGCATATGCGCCACCAACGAAATGCCCGCCGCCCAGAAGCGCGGATCATCCTTCATGCCTGGCATGCCCTTGCGCGCTGCCATGGCATTCTGCGCCCGTTCGCCCAGCACTCCATACACGGTGGAGACATTGACACCGACTTTTTCAAACACCCGGCCGCCGCGCATCACCGACATCAGCCCGCCGCCGGCATCGGACCCGTCGTCCGAGGCGCGGCGCGTTTCCGTCACTTCAAACCGCCCGGCCGGCTGATCCGCAAACGGCCCCTCGGTCTGACTGTCTTCCAGCGCTTCAAAACGGGTCACAATCTCGTCGCGCAGCTGGCGGAACCAGCCGGAGGCGCGTGTTTTTTCGTCTTCCATGTCGTGCGGCATGTCGTCCTGCATCTCGGTGCTCATCGGAAACCTCATTTGTTGCCCACCGGGTATCAGATCCGGCAGCAAAGGTCCAAGCCGCAGTCGCGCCCAGCCCTGCGCTATAGTGTCAGATTTTGCCTCATGCACCCGTTCTGTGACACAGTGGCCATAAGCCTCAGCAAAGGCACCCTGTGACCAGTGGACACTGTTATGCGCTTTCCCCTTGCCCTTGTGGCCCTCACCGTCCTCGCCGCCTGTGCCACCGAGCAACAGCGCTGCATTTCCCGCAACACCCAGGACCTGCGCACCGTCACCAGACTTGAGACCACCGCCGCCGCCAATCTCAGCCGCGGCTACGGCTATGAGATGCGCACCGAAATCAGCTTTGAACGCGAACGTTGCGGCGAGACGGAACTGGGTGAAGCGATCTATTGCCGGGTGCCGGTCAAAACCAGCCGCCGGGTGCCAGTGGCGATAGACCTGGAGCTTGAGGCCCGCAAGCTGGCCCAACTCACGGTCAAACGTCAAAGCCTGGCGCGGCAGGCAGAACCGGTGATCCGCGCCTGTCAGATGCAATATCCGGAAGAAGTCTGACGCGCGCACCAGCCCGGCCTCGCATTTGCCGGTTCAACGTCAGGCCGGCGGATTTCGCATCGCGCTGGCTGTATCATGTGGGCCGCATCAAATGGGGTGCATAGCTGGAGGAACGCGGGCCAGCCCGCTTTCGCGCCTGCCCGTTCTTGTCCCGGTGGCGCCATGTCCGGCCGGTTTTGCATCGCGCGAGGTACATCATGTGGGAAGCATCAAGTGGGGCGCACAGCAGACGGAGCCCGGGCCAGACTGGTTTCGCACCAGAACGGGTTTTGGCTGGCCGGGTACATGTCAGGCCTGCGTCACGTCAGCCAGCCCCCGTTTCAGGCAGATCTCCCGCCCCGGCGAGGCTCACATCAGCGAGGCGCCATGCCCGGCAGGTTTCGCGTCAGGCGATGCTCACCCCAGGCGATGTTTTGCGCCAGTCTTTTGGCAGCTCAGACCGGATCAATGTGCCGGCGCGCTCACCGCATCAATCAGGCTGCGGCCGCCATCAATGGTCAGGATCTGCCCGGTCATGAACCCCGAACCATCTGAAGCAAGGAACTGCGCCGCCTCGGCCACCTCACCCGCGCTGGCAATGCGACCCAACGGAGTACACTGAATAATCTCACCGCGACACTCCATATTTCCCGCCAGCGTGCCCTGGAGCGACGCCGACATCACCGAGCCAAAAGCCACCGCATTGACCCGGATCCGCTCCGGGGCCAGCGCCACCGCCAGCGAACGGGTCATCTGATCCACCGCCGCAGTAGAGACCGAATAGGCCAGCAGATCCGCATGCGTGCGTCGGGCGGCAATTGAGGACAGGTTGATGATCGAGCCCACCATCCCGTCTTCCTTGCCGTTTTTTTCGGCCTGGGAAATCATCCGTTTTGCCACCGCTTGGCTGACCCGCAGCCCGGTCATCAGGTTCTGCTGCAACAACTGCTCCACCTGATCCTCTTCCGGATTCAGCGGTTTGGAGGACATGATCTGCCGGCTGGCATTGACCAGAATATCCACCCCGTCAAACGCATCAATGGTGGCGGAGAGCAGATTGGCAATGGTCAGCTTCTCCCGCAGGTCACCGGCGAAAATGCGGATATTGCCATCCTCGCTTTTGGCCTCGTCGCCGACTTCGCGCATCAACCGCGCCTCGTCCATATCGGCAAACATCACATTGGCGCCGCGGTCGGCAAAATGGCGGGCAATCGCCAGCCCGACGCCATTGGCGGCCCCGGTCACAATCGCTGTCTTACCTGCGATGGAAAAACCCATAGTTCAGATCTCCGAATCGGTGCTGCCCCGGGGCAGGTTAGCGGTATCAGCGACGTCCGCGAAGCAGTTTTGAACCGTGCAGGATTTTGAAGCCGCTGTTGCCTGGCAGCTCTTCCACATTGCGGAACAACTCGGCAAGCGTTGCCTCATAAGGCAAATGCCGGTTCGCCACCAGATAGATCTCGCCCGTGGGTGTCAGCAACCCGGCGGCGGCTTTGATAAAGGCGCGCCCCAGGTCGGGATCACCGGCGCGCCCGGTGTGAAACGGCGGGTTGGTGATCACGGCGCCGGCCATGGCTTCGGGGCGGAACCGGTTGGCATCGGCCCAGTGAAACGCGGCGCGCGGATCGGTCACATTCAGCCGCGCACATTCAAGTGCTGCGTGATCGGCCTCGACCAGATCCAGATGTTCGACACTGTCGTGCTGCAGAATGGCGCGGGACAGAAAGCCCCAGCCAGCGCCCAGATCAACCACCCGTTTGGGCAGTTTTTTCGGCAGCGCCGCGATCAGCGCTTCTGAGCCCCGGTCAACTTTATCGGCCGAGAACACCCCGGGCCGGGTGACAAAATCACCCACAAGCCCGTCCTGCGCCACCCAGTCGGAAAAATCGCCGCCCTCAAAACTGAACAGCTTGCCGTGTGCCTTGGAAACCACCGCGCCGGTCTCCGTGCGCTTGCGCACTGCTTTCAGCATCGAATCAATGCCGTCGGTCTTCTGACCATCCACAATTACCAGACCGCCCATCGCGGCAGCCTCAGCGATCAGCCCCCGCGCCTGGGTCTTGGAGCGCGGCAGAAACACCATCGCGGCGGCAAATTCGCCGCTTGCTTGCACGGTGCAGTCATAGCCCGCGCGGGCAAAAGCGTCGTGATCGGGCTTAAAGCCCTGAATGACCTGCACCCGCTCGCGCCCCAGCGCTGACAGATCGACATCACCCCGTGGGGCAAAAACAGCGATCCGGCCCTCAGGCAGGGTTACAGACTGCGCTTCAAGCGCGATTTCCAGACGTTGTGACATGATATCGCCCCCTAAAGGCCTATTCTTTTTCCATCACGCATTGCAGCGGATGCTGGTGTTTGCGGGCGAAAGTCATCACCTGGGTGACTTTCGTTTCCGCAATTTCGTGATGGAACACCCCGACCACTGCCAGACCCTTTTTATGCACGGTCAGCATGATCTCGGTGGCCTGGCTGTGACCAATCTGAAAAAAGCGCTCCAGAATGGTGATGACAAATTCCATCGGCGTATAATCGTCATTCAGCAACATCACCTTATACATCGGTGGTCGCTTGGTTTTGGGCTTGGTTTGCAGCAGGACATCCGCTTCGTCCTCGGGTCGGGAGTCGTTGTCCGACATCATGAGCGGGTGCTTAATCACTGCTGTCTCCGAAAAGCTTGTTGGCCAGGTTGAGGCGACTATATAAACCCTTCTCGCTCCGGGAAAAGGGGGCCTGTTACATTGAATATAGAAGGAGAGGGTTAAATGGCGGCAAAACTGGCGACAATTGGCTTTGATGCGGACGATACGCTCTGGCAGACCGAGACATTCTTCCGTCTGACCCAGGACCGATTCGCTGCGCTGCTGGCCAATGACTGCGCCCCAGCGCTGCTGGAGGAACGTCTGCTGGCGGCAGAAAAGCGCAATCTGGGCCACTACGGATTCGGCGTGAAAGGCTTTGTGCTCTCGATGATCGAAGTGGCAATTGAAGTCACCGATGGGAAAGTGCCGGCCACAGTGATCCGCGAGTTGATCGACGCCGGTCAGGACATGCTGCAACACCCGATCCACCTGCTGCCCGGCGCTGCCGAAACCGTGGCCAGCCTGGCGGGCGACTACCGGCTGGTGCTGATCACCAAAGGCGACCTGCTGGACCAGGAACGCAAACTGGCACAATCCGGGCTCGGTGATTATTTTGATCAGGTCGAAATCGTCTCCCATAAGACGCCCGAAATCTATCAGCGCATATTCACCGCCCTGCCCGGCGGCACGGATGCCGCTCTGATGGTGGGCAATTCCATGGCCTCCGACGTGCTGCCGCCGCTGCAGGCCGGGGCTTATGGCGTCTATGTAGCCTCTGAGCTGAGCTGGGAGCTGGAACATGCCGAACCGCCGCAAAATCAACCGCGCTACCACAGCCTGCCCGATCTGAGCGGGCTTTCCGATCTCATCACCCACATCAATCGTGATTAACGATTTGTTAACAATACTACATATCCACGCGCCTGAAATCTCACCCACTATATTTAGGATTTCCCTGCCACACTTATGCCAAAACCATTGAAAATTCACTATTTTCTAAGATCCGGTGCTGTGTTACGCTTGCTTCAAGGCACGGGCGTCAAGATCCGGCCATGAGGCAGAAAAAAGGTGAGCGACGTGAATACGCGCCTGGTAAAGTGCGCCCGTATCGGGCTTTTGATCGTTATTTCGATGCTGATGACCCTGCCGGCGCAAGCCGCCAGCAACCCGGCCTATGCTGCGTTTGTGATAGATGCGCGCTCGGGCAAGGTGCTGCATGCGCGCAACGCAGACGCACGGCTGAACCCGGCCTCGCTTACCAAAATGATGACACTCTATGTGGTGTTTGAAGCGGTCAGCAACGGCGAGCTGTCGCTCGATCAGATGATCACCATCACCGCCAAAGCCGCCAATGAACCGCCCTCCAAACTGGGGCTGCGCCGGGGGCAGAAAATCAAACTGCGTTACCTGATCCGCGCCGCCGCGGTGAAATCCGCCAATGACGCCGCCACCGCGCTGGGGATTGCTGTCTCAGGCTCTGAAGCCGCCTTTGCCCGGCGCATGAACCGCACCGCCAAAGCCATCGGCATGACCAACACCACATTCAAAAACGCCCATGGGCTGACTGAACGTGGCCACCTCTCCACTGCGCGCGACATGACGAAACTGGGCCGGCAGCTGTTTTTTGATTATCCGGATTATTACGGGCTGTTCTCCCGCCTCACCGTGGACGCCGGCGTGCGCAAGGTCAGCCACACCAACCGCCGGCTGCTCAACAGTTACCGCGGCGCTGACGGCATCAAAACCGGCTATACCCGCGCCTCAGGTTTTAACATTGTGGCCTCCGCCAAACGCGGCAATGAACGTATCATCGCCACCGTCTTTGGCGGCCGTTCCACCGCAACGCGCAATGCGCGCGTCGCTGAGCTGCTCGATATGGGCTTTAAACGGGCACCGACCCAGGTCGCGGTGCTGCGCCCTTCCAGGCCGCCGTATCTCGGCAAAGGCAGCACCCCGTCCTCCAGCTCTGATGTGGTGCGTGTGGCCAGCGCCGGTGCGGTCAATGTGCCCGCAGGCCGGGTGGTGCGCACCTCAACCAATATGACCAAAAGCCCGCGCCCCAACCTGCGCCCCGGCACCATCATGGCCGCCGTCTCCGCGCCAGTTGACGACGCCACGCTGCTGGCAATGGAACAGAATATCCTGATGGCAGTGGCCCAGGTCTCCGCCGCTGCCGCGCCCGCCACAGACACCGGTTCCGGTACGGATGTGCTTGCCGCGCTGAACACACCCAGCCGGAGAATTACCCCACAGATGAAACCCGAAGAGCTGTTGCTTGCTTCGCTGGCGCCCGATGTTGCCAGCCTCGCGCTGAATGAAGACGGCGCCGAGGTGGTGACCCGGGTCTCGACCTCCGGCGGACGCTACTGGGGCATCAATATCGGTCAGTATGGCTCGCGCTATAAAGCCGAGCGGGTGCTGTTAAAAACCGCATTGCGCGAATTGGGCACGCTGAACAGCGCCCTGCGCAAAGTGGTGCAGCGGCGCAGCGGTTTTGACGCCAATTTCATGGGCCTGTCGCGCGAAACCGCCGAACTGGCCTGCCGCCGCCTGGGCGCCCGAGGCCAGGACTGCACCCCGATCGGCCCGCCCTCCTGAGCCGGCGGCCACAGCCTGCCGTCACCAGTGCCGCCTTCTTTGCCGGCATTGCGCACTGATTTCAGGCTTGCACCGCTCCGCAAATGCTCCCGCCAAAAGCGCCGCATCACAGATGCGATCCTTTTGTTGGGCCGCGCCCTGCGCAAGCGCAGGGCGGCACCGCCTGTTGAGAGGCCTGGATGCAGGGAGGCAGATACCGGGCATCGCCCGCGACTTTTTCCAGCACGGCAGCACGCCCGGGCAATGCGCACAATCTTTACGACCGTCACGACGCCAGGCAGCAGGCTGCGGTACTGCCTGGAGGCGATCAGCGGCACCGGGAGCCGTTTCGCGCCGCATCCGCACCGCCTGAAAGAACAATACAGCTGCCGCTCATCAGGGCGCAGGGCGCAGGGCGCAGGGCGCAGGGCGCAGGGCGCAGGGCGCAGGGCGCAGGGCGCAGGGCGCAGGGCGCAGGGCGCAGGGCGCAGGGCGCAGGGCAACAATCTGATTCGCATCCGGGATACAAGCCGCCCTCGCCCTGTCAGGTCAAAAAGCGTGGCACATATTCTGGCCTCCCCCGCAGTGGCACCGCCCGTTTGCGGTGTTGGAGTTCGCGCGCAGGGGCGGCCCGCAAACCCGCTACAACCGACTGCGGATGTCAAGCGCAGGGCGCCACGGTGCACGTAGTTCTGCTACACTAGGTCTCAGGCGGAAACGCTGTCTCTGTGGCACAACAAGCGCACAACCACCGCCCGGATGCCTGCCAGAGGCATTCTGCGGCAGACCTGTATTGCCGGGACAAACAGTGTCGGAACACTATAACTCCGGACTGTCGGAACACATCAGCCGCAGTTCGCTTCAGTTCCGCAGCGCGGCCACCGCCGCCCCCAGCCCGGCTCCGGCGCAGAAGCCCTCAGACCCCGGCGCCCTCGCGCACTTTCAGCTCAAAGGCTGCCGCCATCAATGCCCTTGTATAATCGCTTTCCGGCGCCTCAAACACCGCATCCGCATCGCCGGCCTCCACCACATCGCCGCGCCGCATCACAATCACCTTGTGGCTCAGCGCCCGCACCACCTGCAGATCGTGGCTGATGAACAGATAGGCCAGGTTGTGGCGCTCCTGCAGATCGCGCAGCAGCGCCACAATCTGCACCTGCACCGTCTTGTCCAGCGCCGAGGTCGGCTCATCCAGCACCAGCAGTTTTGGCTTCAGGATCATCGCCCGCGCAATGGCAATGCGCTGGCGCTGCCCGCCGGAAAATTCATGCGGATAACGCCCGGCAGTGGCCGGGTCCAACCCCACCTCCTGCATGATCATAGCCACCCGTTCTGCGTTGCTGCCGCTGCCCTCAACCTGATGCACCGACAGCCCTTCGGCGATGATTTCAGCGACACTCATGCGTGGCGACAGTGAGCCAAACGGGTCCTGAAACACGATCTGCATGTCGCGCCGCAACGGGCGCAACGCCCGCGGGCTCCGACCCTGAAGATCATTGCCAAGGAACATCACTTCGCCCTCGCTGGCAATCAGCCGCATCATCGCCAGCGCCAGCGTGGTCTTGCCCGAACCACTTTCGCCGACAATGCCGAGCGTCTCGCCGGCGCGCACCTCAAAGCTGGCGGCATTCACCGCTTTCACATGGCCGACCGTGCGCTTCAGAAGCCCTTTATAGATCGGGAACCAGATGCGCAGGTCGCGCGCGCTCGATACCACCTCAGCGCCGGGATCCACCGGCACCGGCCGCCCGACGGTTTCCGCCGCCAGCAACATTTTGGTATAGGCATGCTGCGGCGCGTCAAACACATCGGCGGTGACACCACTTTCGACGATTTCGCCATCCTTCATCACACAGACCCGGTCGGCAAATTTGCGCACAATGCCAAGATCATGGGTGATGAACAGCATCGACATGCCCGCGTCCCGCTTCAGCTCCGCCAGCAGTTCCAGAATCTGCGCCTGAATGGTCACATCCAGCGCCGTCGTGGGCTCATCCGCGATCAATAGTTCCGGCCCGTTGGCCAGCGCCATGGCGATCATCACCCGCTGACGCTGCCCACCTGACAGCTCATGCGGATAGGCGCCCAGCCGGCTTTCCGGATCAATGATGCCGACTTTATTCAGCAGTTCCAGAATGCGCGCCTTCAAAGCCGCATTGCGCAGCCCCTGATGCAGGGTAATGCTCTCGCCCAGCTGCTTTTCGATAGTATGCAGCGGGTTCAGCGAGGTCATCGGCTCCTGGAAAATGAAACTGATGTCATTGCCGCGCACCTGACGTAAATCGCGCTCGCTGGCGCCGATCATTTCCTGGCCCATCCAGCGGGTCGATCCGGTGACACGGGCGCTGTCAGGCAACAGCCCGACGGTCGAGAGCGCCGTCACCGATTTTCCAGAGCCGCTTTCCCCGACCAAAGCCACGGTCTCGCCGCGCTCAATATGAAAGGACACGTTGCGCACTGCTGGCGCTTCTACACCCTCCTGGCGGAAAGACACATTCAGATCGCTGACCTGCAGGACGGTGTTTTCAGACAGAGCGATGTTCATTGAAACGTCTTTCTCGGGTCAAAGGCATCCCGCACACCTTCAAAGATAAACACCAGCAGCGACAGCATCACCGCGTAGGTGGTGAAAGCGGCAAACCCAAGCCAGGGCGCCTGCAGGTTCTGTTTCGCCTGCAACGTCAGCTCGCCCAGCGACGGATACGACGAAGGCAGCCCGTAGCCGAGAAAATCAAGTGAGGCGAGCGTGCCGATGGTGCCGGTAACGATAAAAGGCAGCATGGTCAGCGTCGCCACCATCGCATTGGGCAACATATGGCGGAACATGATCACCCGGTCACTTACGCCCAGGGCCTGGGCCGCACGCACATATTCAAAATTGCGCGCCCGCAGGAACTCCGCCCGCACCACGCCGACCAGCGCCGGCCAGCCAAACAGGATGATGATAAAGGTCAAGAGCGTCAGCGACCGCCCCAGAATGGCAAACAGAATGATGATGACATAGAGCGAGGGCACCGCGCCCCAGATCTCCAGAAAGCGCTGAAACATCAGATCAATCCAGCCGCCAAAATAGCCCTGTACCGCACCGGCGGAGATGCCGACCAGGCTGGTACAGAGCGTCACCACGATAGTGAACAGGATCGACAGACGGAAACCGTAGATGATCCGCGCCACCACGTCACGTTTGGTATCATCAGTGCCGAGATAATGCTGCTTGCCGGGGGGCGATGGTGCCACGCCGCGCACGTCCGAAATGGTGTCAAAAGAATAGGGGATCAGCGGCCAGATCGCCCAGCCCTTTTCGATAGCTTCGCCGGCGACCACCCCGTCTGCGGCATCCTCGATGACGCCTTCCGGATCGTCAAAACAACTGTCCAGCCCGCCGGACACGATCAGGCATTTCACCTCCGCGTCGCGGTACACCGCCTCGGTCCTGAAATCGCCGCCAAACGCGGTTTCCGGATAGAAGTTAAAAATCGGCATCCGGTATTCGCCGCGGTAATTCACCAGGATCGGTTTGTCATTGGCGATGAATTCGGCAAACAGGCTGAGGAAAAACAGCGCGCCAAAGATCATCGCCGACCACACCGCGCGGCGGTTGCGACAGAAATTGCGCCAGCGGCGCTGGTTCAGAGGTGACAGGCGCATCAACTGCCCCTCCCTTCAAAATCGATCCTCGGATCGACAAACACATACATCAGGTCCGACAGAATGCCGACCAGCAGCCCGATCAGACCAAAGAAAAACAGGGTGCCAAACACCACAGGATAATCCCGCGCCACCGCCGCTTCAAAGCCAAGCCGCCCCAGACCGTCCAACGAGAAAATCAGCTCAATCAGCAAGGAGGAGCCAAACAACACCCCGAGGAACAGCCCCGGAAAACCAGCAATCACGATCAGCATCGCGTTGCGGAACACATGGCCATAAAGCACCTTATTCTCGCTCAGCCCCTTGGCCCGCGCCGTCACCACATAGTGTTTGCGGATCTCGTCCAAAAACGAGTTCTTGGTCAGCAGCGTCAGCGTCGCAAAAGCCGCCGGCAGCGAGGCCAGCACCGGCAAAGCGATATGCCAGAGATAATCGGTAATTTTGCCCCACAGCGGCAGGCTGTCCCAGTTGGTCGAGGTCAGGCCGCGCAGCGGGAAGATCTGCCAGTAAGATCCCCCGGCCAGCACCACGATCAGCAGGATCGCGAACAGGAAACCGGGAATGGCATAGGCGACGATAATCACGCTGCTGGTGATACTGTCAAAACGGCTGCCGTCCTTCACCGCTTTGCGGATGCCCAGCGGGATCGACACCAGATAGGCGATCAGCGTCGACCACAGACCCAGCGTGATCGACACCGGCATTTTTTCAATCACCAGATCGCGCACCGAGATCGAGCGGAAATAACTGTCACCAAAATCAAAGCGGATATAGTTCCACATCATGTTGAGGAACCGCTCCACCGGAGGTTTGTCAAAGCCGAACTCGCGCTCCAGCTCTTTCAGAAACTCCTCCGGCAAGCCGCGCGCGCCGATATAGCTGCTCTCGGTATTGCTCTCGAATGTTTCCGAGCCACCACCGGTGACGCCTTCAAACACATCGCCCTCGCCCTCAAGCTGGGCGATGATCTGCTCAATCGGGCCGCCAGGCACAAACTGCACCAGGGCAAAGTTGATAATCATCACCCCCAGCAATGTCGGGATGACCAGCAACAATCGGCGAAGAATATAAGCTCCCATGGTAGTTACAGTTTACCAGCGGCACGCAAAGCGGCCTCTTTGACCGGATCCACCCACCAGAAATCAAAGGTGCCAAGCGCATAGGGCGGCAGCGGGTCCGGGTAGGCATAGATGTCGAGATAAGACACGGTGTGCACGTTCTTGTACCACTGCGGCACCCAGAAGCGTTCCGCCCGCAACACCCGGTCCAGTGCCCGGATCGCCACGTTCAGCGCTTCTTTGGTTTCGGCATTCTGTACCACCTCAATCAGCGCATCCACCGCAGGGCTCTTGAGTGAGGCCGAGTTGAACACTGACTGCTCCGCACCCTTGCTGCCAAAATACTGTTTCAGCCCCGAGCCCGGTTCAAAACCCATCGGGAACTGGTCCACCACCATATCAAAATCTTTTTCCCGGGTCCGTTTGGTGGCCTGGGCGGGATCGACCCGGTTCAGTATCGCGTTCACCCCCAGCGCCTGCAGATTGTCCACATAGGGGTTGATCACCCGGTCAAAGGTGGGGCTGTCCTCAAGGAACTCCACCGACAGCAGCTTGCCATTCTTGCGGCGCATCCCGTCATCGCCAACCAGCCAGCCGGCCTCATCCAGCAGCGCAGAGGCCCGGCGCAGGTTCTTGCGGTCGAGCTGGCGCGCACCCGATGCGGGCGCCATCACCGGCTCACTGCCAATCACCCCTTCGGGCAACAGGTCCTCAATGCTTTCCAACAACGCCAACTCCGCGCCCTCGGCCACGCCGACGGCCTCGCCGGGACCATTTTCCCAGAAAGAATTGATCCGGTCATACAGCCCGTAAAACAGCGTCTCATTGGACCATTCATAGTTGAACATCAGCGCCAGCGCTTCGCGCACCTTCGGGTCCTGAAATTTTTCGCGCTGCAGGTTAAAGACAAAACTCTGCCCTGGCGCCATGGTGCCATCTGGCAAAGCGACCTTGGCAAAACTGCCGTCTTTTATGGCGGGGAATTCATAACCCGTGGCCCAGGTCTTGGAGGAATTTTCATTGCGGAAACTGTAGGCCCCGGCTTTGAATGCCTCAAAAGCGGCAATTGAATCGCCGAAGTACTCAAAGCGGATGGTGTCGAAATTATTGCGCCCGATAGAAAAGGGATGCTCTTCGCCCCAGTAGTCCGGATTGCGCCGGTAGGTGATCGACTGGTTGATGTCATAACTGTCGAGCACATAGGGCCCCGAGCCCACCGCCGGCTCCAGACGGCTTTCATCCAGCCGCGCCCCGGTGCGCTCAAACCACGCTTTCGACATCACCGGCAAACCGCCCGGGCTTTCAATCAGCCCCCGGCGCGGCGCATCGGGTGAGAAAGTGAACTTAACCCGGTAGGTGTCCAGCACCTCGGCGTTCAGCACGTCCTGGCTCAGCACCGCGCGATAGCTCGGCAACCCCTGTTCAATGAACAGATCATAGGTGAATACCACGTCCTCCGCCGTCAGCGGAGAGCCATCAGAAAACGTCACATCCTCACGCAGGTTGAAAATCACCCAGTCTTTGTTTTCCGGATATTCCAGCGTGGTGCAAAGGAAACAATAGGCGCTGCCGATCTCATCCGCCGCGTTGGTCAGAATGCTTTCAAAAAACGCCGAAGAAAACACCCCGGCACGCCCCTTGGTGGAATAGGGGTTAAAACTGTCAAACGTGCCGCCGGACCAGGTGGAAATTTCGCCGCCCTTGGGCGCATAGGGGTTCACATAGTCCAGATACTTCATATCGGCGGCGTATTTCATCTCGCCAAAGGTTGAAATCCCGTAGCTCTTGATGATCTCTTCCGCCGCCACAGCGCCGGCGCTGAGACCGCCAAGCCCAAATGCGATCACACAAATTGCGGTTTTGCTGCTGTTTTTAAACATCTTCGGCTCTCCTGCTGCGGCTCTTTTCTGGCCGGGCATGGCCCGGATGGCTTTGCTCAAAGCTAGTGCGCCCGCCTGGGTACAATCAAGCGCCATTGTCACAATTCAGCGGTAAACAGTTCGTGCGCAGGGCGACCGCGCAATAAAAAAGACCACCTGCGGGAAACAGGTGGCCTTTAATTTCAAATCGGAAATGACGCGATCAGCCGCCGATGGTCGCCAGATAGGCCACCAGGTTGGCGCGGTCACTGACTTTCTTCAGACCGCCAAAACCCATTTTGGTGCCCGGCAAATAGGATTTTGGTTTTTCGAGGAACCCGTTCAGCTCTTCTTCACCCCAGAGACCTTCAAGCTCTTCCACCGCGGCGGAGTAGCTGTAGCCGGCAACCGAACCGATGTCGCGGCCAACAACGCCAAACAGGGTCGGACCGGTGGTGTTCTTGCCCGCTTCCAGCGAATGACAGGCCTTACATTTTGCGAAAACTTTGGAGCCTTTCAGCGCATCAGCTTCGGCCACCAGGGCTGCAAAGTCGATTTGCTCTTCAACTTCAGCTTCGCTGGCTTCGGTTTCTTCCACTTCAATGACATAGCCCTGGGCCACTTCTTCATTGTGATAGGAGTGTTCACCGGCGCCAACCGTGTACAGGGTGGTCCCGGCCCAGTTGGCGAATAGGAAAAGCAGCAGGGCGCCACAGAAGGCGCCGAGAATCTTTGTAAGAGTCATTGTGTCGAACATGTCGCGTTCCTGTACCGTGTAGAATTTTGGCGACATCTACCCGTTTCCCCCGCCGCTTATCAAGGTATAACACCCGCAAGCAGCCGACTTTGGCGCGAAATTTATAAAACGGACGCAAAAATGACTGCACGCATCGCATTTCAGGGCGAACCCGGCGCCTATTCCCATCAGGCCTGCCACGAAACCCGGCCCGACCTGGAAGCGCTGCCCTGCCGCACTTTTGAAGACGCCATCGCCGCAGTGCGCAACAATCAGGCCGATCTGGCAATGCTGCCGGTGGAAAACTCCACCTATGGCCGCGTAGCAGATATCCATCAGCTGCTGCCCAATTCCGGGTTGCACATCATCGATGAGACCTTTGTGCGCGTGCATATCAACCTGCTGGCGGTGCCCGGCACCCCGCTGAAAGAGGTGCGCTCCGCCCTCAGCCACACCGTGCTGCTGGGCCAGTGCCGCAGCTTCCTGCGCGACAATAATATCGAACCGGTCACCGGCGTGGACACGGCCGGGTCCGCCAAAATCGTTGCCGAAAACGCGGTGCCAGCGCAGGCAGCGCTGGCCGGGGATCTGGCCGGCGAACTCTACGGGCTCGACACCCTGGCGCGCCATATTGAAGACCATGACCGCAACACCACCCGTTTCCTGATCATGTCCCGCGACGCCAACCACGCCCGGCGCGGCGATCACGGCATGGTCACCTCGTTTGTGTTCCGGGTGCGCAACATCCCTGCCGCGCTGTTCAAAGCCATGGGCGGCTTTGCCACCAACGGCGTCAATATGACCAAGCTGGAAAGCTATATGGTGAACGGCTCTTTCACCGCGACTCAGTTTTATGCCGATATCGAAGGCCACCCGGAGGACCCTTCGGTAAAACTGGCGATGGAAGAGCTGGCCTATTTCACCGAGGAAATCTCCGTTCTCGGCGTCTACCCGGCCGATCCGCGCCGCGGCTGAGCGACCAGGTAAGACACCCGGCGTCGCGCCTGTCGCGCCGCCGCTCCCGGACGCACCGTGTCTTTTTTGGAGGCGCGCGTGCCGGCGGCCGGATCCGGCTGCCGGTGTCGAGTGTGGCGGCCCGGTTTTGTAGCCGCCCGTTCTTCTGTGACGGCCCGGCCTTTTGTTGCATGCCGCATCAGTCGCGTCAGACGTCTGCGACGTCAGAAGCGAATCAACATCAACCGCCGCTTCAGGTCAGCTGTGTCTGCCCGGCGCAAAAACGGCCTTCGATGTCTTTCCCCCAGGAACCCACCCGCGTCGACAGTTTGCGCGTGAGCTTGTTCTTGCCGAATTTCATCGACTGCAACAATACCCGCGCCGGCAATGTCTGTGCCCGCATGTCCAGCGCCAGCATCATCCTTGTGTGACTGCGGCTCAGGGTCAGCAATTCCACCGACAACAGAATCTGCACCCCGCTGGTTTCGGAACGCACCAGCAAATGTTCCGGCGTTTCGAATTCCACAACACGGGCCGATATCGCCCGCGTTTTACCCCGGTAATCCAGCACCACATCCCAGGCTGCGCCCCGCGCCGGCGCCGTATCTGTCCGGGTCACTTCTATCCCGCGGCGCATGGCCTGGCGTTCCAGGCTGGCAAAGTCGGTCAGCACTGAAAACACATATTCAATCGGTGCTTCGATATCGACACGGGTGGAAAGTTTCATTGCGACTCCTGAACTGTCTGCCCGCCAGCGGCAGGGTTGGGCTGATACATTACAAACGCATAGTGGCTAAATGTGTTTATTTGATCAATCCAGTGAATCCGCAAGCCAATTTCGTATCAAAAACCCTGCAATCGCCCCCGGGCGCGGCGGCTTGAGCCGGGGATGACGCCCCGCCACAACCTCCAGCATCTGCTCCCGGCTGAGCCAAAGCGCATCTTCAAGCTCGTCATCCAGCACGATTTCGCGGCTCAGTGCCTCACCGGCCATGCCAAACATCAGCGAATTGGGGAACGGCCAGGGCTGGCTGGCCAGATAGCGCACCGCGCCGACCGCAATGCCCGCCTCTTCCCGCACTTCGCGCCGCACCGCGGCTTCAATCGGCTCGCCCGGCTCCACGAATCCCGCCAACAGCGAATACATGCCCTCCGGCCAAGCCGGAGAACGCCCGAGCAACACGTCATTGCCATGGGTGATCAACATAATCACCACCGGATCCGTGCGGGGGAAATGCTGACCGCCACACGCGGCGCAGCCCCGTCGCCAGCCACCGTCCTCCATTTCTGAGCCCGCACCGCACCTGGCGCAGAACCGGTGCGTCCTGTGCCAGGAAAACATCGCAGACGCGGTGGCGCTCAGTTCCGCGTCCCGCGGGCTCAGCGCCGCCATCACCTGGCGCAATTCGCGGAAAACCGCACCTTCAGGCAGCGACGGATGGTGGATTTCGCTCAGATCCGTGAACGCATCGCTGACCTTAGGTAAACTTTCCGGCTGCCAGCCGGAAATATCCGCCGCAAACAGCGGTCCCTCCGCGTCGATGCCTAAAAATAACGCTGATTCTTCCATCGCGTCCAGCGCCGGATTTGTCACCGGAACCAGGCAAAGCCCGGTGCCGTGCAGCGCTGGTTTTCCCCGCCACATCACCACTACCCTGGTGCGGCTGTCACGCCACAACACTTTGGTTTCATTTCTCTTTTCAGCGGCACGGTCCAAACCTGAACCGCCAAAAGTCACTGTTTCCGCATTGCGCATTGTTTACTCCGGACTGGGGGTCGCATAGCTGCATGCAATCGCATGAATTACAACCGGGTGACAAGCCAGCCTCAGATACAACCTTGACGCGTGCCTTGTTTCATTTTTATCTTAAAGGGTCTGGTAACAAAACTTAACGCAGTCAATAATGCCGCCATGAAGTCAAGTTACCCTGTCAGCCGAGTACCCAGTGGACGCACATTTCATTCTGAATGGATTATAAGTGTTGAACCAGCCTGAACTGATACTCAAAGCCACCGGCACTCAGATCAAACTGAGGGTGCTGGCCACCACAGACCTGCACCACAACATCTGTCCTTACAATTATTACGAGGACCGTTACGGCAATCCTTTCAGCCTCGCGCTGGCCGGAACGCTGATCCGCAAGCTGCGCCAAGACTGCAATAATTCGATTCTGCTCGACAACGGTGATTTTCTCGAAGGCACGCCGATGGCGGATTATTTCGCCACCCAGGTGACGCCGGATGCGCAGCGTCGCCATCCGATGATGTCGGCGATGAACACGCTTGAGTATGACGCGCTGACGCTGGGCAATCACGAATTCAACTATGGCATTCCGTTTTTGCAGGCGACGCTGACAGGCGCGGCGTTTCCGGCACTGTCCTGCAACATCGCCACCCGCAAGGGCGCCAGCCCGACCGAAGACACGCTTCTGGTCGCCCCCTATACCATCCTTACCAGGCAGCTCACCGACGCCGCTGGCAACAGCCAGACGCTGAAAATCGGCGTGATCGGCTTTACCCCGCCACAAATCACCCGCTGGGACCGCCAGAAACTGGGCGGCAAGCTGCGCGCCCGGGGCATTGTCGAAGCCGCCCGCGCCTGGGTACCGCAAATGAAAGCCGCCGGCGCCGACATCATCATCGCGCTGTGCCACACCGGCATCGGCCAGGAAGACGGCAGCACCGATACGGAAGACGCCGCGGTGCCGCTGGCGGTGATTGACGGCATTGACGCGCTGGTGACCGGCCACACCCATCAGCTGTTTCCCGACGCCCGGGGGCCGGTCGGTGCAAAAATTGACGCCCCCGCCGGCACTCTGCACGGCAAACCGGCGGTGATGGCCGGCTTCTGGGGCTCTCATGTCGGTCTGATCGACCTGGTGCTGGAACGCGATGCGCTCGACAGCTGGCGCGTCGCCCACCATCAGAGCGCGGCTTTGCCCACCTGCGCGCCGGGGATCTCCGGCACGGAGGCCAAAGCCGCTGCCGACCCCGCGATCATGCGCGCAGTGGGCCGCGATCACCAGGAAACGCTGGCCTGGATCCGCCGTTCTGTCGGCCGCACCACCGGCGCGCTGCACAGCTATTTTGCCATGGTCACCGACAATCCCGCCATCCGCATCGTCAATGAGGCCCAGACCCGCTATATGCGCGACGCACTGCGCGACAGCGCATACGCCGGCCTGCCTGTGCTCTCGGCCGCCAGCCCGTTCAAATCCGGCGGCCGCGGCGGGCCGCAGCACTATACCCACGTGAACGCTGGTAGAATTGCCATGCGCCACATCGCCGATCTCTATGTGTTTCCCAACACAATCACCGGCGTAAAGGTCAATGGCCAGATGTTGCGACAATGGCTGGAACGCTCAGTTTCGCTCTATTCGCAACTCACCGCCGGAGACACGGGCCAGTGGCTGTTCCGCAAAGAAACGCCCTCCTATGAATTCGATATCTTTTCCGGCATCACTTATGAGATCGACCTGACCGCGCCGGCCTGCTTCAACTCACGCGGCATCGAGATCAACCCGCAGGCCAGCCGGATCCGCGACCTGCTTTACCAGGGAAGACCGGTCAGCGATGACCAGGACTTTATCGTTGCCACCAACAATTTCCGCACCGGTGGCGGCGGCTCCTATCCGGGCGAGCTGCACAACCACCTGGTACACCAGAGCAGCATGACCAACCGCGAACTGCTGCTGCGCTACATCGCTGATGCCGGCACCGTGACACCGGACTGGTCGCCCAACTGGCGCTTTGCCCCGCTGGGCGGCACAAGGGTGGAATTTGAAACCGGGCCCGGTGCCCGCCGTTTCCTCTCTGAAATCTCGCCGATGAACCCCACCGACCTCGGCAACAGCTCAGACGGGTTCGCCCGCTTCGCGGTGTCTCTCTGAGGCCGCGCTCGCCCCAAGCAGCCTCACACGGCCCCTGACAGTCCCCGCTCAACTCCGGCGCGGCGGCCCCGGCTTCCGCTCTGCCTCCCGCATTGCCTGCACAGCCCGGGCACGTCCCCCGCCACCCGTCGCGTCACCCGTCGCGTCACCCGCACAGCCCGGGCACGTCTCCCTCTCAATCCCGGCGCGGTCCTGTCACTGCCCTGGCGCAGCCACCCCTGCGGCCACCCCGGCAGCCACCCCGGCAGCCACCCCGGCAGCCACTGGCACCGACCTCAGCACAGACCTCTTGCCAAGCGCGCGCGTTCGTCCTACATAAGCGTCGAGAGGTTGGCGCGGGCAGGCACCTCGCCAACCTGGTCAGATCCGGAAGGAAGCAGCCATAACGAGCCCCGCTTGGGTCGTTGTCCAGCCTCTCACCTGAGCCCCGCGCCCGTATGGCGCGCCTGTGATACGCAGCGGGTGCCTGATTTCAGGACCACACCCCCGATTCTGAGGAGACCAAGATGATTGCATCCAGCCTCCGCCAGGCCGCGTGTCACTGACAGGGCAATCCCCTGACGTTCTGCCTGTTCCGACGCCCCGCGTGCACGCGACCGCTGCGCACCCGGCGGCCCTTCCGGTCCCGTTTCCAAACTCACAGGCAAAACCATGACGCTCACCCTTAATGATCTCGGCTGGGACATTTTTTTCTCCGCTCAGTGTGCCGAAACTGACCCGGATCTTACCGTGATGCGGCTGAGCGAAATTCACCGCGACTGCATGACCGGGATTACCGCCGGCGAAACCTTCACCCTGACCACACCGCCCGAGGTCTCCACCGGCACGTTCGCCGTCGGCGATTGGGTGCTGGTCGCCTCCGATCTGCGGGTGGCGCAGACACTGGAGCGCAAATCGCTGCTGTCGCGGCGCGCCGCCGGCACCGACGCGCGCACCCAGCTGATCGCCGCCAATGTGGACACGCTGTTCATCACCACCTCCTGCAACCCCGATTTCAACCCGGCGCGGCTGGAACGCTACCTGGCCCTGGCCAAAGATGCCGGCACAACCCCGGTGGTGGTGCTGACCAAAGCCGACCTGTCGGACCAGGTCGATGATTTTGTCACCCGAACGCGCGCGCTGGCGCCTGATCTGGAAGTGCTGGCGATCAACGCCAAAGACCCTGCCGATCAGGACCGGATCATGGCGCTCTGTGGCCACAGCCAGACGGCGGCGCTGCTGGGGTCTTCCGGGGTGGGCAAATCAACACTGCTGAATGCGCTGACCGGGGAAACCCTGGCCACCGCCGACATTCGCGAAACCGACGCCCGCGGCCGCCACACCACCACTGCGCGCACACTGCGCCGGATGCGCAACGGTGGCTGGATCATCGACACGCCGGGCATGCGGGCGCTGCCGCTGAATGATGCCAGCGACGGCATTGACGCGCTGTTTGACGAGGTCTCAAAACTCGCTGAGACCTGCAAGTTCAACAATTGCAGCCATGAGCACGAGCCCGGCTGCGCCGTGCGCAAAGCGGTGAAAAAGGGTGAACTGACCACGGAACGGGTGGCCCGCTGGCAAAAATTGCGCCTTGAAGAAGACCGCAACGCCGAAACCATGACCCAGACCAAAACCCGCCACCGTGGTTTTGCCAAACAAATCCGCAAGATGAAACACGCCAACAAGGGCCGCAAAGGCTACTGATCCGACCTGCCTCGCGGCATCCGACCCGGCGCGCGCCAACCACACGCTG
The DNA here is from genome assembly GCF_003333265.1 of Candidatus Halocynthiibacter alkanivorans. Taxonomy (GTDB): domain Bacteria; phylum Pseudomonadota; class Alphaproteobacteria; order Rhodobacterales; family Rhodobacteraceae; genus Halocyntiibacter_A; species Halocyntiibacter_A alkanivorans. The sequence goes on from NZ_QOLB01000029.1 coordinate 233,517, forward strand.
GCCTCACGCCACCAGAAACCGTCGCGATGCGGCGGGGAAAACTCCGGCCAGACCGCCCCGCCGCTCTCCCCACCGCCCGCACTTTCAGTGCCAACAGCCAGGCCTCGGGCGGCAACGTCACCTGTCTCCGGCACCTGCAATCCACCGTCCGGCGCGCCCCGCGCGTTTTGCGCACACCGGCGCCACCATGCCATTCCCGTCAGATCTGAGCCGCCATAGCTTTACAGCCTGGCTCCAAAACACCTGGTCCCGACAGACCTGCCCCGGGCGCGCAACTGCACTGGCTGCCAAGATGTCCCATGCAGCCGCACCGCTCTGCTCTTCCATTTCGCCCGCCGCCTCAGTCGGTGCCGCGTTCCTGGCGCAGCCGGTCCCACATCGGCTCAGCCGCCCAGCCCCGCTGATCTTCGGTTTCCACCGCGCAGGGCCGCACATCGCGCAGCCGCTCCAGAGCTGGATCGGCGTTTTCGCCCGCCTCCACCATCAGCCGCATCAACGCCATGCCCGAGCGGCCACAGCCGCCCATGCAATGGGCCAGCACCCGGCCACCATCCGCCAGCACCGCATGCGCCTCTGTTGAGGCCTGCGCCCAGCCCTGCTGCAACCTTTCGCTTTGAGAGCCAAAATCCATCACCGGCAGATGATGCCAGCCAATGCCGGCCCGTTTCAGATCCGCGCCCAGATCCGCTGCACCGCGCGACCGCAACTCCGCCTGCGACGTCATGGTCAGTACCAGCCCCGGCGCCCAGTTCAGCAACTGCAACAGGTCGCCGCCATAGTCGCCACCGCGCCCCGGCATCGGACAGATGCCAAGCCGCCCTTCTCCCAACCTCAACTCCGCAATTTCATAAATCATAACAACCTCCCCGCACTGATCCGGCTTGCACAACCCGGCCCCATCATGCACAGACTGCCCGCATGTCAAAGCTGATCCTGCTCAACAAACCGTTTAATGTGCTGTCGCAATTCACCGACAAAGGCACTGAAGGCTCGCCGCGCCAGACCCTGTCTGACTATGTGGATGTGCCCGGGGTCTATGCCGCCGGCCGGCTGGACAAGGACAGCGAAGGCCTGCTGCTGCTGACCGACGACGGCCGCTTGCAGGACCGCATTGCCAGCCCGAAACATAAAATGCCCAAAACCTACTGGGTCCAGGTCGAAGGTGAGCCGGAAGACGCCAGCCTGCAATTGCTGCGCCAGGGTATTGGGCTCAAAGACGGCAAAACCCGCCCCGCCAAAGTGCGCCGCATCGACGAGCCCAAAGCCCTCTGGGCCCGCACGCCGCCCGTGCGCTTTCGAAAATCGGTGCCCGACTGCTGGCTGGAGATCACCATCTCTGAAGGGCGCAACCGCCAGGTCCGCCGCATGACCGCCGCCGCCGGCCACCCGACCCTGCGGCTGATCCGCTATTCGATCGGCGCCTGGACACTGGACGGCATTGCCAGCGGCCAGTGGAAAGACGTGCCGCCCCCGGCATAAAGCACCGCTACAGGGCCCATCCAATACCCGGCACAAATACCCGGCCTGCACGACGCTGCATATGCCCCGTACAAATGCCGGGCACATATCCCCGTTACGGGCACATATCCCCGTTATAAGTGCCTTTTCAGAGCTCCCAACCTGGCCTCTCCTCGCCCCTCTCTCATTGCCGACCCGTCCCGCCCAGAGCCCCTCCCGGATCCGGGACGCGCGTGCGCTCGAAGCAACACGGCAGCGGACCCACCGAAAGCGGCGCACCGAGAGGGCGCACTGTCGGAGGCGCACTATCGGAGGCGCACTGCCAGGGGCGGCCTGCCAGGGGTGGCCTGCCGGGGAACCACCACCGTGGATGCGCCGCCACGGACGCAACGCGAACGAACTGCCAAGAGCACTCTGCCGAGCGCCGCTGCCAGGGGTTTTCTACCGATGATGCGCTGCCACGGGTGCACTGCAAAGGGCCCCGCCGCCAGGGGAGGGCACAACCAGCGATGCGCACTTGTGCACTGCTGCTTACGCACCACCGGGCGCGCGCTGCCCAGAGGCAGCACTGCCGGGCCAGATGCGGCGGACCCGAAGCCGCGCGCTCACGACTGCGGACACTTCCCGCTACACGGTGCCGTCCACCACTTGCCCGGGATGCATCTCCGCCCACTCCGCGAGGAACTCCGCCATCGCCGGCTCACCAGCAAAGCGGATCACCCCGCGGGGCAGCGCCACCCCGTGATGCAGCACCACACCGGCGCAATCCACATGGGCGCGCCGCTCCCGCGCCGGGCAGTTTTCCGAGCCGTGAATGATAGTGGACAGCAAAGTGCCGCCAAAATTGTTCACATGCGTCAGATCCGGTTTCAGGCTGAGGAACCAGGACAACAGCTCCGGCTTGCCTTCCCAGCCAGCAATCTGCACCGGCGTCAGCCCCATGTCGTCCGCGACGTCATAGCCCACCCCCAGCGCCACCAGCGCCGCGATATGTTTCTGGCGGCCGGCAAGCGGCACCAACTGCCCGACAAGACCGCGCCAGGCCGGCGCCAGCTTTGCCATGTCAATGAACTGCCCCTCTGAAGCCATCCCTTCGGCCGCACGCGCCAGCAAAGCCTCCTCGCGGTTCAAGCCGGTGTCGGCCCCGGTTGCTGCCAGCGCCTCTGCCACTGCACGCGCACCATGGACCCGCGCCCGCGCATAACCCGTGATACCCTCGTGGCGCAGTTCCACATCCGCCCCCGCTGCCAGCAACAGCTCCACCACCGCGCGGCCACAGCCCCGCCGCGCCGCCTGGTGCAGCGCCGGCATCACCAGCGCGGGTTGCCCCGACACATGAGACGCCACGGCTTCATTGGGATCGGCCCCGGCGGCGAGCAACATCGACACCATCTCCGCATTGTCAAAATCCAGCGCCCGTAACAGCGCGTTGGTGCCCGCAGGCCGCGCGCCGTGTCTCAACAACAGCGCCAGCCCGTCGTGATGGCCCAGCTCTGTGGCGTGATACAGCGACTCACCGTCATTGGGATCGGCACCGTGGCCCAGCAGCCACTCCGCCAGCAGCAGATTATCCGCATGCCCCAGCGCGCCATAAAGCGCCGACAGGGTCTCGCCCTGCCCCGGCGCCGCTTCCATTGCATCATTCACATCGGCACCATGCGCAAGCAGCAGTTCCGCAATCGCCAGCATGTCGCCCCGCTTTGCAGGCACCGCGTGGATGTATTTTGAAAACGCCAGATGCAGCATCGGCCGCCGCGGCCCCAGCGCGCGTAACGCCGCACCCGGATCCTGCGCCAACACGGCCCGCACGCCAGCGAGGTCATACAGCGCCACCTGCAACCCGAACAAACCGTCCGCCAGATCCGGCCAGCGCTGCAAAAGCTGCTCCACCACCGGGTTCTGGCCATGAAACAGCGCGATTTTCAGCCGTTGCTGCGCCTCTGCCCGGTCAAACCCCTGCGCTTCGGCCTGAAATTTGAGCTGCGGCCACGAGGTGAACCCCGCCTCCCGCGCCACCACATGCAGATAATCGGCGTGGCGCAAGGTGCTGCCCTCGCCCCGCGGCGGGTAGGCTTTCAGCCGCAACAAAGCGCCCGGCTGCCCCGCCGCATGATCGCGCCCCAGCCGCTTTGCGACCCGGCGCAACCGTTCCAGCGACTGCAGATCCGCCGCATTAATTTTTAAAGTTTTGCTCTCACCAGCCATTGCTCCGGAGCCATGGCCAGATATTGAGCCGGAATTTGGACCAGGCAATGGGTCGGACAAGGGGCCGGAATTTGAGTCAGACTTTGAGTCAGATTTCGCATCAGACATCGGGTTTCTCCTGCAAACGCCCGAGATCCGCTGACGGGCACCAAGAAAAACCGAACGGTTTTCACTCTGTGTTCTGAGGGGGTGCCTTCCGGCTTTCCGCGGACCTGGATGCCGCCCCGGGCGACCGCGCCACTGTGGCCGCCAATGCCCAGGGGATCAAGCCGCAATCGCACCACCCGCAATCAAGTCCCGCTGGACCTCCCCGCGCCCCCCCTGTAACCTGGGCGGGAAGTCACAGGCAAGGGTGAGGGCGAGGCAGCATGTCTGACAATACTGATACCGGCTATAAGGTTCTGGCGCGCAAATACCGCCCGGAAACATTCGCCGATCTTGTCGGCCAGGAGCCGATGGTGCGCACCCTGCGAAACGCCTTTGCCGCCGACCGCATTGCCCAGGCCTTTATCATGACCGGCATCCGCGGCACGGGCAAAACCACCACCGCCCGCATCATCGCCAAGGGCATCAACTGTATCGGCCCCGACGGTGAGGGCGGCCCTACCACCGATCCCTGCGGCACCTGCGAACATTGCACCGCCATTACTGATGGCCGCCATGTCGACGTGATGGAAATGGATGCGGCCTCGCGCACCGGGGTTGGAGACATCCGTGAAATCATCGATTCGGTGCATTACCGGGCCGCCTCGGCGCGCTATAAAATCTACATCATCGATGAAGTGCACATGCTGTCGACCAACGCCTTCAATGCATTGCTCAAAACGCTGGAAGAACCACCGGCGCATGTGAAATTCATCTTTGCCACCACCGAGATCCGCAAAGTGCCGGTAACGGTGCTGTCGCGCTGTCAACGCTTTGACCTGCGCCGCATTGAACCCGAGGTGATGATCACCCTGATGCGCAAAATCGCTGCGGCTGAGGGCGGTGAGATTTCGGATGACGCGCTGGCGCTGATCACCCGCGCCTCAGAAGGCTCCGCACGTGACGCCACTTCGCTGCTGGACCAGGCGCTCTCGCACGGTGCCGGCGAAACCACTGTGGCCCAGGTGCGCGCCATGCTGGGCCTGGCCGACCGCGGCCGGGTGCTGGACCTGTTTGACATGATCATGCGCGGCGATGCGGCGGCTGCGCTGCAGGAGCTCGGCAGCCAGTATGCCTCCGGCGCCGACCCTCTGGCGGTGCTGCGTGACATGTCCGAAATCACCCATTGGGTTTCGGTGATCAAAATCACCCCTGAAGCGGTCGAAGACCCCACCGTGTCGCCGGACGAACGCCTGCGCGGCGCGGAAATGGCAGAAAAACTGCCAATGCGCTCGCTGACGCGCATGTGGCAGATGCTCTTGAAAGCGCTGGAAGAAGTCGCCGCTGCGCCCAATGCAATGATGGCGGCGGAAATGGCGGTGATCCGCCTGACCCATGTCGCCGACCTGCCCAGCCCGGAAGAGCTGGTGCGCAAGTTGCAAAACACCCCGCCGCCGCCGATGCCACCGCAAAACGGTAGTCATGCGGGCGGGCCGGGCGGCGTCTCCATGGGCAGCGCCCGCAGCAGCAGCCACAGCGGCAGCACCACCGGCCACAGCACCACAGCTCACACCACCGGCGCTGTGAACGCCGTCACCAGTCAGCAGACCCGCGCCGGCCACAGCGGCGGCGCAACAGCCACGCTGGGCAACACCGCAACCGCAGTGGAGCTCAACGCCGAAACCGCGCTGGCACGCTATGTCTCCTTTGAAGACGTGGTCGATCTGATCCGCCTGCGCCGCGACGTGAAACTGCTGATCGAAGTGGAAACCACCCTGCGTCTGGCGCGTTATTCCCCTGGCCGCATTGAGTTCCAGCCCACAGAGAACGCCCCCCGCAACCTCGCTTCAAACCTGGCCAGCAACCTGATGAACTGGACCGGCCAGCGGTGGGCGGTGACCCTGGTGAACGAAGGCGGCGCTCCGACGATTGCCGAAGTCAAAGACGCCGCCTGGCAGGCCGAAAAAGCCGAAGTGCGGGTTCATCCGCTGGTTTCGGCGGTGTTTGACGCTTTTCCCAAGGCCAAAATCATCGAAATCCGCACCGCCGCCGAACTCAGCCTCGAAGCCGCGGTCCAGGCCCTGCCTGAGGTCGATGACGAATGGGATCCGTTCGAGGAGGAGTGATGCGCGCCATCCCTGTTGCCCACCCGGTTGTTGCAGACCCGACTGTTGCAGGCCCGATCCGGGCAGGCGCGCTGTTGCTGCGCCCGACGCGGCTGACAGACGCCGCAGATCTGGCGGCTCTGATGTCTCCGGAAATCAGCCGCTGGGTCGCCAGCTGGCCGCCCCGGCTGACCACAGACGCCTGCACCACCCTGTTGCAGCAGTCGCTCACACGACCCGGACTGGTCTGGCATTTCACTCTGATTGATACCGGGATCGACACCGGCGCGGATGCCGGCACGGATGCCAGCTCAGGCACGCCGGTCGGCGCGTTAAAACTGCACCGTGAACATCTGACAGACACCAGCGTCGAGATCGGCTACTGGATCGGCTCCGCCTTTCATGGACGCGGTTTTGCCACAAGCGCGGCGCAGACCGCCATAACTTACGCCTTTGACGTGCTGGGCATGAAATCCGTCACTGCCGGGGCGCAGCTCGCCAATGAGGCCTCCAATGGTCTGCTGCAGAAACTGGGCATGACCCGGCTTGGAGACGCGCAGATATTCGCCCCCGCCCGCGGCCGCTTTGAACCCTGCTCAAGCTGGGAGATAACCGCGCCATGACCCATGCCTCGCCCCCCGACATGAGCCGCAACATAACCCGTTCTGCGCACCCCACCCTGTCCGATGCCAGACCCGGCGCCACGCCCGGCCCTGTTATCAGCAGCGGGATCAACCCGGTGCCCCGCAGAGTGGCCCGGTCGGTAGTTCAGCCGGTGACCTGCACAGCGGCCCACCCTATGGCCAACGCAATGACCCTCTCTGTGGCCCGTTTCGTGGCCCGCCCCATAAACCAAACTGTGACCCAACTATGACAGCTTCAGCGACACCTGCGCCGATTACCACCGCCCGCCTGACCCTGCGTGCGCCACAGCGGTCTGACGCGCACCTGATTGCGGCGCTGCTGACCTCGGATATTTGCACCTGTATTGCCGGCTGGGACTGGCCGGTCTCGGTGCAGGACGCGGATGCCAGCCTGCAGGTCTGCCTGGAGGAGGACGCCCGGGGTCACAGCCGCTCCTTCGTGATCTGTGATACAATCAGCGGCGCACCGCTCGGCTGGCTGCGCCTGTTTCTGACGCCCAACGCTTCCGAGCTGGCCTACTGGATCGGCGAAGACCACCAGGGCAAGGGCTATGCCACCGAGGCCATCACCGCCGCCATCCGCTACGCCTTTGATAGCCTCAACACCCCGGCGGTGACCGCAGGGCTGTATGCCGGCAATCACGCCTCCCTTGGCCTGCTCACAAAACTCGGCTTCACCCCACTTGCCCCCGGCAGCGCCCTGGCCACCCACCGCGACGAATGCAGCGGCTGTGACTACCTGCACCTGCCGCGCCCGATCGCTGAACCGGACGAGGCCTGACGCGCAAACGCTCAGAATGGCCAGGCGCCCCCCTTGTTCCAATGCCCCGCGCGCCGTATCTAAGGACCAACAGAACGACAGGAGAACTCTTATGTTCAAAGGAATGGGCGGTCTTGGCGACATGGCCAAGATGATGAAAACCGCACAAGAAATGCAGGGCAAAATGGCCGAACTGCAGGACAGTCTCGCCAATATCACCGTGGTCGGTGAAAGCGGCGCCGGTCTGGTGCGCGCCACCGCCACTGCCAAGGGCGAGCTGACCGGGCTGGAAATCGACCCGTCGATCTTTAACCCGGACGAAAAAGAAGTGGTCGAGGACCTGATTCTCGCCGCGATCAAAGAAGCACAGAAAAAGGCCGCCCAGCGCAATCAGGATGAAATGGCCCGGCTGACCGAGAGCCTCGGCCTGCCGGCAGATATGAAACTGCCCTTCTGATGAGCACACAGGTCAGCCCCGATATCGACGCCCTCATTACGCTGATGGCCAAACTGCCGGGGCTGGGCCCACGCTCCGCCCGCCGGGCGGTGCTGCATCTGATTTCCAAACGCACCCATCTGATGGCACCGCTGGCGCAAAGCATGAGCGAGGTGGCCGCCACGGTGCGCGAATGCCTGATGTGCGGCAATATCGGCACCGGAGAGATCTGCGACATCTGCTCTGATGACCGCCGCGCCAACGGCGAAATCTGCATCGTTGAAAACGTGTCCGATCTCTGGGCAATGGAACGCGCCATGGTGTTTAGAGGCCGCTACCATGTGCTGGGCGGCACCCTGTCGGCGCTGGATGACATCGGCCCGGAGCAGCTGCGCATTCCGAAGCTGCTGGACCGGATCACCACCGAATCCATCACCGAAGTGATCCTCGCGCTCAACGCCACCATCGACGGCCAGACCACCGCCCACTATATTGCTGATGAAGTCGGCGAACGGTGCATGATTTCCTCGCTGGCCCAGGGTGTGCCGATCGGCGGCGAACTGGACTACCTGGATGACGGCACCATCACCGCCGCGCTGAACGCCCGCAAAAGGATCTGAGCCGGGTCACACCGGCGGGCAAGGGCGTCCGAGATGCC
>NZ_QOLB01000088.1 GCF_003333265.1 Candidatus Halocynthiibacter alkanivorans
TGAAATCCGCCGCCGAGCGGTCCTCGTTGAAATGCTCCACCAGATCCAGCCCGGCACAGAAATGATCACCATTGGAGCGCAGCACCACCGCCTGGGCGCCTTCGCGCGGCAGGATCGAAAACAGCGTTACAAATTCTTCAATCGTCGCCGCGTCCAGCGCGTTGCGCTTGGCGGGCCGGTTCAGCGAGACGATGGCAATATTGTCATCCCCCATCTCCACGTCGAGATTCACCAGAGGTTTTTGTTCGATCTTAATCACTGCAGGTCCTTCCGCATCACACAGTCTGGTGGCCGCATCAGGTCGTGTTGAGACTGCCAACACCGCCTTTGCACAGGTTGTAAGACCGGCCACTTTCAGCAGGGTGAAACCTGGCAGCCCAGGGCCGCAAAAGGCAATGCCCCACCTTTCGTTTGCCGTGACGTAACAGCGTCTGACGCTGCTGCACGAAGTCGCGGCCCGTAACAGCTTCTAAGCAATACAGGCGCAAATTGGGGTGTGGAGTGGGGTGGGGGCACCCCGGGGACAAAGCACCCGCCAGGACCCACGCGATGGTTTGAAGTATATGGACTGCCACGCAGCCTGGTGCCGCCGGAATGCAGTAAACAACACGCCCTGTTTCAAGTGCAGCCGGTGGCGGGCCTTTGCGCCCATGTCAGGGCGCATCATTTGCCGACGCACGGGCACAGGATTTGGATGTCCTGCCGGTCAACGGGTTTTCGCTGGCCGGACCAGCGTCAAAGCGCCGGGCACACAGCGTCCGGCTGGCGTAATTGCACCGGACACTGCGTTAATTCGGGCGGGGCCGTGGCGGCTTGCCGGGACCGCGCTTTAACACTTTGTCCAGCCGCGCCGCATAGTCCTGCCGCTCCTGCGCGCTCATGCTTTCGATCTTGCCGAGCATCGCTTCTTTTGCCGCCAGCAGCCGGCCACTGCGGTCTTGTTCCATCGCTTCAAACAGCTGGCTCACCACCGTTTGCTCATAGGGTTCTGCCTTCAGCGCCGCAAGCATCGCTTCAAACCGCGCGCGGGTCTCGCGCATGCCTTCGCGCGACGGCCCGGATTTTAGCGCAAATTCGCGACCGATGCTGCGGCGGTCTTTTGGTTTCAGCGCCGCCACAAACGGGCCAAAACCCAGGTCGCGCGCCTGCATCGCCTGATGCGGCGGTCGCCCGAAGCCATCACTGCGCACCACTGAGCCGACCACCAGCCCTGCCACCGCCAGGTTCAGCCCCAGCGACAGCACCAGCACCACCCGGCTCCAGCGGAATTTTTTCTTTGCTGTGGTTTCAGGGGTCTCACCCATGTCTCAGCCCTCTTCCAGAAATTCAAAATAGCCCGGCGTCACGTCTTCAATACTGTAGCTCAGCTCGGCAGAAGTCCCCAGGTAGAGCGACGACAGATCATAGAGCGTATCCGGCGATGACAATCCCACACCAACCCCCGCCACGGCCGCCGTGGACAGGGCGGCAACCGCGCCCCAGCCGCCCAGCGCCGCCAGCGCTGCACGCAACAGCCCGTTGCGGCGTGGTGTCCTGACGCGGGTGCTGACCGCCGCCGCACGTTCGGCGGCCACCGCGTCAGCATCCGCCATAATGCGGCTCATCAGATCATCCGACGGCTGCGGTGCCTCTGCTTTCGCGGCGGCAAAAAAGTCGTCCAGCACGAAATCGTCCGTTCCGAAATCCAGGGGCTCAGATTTCCCGGGACCGCCGTCGTTTTTATTGTGTATATCAACCATTGCTATACCCCAATTCTGCGCGTTTCCCGGCCAGAGCCTGGGCCAATGCGCGTTTGCCCCGTGCGGTCAGACTTTCGACCGCCTCGGTGCTGATCTCCATTATCGCGGCGATCTCCGGGTTAGACACCCCTTCGATATGGCGCAAGACCACCGCCTGCCGCTGCCGCTCCGGCAATTGCGCCAGAGCCGCATCAAGTGCTTTCATACGGGCGGCCTGGGTCAGTTGTTCTTCCGCCCCGGGCCGCTCATCTTCCGGCTCCGCAATCGCGTCAATGCTGACATTGCGCCGGCGCCGCAGCCGGTCGGTACACAGATTGCTGACCACCCGGTACAGCCAGGTGCTGATCTTCGCTTCACCCTGACGCCAGTCTGGCGCGATCTTCCACAGCCGCAACATCGCCTCCTGCACCACGTCTTCGGCCTCGGCACGGTCGCGCAGCAAGCGGGTCGAATAGCCCAATGCCCGCGGCGTCAGCCGCCCGGTTAAAACCCGGGCGGCATCGGTATTGCCATTGCCAAAAGCAACAAGCAGCGCTTCGTCCGAAGCATCCGGGAGGGCATCAAGTGGCATATTCATTCTGTGTCATTGCTAGCGGCTCCGGTCTGGCGTGGCAATCAGCGCGCCGCGTAAAAGGTTAAATTCACGCGGCGCAACGGGTTACTCTCAGTTGCCGTGGCCCCGGCCCTGACGTTTCGCCATTTTTTCCTGAGCGGCTTCGAACTCTTCTGCCGAGATCTCGCCGTCCTTATTGGTGTCGATGCGCTCAAACATATTGCCGCGTTTTTTGGCCTGCATCTCTTCAAAGCTCACCGCACCATCGCCGTCCGTGTCCAGCCGCGAAATCATCCGCTCCTGCATTTTTGCAGCACGTTCGGCCGCTTTGGCAGCGCGGGCGGCGGTAAATTCTTCTGCCGAAACAGAACCGTTGCCATCGGTGTCACGTTCGTCAAACTTTGCCTGCTGAAAAGCGGCGATCTCTGCCTCAGTGATGACGCCGTTACCGTCCGCGTCCAGCGCGCTGAATTCGACCTGATCCATCATGCCGCGGGGACCACGACCATCCTCGCCGTCAGAGCCTTTTGCGGTGGCGGCCACAGCGCCGCTCAGAATGGCCAGGACAGTGACAGCGCCAATTACAGTTGCACGTTTCATGTATATCTCCTCAGATAATTCTCTTTTTTTGCCGTACAGGGTGTGTTCCTGCCCGATCGATACAAGTAAAACGGCGCGGCTCTGGCTTTCCGTCGCAAAAAATGAAAATAAACGATCCCGGCTTTGCGACAACGCACCGCAATGACAACCGGGCACGCAGGCGCTAGATCAAAAAGCCTGGAACGACCAGCGGTGCCGCGCAGCCGCAAAATGCACATGAGGATCAACATGTCACATATCGAAACGCCCCCGCTCACTATGTCCCCGGCCACAACGCCCCCGGAGCGCCCCACCAAACAGGCCCTTCTCAAAGGCTGGCGCCGCCGCTGCCCCAGCTGTGGCAATGGTCAGTTGCTGTCCGGCTACCTCAAAGTGCGCGACGAATGCGCCGTCTGTGGCGAAACCCTGTCCCATCACCGCGCTGATGACGGGCCGGCCTATCTGACCATCCTGATTGTCGGCCACCTGATGGTGCCTTTCATGATGTTCGCCTGGACAAAATTCCGCCCCGACCCGATGGTGATGGTCACGATCTTCTCCATAGGCACGGTGGCATTGTCGCTCTATCTTTTGCCCCGGTTCAAAGGCATGGTGGTCGCTTATCAATGGGCCAAACGCATGCACGGGTTTGGCCGGGACCGCGATTCCGCGGGTTGAAACAATGCCAGGCGCAGAAGAGTTTGCGCAAAAATAAGGGCTGATATGACCGAGATTCCAATCCGCGACGCCGCCACTGTATTGCTGGTGCGGGACTGTCAGACGCGCCCCAGAGTGCTGATGGGGCAACGCGGCGCACGCGCGGCCTTCATGCCCAATAAATTTGTCTTTCCCGGCGGCGCAGTGGACCCCGGTGACGCCTCTGTGGCGCTGGCGCAGCCGCTGCCCGACCTGTGCCAGGCCCGGCTGCGCGAAGACTGCGACGGCGACCGATCCCATGCGCTTGCAGTGGCGGCGATTCGCGAATTATGGGAAGAAACCGGCCTGCTGCTGGGCCAGCCCGGCAGCTGGGACGGCACCCCGCCCGCAGACTGGGCCGGATTTGCCGCCACCGGCCACCTGCCCGCCGCCCATATGCTCAACTTTGTCTTTCGTGCCGTGACCCCACCCGGCCGGCCACGCCGCTTTGACGCCAGGTTTTTCCTGGTGGATGCGGATCATCTGATCAGCGACCCGGACGACTTTTCCGGCGCTTCAGACGAGCTGTCCAGCTTGCAATGGGTGGTGATGGAGGAGGCGCGTCAGTTCAACCTGCCTTTCATCACCGAAGTGGTGCTGGCCGAGGTGATGGCCATGCTGCCCGAAATCGCACCGCCGGTCTCAGTGCCCTATTTCAGCAATTCAGACGAACAGAGCCTGTTTCTGCGGCTGGAAGGCCACGCGCTGTAGTGGCCACGCTCTCTAATGGCTGCGCGCTGCATTGGCCATACTCGTTAACGACCACACTCTTTAACGACCGCGCTCTCTAACCGCTGCGCGTATCACGCTGCGGCGCCTTCACCACACAGTGATTTTTTTGCGACTGGGTGCTTTAGCGACGCGCTTTTTTGACACCCCGGTGCTTTGACATCCCGGCGCTATAACGACCCGCGCCTGAAAGCTCCGCTGCGGTTATCGCCGGAGGGGGGCGCGCGCCGGGTCTTCCCGGCGCGCGCCCCCCTCTCTTCCCAGCGTGTCGGTGCCACTCTGCCGGCACCTATAATCAGCGTTCAGATCCTGCGGCCCGAAGTTAGAAGGGGATTGTGCGGCCAAATTTTGTGTGCAGGCTGCGAGCCGGGCGGTCCCGCTGTCACAACGGCCGGACATGCCCCCGGACGCAGAGAGAGATTGTTCGGCACGCCCTGCCCGGTGCCAGCCAGGCCCGCAACATGCTGCCGGCAACCCACAGGCCGCCGGCAGCAGGCGGTCAGAACGGCATCGGATGCGCCTTATGTGCCGCTTCAATCTCCGCCAGAACCTCGTCTGACAGCACCAGATCCGCCGCGCCCAGCGCCAGGTCCAGCTGTTCCAGACTGGTCGACCCCAGGATTGACGATCCCATAAATGGCCGCGTCAACGTCCAGGCCAGCGCCATCTGCGCCGGGGCCATGCCGTGGCGCTCCGCGATCTCCACATAGGCGGCCACCGCGGCCCAGAGCCGGGGGGTGATCCGGCCGCCCATACCTGCGTTCAGCGACATGCGCGAACCCTCTGGCACCGCAGTGCCGCCCTGGTATTTACCGGACAGCAGGCCTGCGGCCATTGGCGAATAGGCAAACAGGGCGAGGTTTTCATTGGCACTCACCTCCGCCATATCCAGGTCATAGAGACGGCAAAGCAGCGAATATTCATTCTGCACCGAGACCATGCGCGGCAGGCCGGTCTCCTCCGAGATCCGCAGCCATTGCGACGCGCCCCAGGCGCTTTCATTGGACAGGCCCACATGGCGGATCTTGCCCGCCTTTCGCGCCGCCGCCAGCGCTTCCAGCACCCCGGCCATATGGTCGGCTGTCCTGGCACGGTCCTGACCTGACGGGTCAAACTTCCAGTTCTGGCGGAAATGATAGGAGCCCCGGTCGGGCCAGTGCAGCTGATAAAGATCGATCACATCGGTCTGCAGCCGGCGCAGCGACGCATCAATCAGCTCGCCGATGTTGGCGCCGTCAAAGCCCCGCCCGCCGCGCACCAGCCCGTTGGCACCCGAGGCTTTGGTGGCGATCACCACATCATCGCGCCGGCCGCGCTTTGCCAGCCATTTGCCGATCACCACCTCGGTATCGCCCACTGTTTCGACCAAAACCGGGTTGACCGGGTACATCTCGGCGGTGTCGATGAAATTCACCCCGCGCTCCAGTGCATAATCGATCTGGGCATGGCCCTCATCTGTGCTGTTCTGGGTGCCCCAGGTCATCGACCCGAGACAAAGTTCTGAAACGACAAGGTCTGATGACCCGAGTGTGCGCATCCGCATAGGACTATCCTGCTTTTTGATTTTGCGCGACTTTAACCTGCTGATCCCCGGGGGCAAGGGGCGCGCGTAAACGAATCCGGGCGGCGGGACGCCGTACAAGCCGACAACCTGAAGGCAGACGTGAGGGCAGGCTAAATGGCATATCAGGTGGCGGGCCTGGTGCCAGACCAGGTGGCAGACCTGCTGCCAGACCGGATGGCGGAGCTGGTGGCCACTCTGATGACCGGCATGGCTGTGTAACGGCTGAGAACATGATACGCCCGTGCAAAATCGCCGACGCCGGCCTTAAACACGATTGAGAACAAAGCGCGAACATGATAGCCTGCCTCCATGTCCGCCCCAATCCTGTCCCGCAGCCGCCCCTACCGGCCAACCCACCCGGCCCGCGCCGGATTGCCGTTTCTGGGCACGCTGAGCCTGGCGCGCGGGCGTTGCCATGAGGTCTGCGGCCCGGCGCGGCGGGTGGCGGCGCTGATGCTGGCGGCGCAGTGCCAGGGCCCGGTGATCTGGATCGCGCCCGGCTGGGAAAAGGACCGGCTGCACCCGGAGGGCATCCGCGCCTTCTGCCCCCCCGGGCGGCTGATCTTTGTGCAGCCACGCAGCCCGGCCGATCTGCTCTGGGCGCTGGAAGAGGTGCTGCGCTCGGGCGAAGCCGCTCTCTGTGTGGCGGAACTGCCCGACTGCCCGCCGCTGACTCCGGTGCGCCGGCTGCACCTGGCCGCCCAGGCCGGGGCAGAAAGCGCCGGCACTGCGCCCCTTGGCCTGTTGCTGACACCCGGTGACGGCGGCGCCCAAGGTGTTGAAACCCGCTGGCATATGGCACCGGCCCTGGCGTCTGGCACGACACCGGCGGGGGCATCTGGCATGGGCTCAGGCATGGCGACGGTCATGACACCAAAGGGGATGCCGGGCGGGGTATCTGACATGGCACCGGGCGGGGCGCCCGGCGGTGAGGCGAGCATAGCGCCGGTCATGGCGTCGGCCCCGGTGCCGGTCATGGGTTCAGACAGCCTGCGCCCCACAGCGCGCGCCACGGCCGCCGCGCCGGCACGCCCCACAGTGCCCTCTCCGGCACGCCGCCCCACAGTGCCCGCGCCGGGGCCTTTCCCAGCGTCTTCCCCAGTGCCCCCCACAACGCCCGTGCCGGGGCGCGCCCCCGGGTTTTCTCCAGCGTCCGCGCCGGGGCCCGCACCCGGTCCTCTGCCCGCTGCAGCGCCGGGTGCCACAGCCTCCGATCCTGCTCCTGCTGTTGCCCCCACTCCCCCCTCCGCTCCACCCTCCGCTCCGGCC
>NZ_QOLB01000053.1 GCF_003333265.1 Candidatus Halocynthiibacter alkanivorans
ATCAAAACAAAATATTTGACCCGTTCTTTACCACTAAAAGAACGCAGGGAGGCCCAGGTTTGGGACTGCACATTATTCATAATATAGTGTGCCAGAAGATGAAGGGCGAAATTTCGGTGGAAAGCAATCAGGAACAAGGCACAACCTTTATCATTCGGCTGCCAAATGGGTAACGTCTGCTTGAAAGGTAACGGGCAATCAGGGTGAAATTTGGTTGATTGCCTATACCTAAAAAGCAAAGCCTAAGTTTTCTTTGATCAGCGGTGCCAGTGACGAGGATGATGGTGCCATTCGTCATAGGCATGGTGAGCAGAAAACCAGAACATACCCAATAACATGGTCAAAATTGACAATAGGTTTTGAATACCTGTGGTGGCATCTATAAAAAATAAAAGCCCCATGACCACAACAAACAACGCCAAGCCAGATTGTAAACCTATGTGTGGGCCAACCTTGTGCCCGTGTTTAATGTGCTTGTCCATTTCAACCCCTTGAATCATCGGTGGTTAGAGTAATGGTAAGAGGCGGACAGCCGCCTCTATCATCAGTGGTGCACGTGACTATGATGATGGCCGTGGTGCCAATGCTCGTATGCATGGTGCGCTAAAAACCAAAACATGCCAAATAATATGGTCACTACCGACATGGTGCTTTGAATGCCTGGGGTCGCGTCTATATAAAACAATGCCCCCATAACCGCCACAAACAATGCCAAGCCAGATTGTAAACCTACGTGTGGGCCCACCTTGCGCTCGTGGGTGATGTACTTATTGGACTTATCCATTTGCAACTCCTGAATTAATAGAGGTTGGATAGGGTCAGTATAGCGCCGGGGGGTTGGCCATCAGTACTGGTTTAATGGCATATTAAAATTTTGTTAAAAACCAAAGGCTCTAAAAGCATTTTGTGATTTCCCATAAAAAAAACCTGCTGATGCAGGCTTTTTAGGAGCAAACTGTTTTTAACCTAATTCCTATAATTGCGCATTAAGCCTGTGCGGCCTTAATAAGGTCGGCAGCCTTCTCTGCGATCATAATGGTAGGTGCATTGGTATTGCCGGTCACTAAGGTGGGCATGATTGAAGCGTCCACCACTCGTAACTTATCAATTCCCTTAAAGCGTAATTGATCATCCACCACTGCCATGGGGTCGCTATCTGGGCCCATCTTACAGGTACCCACCGGGTGATATTCGGTATCCGCATGGTTACGAATGTATTCCTCTAGCTGGGGAATATTGTCCCGGTCTAACGGGTAAACCATCTTGCCTTTTACCTTGTCGAACGGTTTGGACTCCATAATATCCAGGGTTTTTTGCAAGCCCTTACGCAGGTACTCCATATCCTGTTGTTCGGCTGGCGCTGATACACATCTGACGCTGCCGA
>NZ_QOLB01000017.1 GCF_003333265.1 Candidatus Halocynthiibacter alkanivorans
ATGCGGGAAGCTTGCGAGGCAATCTGCGATATCGCCGACCTCACAAGGCAGCTCCCGCTCAAACATTACTGCTCCCTTGCTATCCAGAATGCAAAGCGCACAGGATCGCAGCGAAACATCTAGTCCACAAAGTATTCCATCATCTGTCTCCCTTGTTCACAGCTACCCTGTGATCCTATCGGGAGCTCGACCTCAGAACAGAGGCGGCCCAATTACGCATGCTCTCCGCCCTTAGTGCCGAAATGTGACTGGTGCTGCAATCGGACCAATCCCCTCTGCTATCACTGTCACTAACGGCCCACAGCGGACCTTCTTGGCCACCGCAGCGAATGGCTGGTCAGAGCCCTTTGCAGACTCGATAAAAATTGTGCTGCGTGCGCTCGCAGCGAAACCTACGCCGCAGTCGTAAAATGCGGGAATGCTTGTGCAGCGATGGAAGTTTAATTTGCCGTCCACGAAACCGGCAGCAGCTCAGCCAAGTGGATAATCTCGGGGCTCGTTCCAGCTTTCCTTGACAACATCGGCACGAGTGTTTGAATTCAAAGCAGTGACGCAAGTCGAACTAACCGTGGGAAATCTATGCAGGCCGAATGTGTTATCGAGTTTTGGCGCGCCACGCAAAAACGTGGGCTCGAAATATGCATTGACGGAGGGTGGGCTGTTGATGCGGTTCTGAAACGCCAGACCAGACCGCATAACGACCTTGATATCGCGCTGCCAGCGGCCGAGGTTTCGGCATTGCGGCAACTGTTGACCGCGCGTGGCTACGTCGAAGTGCCTCGCCCCGACTCGTGGGAGCACAATTTTGTCCTTGAGGACCCGCAAGGAAGGCTGATCGATGTGCATTCCTATATCCTGAATCCTGATGGTAGCAACGCGGGCGGCGTGTCATATGTCGCTGACCAAATTGCGGGCAGCGGCGTTATTCTTGGAACGCCGGTGCGTTGTGTTCCGCCGCTCTGGCTGGTCCAGTCTCATACCGGCTACGAACTGCGTCAAAGCGACTGGCACGATGTTCGGCTTTTGTGCAGCGAGTTCAATCTGGAAATCCCGCCGGACTTCGAGGAACTTGCGGCGTCGGACGGTCAGGAAGGCGGACCGAAAAATGCATCCAAGTAGTGTGGCGTCACAGTGACAGTCGCAACGGCAAGCATCTGGAATTGACCTGCCTGGTTGCGCGGGTCGCACCCGGAAACGGCCGGTTTGTCCGCTCAGCGGGCGTTCAAGCGGAGCGCAGCGAAATACCGCCTCGAGCCTTAGCGGACCTGCCAACAAGATTAATTTTATTCGTGCTTCTCCGCCTTGATGAGCAAAAGAAATGCGGCGTGGTCGCGCCAGCGGGAAAAGCGCGGAACCGTTTTGCATGCTTCCGGCGTCGGGCGCGGTTCTTCAACCTGAGTGACCCGTAGCCCTGCATCCGCAACCGCGTTGAGGTAGTCGCTGATTGTTCGCGGGAAGCGCGGCACGGCGAACAGCTGGACGTCCATGTCATCGGGTTGATCGCTGAATATCCAGCGCTCGGTGAAGGAGGACACGTCAAAGTATCGCGATACGTAAAGTCCCGTCTTCCTCCCCCCTGCATCCTTGTCCCATCGCGATCCAGGAGTGATGAAGCAGGGGTGTAGGACGCTAAAAACTACAAAGCCGCCTGGTCGCAACAGTCTGTAGGCTTCGCGCATCGCCCCATTGATATCGGGTCCGTCCATCAATGCCATGGTAGAAACGACCGCATCGAATGAGGCGTCCGAAAAACCGCTCGGTTCGCTATAAGATGTTACTCTATAGTCTATACCGACCGGATCAACAATTTCGGCGTCGCGGGCATGTTCGATCAAACGCTCGGACAGGTCGATCCCTGTCATTCGCGCACCTATTTGCGCGAACCGCCGGGTGTTTGAGCCCTCTCCACATCCAAAATCAATAACATCAAGCTGGTCCAACGATGGCAAGAAGTCCTGAAACGCTGGAAATGTGAAGAGATCACGATAGACGTCGATGCCGCCCCTGACGTCGCGGGTCCATTGATCTGCATTCTGGTTCCATCGCTCGGCTACATCTAAGTCTGTTCTATCGGCCATGGGCAAGATCCACTGAACGTATTCAAGTTCTGTTATTTTCGCACAATTGTAGATTTGGCGAAAGCGCAAATGTCCGCAAAGTCGCGCACAGCAGGCGGCGGTGCATTGCGCAGCGAAGGTCCGCAATCCGCCTTTCTCGTCGAAATGTGCTTGGTGCAGCAATCGGACCACGTCCCTCTGCCATCACTGTCGCGAACGGCCCACACCGGCCGTTCGTGATCACCGCAGCGAAAGGCAGAACATAGGTAGAACCCGTCACCGCCTGAAGCGGGTTCTTTAAAGTACCCCACTGTCCAGGAACTGGGGCGAGGTTCAATATGGTGCCGATGCTCGGTGAGTGCTGAGTAGGCAATTTGGGTTACCTAATCTGAATATCGCTTTTTGAAATGTCCACGGACGGCGCATATTTCTCGATTAATGACTCGATCAATATTTTATGCGCTGGTTCGCATAGCGGACCAAGCAGCACACTCGCGTTGCTAAAAAAATCGTCGGAGAGCGATACGTCTATATGGTCCCTATCGATTTCCATAATATCGCAGAACTCTTTTAGTTGAATATTCCCACAATTTATTATTGGGTTAGCCATGAGCCGAAAACGAACTTCGTTTTCAAACTCCCAATGTTTGGGTTTCGACAATCCAACTGTAGACAGATACGCAATCGGGTCTTCGACGCGTTTGCCCTCTCGTATGCCAGCCGCAGTCCCGGTTATTCGGGCCGGAAACGCACGATGTGGCTCATCATAGTGCACCGGGTCTGGCCCAAAAATATAACGGATGCTAGATCGCTGGGAATGCAATCTTGTATACCCCTTGGTTGGGAAGGTTAGCTCGGAAGTAAACTCGGCGCAGTAAGTAGTTTTCGGCTTGAAGCTCCCGCGTTTGATTTCGCCGACATCCTCAAACATCCTTGACGGAGAGACGGCGATTCTCACTCCTGCCAGTTCTGAATACATTTTCCACATTGGGATAGTGTCTTCTTTTTTAGAGGTCCAGGACGAACAGAATATCAGCCTTGCAGCGCGGTCAAGGTCACCCGCCCGGCCCTCAAGCGGGTCGTTCAGTTTACTCAGTTTGGTAAACCTCAGCGTCCGATGATGAAGCATCAAAGCCAGAGAGTTGATTGACGTATAGTGGAATATTCGTTCCGGGGTGAAAATTTCAGTTTCTTCCATTTCGAAAATTCCTGATCCGATTGTGGGACAAGTAGTTGTACGGGCGCGAAACGCAGAAAGTTTGGAATAAACAGGAAAATAAGCGACTAGCTGTGTTTTGCAACAAGATCTTGCGTGGCGCTTGCTATCTTGGTGCACAAATTGTGCGGTGAGTAGCGCTTCAGTGGCGCCGATAAACCCAAGCAGAGTCAGCCCCTAACCCGCCTTTCGCGCCGAAATTTTCATGGTACAGCAATCGGACCACTTCCCTATGCCATCGCTGTCACGAACGGCCCAATGCTGCCATTCGTGCCAAACACGTCTAACGGCGGCTTCCAGCGGCCATTCACATGCAAGTACTGCCCCTCTTGAAGTGGCTCCAGTCGAGGCCTTGAACAATCGGTTGCCGCATGCTCAGTTGCCACCAAAAGGAGAAAGCGAAATGGAAAATGTAACGTGTGATTGCGGAGCCGTTTATAGGGAAAAGCGGCATCGGCTACCGGTGAGAGACAAGGATACTGCAAATTGCCATCTTTGTGGCGCTGAAATAAGAAGTTGGAATGGTGGAGTTATGTACACTTATGAATTGATCAAAAATCCGAAAAATGCATCTAGTGACGATGTGGGGGAGAAATAAATTGGGCGAAACGTGCGAGACACTTCATTAGCCGAGATCTCTGGGAGTGTCCTGAACTCTGTGTATGGGGTTTGCCCCATGCGGTTGAAACCGCCAGACTTTCCAGACCTTCACTCGGATCAGTCCAATTGGAGATTTCGGCCCTAGGCCGACCTTCGAATGAACCGCTGCGAGTGTCTGGAATGAACCCGATTTAGCCAACTGCAGCCCAGCATACAGCCTAAGGAAAGTAAGTTTGGATATACCTCTTCGGGGTTTCAACCTTAGTCAAAATCGGCAAGTGGAAGTTACTTCCACCAAAACACTTGTAGGAAACAAACTTGTTATTTCATAATTATTCTGACCCAAATTTTGATTGGTCTGCAAGCCCATCATCAATACAACCTCGGAAAGACCTTATTGAAGTCATTGAAAATATGGGATTTTCCAGAGATATGGCAACTTCGCTAATCTCCTCAGGCTATGTCGCAAGTAAGTACAGCCCAACAATAATCGATAGGTTTCACGGCGGCCCCTTAATGTCCTCAGATGGGCGTACCAGGTTTTCGCAGGCTCATTTCAGGGAAATCTTTGATGATGGGGGATGCATGAATTCTCCCTTTCCGCTGTATCGCGCCAAGTCAGGGCAAGACGTTCGAGAATGCGTTGAAAAGATACAAACATCAGTTCAATCGAAGAGCCTGTGTTTTCGGGGGCAAACAAGTCACTATTCTTTAGACCGAAAAATTAAGAATCCAACGCTAACTCATCCAACTCTTGGAGAGACCTCATTGGTCCCGTCAGTTTGGAGACATATGTTAAGTTCCACACCCCATGTGTTCCCAGAATTCGTGGGTATCTCCCCTTTGGAATGGAGTACGATACTTTATAAACTATGGCCCATGGACGAAATCTGTTCCAGAGAAAAGGCACTGCAAGAAAATGACGAGTGGCTTTATACAATTGGAGACATGGAAGACTGTTCGGACGAACTGTTAAGGGCTTTTGGAAAATTTCGCGGTGACTTACTTTTTGGTGGACCTTTACTCCATGTCGGCTTGTTAACCATGATGCAGCACTATGGACTCCCTACACCGTTTTTGGACTTAACCACAGACCTAGAAGTCGCATTCTTTTTTGCTACTCACAAATTCGGCTCATTGGATAGTCGTGCAACATATGAATTTGTCGGAACGAACGATGGCCAGTCGATTATTTATGTGCTTTCACTTCAGGAAGGGGATATGCACACGAATGAACGAGACCAGGTCATGAAAGTGGCTAAACCAGAACGCCCTCTTCGCCAATCATGCGTGGTAGCTTCGACAAATGCGTGGTCAATAAACCTTCCAGCCGATTATATCGTTGGAGCAATCTTCCTTGACTACGACATGGATGTGGCCGGTCAATATGGTGCCCACGAACTCTTTCCCAGGCCATGCGAGGATCCTCTTCTCAAAGCATGGGCGTCCACAGGGACATATCCCCTCACCATATTTTAATTCTAACGACCAGCAAATGGATCTGGAACAAGGAATGTAGCGTGTACGGCGCTCTTCTTGCAGGATGACCAATGGTGGTAGAATGAGAAGCTGACGTTCATCGTAAATGCAGCGAAAGTCCGCACTCCGCCCTTAGTGTCGAAATGTGCCTGGTGCAGCAATCGGACCACTTCCCTCTGCCACCACTGTCGCTAACGGCCCACTGCCGCCGTTGACCATGGGCCCGGACGCTGCGCCGCGGCTACCCTAAAGCGGACGTGGCGCTTCGCTGGCGGCTGAGGTCCGCAGCGCGAGGCAAGCATCCGCTCAGGTCCACCTTTGGTCGATGGCGGTGATCTCCTCGTCGGTCCAGCCGAAATGATGGGCGAATTCGTGGGTGACTACATGGGCGATCAACTCGTCCAGCGCGACATTACCGCGGCCGCGCCACTCGGCCAGGATCGGCTGCCGGAAGAGCCAGACGACATCCGAAGGCTGGGCCATGTCAAGCCCCGTCAATTCGCGCGGGTCCGCGATGCAGAGATCGCCCAACATGGCGGGCGCCGGCCACACAGCGATGCGCAGGATGACGCCCTCTGCGGCGGGGCGGAATGCCTTCGGCAGCGAGGTGACGGTGTCGCGGGCGATCTTCTCGAAATGGGCGAGGTCGTGGAGCATGCGACGGGTATGGCCTGTCGGAACGGCGGAGGGGCGCGCGAAGTCAGGGCGCGACGGGCTAGGCGCTGATGCGCACGACCGCCTCAAACGGCCCACTGCGGCCGCTCGACTTCGCGCAAGATGCTGCGGCGCGGCCCGTCAAACTAGACATACGCGCCTCGCGTGGCATTTCGGGCTCCGGAACGGCAACAGTGCTGACAAAACTACCGCGACAATTTCCTTGTCCTGCTCGCAATACGCCAGTCTCGATACAGTCACTTCGCCCCGAGACCGGCCCGTCGTCTCGCGCCCTTATTAAGTTGTTCATCAATGTCGCACTATCTGTTCGAACAGAAGGCCCATTTGGGAATTGTCGAACTAATTTTGGAATACCACTTTGAATAATATCAATATTAAAGCTAAGCTTTTCTTTTTAGTATTACCGTCGCTGTTTTGGTCGCCATCCGTTGGGGACGCATATACCAGGTCTACGGTATTTGTGCAGACTTCAGCGTTGGGTAGTAATTGTTCGATTCGCACGGAGATCATACCAACATCTTCAATAGCGATTTTCAGAGTGAATTACTTCCCTGACGGATATGATCCAGATGACGATTATGCGTATCCATCGGATACTTTTTACGTAGGTCCTTTGGTAATAGGCTCTAATCTTTTGAACCAACAATTGTTTTACCAATTTACTGAAACAACATTGTCGAATTGTGGGGTGAGCGCAGATGCGGGTTCTCTTGAAATAATTTTCAATTATAACGGTACGCCGCAGTACTCCACGATTTCTCAGCAAGGCTTCCAATATAAAGTTAACGGCACGCCACATAGCGTCATGTTATCAGATTCTGGTTTGACAGTTCTGCCTACCCCACCGCCGCCGCCGCCGAGGCCACATTGATCTGGGCGGGGCCGGCATCCGCCGTCGGCGCCGCGTTCGCCGGCGGATGGACCGTGATGGTGACGGTGTCGGCTTCAGAGCTGTTGTCC
>NZ_QOLB01000055.1 GCF_003333265.1 Candidatus Halocynthiibacter alkanivorans
GGCCCGGTTTCCTGGTCCGGTTTGGCAACCTGTTCTGTAAGCGGGGCAGTGGCCGGGCGGGGCTGGTCGGGGCCGGGCTGGGTTTTGGAGGCGTGGCGCTGCTGATCGGCCCCGGGCTGACACAGGGGGCCGGGCAGGAGGCACTGTTCGGCTATGTCCTAGCCCTGTCGGGCGCCATGTTATGGGCGCTGTATTCCAATTTGCGCCGGCTGGACCGCCAGGACGCAATCGTTTCGCTGACGCTGATCTGTGGCGTTTCGGCCGTCTTGAGCGCCGGTGTTGAACTGGCGGGCGGCAGTGGCTTTCCGACGCTGGATGCGGGGCAATGGGGCATCATCCTGTTGCTGGCAGTTGGGCCGGCGGGCGGTGCGTTTTTTCTGTGGGACAAAGGCATGAAGGCCGGCAACGCGCCATTGCTATCGGTGCTGGGTTATGGCGCGCCGGTCATTTCCTCAGCGTTGATGGTTGGGTTTGGTTATGCGGAGCTGTCGCTGATGATCTTTGTTTCGACCGGGCTGATCGCGGCGGGAGGTCTGGTGACCGGGCTCCGCACCGCCGCGTTGCCCGTCAGGGCAGTACAACCATGCCCGGGTTCACCAGGTCGGCCGGATCAGACACCTGATTGATGCGCAACATTCCCGCCCAATGGACGGGGGGGCCAAACGCGCGTGCGGGCCCGGGTTAATTCTCAGGCTGAGCTCATAAATAGCGAACAATAGTCCGCACAATGCCCGTGACGGCGTCCCGTTGGCGTTTTGACTTTTGGCTAGCAGAACGTCGAAAAAGAAGAACGTCGCAATTTGGTTGCGGAACAAGATAAAGCCGGAACCGTTGTGCCCGGCGGCGACAATCAGAAACATGATCAAAAGACTCGGAAACTTTGAACGTTCCCAGGCCAGCAGCACAATGCTGGCGTCTGAGGGCATGACCATGATCCTGGTCATCCATGAGATGAGCTTTGCCCGCGATGTGTCTGACAGGGTTGCCTTTTTCCACCAGGGGGTGATGGAAGAAGTCGGGCCGGCGAAAGAGGTGATGACCTCGCCCAAAAGCGCACATCTGCAGAAGTTCCTGTCCAACGTGCGCTGAGGCGTGTTTTTGTGAAAGGGTAAAGGGCGGCCATCTGGCTGCCCTATTTGCATGAATTGTTATGGCAGGCGCGGATAAACGCGCCGCGCGGTTCGCGACACCCAGGAAAGTTGCACCGGTCAGGACCCACTATTCCCATGGGGATGGCGTGTTTTTGGGGGCTCATGACCGTGGGAATGAAACGCGAATCTTGCGGCAGCATTAAATGCTGCGCTATCGGGCCAGTGCGATGTTTTGTGCTGAAACCACATGAAAATCACCGGATACCGCCGCCGCCCGCAGGTTAGAATGAGGCAATTCAATTATCAGGAGCGCCAGCTATGACTTCGAATTCACTGGTTGAAAAAGACCGCGCCCACTATATCCATCCGGTGGTTTCCATGCGGGCGCATGAGGCCCGGGGCGTGACGATCATGCAGTCGGCCAAAGGCTGTTTCATCACTGACAGTGAGGGCCATACACTGCTTGACGGGTTTGCCGGGCTTTGGTGTGTAAACGCGGGTTATGGCCAGGAAAGCGTGGTGGAAGCTGCAGCGGAACAAATGCGGCGTTTGCCTTATGCCACGGGCTATTTTCACTATGGCAGCGAGCCGGCGATTGAGCTGGCGACAAAGCTGGCCGAACTGGCACCAGGGGATCTGAACCGCGCCTTTTTCACCCTTGGGGGCTCGGATGCCGTCGACACTGTGATCCGCATGGTGCGTTATTATAACAATGCGCGCGGCCTGGCGGAGAAGAAGCATTTTATTGCGCTGGAAAAAGGCTATCACGGCTCCTCCTCCAACGGGGCTGGGCTGACTGCCATTCCGGTGTTCCACGACAAGTTCGATCTGCCGATGCAGTGGCAGCATCATATTCCGTCGCCCTATCCCTATCGCAATGCCGCCGGCCATGCTTCGGGCGATGACGCCGCCATTATCGCCGCCTCGGTGCAGGATCTGCAGGGTAAGGTCGCCGAGATCGGGGCCGATAAGGTGGCCGCGTTTATCTGTGAGCCGGTGCAGGGATCTGGTGGTGTCATTGTCTACCCCAAAGGGTTTTTAAGCGCGATGCAGCAGGCCTGTCGCGATCTGGGCATTCTGTTCATTGTTGATGAGGTCATTACCGGCTTTGGCCGCACCGGACCAATGTTTGCCTGTGAGCACGAGGGACTGGAGCCTGATTTGCTGACCGTCGCCAAAGGTCTGACATCCGGCTATGCGCCGATGGGCGCGGTGCTGGTCTCAGACAAACTCTATGACGTGATCGCCGATGCAGCACCCGAGGGCGTGCCCTTTGGCCATGGCTTTACCTATTCCGGCCATCCGGTCAGTGCTGCAGTCGCTTTGGCGGTGCTCAAACTCTATACTGAGGGCGGTATGATTGAGAACGCCAAACGGGTCGGCGCCTATTTTGAAGAGCGGTTGCAGAGCCTGGCGGATCACCCGCTTGTGGGTGACATCCGGGCACAGGGCCTGCTGGCAGGTATTGAACTGGTGACCGACAAGGTGACCAGGAGCAAACCGACAAAAGAGATGAATGTCAGTGCACGTCTCGCAAAAGCCGGATATGAAAATGGTGTTATATTCCGGGCCTTTGCAGATGATGTGATCGGACTGGCGCCGCCTATCTGTATAACCGAGGCCGAAGTGGATCTGTTGATTGACCGGCTGCGGAAATCCCTGGACACTGTGTTGGATATCAAAGGTGAAACCAATGAAACTGAGTGATTACAAAGCCCTGACGTTTGACTGTTACGGAACCCTGATTGACTGGGAAAGTGGCATGGTGGCCGGTCTGAAACCGCTGATCGACAAGGTGGGCAGTGAGACAGGCCGCGAGTTGAGCCGTGACGAGATCCTGGAAGCGCATGCGCGTCATGAATCCTCGCAGCAACTACAGACACCAGCGATGCGCTACTATGATCTGCTGCCGATCGTTTACAAACGTCTGGCCGAAGAATGGGGCGTCAGCTTTACCCATCAGGAAGCGGTGAACTATGGGCAGTCGGTGAAACACTGGCCGGCGTTCCCGGATTCAATTGAAGCGCTGAAGTATCTGAAACAGCACTTTAAACTGGTGATCCTGAGCAATGTGGACAACGAGAGTTTTACCGGGTCAAACGCCCGTCTGGATGTCGAGTTTGATGCGATTTATACCGCTGAGGACTGTGGATCGTACAAACCGGCGGATCGCAACTTTGACTATATGCTCGACAAGCTGAAATCGATTGGCATTGAGAAGGGCGACATTCTGCACACGGCGGAAAGCATGTTCCACGATCATGCGCCGGCGAACCGGTATGGTCTGGCGAACTGCTGGATCTATCGTCGCCATGACAAAGAAGGTTTTGGCGCCACGATGCATCCGGGGGAATTGCCAAAATACGATTTCCGCTTTACCAGCATGATCGAAATGGCCAAGGCCCATCAGGCAGAGCTTGAGGGCTGAACAGCGCAAAGGGCCAGAAGCAGGAGCAAGGGGCAGGGGATGAACGGTTTACCAAAACTGGACCGGATCGATATTAATATCCTGTCCCAGCTGCAGCGAAACGGCAAGTTGAGCAATGTTGATCTGGCAGCGGCTGTGGGTCTGTCACCCAGCCCCTGTCTGCAACGGGTGAAACGGCTTGAAAAGGCCGGTTACATCGAAAGCTACCGGGCGCTGATCAACCTGCGCAAGCTGTCGGACCATGTCATCGTTTTCACCGAGGTCACGCTTGCCGACCACCGGCGCAATGATTTTGTGAAATTTGAGATCGAAATCCGCAAAAATCCCCATGTGACCGAGTGTCACCTGGTGAGCGGCGGGTATGATTACCTGTTGAAGTTCGTGGCGAGGAGCGTGCCGCAATATCAGGAAATCATGGAGAATATTCTGGACCGCAATATCGGGGTCGACAAGTATTTCAGCTATATCGTGATCAAGTCTGTGATCGCTCATGGCGAAATCCCGATCAGCGATATCCTGTCGGACGGTTAGGGGCTGTTGACGCCTGGCCTGGCAATATGAAATCGCCAGGCCAAAGCATTTTCTCAGATGTCGCGCACTGACGCGCCGGCATAATCCGGTTTTTCCAGACCGTCGTGGTGACTGGCGATTGTGCTCAGCTTGTCCGCCAGCGCAGCACCGGTCGGGCAGGCGCGGCCAGCCTTTGTATCTACGTGCAGCAGCATCTGTTCGGCGGTGGCGAGGCAGGCGTCCTGAGGCCCGCCCCAGATTTCGTGCACAATGCGGATGCGTTTTTCGTCATGCCCCAGCAGGCGGGTTTCCACCCTAAGGTCTTCGCCGGCGGAAACTTCCAGAAGGTGGCGGATATGGGTTTCCACCGTGTAGACCGAATGGCCGGTGGCAAGATAGCTGTCATCCATGCCGATAAAACCCAGAAACGCGTCGGTGGCATCGCCAAAGACCTGGAGATAGCGGAACTCGGTCATATGGCCGTTGTAGTCGACCCAGTCGCCCAGGACGCGCGCTTTGTGCAGCGTCAGCGCCTTTCTCAGGTCGACTTCAGCAGCACCGTTTTGAACCCGGGCACGTTCATACATGCGTTGATCCATTTCGGCCACGACCTTGCCGGCGCCCCAGTTGTTGGCTTTCAGAGCCATCAGGATGCCGACCAGGTTGTCATCGCGGATGCGTTCCAGTTCGCGGATGCTGTGATGGCCGGACTGGGCGTCTGACTGGCTGGAAATGGTGTCGACCAACTCCTCAGTAAGCTCGGGCACATCCATCAGTTTGGTCCAGGGCCATTTCAGCGCCGGGCCGAACTGGTTGATGAAATGTTTCATGCCGGCTTCGCCGCCCGCAACGCGGTAGGTTTCAAACAGGCCCATCTGCGCCCAGCGGAGGCCAAAGCCGTAGGTGATGCAATCGTCCAGCTCCTGGGTGGAACAGATGCCGTCTTTGATCAGCCACAGACCTTCGCGCCACACTGCTTCCAGCAGGCGGTCGGCGATATGGGCGTCGATTTCTTTGCGCACACGCAGCGGTTTCATGCCCATCTCAGAGAGGAAAGCCATGGCGCGGGCGACAGTTTGCTCAGAGTTGACCGCGGTCGGCACGATCTCGACCACGGGCAGCAGGTAGACCGGGTTGAACGGGTGGGCGACAAAGACCTGGCCCGCGTTGGCAAGCCCGTCCTGCAGCTCAGAGGGTTTAAAGCCGGAGGTAGAGGAGCCGATCAGCGCGTCCGCTTTGCAGAACCGGGCGAGTTCGCGGTAGACTTTCTGTTTCAGATCAAGCCGTTCCGGCACGCTTTCCTGAATGTAATCCGCATCGCGCACCGCCTCTTCCAATGTGGCGCAGAAGGTGAGCCGGCCAGTGTTGCCCTGAGGTGCCAGCAGCATCTTGCCATAGGCGCGTTGTGCGTTGGCCAGCACTTCACCCACGATGCGCTCGGCTTCGGGATGCGGGTCATAGACGTTGACATCGATGCCGTTGAGCAGAAAGCGGGCGATCCAGCCGCCGCCGATGACGCCGCCGCCAATGGCGGCTGCTGTGGTTACGTTATGCGTCATATCGACCTCATTCAGGGCAGGGTTTTGCGCCGGGCCGGGTGTGACTGAGGTGTCAGCCCGGTTGGCATATCTTTGGGGGAGCGGCCCGTTGAGGGTTCAGACGGGCCGCGTGATTGCCGGTCTTACCAGCGCTTTTGCAATTTCAGCTTTTCGCGCACCTGGGCCGGGGTCATCACGTTCACACCCATATTGCTCAGGAGGGTGGCGGAGCGTTCGACCAGATCGCCGTTGGAGGCCAGAACGCCTCTTTCCAGCCAGATATTGTCTTCAAGTCCGACCCGTACATTGCCGCCGGCCAGCGCGGCCTGGGCCACGTAGGGCAGCTGCATGCGGCCGATGGTGAACATGGAATAATGCCAGTCCGCGGGCATGTTGTTGATCATCGCCATCAGCGAGTTGGGGTCATTGGGGGCACCATAAGGGATGCCCATGCAGAGCTGTACCAGCACCGGATCGTCAATCAGACCCTCATCCACCAGCGTCTTGGCCAGCCAGAGATGGCCGGTGTCAAACACTTCGATCTCGGGGCGCACGCCGGCGGCCTGAATACGGCGGGCCATCGCGCGCAGCATGCCGGGTGTATTGGTCATCACGTAATCGGCTTCAGCAAAGTTCATGGTGCCGCAATCGAGTGTGCAGATTTCCGGCAGAAGTTCTTCCACATGGCAGAGACGTTCCGTGGCGCCGACCATATCGGTGCCCTCGGGATTGAGCGGCAGCGGGTTTTCAGGGTCGCCCAGCACGATGTCGCCCCCCATGCCCGCGGTCAGGTTCAGCACCACATCAACACCGCTGTCGCGCACCCGGGCGACCACTTCGCGATACAGCGCCGGATCACGCGAGGGCGCACCGGTTTCGGGGTCGCGCACATGGCAATGGGCAATGGCGGCGCCGGCACGGGCGCTTTCAACGCAGGCATCGGCGATCTGTTGCGGTGTCACCGGCACTTTGTCCGATTTCAAGTGGCTGGCGCCGGATCCGGTCACGGCGGCGGTGATAAAGACATCCCAGTTCACGAAGATTCTCCTGTTCGGTTTCCCCTACTGTGGCGGCAAAACCTGTTTGTAGTTTTGCGTATTTCGCCATAGATTTTGCGTATGACGCCAACTTCCCTCACCAAGACCGCCTTCCTGCTGTTTGACGGCTTTTCCAATATGGTTCTGGCCAGCGCGATGGAGCCGTTGCGGGCAGCCAGTGATCTGGCCCCGTCCCACGGGCTGCGCTGGCAGGTGGTGACACTGGACGGGGCGCCGGTGCAAAGCTCGTCCGGGCTGGCCATTGCGCCGGATGTGGCGCTGGCGGATCTGGCTGAGTGCGATGTTCTGTTTGTGATTGCCGGCTATGGGGTGCGCCGCCATGCGGGGGCGGAC
>NZ_QOLB01000165.1 GCF_003333265.1 Candidatus Halocynthiibacter alkanivorans
TGCCGACCTTAATTCATCATGGTATATTGGGTTTTGGTTTGAATCACTCCTGTTGAATTAAAAAATCCGCCAAGACCGCCACAGAACTTTCGTTGTCGGTAAACTTTTCTTGCAGGGCCTGCATCTTGTCAGGGTGAATATCCAATGCCTCGCACACCTTGGCAGACTCCAGTGTCATATCGTCTTCTGCCTCAAAAAAACGCACAACAAAACCAATAATACGCGCCACCTGCCAGTGATCCCCTTTATAGTCCGGATCTTGAAAATTCGAGATAGCAAAAATGGTTTCTATGGGTAAATGCCAGCGCTTGGCCAGCCAGTTGCCAGCCTCACAAGAGTCAATGCCCAGCAGTTCACGCTCCTGGATCAGCCGGGTTTTATTGTTGTGTGTTTCAAATTGCGGCAATAATTGATTCATTTCTTTGGGGAAATGATGAACTTGTAACAGTTGGCCAATACTGTGTAATAAGGCGGCCAGGTAAACACTGTTTACGTCTATGGCAGGCACACACTTAGCCAGCATGGAGGAGGACTGTGCCACCGCCAGGGCACGGCACCAATAATCTTTCAAAGAAAACTCAGGGCAAGCTCTGGTGTTAAACCTGGGGCCCATTAACATGCCCATGCACAGACTGCGCACTGTCTGTATGCCCAGAACTTTGACCATGGCCTGCTCTACCGTGTGTATGGTTGACGGGGAGGAGAAAAATGCCGAGTTGGCGATACTCACGATACGGGCGGTAATGCCAGGCTCGGACTGAATAGCCTGGGCCAAAGAAGGCAGGTCTATGTCATCATCCATGATTAATTCCAGCAATTGTTCGCTGGCGGCCGATGCCGGTGGAATGGTGAGCGTTCTTAGGATGGCGCTACGGCGCTTCCTTATTTCATCTATCTCCATAGCCCCTCCCTGCGCACAATAAAAAACCCTAGTCTAAACTTTAGTCCAGACTAGGGTTTGGGCAAGGCCGTTACTTGGCTATTTGGTTAATGGTCAATCGATTAGCGGTTTACCTATTGATGTTTGGCTTCCAATTCTTCCAATTCGGCTTGCTCCTGGGCGATGCGTTTTGCTTGGGCTTGCTCTTCTGGTGTTTGCTCCAGCGACAGGCCCATCATGGAACCCGCTGATGCCTCTCCCTGACCTGACTCCGCCAGTTTAATACGCAACTTTAAATTCACTTCGGAGTCTGCATTTTTTATGGCTTCTTTTAGGGATATCTTACCGGCTTTATAAAGTTTGAATAACGCGGCATCGAAGGTTTGCATGCCCAGATTTTCAGACTTCGCCATAATTTCTTTAATGGCATCGGTATCCCCTTTAAAAATCATTTCCTGAATGGTTTTGTTGCCTAGCA
>NZ_QOLB01000002.1 GCF_003333265.1 Candidatus Halocynthiibacter alkanivorans
TTTGTATGTACCGGCTACTGTTCGCAAATGATTTTTCACATGTTCTCGGAAGTCGCTCATATGTATCCGGCCTGTTGATCGACACGCGGGTCGTGGCCTCATTGGGATTACGCTCGCTCCGTGGTCTCATTAGCGGCAAGGTCTATAATGACCGAAAGGGCCGTCAGACTCTGAGGGCGTAGTATTTCCGTTCCATGCTTTCTATCTGTCGCGAACTCCTTTGGATCGTGGCGGGGTATTAAACGCCGACCGCGACCTCGTCTCTGGGTGCATCAAACGTGGTGCCATGGTGCAGGACGCTCCAGGCCGTTCGTGCAAGTTTATTGGCCAACGCAACCGCCAGCTTGTTGCGATGCATGCGGGGTTCGGCTCTGATCAGCCACTCACCAAAGCTGAAGTCGGGCCAGCGATGCGGGCGCATCAGGATCACCTTGGCGGCCTGCACAAACAGCATACGCAGATACCGACTGCCTCGTTTGGTGATCCGCCCCAAAACCGTTCGCCCGCCCGTGCTGTATTGCCTTGGCACAAGGCCAACCCAGGCCGCAAAGTCACGACCCCGATCAAACGCATCCCCCGTGCCGATGGCAGCAACCATAGCTGTTGAGATCATCGGGCCGATGCCCGGGATCGTCATGACGTTCACACAGTTTTCTTCGGTGCGGCTGATACCCTCGATCTCGCTGGAAACAGCATCGATCCTGTCATCCATCCACAGCCAATCACCATAGAGGCCGATCAGGATTTTCCGCATCCGGGGCGATATCTCATCCTTGCGCTCTTCAAGGATTATCAGAAACGAGTTTTTCAGCGCCCGCAAACCCTTGCGAACCGTGATCCCTTGTTCAATCAGAAAGGCACGGATTTGATTGATGGTTGCCGTGCGCCGTGACACCAGGCGCGATCTGACCCGATGCAGGGCTTGCAGATCAAGCTGGTCCTGGCTCTTCTCGGGAACGATTTTCAGATTGGGTCGAAGCGCTGCTTCTGCGATGGCTTCTGCATCGTTGTAATCGTTTTTCTGACCCTTGTTGAACGGCTTAACGTAGATGGCGGGAATGATACGTGGCTCAAAGCCCATCTTGCGCAGTGATCGGCTAACAAAGTGGGCGCTGAGACAGGCTTCCATCCCAACGATGCAGGATGGCAGTTCCCTAAATGTCATTTCCAACGCCATTCGTTTGATCTTCTTGCGTACAACAACATTTCCATCAGGATCAAATCCAACCAAATGGAACACGTCCTTCCCAATATCGATACCAACTGACATCAGCGCCTCAATCTTGATTTCCTTCTTCTTCGAACTCATGGCTACTTCTCCTCTGCTGGCGGGTGAAACAAACACAGTTTAACCC
>NZ_QOLB01000144.1 GCF_003333265.1 Candidatus Halocynthiibacter alkanivorans
CTGATGGGGTGGATGGCTCCTGCTCCAACCGACGTCGCGATGCGTCATACTGCAGGTGTCAAAATCTGCTATTGTGAGGAGCCGCCCCATGCAAGTTACAACAATCGGCGTCGATCTGGCCAAGAATATTTTTCAGGTTCACGGGATCACGGAAAGTGACGAGGTTGCTTTCAACCGGCCTCTGCGGCGCGCTCAGGTGTTGCCGTTTTTCGCGCGTCTTGATCCTTGTTTCGTTGGCATGGAAGCCTGTTCCACAAGTCATTACTGGGCGCGCGAGCTGACCAGGCTCGGCCATGAGGTTCGGCTGATCCCACCCATGTACGTCAAACCCTATGTGAAACGCGGAAAGTCAGATGCTATCGACGCCGAAGCAATTTGTGAGGCAGTCACCCGCCCTACGATGCGCTTTGTCGAAATCAAAACGGTTGAACAGCAGGCGCTGCTTTCCCTGCACCGCGCGCGCAATCTCATGGTCCGTCAGCGCACGCAGTTGGTCAATGCTTTGCGCAGCATGCTGGCAGAGTTTGGCGTGTACATCGCCAAAGGTCTCGCACGTGCCATCAGTTTTGCGCAGGGCGTGCTGGCTGGAGCTGAGTTAGAACTGCCCGAACCCGCGCAAGACGTGGTCCATAATTTGTGTGGGCAGTTGGGCGTTCTGCACGGACAAGTGCGTTGGTATGAAGTCCGTCTGAGACTTGAAGCCAAACGCGATACCCGTGTCAAACTTTTGCAGACCATTCCAGGCGTTGGCCCTGTTACGGCCTCTGCGATCGCTGCAAGCATTGGTAGTGGGCACCAGTTCAAGAACGGTCGCGAGTTTGCGGCGTGGCTGGGTTTGACGCCGACCAACCGATCAAGCGGCGGAAAGGAGCGATTGGGCCGGATCACTAAGATGGGCGACCAATATCTGCGCCAACTGCTTGTCGTAGGAATGACGTCACTCGTCAGGCAGACAAAATCCCACCCGGAACGGGCGAACAAATGGCTCATGGAGCTTTTGGAACGCAAGCCTGCCCGCTTGGCAACTGTCGCCATGGCGAACAAGACGGCGCGTATCGTCTGGGCCGTTTTGACAAAGAACGAACCGTATATGCCTCGAACGACCTGAAAGGATTTGAGGAACACGAGATAGCAAGACCTGCGAAATGATGGTGCAAAAGTCAGCCGCCAAAACCAAGACACCCCGCCGAATGGCTCGGGCATTATAGCCCGCTGAGCTGATAGGGACCTGGTTTGCGGAACCCTTCAGGGCCAGCGGTCAAAACCGCGCAAACAGGCCGGACACATGACTGCTTCTGACAACAGTGCCGATCATCTCAAAAATGTCTTGCTATGCAGGGGCCATCCACACA
>NZ_QOLB01000090.1 GCF_003333265.1 Candidatus Halocynthiibacter alkanivorans
CAGCGGGAACCCCCCCTGGACGGCGAGTCGGATTGCGGCGACCGGGCGGCTGCGGCAGGCGGGAACCGGGCGGTGCTTTGCAAAGGAGGAAGCCCGGCAAAAGTCGTCAGGACCGGATCTTTCAGCCCGGCGATTCCGGCGCGATTTGAGCTTGGCGCGCCGCTTTGCCCCGAAATCTGCAGAAATATTTTGCCGGTGGTGATTTGGCCGGGGTGTTCAAAGAGGCCCAATTGTGCCGTCTTCTGCATGTTGTGGGTGCGATGGCGGTCCGACGCCAGACATAGGCGGATCAGCTGTTTTCCGCAGCGAAAATCAGCACCCAGTCGCGCGTAAATACACCGCAAAACCCCTTTTCCCTGCGAAGATCTGACCGGCGTTTACCATAAATCCATTCACTTTTGCGGCCAAATATGGCTTTCTTAATGCGGGGAAATGTTTGTGTGACGCTGATTTTTGTGCGGCGTGAGTAAAGAGTTGGGGGACGTATTTTGATACATCCGGTGATCCTGTGTGGTGGTTCGGGGACCCGACTCTGGCCGAGTTCGCGCCGCGCCTATCCCAAGCAATTTGTGGCTCTTCTCGGCGGCGAAAGCCTGTTTCAGAACACGCTGCGGCGCCTGTCCGGGCCGGCATTTTCAACACCTTTGATTATGACCAATGAACGCTTTCGCTTTCTGGCCCAGGAACAGGCTGCGGCCATCGGGCTGAACGATGCGCAGATCTATCTGGAACCCGCAGTGCGCGACACTGCGCCGGCCATTCTGACTGCAGCGCTGACGCTGCAGGATGTGCCCGATGCGTTGATGCTGGTGGCGCCTTCTGACCATCTGGTACGCGAGCCCGACAAGCTGCATACGGCGATTATGGCGGGTGTGCCCGCTGCGCGCGACGGGGCGCTGATCACCTTTGGGGTGCAACCGGCGCGGCCCAGCACCAGCTTTGGATATCTTGAACTGGCCATTGGGTCAGGTGCGGCGGAGTCCGGGCAGGCGGTAGCGCTGCATGCATTTCGCGAAAAACCGGAGGCGGCGGAGGCCGCTGACCTGCTGGCGGCGGGCAACTGCCTGTGGAATGCCGGCGTTTTTCTGTTTCGGGTCGGGGACATTCTGGCGGCCTATGAGACCCATGCACCGGATCTGATCGCGCCCTGCCGCGCTGCACTTGCGGCGGCGGAACCTGATCTGGGTTTCATCCGGCTTGGCGATGAAGAGTATGAGCAGGCGCGGCGCATTTCGATTGATTATGCGGTTATGGAAAAGGCCGACAACCTGGCAGCAGTGGCGTTTGACGCCGGCTGGTCGGATCTGGGCAGCTGGGACGGGTTGCTGAGCGAGCTGGCCTCCGGAGAATTGAACGGAGACGCGACCACGGAGCGGGGCGTGGTCTGCACCGGCAATGCCACCGCAATTGAGTGTGAAAACACCCTGCTGCGCTGTGAAGAGGATAACATTCAGCTGGTTGGGCTGGGCCTGAAAAACATTGCGGCGGTGGCGATGCGCGATGCGGTGCTGGTGGTGGACCTGGACCACGCGCAGCAGGTCAAACAAGTGGTGGCGGATCTGCGCGCCGCCGGTTGTGCCCAGGCCGATGACTATCCGAGATTTTTCCGCCCCTGGGGCTGGTATGAGACCCTTGGGCTGGGGGACCGGTTTCAGGTCAAACGCATCATGGTCAAACCCGGCGGCGTGCTCAGCCTGCAAAGCCATGTGCACCGCGCCGAGCACTGGGTCGTCGTCGCCGGCACCGCGCGGGTTGTGGTCGGCGAAGACACCAGGCTGCTGACCGAAAATGAATCTGTCTATATTCCGCTGGGCGCCACCCACCGGATGGAAAATCCAGGCAAAGTGCCGATGTATCTGATCGAGGTACAGACCGGCATCTATCTGGGCGAGGATGATATCGTGCGGTACGAGGATATATATCACCGCGGATAAATGCGCCCTGCGTGTCGTTGCTGTGGTCGCTGGCCACGGCCTTGTTGGAAGCCGGTGTTTCATCGCCGCCGGTTTCGCCCTTTGAAACCGTGGATGACCTTGTATGAAAGTCGTTATTCTGGGTCTGGGATATGTGGGATTTACCTCGGCGTGTTGCATCGCCAGCGAGGGCCACGAGGTCGTCGGCATCGATGTGAACGCCCGCAAGGTGCGCGAGATCATGGCCGGCACCGCGCCGATTGTAGAACCTGAAGTGGAGGCGCTGTTGCAGCAGGCGCTTGCGGAGGGCCGCATCAGTGCGGACACCGTGATCGGCACCCATCTGGACGCCTGCGACCTGGTGATTGTCTGCGTCGGCACCCCGTCCACGGCGGATGGCTCGCATCATATGGGCTTTATTGCCGATGTGACCCACCAGATTGCCACCGCCGTCAGAAGCAGCCGTCAGTCGCCGCTCCCGGTGGTCTACCGATCAACCTTCCGTCCTGGCACCATTGAAGAACTTGTGTGGCCGATCTTTGGCGCCACCCTGGGCGAAGACCCTCAGCAACGTGTCGAAATCATCTACAATCCCGAATTTCTGCGTGAAGGCAGCGCGGTGCGGGACTATTTTTCACCGCCCAAAATCGTCACCGGCACCAGGGACGGTGCCCCCAGCCCGGTGATGGAGCAGCTGAACGCGCGCATTGACGCCAGAAGCTTTGTGGTGGGCTATCGCGAGGCGGAGCTGACCAAGTTCGTCGACAACAGCTGGCACGCGGCGAAGGTGACTTTTGCCAATGAAATCGGCCGTATTTGCATGGCGCTGAGCATTTCCGCGCAACAGGTGCATGAGATTTTTGTCTCTGATACAAAGCTGAATATCTCGCCCCGCTATATGCGGCCGGGCGGCGCGTTTGGCGGCTCCTGCCTGCCCAAGGATGTGCGCGCTTTGCAGCATATCGCGGCAGAGGCCGGGGTGAATCTGAACATGATCGGCAGCCTGCTGCGCTCCAACGAGATGCACAAACACCGGATGTTTGAATATGCGGTCGAGGGGCTGGAAAAAGGCGCCCGTGTGCTGCTGGTGGGGCTGGCGTTCAAGGCGGAAACGGATGATCTGCGCAACAGTCCCAATGTGGACCTGGCGCGCAAGCTGCTGGCGGCGGGGTACCGGCTTGAAGTGTATGATCCGGGCATAGATGCGGCCAAGCTGATTGGCGCCAACCTGGGCTATGCCTATTCGCAGCTGCCGGCGCTCGAACAATTGCTGGTCGAAAAATGTCAGGCCGAGACCGTGGCTTATGACCGGGTGATTGTCAGCAATGCCGCCGCCGGTGCGCTGCATCTGCCGCCGGGCTGTGACATCCGCAACATAGGGGTTCTGGACTGACATGCTGAACTCTGACATGACCCCGTCGCGGCTTGATATGGCCCGTTTTGAACAGCCATTGGCGGGGCGGCGGGTGCTGATCATTGTGGAAAATCTGCCGCTGCCGTTTGACCGGCGGGTCTGGCATGAATGCTGCACGCTGCGCGCGGCCGGCGCAGACGTGGCGGTGATCTGCCCCACTGGCCGCGGCTATGAAAGCCTCTATGAAGAGCTTGAAGGCGTGCATATCTACCGCCATCCTCTGCCGCTGGATGCCAGCGGCGCGCTGGGCTACGCGGCGGAATATGCGGTGGCGCTGTATCATGAGTTGCGGCTGGCGGTGAAGGTGGCGCGGCGGCACGGGTTTGACACCGTTCATGCCTGCAACCCGCCGGATCTGATCTTTCTGGTGGCGCTGCCGTTCAAACTGGCGGGCAAGCGCTTTCTGTTTGATCACCACGACATCAACCCCGAGCTTTATGAGGCCAAATTCGGCCGCCGGGGATTTTTCTGGCGGCTGATGCTGCTGTTTGAACGGCTGACATTCCGCGCCGCTGACGTGGTGATATCGACCAATGAAAGTTATCGCGACATCGCGCTGGACCGGGGTGGCATCGCGGCGCAGGACGTGTTTGTGGTGCGCTCAGGTCCGGATCTGCACCGTCTGCGGGTCAGCGCTCCGGAGGCGCGCTGGCGCAAGGGCCGCGCCCATATGGTGGGCTACGTCGGGGTGATGGGCGATCAGGAAGGCCTTGATCTGTTGTTGCAGGCGGCGCGCCAGATGATTTTGGACGAGGGCTGCGACGTGCAGTTTGTGCTGGTGGGCGGCGGGCCGGCGCTGCGCGGGCTCAGGTCGATGGCGGCGGATCTGGGCATTGCGGATCACGTGACATTCACCGGCCGCGTACCGGATGCTGCACTGTTTTCGGTGCTTTCCAGCGCGGATGTCTGTGTCAATCCGGACCGGGTCAATGCGATGAATGACAAATCCACCATGAACAAAGTGCTGGAATATATGGCCTTTGGCAAAGCGATGGTGCAGTTCGATCTGAAAGAAGGCCGGTTCTCTGCTGGCCGCGCATCGCTTTATGCGCGGGCGAATGACACCGCAGATCTTGCCGATAAAATCTCCTGGTTGCTGGAGCATCCACAACAGGCGCGGGAGATGGGTGTTTTTGGCCGTCAACGGGTGGAAAACGAGCTGAGCTGGGACCACCAGGTAGACACGCTGATCGCGGCCTATCAACGTCTGGAGGCCAAAAAACCCGGCCGGAAGCGCACCGCGTCTAAGGCGTAGGCCGGCGACCTGGGCGGCGTTAAAGATTGTCCGGGCCGGGCCGGGCCAGGTCAGTCCAGCCCAGGCAGGGTCTGCGGTTGGAAGTCTGATGTCTGAAGGCCGTGGTCTGAAGGCTGTGGCTTGAGGTTTAGCGCCCGGGGTTTGGGCACAGAGTGTGGGCTTGCAGCCGGGCCGGGGCGCGGCTCCGGAGCCGCCAGTTACGGCCGCGGCAATGTTCAGGAGGAGACCGCTTGGGGGAAACGACACCACAGCCGCAAAACCGCAATATCACCACGCCGGCAGGGCTTGGCCCTGAGGTGCGGCGCTCCCGCCTGCGCCGCTTTCAGCAGGAATTCCCCAGTTTTGTCAAAAAGAACCGCGGTCTGCTGGCCCGGCCCGCGTTCTGGGCCATGCTGGCGCGGCTGGCGACGGCGCGGCTGCGGCCGATGCCGCTGGGGGCAGGGGCGAGGGCTAAAGTGAAGGTAAAGGCGGGCGCGCGCTCGGAACCGGTGATGTTTATTGCCACCCATCACAAGGTGATGACCACCTATTTCACCGCCGTTCTGCGCCTGCTGAGTTTTGGGATAAATCGACGCTATCAACGGGTTTTCAGCGACCCGCCGGACCCGGGTGCGCGGCTGGTGCTTGCGGCCCATGGCAAGCTGGATCTGCCGGCGCTGTGCCCGTCATACCGAGGTGTTCATATCATGCGTGACCCGCGTGATATGATTGTATCGGGCTATCACTATCACAAATGGACCTATGAGGACTGGGTGCATCGCCCGGATGAGGCCGGCGTCAGCTATCAGCAGAAGCTGAACCGGGCGGACCGCCGCGCCGGGCTGTTCATGGAGATCGAGCATTTCATCTTTTTCTATCGCGAAACGCTGGAACGGTGGGATGTGGAGGACCCTGATATTCTGGAAGTGTCCTATGAAGATCTGATGTCGGAGCAGCGGTCACAATTGTATCGCGACATGTTCACCCACCTGGGTTTTGCGGGCCGCGATCTGGACCTGGGCTGCGATCTGATGCGGCTGTTTGAAGCCGGCAGCCGCACCGGCCGGAAAACCGGCGTCGGATCGGGCCGCGGAGCTGCCGGGGCGGCGGGCGGCGGCATCGCTGTCGTGGCCAAAAACAATCATCTGCGCAGTGGGCGTTCCGGGCAATGGCGCGACGAGTTGGAGGCGGAACATCTGGACTATATCGAGCGCGAGCTTGGCCCGGTGTTGCGAAAATTCGGCTACTGAGCCCGGCCAGGCTGGTGTGCGGGCTTGCTGGTGCGCTGATCGGCCGGACTGGCCATAGTCAGACGCGCTGGGCGACGGCTGCGGCAGCCCTGCTGGCCCGGCATTGAACAACAAGGGGGGCGCCGCACAGGGTTTGCATCGCCCGGGGGCAACGAAGGCGTCGCCGGGGGGGCAGACAAAGCGGCCAGCCCGAGAGGCCGGACGGGGGGGCTCAGGCCGCTGGCAGAGCTGTCGGCAGACTTGCGGGCCGATCTGCTGGCCGAACAATGGACCGGACCATGGCGGCGACTGTCCGCGCCCGGCCGGTCAGGGGCGATAGCTGAAGTCGCGGCTCAGGCTTATGAACACCCCGGTTGAGGTGGCCTTGCCAACGGTGTCTTCGTCGCGCAGCCGGTATTTCGCCCCGAAGTTCATATCCCAGTCAGCGTTCACCGCCCGGCTGTAGGTCGCCGTCGCGGTGCCCTGGGTCACGGAATTGGCACCGATCTCGTCGAGCCAGGCGTAATCAAGGTCAAAAGAAATCGCGGAGACCTGGTTGATATCGCGGGCATATCCCAACGAGACCAGGGTGCGCAGCTGATAGCCGTCATCACCGACGGACCGTACACGGCGGGCCAGGCGCGCCTCAATCGCGCCAGTGGGCAGCGCCTGCTGCCAGCTCAGCGCGCCAATCAGATCCGTGCCGCGGTCATCGGTGTCAGACACCCCCAGGCGTGCGGAAATTTTGCTGCTGCGCCGTTCCAGCACACGCCCGAAGCTCAGGGTCCTCTGGGTGCCGTTCTGATCGATGGTGGAGGCAAAATTCGCCTCAATACTGCCGTCGGGCATGTCATATTCAATACTGAGCCGGGCGGTTGAGCCTTCTTCGCGGCTGCTGAGGCCGGGCTCTTCGGTGTCGATGACAGCATAGCCGAGCGCCGCCTCAAACCGGGTGGCCGGGGACAGCGCATGTTTGACGCCAAAATTGACAGTGGAAGTCTCGCGCTCGGTGTCGTCAGAGTCCTCATAGGTGGCATAGCTCAGCGCGACGGTGCCCTCGGTCACCGGCGATATCCGCAGTCGTGTGGTGGCGGCCAGGTTGCGACGGCTGCTGTCGACCAGGTCCGGGTCGGTGGTGCTGGAATAGTCCACCTCGCTCAGACCCGCGTCAAAGATCAGACCCAGTGGCGCGGCGGTGCCCAGCTCCAGCCTGGCTTTGGCACCATAGTTGATCCGCTGTCCGGTGCCGGTGATATCTGTGGTTTCGCCGGGATCGGTGTCGCCGCCATCCCCGTCTTCCCCCTCGTCACCGTCGTCAAACGGGGTCAGAAATTCGACCTGTTCCTCGCGGTATCTGGCGTCAAAGCTCAGCGCCGCATTGGCGCTCTGGCGTCCATAGGTGAGGCGCAGCGCCGGGCGGGCTATGCGGGTGTCGCTGCCGGTGCCGGGCTCTTCCGATAGCCACAGCGCGGCGGAGCCGGACAAGGAAAACTGCTGCGTGCGGGTGGCGCTTTCAAGCGCAAAAGACAGCGCGGTCGAGGCGCGGCTGGTCCGCCCCTCCGCAGGGAAGTCCAGCGCCAGGTTGTCGGTGCTTTCCAGCCGGTGTTCGATGCCGAAATCCAGCTGCAGACCGCCTTCCTGGGCGACCCCGGGAGAGATAGACAGGCTGCCCGCAGCCGTAGTGGCAGCCGCTGCCGCAGCGCGCAGTATGGATCGTTTTGCCAGCATGTTGTTTCCGTCCTGCCTGCCCGTGTCTGTGACGGGCTTGTTGTGAGACCCCGGCGCCCGGGATCCCGCCTCGGTTACATCTTATTCAAACAAGCGCCGTGACGGGACGATGACCA
This sequence comes from Candidatus Halocynthiibacter alkanivorans, assembly GCF_003333265.1. GTDB lineage: Bacteria > Pseudomonadota > Alphaproteobacteria > Rhodobacterales > Rhodobacteraceae > Halocyntiibacter_A > Halocyntiibacter_A alkanivorans. The sequence goes on from NZ_QOLB01000090.1 coordinate 7,635, forward strand.
CGTCCCCCGGTGCCATAACCGTTGGTCTGCTCAGTGCGGCGCCCCGTTCCAGGGCATGGTAGTTGACGGTGATGACCTGCGCAACACCGGCGCTGCTCACCCGTCGTAACTGGATGCGTTTGGTGGCTGCGAAGGGTGAAAACCCGCCGCTCAGGGCCATGAACTGCAACAGCGTGGTGCCTGGCTCGACCTCGTATTTACCGGGAGCTGCCGCCTCGCCCATTACAAATACATCGATCGTATGCGTCAGGTGCGGCACCACCTCTGTCTTCGGCGCCAGCGAGGCCACGCCGACGAACACATTGGGGGACACCGCAAAATTCCCCGCCAGCCGTTTGATTACATTGGCCTGGATCTGTTCGACCGTCAGACCTTCGGCCTGGATGCTGCCGGCCGTCGGGATCGAGATGCGCCCGTCAGGCAGCACCAGGATATTGCGGTTCAGGCTCGGATCTTCCAGAACCTCGACGCGCAGAACATCACCCGGGTTCAGCCGGTAGCCATCCTGTGCCAGCGTGGGCAGCGCCATCAGAAAAAGGCCTGCCAGTACGAATAAAAAGTGTCTCATCTGTTTCAACCCCTCATTCTCAACTGATTTGTATATGAAAAAGTCTAATGTTTATTGGTGCATCGGGGAAGACATAATCCGGTTATACCCATCCGGGGCGGTGGGCCTTACGGGGGTGTGTTGTTGCATATGGCGCCTGCTTCCATCCGGGACAGGGCGCTGCTTGGGCCATGGTTTTGCTGCCGGTGCAAAATATCCGGCGGCGCAACCACCAGCCCGGGGCGGGAAGGGGTCGCAGAACCGTGCCCGGAGTGCTCCGCCTCACTGGACCGTCTGCCCGTGGCGGATGCGCTCGCGGCGTGGCGTCAGCGGCCCGCTGCGAACCGGCGCGCCGGGGCGCTGACAACAGACAGCCCGCGTGGGCGCCGGGTTCCCCGCCGCAGCCAGAGCGCAGTCTGAACGGGCGGGCGTCGTCTGAGGGCTGCAGCCCCGTGCGGGCATCTGGTGCCGGCATCCGGTGCCCAAATCCCGCGTCTGATTCCCGCGTCTGAATCCTGGCCCGAAACCCGGGCCTGGCGCGCGCGCGGGCGCCAAATGCGAAAACGCTCGAATTTTTCGGCAAAAAGCGGTAAAATGACCCACGATCTGTTGCAGCGCATCTGTTCACTGCCGGATGTTGTCTGGAACCCGCCAATGTCTTGAGACCAGGGCGATTGTTCATAAAACCGGGCCAATTCAGCGCGTCTGCTGCGCTTTGCCCGGGCTCTGTAAGTGGCGCGTTTTCGTTCAGCGGGGCGATTCGGTTTGAGTATTTCACAACGCCGACCGCGTTGTCTTGCGACCAACTGCTGAGCGCTGCACCGGGGTTTAATCTGCGGGCCGCGCCTGCGCGGCGTGATCTGTGGTTCGGGATTGTTGCCCGGGACTGCGGGCCGGGACTGCGGTGTGGGGCCGTAGTGTGGGACTGCGGTGCGGACGCTGCCGGCTGCGAATGACATTCGGGGACGACACGCTGGGACCGGCAGGCGGCGAATGACCGGTCCGGAACGGCAAAGGCGCTGGTCAAATCACCGGAGACCGGTGCGTGTCTGATCTGCAGCGACACGCGGTCGGAACCAGGGAACTATAGAGCCCTGCAACCAGGGCTGCACGGGAACGACAACACAGGGATGAAACGGGACGCGGGGGATTTAGTAGGGGGTAACAGTGATGTTTTTTGTATGAGTGCAATTGGATCCGTCGACATCTATACCGACTATTTCGGGTTGCTGGAGCGCCCGTTTTCGCTGGTGCCGGATCCGGATTTTTTGTTTTGGTCTGCCGAGCACCGCCGCGCCTATACCACGCTGGAATACGGGCTGGTAACGCGTGCGCCGATTACATTGATCACCGGCGAAGTGGGCGCGGGCAAGACCACGCTGCTGATGCAGCTGCTGCGCTCGCTCGAGGACGACGTCTCCGTTGCCATGATCGCCAATGCTCATAGCGGCGACCGCGGCGAGCTGATCCGCTGGGTGCTGCAGGCACTGTCACAACCCGTGGGCACGGAGGCCAGCTATGTGGATATGTTTCACCAGTTTCAGGCCTATCTGGTGGCGGAATATGCCGCCGGACGCCGGGTGATCCTGATCTTTGACGAGGCCCAGAACATCAGCCGTGAATCGCTTGAGGAGCTGCGCATGTTCACCAATATCAACACCAACAAAGACGAACTTCTGCAGTTGATCCTGGTCGGCCAGCCGGAGCTGCGTGCGATGATAAACCGACCCGACCTGACCCAGTTCGCGCAGCGCATTGCCGCAAGCTTTCATATCCCCAACATGGATGCGGATACGGTGAAATCCTATATCGCCCATCGTCTGCGCGCCGCCGGGGCCACGGTCATGTTGTTCGACGGCAGCGCCTGTAAGATGATCCACCAGGTCACCGGCGGCGTGCCGCGGCTGGTCAACCAGATCTGCGACCTGTCGATGGTCTATACCTTTGCCGACAACCGCAAACGCATCACCGCCAATACCGTGCACCAGGTGTTAAACGACGATGTCTTTTTTGGCGGTGGCAAAGTGAACGGAAAGCCGCTGATTTTACAGGATCCGATCCATGAAATCTAATCTGAAATATTATCTGTCGATCTTCATGCGCCGGCTGCATTATTTCCTGCTGGTTGTCATTATTGTCTCCACCAGCGGCTTCATAATCGCCACGATACTGCCGGCCCAATACCGCTCTGAAGCGCTGCTGCTGGTGCAGAGTGAACAAATCCCGGACCGGCTGGCCAGCTCCACCGTGCGCACCGGTGTGGTGGAACGCATGCAGATCATCGAACAGCAGTTGCTGGCCTCTGGCACGTTGCTGGATATCGCGATGCAATTTGAACTTTACAGCGCGCAGCCCGGTCTGACGCGGCAGGAGATTGTCGATGATATGCGTATGCGTATCCTGATTGATGCCCGCTCCAGGCGCGGCGCGGCCACCACAATAGCGGTGATCTATGAGGGCAACTCTGCCGCAAAAACGCTGCAGGTCACCAATGATATTGCCGCACGTATCCTGCAGGCCAGTGTCGATATGCGCACCTCCAGCGCGGTGCAGACCCTGGAGTTCTTCAAACAGGAAGTGGCGCGGCTCGGGGCTGATCTGGACCGCAACGAAGCGGCGCTGCTCGCCTATCGCACCAGCCACCAGGACAGCCTGCCCGACAGTATTTCCTATCGCCGCAGCAAACAAAACGGATTACAGGAACGCGCGCTTCAGCTGCAGCGCGAGGCCGGCGCGCTGATCGAGCGGCGGGTGCGGCTGGCGGCCCTGTTCAAACTCACCGGCCGCACCGCCCGCAGCGAGGCTGTCAGCCCGGAGCTGCGTCTGTTGCAGCGGCTGGAAGCCGAGCTTGCCTCCTTGTTGCTGACCTTTTCGCCGCAGAGTCCGCAGGCGCGGCTGCTGCAAAGACGGGTGGATGCCCAGCGCCAGGCCGTCATCAGCCAGCAAAGTTCCAGCCTGCCGGTCGAGGACCCTCAGGTTGATCTGACGCCGTTTGACATCCAGCAGGCGGAGATCGACGGGCAGCTGTCCTATCTCTCAGTACAACAGAGTCAACTGGAGGGCGAGATCGAGATCCTGCGGTTGTCGATCGCCTCAACCCCGGCAGTTGCGGCGGAACTTTCAGAACTGGAGCGCGACAATGCGATCACCCAGGGACAATATAACGCCATGGTCAACCGGCTGGCTGAGGCGCAGACCGGCGAACGTATCGAATCCCTGTCCAAGGGCCAGCGCATCGTGATGATCGGGGAACCGGTCTTGCCCACGGACCCCTACAGCCCGGACCGCAAACTGATCGCCGGCGGCAGCGTTCTGGGCGGCATGGTGCTGGGCCTCGCGCTGGTTCTGTTGCTGGAACTTCTGAATCAGGCGATCCGCCGCCCCTCTGAAATTGTCGCCGGGCTTGGCCTCACCCCGATTGCCACGCTGCCCTATATCCGCACCAGGCGCGAAGTGGTGGCCCGGCGCAATATCATCGCGGCGACGTTTCTGGGCGCGGTGATAAGTGTCACCGGCAGTCTCTATGTGATCCACCAGTTTTATATGCCGGTGGACATGATTATCAGCCAGATCAGCAACCGGATATCACCCTGAAGAAAGCGGGACCCGCCTATGGAACGCATTCAGTCTGCCATCAACAAAGCGCGCGCTAACCGGCAGGGTGGCGGGGCGCCGCCGCCACAGGCAGCGGCGCCCCGGGCGCTACAGGCGGGCGGGGGCAGTGCGGATATTATTGCAGGGGCCTGGCAGGATATCGCGATGTTCAAACCGTCGGTGCGGGCGTTGAAGGACAACCGGGTTTTTACTTTGAAAGCCGGCGGCGACGCGGCGCCGTTTGACATGATGCGCACACGGGTGTTTCAGCAGATGCGCAGCAACAACTGGCGCCGGCTGGCAGTGGTTTCCCCTGGCAAAGCCTGTGGCAAAACAACGCTCAGCGCCAATCTTGCCTTCAGCCTGGCGCGGCAGCCGGATCTGAACCTGGCGCTGATTGAACTGGATATGCGCCGCCCGTCGCTGGCCAGAACACTGGGGTTGCAAGCGGGCAATGAGCAGTTTTCCCGCGCCCTGGAAGATCGTGACCCGGCGTTTCAGCATATGTTGCGCTATGGCCATAATCTGGCTTTTGCGTTCAACCGGAGCCCGGCCCCCAGTATGGAAGAACTGCTGCAAAGCAGTCACGCAACTGAAGTGTTCAGCGATCTGGAGCGGGTGCTTGATCTGTCACTGATGATTTTCGACATGCCGCCGATGCTGAGCAGTGGCGAAATGATGGGTTTTGCCGATCAGGTGGATTGTGTGTTGCTGGTGGCGGCGGCGGAACTCACCACACTGGAAGAAATTGACCTCTGTGAACGCAATCTGAGCGAAGTGACCAATCTGCTGGGGGTGGTGCTGAACAAGTGCCGCTATGCCGATCTCGCCGGCGGCTATGGGTAAGGTGGCCAGAGGGCAGCCAGAGACAGCCAGCGGGCAGCCAGCGGGCAGCGGCGACAAACAAAGGGGGCCGGCCCCCGCTTCGCCCTGGGCCGGCCCCCGGTCCCGCACTATACGAGCGTCACCTGGACGTCACGCTGGCGCCATCCAGGCTTAACCCGATACGGCCCGGTCCAGCCCGGCGGAGCCTGACGTACCGCCTGCGAAACTCCGGTGTGGCTCCGGTCCGGCACACCCTTCGCCGCGCAGGTGCCATGCAGTGCATGCGCCCTTCCTGTTTTCGCTGCCCCGCCCGCACCCCTGCTGCGGGGCGGGGCCAGCCGCGGCCCATTGCCCGGTTCAGCCCACCGGGGTTCAACCCTCCGCCCGGCCCGGCTCACATCCTGGCCCACATCCCGTCGCGCATCCCGGCCCGCAGCCCGGGCTCAGCCGCGGCGCCGCCAGGCGCCTGACATCGCCCTGCCGTCGCCGCCCGCCAGCAGCCGCAACATGCGGGTGCAGCGGTACAGCCGGATACGGCACAGGCAGCGCCACGCCAGCCAGCGTTCGCGCGCCCCTGATATGCGCTCTGAACCCAGAATGCGCAGGATCTCGGGCAGCGGCGACGCGGCAAGGGCCAGCGCCCGTATTCCCCAGCGCAGGTGTTGCCCGGCGCCGGACAGGGTTTCAAAATCATGGCCGATATGGCGGTCCCATTTGCGCGCCAGCTGGCAAAAGTCTTCGCGCGCGGCGGTGTCGATCCGCATCAAAGGCACGTAGTCCAGCTGCACCCCCTGTGCCGCGGCACGTCGCCCCCAGTCCATATCTTCCGCGATATGAATGCCGGCAAAGCCGCCGACCTGTTCAAACACGTGCCGCCGCACCGCCATATTGCCGGAGCCGCTGTAGCCGTGTTTTTCGATATAGAGTTTGAAACGGTAGCCATAGACGCTTTCATAAGCTTCAATCGCGGTGGCGCGGGCCGGATCGACCCGGGCGATACAGACATCGCCGCCGATGACGTCTGTGTCCGGATGGCGGGCGAAATGCTGCGCGATGCATTTGACCCAGCCGGGATGCGCGATACAGTCGCAGTCAATGAACGCCAGCAGCGGGCTCATGGCAAGGCTGGCGCCATGGTTGCGGGCCGGGCCGGGGCCGGGCGTTGGCTCATCGCTGAGCCGGACAAAATCATAGGCCGCACAGACCGCTTCCGGTCGCTGCTCGGAACCATTGTCCACCACGATCACATCAAAACGTACGCCGTCGTCGCGCTGGGCGGACAGTGCCCGCAGGCAGTGCTCCAGAACCCGGGGCGCATTCAGATGCGGGATGACGACCGTCAGGTCCGGCACACTGGCCGGCGCCGGGATCTCGGGCGGGATGTCGGACGGGGCCGGGATGTCACTCATGCGATGCTCCGGGTTTTTTCCCATGTTAGGCGGGTTCGCGGCACTTGCCAATCCGGCGGTGGGAGTGCAGTGCAGCGCGCGCAGAGCAACCCTTTGCCTGCAGGGGGAAACTGTCTGAGCGAACGGCGGCACACCGCGGCAACCACAGGGACATCCAAAAGGGCCGGTGCAGCGGATTATGAGTGGAACCGCCACAATTTCCCCCGGACAGGAGGCGTCAGAACAATTGAAAAATGTCCCGTTTGGCGTTAGTATTAAAACATTAATACCGACCATTTGATTCGAGTTTGATTCCACGAGGGGGGAATTGAGCACCGGCGAACCGGGCCATATTTTTAGAGGTATAGTGACGAGCTTCCAGTTGTGGAGTTATTAGTATGGCGATTCAGCTCAAAGGTGGGCCTGATGTTTTCAGAGCGTCAGGAAGTGTAAAGAGCATTGCGTTAAGCGGATCAGAAGGGGGATTTTATCGCAGACATGTGAAACGTGTATTCGATATTCTCTTTGTCGTGCTGAGCGCGCCGGTGCTGCTGCCTGTCATCTTCGTTTTAGTGCTTATCACCGCCTGCCAGGGCGGCAAGCCGCTGTACAGCCAGCGTCGTATCGGCCGCGGCGGTCGTATTTTCCGCATGTTGAAAATCCGCACCATGGTGACCGATGCGGACCAGATCCTGGAAAGCTACCTGGCTGAAAATCCGCGCGCACGGCAGGAGTGGGACGAAAGCCAGAAACTGAAGAACGATCCGCGCATCACCGCGCTGGGCCGGTTTCTGCGCAAATCCTCGCTGGATGAGCTACCGCAGTTCTGGAACGTCCTGTTGGGGGAAATGTCATTGATTGGCCCGCGTCCGATGATGCCGGAGCAAAGCGGTCAGTATCCGGGCACCGCCTATTACCAGCTGCGTCCCGGTATTTCGGGGTCCTGGCAGGTGTCCGCGCGCAACGGCAGTTCATTTGCCGCCCGTGCCAAGTTTGATACCGAGTATAACAACCAGTTGTCGTTAAAAACCGATGTGGACATTTTTGTGCGCACCCTCGGCGTTGTGCTGAGCTGTACCGGATACTGATCCGCCGGCGTCGGCCGCGCGCCTGATTTCTGACGGAACCGTTTGCCGCCGCATCCGCCGCACCATCTGGCTCCCCATCTGCACCACTATCCTCCTCAAGATCTGTCTGACCCTCCGTTTGTCATCGGTCAGACCCTCCGTTTTCCATCGGTCATGACGTCCGTTTGCCATCGGCCATGACAACCTTCAAGCCACCCGCCACGCCATCCAAAGCAGCTTTCGCCATGCCAACCGCTGGCGACGCGGTAACCCGCTGTCCGCCCGGTAAGCGGCGCCCCAGCTCCTTCGGCGAAGCCCCAAGGTCAGAGCGCTGGCAAGGGCGCAAAGAAGGACGCAGCGAAAGGAGAGGTGCCGCGCCGCTTATCCGTCGCGGAAGGCGCGCTGCAGCTGGTCCATCAAAGGTTTGGTCAAATAGTTCATCACCGAGCGCTCTCCGGTCAGCAAAAAGGCCTCAATCGGCATGCCGGGGATCAGATCCACATCGCCCAGCAGCGCCATTTGTTCCTCCGGAACGGTCAGGGTGATGCGGTAATAAGACACTCCGGTCGCCGGATCGGTAATACTGGTCGGGGAAATACTGTCCAGCGCGCCGAACACATCCGGGCTGACGCGCAAGTTAAACGCCGGGAACAGGATTTTGGCGCGCTGACCGACAAAGATTTCGTCCACCGATTTGGGGTCAACGCGCAGCTCCAGCACCACGCCTTCAGTCAGCGGCACCACCGACAGGATCACGCCTTCGGGTGCCACCACACCACCAACAGTGAACACCTGCATCTCGTGAACCACCCCTTCCACCGGCGCCAGCACGTCGATCCGTTCCAGCTGTTTCTCGGCGGTGACAATTTCCAGCACAATCTCTTCATGTTTGGCGGTGACTTCGCGCAGCTCTGTGACCACCTGTTCGCGGAATTGCCGTTCAGTCTGCAGAATTTCAAGCTCGGAATCGCGGATGGAATTGCGGATCCTGGCCAGTTCTGAGCGGTGCCCGACCAACTGGCCCAGCAGATCAGCCTCGTCGCGCTGCAGCGCCAGCACTTTGCTTTCCAGCGCCAGCCCCCGCTGTTTCAGCGCCAGCACATTTGTCAACTCGCTCTGGACAAATTCCAGCTGGGTCTGTTTTGACACGATCAGCCCTTCGACGCCGGCGATCTGATTGTTGAACTGCAATATGCGTTCCTGCAGTTGTTCTTTGCCGCCCGCCAGCACGTCGCGCCGGGCCTGAAATATCTCGTACTGTCCGGCGATGTCGCGCGCCAGCGCCTCCGGGTTCAGCGTGGCGGTCGGCGCCGGAAAGGTAATTTCGTCCTGATTGAGGTATTCCGCTTCCAGCCGGCTCTGGCGGGCAATGATTTCGGCCAGCCGGCTCTGGTAGATGTCCAGATTGATGCGCAGCAGGGTCGGGTCAAAGCGCAACAGCACATCGCCGGCGGCCACCACATCGCCATCGGTGACAAAGATCTGGTCCACCACACCGCCGTCGAGACTTTGCACCACCTTGGGTTTGCCGCGCACTGCGGTCTGCCCCGAAGCGATCACCGCGCCGCTGATCATGGTGAGATTGAGCAGCGCAAACAGGATCAGCAACATGCACAGGCTGGCAAAGATGCCCAGCCGGGCCACCCCGGTCAGATTGGTCTTGGGAATATAATCTGCGTTCACAGGAGCCCCCGTTATTTGGTTCCGGTTTTTTTGCCGGCGGCTGTCTCTGGCGGCAGAGACACGTTGACGATGTCATCGCGGTCGCCAAAATGCGCCACCTGGCCTTGTTTCAGGATCAGGATCTTGTTCACCGCTACAATCACGCTGGGCCGGTGCGCCATCACCACCACCACCGAGCCGCGACGGCGCAGGGTGCGGATCGACGCCGCCAGGGCTTCGTCGCCGCCGGCATCCAGGTTGGAGTTGGGTTCGTCCAGAATGATATACCGCGGGATGCCAAAAATGGCGCGCGCCAGACCGACACGCTGGGTCTGGCCGCCCGACAGCGGCTGGGCGATCATGCCGACCTGGGTGGCATACCCATGGGGCAGCGCCAGAATCATATCATGTACCCCGGCGATCTGCGCGGCCTCAATAACGTCCTTGTCATCTGCGCGGGGGTCAAAGCGCGAAATATTCTCGGCAATGGTGCCGGGCAGCATTTCCAGCGATTGCGGCAGGTAGCCGATGTGGCGGCCCAGTTCCTCCGGGTGCCACTGGTTCAGGGTGGCGCCGTCGAGCCGGATTTCGCCGGCGTCCGGCTCCCAGGCCCCGACCAGCAGTTTGGCGAGGCTCGATTTACCGGCAGCAGAATTGCCCACCACCCCAACCGCATCGCCGGGGTTCAGGGTGAAGCTGACCCGGTCGATGATCTTTTTGACTTCGGCGCCGCGGCTGCCACCGGGCACCAGTTTGGTCAGGTTGGAAACCTGTAACAGGCCTTTGGGATCGGGCAGTTTGATATGGCGGCGGGCGGCGGGCATCCGGTCCAGCGTCGCCAGCAGCCGTCTGTGCGCTTCTTTGGCCCGGGCAATACTGCGCCACTGGCCGATGACCTGGTCCACCGGCGCCAGCGCCCGACCGGCAATGATCGAGGTGGCGATAATGGCCCCGGCAGAGACCTCTTGCTGGATCGCCAGATAGGCCCCCAGCGTCAGCAACATCGATTGCAGCAACAGGCGGAAAGACTTGGAAAACGCGGCAAAAAACTCGGAACGGTCGCCGCCACGCTGCATTTGCGACAGGCTTTTTTCATGCATTTCGCGCCAGCGCTGCACGATCTTGTTCTGCATGCCAAGCGCCAGCACCGCTTCGGCGTTGCGCCGGCCCCGTTCAATGAAACTGCGCTCCGCCCCGTCCATCTCCATCGCCCAGCCGATCATCCGCTGGGTCAGCAGTTGATTGAGCAGCGCCGCAATCGCCACCACCACCGCGCCGGCCAGCGTCAGAAATCCAAGCCAGGGGTGGATGAAAAAGACGATGGTCAGGAAAAACGGGATCCACGGCACGTCAAAAATGCCCAGAATTGCCGGGCTGGCGAGAAAACCGCGCACGATTTCCAGATCGCGCACCGGGTTGTTGCCGCGGCGGTCATAACCGATGCCGGTGCGCATCCAGAAATCAAACGCATGGGCGCCGACCAGCGCATCAAGCCGGTAACCCGCGCGTGACAGCAGCCGCGCCCGCAGAAATTCGTAGATGCCCAAAAAGGTGTAAAGCACCACCACAAAGACAAACAATCCCTGCAGCGTCGGCACCGACCCGTTGGCCAGCACCCGGTCATAGACCTGCAACATATAGATCGGGCCGGTCAGCATCAGCAGGTTGATAACGGCGCTGAACAAGGCGACCTGGACAAAACTCCGCCGCAACTGGCGTTTTGCCTTCCGGTACGGATTATTTTCCGGGTTCGCGATATTTTGCATGTTTCCCACCCTGGCCTGAACCGGGCATTGGGGGCGGCAGCACATGTTTTTACCCGGTGCAGATCCCAAAACCCGACAGTGATAACACGTCACGCCCGGGTCTCCGCGCAGAGCCCCCGACGTCAGCTGTGCAGCCAATCAGTGGCTGCGAGTATGCCTGTAACGCCGCCTCAAATCAAATTCGCCGGTTTGAAAGCGCCGTGTGCGGGCGTCAGTGCCAAGGCCGCAGCGCTCAAACGCTGCATTTACGAATCTTGCGGGGACGGTTGAAATCCAGGACACTGGCCACGGGCCGGGCTTAATCTCAGGTCTGCCGGATCGGTGAGACGTTCCCGGTGGCAAGGCGGCGGGCCAATCGTGACCGGCAACACGGGCTGATCGCACAGAGCTCAGAAAAACGCAGCGCTGGTGCGAAGTATCCACCCTGGCTGTCCTGGATGGAGTTGATATGACAATGTCCAAAACGCAATTGATTTCCGGCCAGCCACCCGTCGTCAGCATCGGGCTGCCCGTCTACAACGGCGCCAATTTCCTTGCCGAGGCGCTGGAGTCGATCCTGGCGCAGGACATGGGGGATTTTGAGCTTATCATTTCGGACAATGGCTCGACGGATGAAACGCCGGATATCTGCGCGCGTTTTGCTGCCCGTGACAGCCGGATCCGCTGGCAGCGCCAGCCCTCGAACATGGGCGCTGCAAAAAACTACAACCTTGTGTTTCGCCTTGCCTCGGCCCGCTATTTCAAATGGGCCGCGCATGATGATCTGTTGATGCCGCAATTCCTGTCACACTGTATTGCGGCCTTTGAAACCTCAGCAAACGTGCCGGCGTTAGTCTATCCGAGATCCGATTTTATTGACGAGTCCGGCCAGGTTCTGCGACCTGACCCGGCGACGATGCATACGGGTTCGGCCTATCCGGCTGTCCGCGTATTCCGGGCGATTCAGGGCATGAGCAAGGTGACATCGGTGTTTGGCCTGTTCCACCGGGACACCCTGGCGCGGACCGGGCTGATCGGAAATTACATCTCTTCCGATTATGTGCTGCTGGTGGAATGTGCGCTGCTGGGCAATATCATGCATCTTGAGGGCGCGCCGCTGTTTCAGCGCCGCTTTCACCAGAAGATGTCGGTTAAGGCCAACAAGACCGACCAGGAGGTTCTGCGCTGGTTTGATCCGGAAGCACGCTCAAAACTCACCGCTCAGCAACGGCTTTACCTTGAGTATCTGAAGTCGGTCTACAACATCGGCGGGCTGACTGGATTTCAGCGACAGCTATGCGCGGTATCGCTTATCAGCAGTGTGCTGTCCCGCCGCGCACGGGTGGCGGCCGGGCGCTGGCGCAGGCAGCTGTTTCCCCACGCCTGAACACCCGCCTGGCGAGGTGACCGATTCGCGGAGATTCAATCCTGTCGCGAGGCGTGGATTCCTTAAAGTTGTAAATCCCAGGCCCTCGGTGGGAAATGCTTATTCAATACGCCTCAAACGGGCAAGTATGTAGAGTTTTGGGTGGTTTTCAGGTAGTGTATCCGGGTTGATGTAACGATTTTCTAAGCGAGATCCGTGAGCCCCGGAGGAAACGCTTTGAGTACTTCTGACGACTTTTCAAATGGTGTTCTGGACCCGGTATGGCGCCTCGAAGGCCCCGCCGGAACCGCCGCCAGCCTGGGAACAAATGCCACCGATGCGTACCTGTCTCTGGTCACACCGGACGGCGACTATGACATCTATGGTTCAAACAATTCCAGCCGCGCGGTGCAGGACACTGCCGATACCGACTTTCAGATTTCGACGCGGTTTCTGACCACGCCGACCGAAAAATATCAGATCCAGGGTCTGCTGGTGGAACAGGACGCCGACAACTGGATCCGCTTTGACACCTATTCCAACGGTAAAAAACTCTTCGCTTATGCCGCGATCACCATCGACGGCGTCACCAGCCAGCAGCTCAGAGTGCGCATACCCGAAGGGACCGCGCCCTATCTCCGGGTAACGCGCGAAGGTGACACCTGGACGTTGGAATATTCCATCGACGGTGCCAGCTGGACCACTGCCGGCAGCTTTACCCATGTGATGGCGGTCAGCGCCGTGGGTGTCTATGGGGGCAATACCGGGGCCGCCACCGGCTATACCGCCGAGGTGGATTTCTTTGAAAACTCCGCCAATCCGATCCTTGACGAAGACGGTGTCATTACCCCCGTCAACATGCCACCTGTGGCGGTGGACGACCCTGGTTTTGTCACCGCTGCGGACACGCCACTTGTGATCACCAGCGCCACAGAGTTGCTGGGCAATGACAGCGACCCGGAGGGTGACGGGTTCAGCATCACCTCTTTCACCCAGCCCACCAACGGCACACTGAGCGACAACCTGGACGGCACCTTCACCTACACGCCAGATGCCGGTTTTAATGGCGACGACAGTTTCACCTATACCATCTCGGACGGCAGCCTGACTGACAGTGCCACGGTAAGCCTGACCGTCGGCGTGCCGCCCAACACGGCACCGGTGGCGGTGGATGACGCTGGATTTACCACAGCTGAGGACACGCCGCTGGTGATCACCAGCGCCACAGAGTTGCTGGGCAATGACAGCGATCCGGACGGTGACGCGTTCAGCATCACCTCTTTCACCCAGCCGGCCAACGGCATGCTGACAGACAACCTGGACGGCACTTTCAGCTATACGCCCGATGCCGGCTTTAATGGCGGCGACAGTTTCACCTATACCATCTCCGACGGCAGCCTGACTGACAGCGCCACGGTCAGCGTGACCGTCGGCGCGCCGCCCAACACGGCACCTGTTGCAGTGAATGACGCTGGACTTGTCACCGCTGAGGACACGCCGCTGATGATCACCAGCGCCACAGAGTTGCTGGGCAATGACAGCGATCCGGACGGCGACGCCTTCAGCATCACCTCTTTCACCCAGCCCACCAACGGCACGCTGAGCGACAACCTGGACGGCACCTTCACCTATACGCCGGATGCGGGCTTTAATGGCGGCGACAGTTTCACCTATACCATCTCAGACGGCAGCCTGACTGACAGCGCAACGGTAAGCCTGACTGTGGGCACCCCGCCGCCCAGCACGCTGGTGTCAGATGATTTTGCCGGTGGTTTTCTGGACCCGGCAGTCTGGCGTATCGAAGGTCCGGCCGGCATTTCCGCCGGACTGGGCACAAGTGCAACAGAGGCCTGGCTTGAGTTGGTGACCCCGGACGGGGACTATGACATTTACGGCTCAAACAACACCAGCCGCGCGGTGCAGGACACTGCCGATACCGACTTCCAGATTTCGACGGGGTTTCTGACCACACCGACTGAAAAATATCAGATCCAGGGCCTGCTGGTGGAACAGGACGCCGACAACTGGATCCGCTTTGACACCTATTCCAACGGTAAAAAGTTATACGCTTATGCCGCGATCACCATCGACGGCGTCACCACTCAGCAGCTCAGAGTGCGCATACCCGAAGGGGTCGCGCCCTATCTCCGGGTAACGCGCGAAGGTGACACCTGGACGATGGAATATTCCATTGACGGTGCCAGCTGGACCACCGCCGGCAGCTTTACACATGCGCTGGCGGTCAGCGTCGTGGGTGTCTATGGGGGCAATACCGGCGCCGCCACCGGCTATAGCGCCGAGGTGGATTTCTTTGAGAACACCGATGATCCGATCATGAATGAAGACGGCGTCATTACCCCCGTCAATACGCCACCTGTGGCGGTGGACGACCCTGGTTTTGTCACCGCTGCGGACACGGCGCTGGTGATCACCAGCGCCACAGAGTTGCTGGGCAATGACAGCGATCCGGACGGCGATGCCTTCAGCATCACCTCTTTCACCCAGCCCACCAACGGCACGCTGAGCGACAACCTGGACGGCACCTACACCTACACGCCCGATGCCGGGTTTAATGGCGGCGACAGTTTCACCTATACCATCTCTGACGGCAGCCTGAGTGACAGCGCCACGGTAAGCCTGACCGTCGGCACGCCGCCCAACAGGGCACCGGTGGCGGTGGATGACCCTGGATTTACCACTGCTTTGGGCACACCGCTGGTGATCACCAGCGCCACAGAGTTGCTGCTCAATGACAGCGACCCGGACGGCGACGCGTTCAGCATCACCTCTTTCACCCAGCCGGCCAACGGCACGCTGACCGACAACCTGGACGGCACCTACACCTATACGCCGGATGCCGGTTTTAATGGCGACGACAGTTTCACCTATACCATCTCGGACGGCAGTCTGAGTGACAGCGCCACGGTCAGCGTGACTGTGGGCGCCTCGCCGCCCAGCACGCTGGTGTCAGATGATTTTGCCGGCGGTGTGCTTGATCCGGTGTGGCGCATCGAAGGCCCGGCCGGGATAACTTCCAGCCTGGGCGCCAGCGCCACGGAGGCCTGGCTGGAACTGGTCACCCCAGACGGGAATTTTGACGTCTGGGGCGTCAACAACGGCAACCGTGCGATGCAGGACAACAGCGATGAAGATTTCATTATATCGACCCGGTTCCTGACCACACCGACGGAACAATATCAGATCCAGGGTCTGCTGGTGGAGCAGGACGCCGGCAACTGGATCCGGTTTGACACCTATTCTGACGGCAGCACGCTGTCTGCATTTGCCGCAGTCACCGTTGCCGGCAGTTCCGCGGCGCAGTTCAGCGTGGCAATCGCGGGCAATGTCGCGCCCTATCTCCGGGTGACCCGCGCGGGTGATCTCTGGACCATGGAATATTCTGTGGACGGCACCAGCTGGACCACTGCCGGCAGTTTCACCCATGCGCTGACGGTCAGCGCCGTGGGCGTATTTGCCGGCAATACCGGGCCGACCGCCGGTTATACTGCCCAGGTCGATTTTTTTGAGAACGCTGACGCGCCGATTACGGATGAAGACGGCACCATCATTATTCCCAATGATCCGCCCGAACCCACCAATGACGCCTATCTGCTGGCGGCGGATGGCACGCTTGCGGTGATCGCCAGTGACGGTGTGCTGCGCAATGATGTGGACCCGGACGGCGATCCGATGAGCGTGGTGGTCGAAACCGGCCCCGCCAACGGCATGCTGACCCTGAACCTGGACGGCAGTTTTACCTATGTGGCCGACGCGGGATATGCCGGTGACGACAGTTTCACCTATACGGTCACCGATGACCAGGGCGCCGGCGGCAGCGCCACCGTCAGCCTGCGTCAGGCCAATACCGCGCCGCTGATCGTGACGGGCACCAGCGCCTTCACAAAAACCATTGTCAGCACCGCAATGCCGCTGACCCATATCGCGCTGGCGGCGGATTTCGACTTTGATGGCGACCTCGATATCGTCGCCACCTCGGAGCAGAACGATTCCGTGGTCTGGTTTGAAAATGACGGAGCGTTGAATTTTACCCCCCATGATATCGACATAAATCTGGAGTCCTCTTATCCCGCCTCTCTGGCTGATCTGGATCAGGACGGCGATATGGACGTGCTGGCTGCCGGCTATCGCTCGGATGAATATGTCTGGTATGAGAACAACGGCGCCGGCGGGTTTGTCAAACATATCATCGCGGTGCAGGACGGGGCCCATTCGCTGTTCGCGGTGGATCTGGATGGCGACGGCGAGATGGATCTGGTCACCGCCGGGCAGGATTCCAACTCGATCAGCTGGTATAAGAATGACGGGGCGGAAAACTTCACCGCCATAGAGATCGACGGGGCTTCGATGGCGGCCAAATCGGCGGTGCCGGTGGATCTGGATGGCGATGGCGACATCGATATTATCACCGCAAGTTTTGATGATGATACTTTTGCCTGGTATGAAAATGACGGGGCAGAAGGTTTTACCAAACATGTGATCGACAGCAGTGCCAACGGCGCTTATTTCGCCACCTATGCCGATATTGACGGTGACGGCGACATCGACATTGTCACGGCCAGCAAACAGGATGACACCATCGCCTGGTATCGCAATGACGCCGGCATTTTTAGCAAGGTGCTGATCAGCGCCAGCGCCGAAGGTGCCCGTTATGTCTCCACCGCCGACATTGACGGGGACGGCGATATTGATGTGCTCTCCGCCAGCGTCGATGACAATACAATCGCGCTGTATGTCAATGACGGCAGCGGCGGTTTCACCACGGTGATTGTCGACAGTGCCGCGCTGGGGGCCTATGGCGCCACGCCGGTGGATATGAACGGCGACGGGCTGATGGATGTGCTGGGCGCAAGTAAGACCGACGGCACCATTTCGGTCCTGTTGCAGCAAAAAGAGCAGCAGATCGCGCTCACCCCTGGTCAGAGCTTTGTGCTGGACACGGCGCTGCTGCAGGCCACCGACTCCGAGCAAAGCGCCGCTGAGCTGATCTACACCCTGGTGAGCACCCCGGGCCTTGGGGAATTGCGGCTCGATGGCACCGCGCTTGCTCTGGGCGACAGTTTCAGCCAGCAGGATGTGGATCTCGGGCGGGTGTCTTATGTCCAGAACGGCAGTGTCGACGGGCTGGATGTGTTTGAGCTGTCGCTGAGCGACGGTATCGCGCCGGCTTCCACCGCCGCCTTTGAGCTGGCCATTGGCACGCCACCACCCGGCAGCCCGATTGTTTCGGATGATTTTTCAAACGGGGTGCTGGATCCGGTCTGGAACATTGAAGGCCCGGCCGGGATTTCCGCCGGGCTGGCGACAAGTGCGACAGAGGCCTGGCTGGAACTGGTGACACCGGACGGCAATTATGACGTCTATAATACCAACAATGGCAGCCGGGTGATGCAAAGCACCACTGATACGGATTTCCAGCTGAGCACCCGCTTTCTCTCCACGCCCGTCGAGCAATATCAGCTGCAGGGCATTCTGGTGGAACAGGACGCCGATAACTGGATCCGCTTTGACACCTACTCAGACGGCAGCAATCTCAGGGCTTTTGCCGCAGTAACGCTTGGCGGCAGTTCCAGCGCTCAAATCAGCGTGATCATCCCGGGCGGGACCGCGCCTTATCTGCGGGTGACCCGTGCAGGGGACAGCTGGACGCTGGAATATTCCGTGGACGGGGCCAGCTGGGTCACCGCCGGTAGTTTTGTCCAGGCGATGAGCATCAGTTCAGTCGGAGTCGTCGCGGGCAATACCGGAAGCGCCACCGGTTATACCGCCCAGGTGGATTTCTTTGAAAACGCGGATGCGCCGATTGTGGATGAGGATGGCACCATAGTGCAGGTGAACAATCCGCCGGTGGCGGCGGATGATGTGTTTGTCACCGATGTCGGTGTGGTATTGAACATCAATGTCGCCGC
This sequence comes from Candidatus Halocynthiibacter alkanivorans, assembly GCF_003333265.1. Classification (GTDB taxonomy): domain Bacteria; phylum Pseudomonadota; class Alphaproteobacteria; order Rhodobacterales; family Rhodobacteraceae; genus Halocyntiibacter_A; species Halocyntiibacter_A alkanivorans. Next base: position 25,756 of record NZ_QOLB01000090.1, read on the forward strand.
CGATCTGCTGGCCAATGACAGCGATCCGAATGATGACGTGATCAGCCTCACCGGATTTACCCAGACGGTGAACGGCACTCTCGTTGACAATCTGGACGGCACCTTCACCTATACGCCTGACGCGGGTTTTAACGGCGGCGACAGTTTTACCTATACCATCACCGACGGCAGCCTGTTTGACACCGCCGATGTCAGCCTGACCGTCGGCAATCCGATCGATGTCTGGTACGGGCTGAATCAGACCTTTGCCAGCCAGGGCGAAAGCCAGGTCTGGATCAACATTCTGGGCAATGTGTCGGGCAGCGTCACCTCGCTGACCTATTCGATCAACGGCGGCCCCGAACAGGTGCTGGAACTGGGGCCGGACACCCGCCGGCTGCAAGACGATGGCGATTTTAACGCCGACATTGCCTATGCCCAGCTGGATGGCTCGGCCACCGATGATATTGTCACCATCACCGCCACCATGGCGGACAGCAGCGTCTTTACCCGGGACGTCACCATCGATTATCAATCCGGTGCGGTCTGGAGCCCCAATTACAGCATCGACTGGGCCACGGTCACCGATCTTCACGATGCGGTGCAGGTGGTGGACGGCACCTGGAGCTATGACGCCAGCGGCGCCCGCCCGACGGATCTTGGTTATGACCGGCTGCTGGTTCTGGGCGATCAGGACTGGGACAATTACCGGCTTGAAATGACCATCACCATGCATGACCTGACCAATGTCGATCCGCTGGGGCGGGACGGCGGCGGCGTTGCCATCGGCATGCTCTGGGACGGGCACACCGATCAGCCGAAGGCTGGCTGGCAACCGAAATCCGGTTATGAACCCGGCGCCACGTTCTTTTATGAGAACAACTTCAAGAGCCACAGTTATCACAGTTTCTCCGAAGTGCTGGGCAGCCAGGCGTTCACGCTGACCGAGGGGCTGAGCTACAATTTTATCGTCCAGGTCGAACAGACCGGGCTTTATGACCGGATCTACAGTCTGAAAGTCTGGGAGGTGGGCACCTCTGAGCCGGTGGGCTGGACGTTGCAGACAACCGAGGTCTTCAGCATTGATGAAGCCCCGGCCACCGGGTCGATCTATCTGAATGCGCATTATTATGACGTGACCTTTGGCGATCTGAGCGTCACCGAAATTACCGGCAGCGATATTATCCAGGGTGACGCGCAGAATGAGATGCTGATCGCAGTGGACACAGGCGCGGCGCTGCCGGGGTTGGCGGAACTGGATGTCTTTGTCGGTGCCGGCGGTGCCGATCTGTTCATATTCGGTGACGAAGACAACGTGTTTTACGACGATGGCGACGGGCTGACCACTGGTGTGGCGGATTACGGGTTTGCCTGGGATTTTGTCTCCGGCACCGACCAGGTGCAGCTGCACGGGGCAGAGACGGACTATCTGCTGACTGAGGATGCGGCCGGACTGCCCGCGGGTACTTCGATCTGGCGCGTCGGGACGGGCGGCGATACGGACGAGCTGATCGGGGCGCTGAACGGCGTCTACGGGCTGGATCTCAACAGCAGTGATTTTGTCTTTGTCGATACGCCAATGGCGTGATGCGGCAACAGGGTCAGACCGGACCGACTGAGCGGGGGGCGCAGCAGCGGACGGGATGCAAATGATCAGCACCGGGGTCTTGGGGGCCGGGTTTTGAGGGCCGGAAAATGGGGGGCAGATTTTTGACAGGCCGGGCTTATGCGCCGGTTGGGAATTTTGAGACGATATTGAGACTGAAAGAGGGGGAAACAGATCCGAGAAATTGGTTTTAACTGTCTGTAGTGGAGAAAACGTCCATGAAAGTAGCAATTCTCGCTGGCGGCAAAGGCACGCGCCTTGCAGAAGAAACAACCATCCGACCCAAACCCATGGTCGAGATCGGCGGCAAGCCGATCCTGTGGCATATCATGAATATTTATTCCCATTACGGGTTCAACGATTTTGCCGTGGCGCTGGGTTATAAGGGCGAATGCATCAAACGATATTTCGCCGAATATGGCGCGCTGTCGGGCAATCTGACCATCGATATGAACAACACGGACCCGGTGATCCGGCACGAAAAGGCGCACGCGCCCTGGACTGTCGATCTGATCGAAACCGGTGCTGAAACCCTGACCGGCGGCCGGGTGAAACGGCTGAAACCTTACCTTGGAGACGGCACCTTTATGCTGACCTGGGGCGACGGGGTGGCCGATATCAACATCGACAAACTGCTGGACTTCCACCGCTCGCACGGCAAGCTGGCGACCATTTCGGCGGTGCGCCCTCAGGCCCGTTACGGCCACATGCGCTTTGACGGCGATCTGGTCACCGCCTTTGAGGAAAAACCGCAGACCGCGGAGGGCTGGATCAACGGCGCTTTCTTTGTGCTGGAACCCGAGGTGCTGGACTACATCGACGGCGACATGATGATGTTTGAACATGCGCCGCTGGAAAATCTGGCGCGGGATCATCAGCTGATGGCCTACCGCCACGAAGGCTTCTGGGCGGCGATGGACACGCTGCGCGACAAGCACATCCTGCAAAAAATCTGGGACTCGGGCGAGCGGCCCTGGGCAGTATGGGAAAAATGATATGCGCGTAATGGTAACGGGCCACCGCGGCTATATCGGTACAGTTCTGACACCGATGCTGCGGGCCGCCGGACATGAGGTCGCCGGCATCGACAGCGATATTTATGAACGTTGCACCTTTGATCCGGGTGGCAAAATGCCCTTGGTCGCGACTACATTAAAGGATATCCGCGAGGTCACGCCCTCGGATTTCCTCGGCTTTGAAGCGGTGTTGCATCTGGCGGCTCTGTCCAATGATCCGCTGGGCGATTTTCGGCCTCAAACCACCTTTGACATCAATTTTCAGGCCACAATGCAGGTGGCGCGGGCGGCCAAAGCGGCGGGGGTTGAACGGTTCATCTTTTCCTCCTCCTGTTCCAACTATGGCGCGGGGGGGGCGGATTTCATTGACGAGGATGGCGCTCTGAACCCGGTGACGCCTTACGGTGAAAGCAAGGTAATGTCGGAACAGGGGCTGGCAGAGCTGGCCTGTAATACGTTCTGCCCCACCTTCCTGCGCTCGGCCACCGCCTATGGGGTCAGCCCGCGCATCCGCTTTGACCTGGTGCTCAACAACCTGGTGGCCTGGGCGGTCACCACCGGTCAGATCCATATGAAATCAGACGGCACCCCGTGGCGCCCGATCACCCATATTGAAGACATCAGCCGCGCCTTTGTCGCCACGCTGAACGCACCGCTGAACCAGATCCGCAACGAGGCGTTCAACGTCGGCATTACCGAGCACAACTACCAGATCCGCGAACTGGCGGAGATCGTGGCGCAGGTGGTGCCGGGCTGCGAGGTGACTTTTGCAGAGGGCGCCGGGCCGGACAAACGCTCGTACCGGGTGAACTGCGATAAAATCCGCCGGGTGATGCCAGATTTTCAGCCGAAATGGGACGCGGTAAAAGGCGCGCAATCGCTCTATGCCGCTTACAAAAAACAAAAGCTGACGCTGGAGATGTTTGAAGGCGCGCGCTATCAGCGCATCGGCCATATCAAACAGCTGATCAATGATAATATCATTGATGAGAGCCTGAAACACACGCCTCAGGCCCTGCGCAAACGTCGTTCCAACGGGGCTTCGGTCTCTGAGCCGGACTGGGCGGGCGATGCGGCAAAAGTGCGCTGTATTTCCTGCGGTCACGCCGGGTTAAAGCCGATCCTGGACCTTGGGCTGATGCCGCGCTCAGACGGGTTGCTGGACAAAAAGATCCTTGATCAGCGCGAATCCCTGGTGCCGCTGCGGCTCGGTTTTTGCCCTGGCTGCACCACGGTGCAGCTGCTGGAAACGCGCCCGGCGGAAGAAATGTTTGGCGATGACTACCTGTATTTCTCCTCCTTTTCCGAAGATCTGCTGCGCCACAGCCGCGAAAACGCGCTTGAACTGATTGTTAACCGCGGGTTGGACAAGGACAGTCTGGTGGTCGAGATCGCCTCAAACGACGGCTACATGTTGCAGAACTTCAAAGAAATGGGGGTGCCGACCCTTGGCATTGACCCGGCCAGCAAACCGGCAGCGGCGGCGCAGAAAAAGGGCATCGATACCCTGGTGGATTTCTTTGGCACAAGAGTGGCGCGCCAACTGCGCAGTCAGGGCAAACGCGCCGATGTCATCATCGCCAACAATGTGGTGGCCCATGTGGCCGATCAGAACGACCTGGTGGCGGGCTTTGCGGAGTTGCTGGCGGAGGACGGCATTGTGGTGGTTGAATTCCCCTATGTGCGCGACCTGATCGACTTTATCGAGTTCGATACCATCTATCACGAGCACCTGTGTTATTTCTCGGCCGGCTCGGCGCAGAGCCTGTTCGCGCGTCACGGACTTTACCTCAATGACGTGCGCCGCCTTCCAATCCACGGCGGCTCATTGCGGCTCTATTTTGGCAAAACAGATGCACCCTCTGATGCGGTAAACTACCTGCTGGCCGAAGAAAAACAGCTGGGGCTGGACAGGTTTGAGTATTACCAGAGCTTTGGCGCCAGGGTGCGTGACTTCCGCAACAAAGCCCGCGCCCTGATCGGAACGCTGAAAGCCGAGGGCAAAACCATTGCCGCCTATGGCGCCGCCGCCAAGGGCACCATCATGCTGAATTTCCTCAATCTTAATGCGCGCACTATTGAATATGCGGTCGATAAGAACGTGCACAAACAGGGCAAATACATGCCCGGCGTGCGGGTGCCGATCGACGACCCGGCCCGGCTGCAGACCGACCGGCCGGATTACGTGATGATCCTGCCGTGGAATTTCCGCGATGAAATCCTGCGCCAGCAACAGGATTTTTTGCAGGCGGGCGGTAAATTCATTGTGCTGATCCCGGAGCTGGAGATCGTTGAACATTAAACCCAGGAGGTCGATTTGAGTGGAGATCTGAACCCTTGTCCGGCCTGTGGCGGGCGGCACCTGAGCGAAATTTACCGGCTGGATGCCATTCCGGTGCAGAGTTGCGTGTTACTGGACAGCGCGGACCAGGCGCGGGCGTTTCCGCGCAGTGCTCTGGTGCTGATGTTTTGTGACAGTTGTGGCCTGGTCTTTAACCGCGCCTTTGACCCGGGGCTGGTGGATTACGCGTCCACCACCGAAGAAAGTCAGCATTTCTCCGGCACGTTCAACCGGTTTGCCCGCGATCTGGTGGCTGAAATCGCCGCGCTCTACGATCTGGACGGCAAGCAGACGCTGGAGATCGGCTGTGGCAAAGGCGATTTTTTACAAGAGCTGGTGCGCCAGACCGGGACAAGGGCGTTGGGAGTGGATCCTGGTTTTATTCCCGAACGTCTGCCCGGCGCCAACGGCAAGGATATCCGCTTCCGGCGCGAATATTTCGACTCCACCCATATCGACTATGCGCCGGACCTGATCGTCTGCCGCCATACGCTGGAACATATTCCGCAGGTGGGGCGGTTTCTGCGCGACATTGCCCGCCTTATTGGCGCGCGGCGCGATGTGGCGCTGTTCTTTGAAACGCCGGATGTGCGCCGGGTGCTGGCAGAGGGGGCGTTCTGGGACATCTATTACGAGCACTGTTCTTATTTCACGCTCGGCAGCCATGCGCGTCTGTTTCAACATACCGGGCTGGATGTGACCCGGCTCTATGCCGCTTACGCTGATCAGTACATCATCCAGTATGCCGCGCCGGCGGCAGGGCGGGTGATGCCACCGGCGGCGGATGACCTGGCGGATCTGCGCAAGCTGGCGGCGGCGTTTCCTGCCCGGGTCGCCGAAATTCGCGCCCACTGGGCGCAGTTTGTGCGCCGCCGTCAGGGGGCGGGCAAGCGCGTCGCGATCTGGGGCGGCGGCTCCAAAGCGGTGTCTTTCCTGACCAGCAATGATCTTGGGCCTGAGGTGACGGACGTCATCGATATCAACCCGTATAAGCAGGGCAAATACCTGCCCGGCAGCGGCCACCGTGTCAGCGCGCCCGAAAGTCTGCAACAGGCGCCGCCCGACACGGTGATTGTGATGAACCCGGTTTACCTGGCGGAGATCGGCGCTCAGTTGCAGGGTATGGGGCTCGACCCTGAACTGGTGGCGGTGTGATGGAAAGTACAAGCCATTGCCCGGTCTGTGACGCTGTGGATCCCAAGCCGGTGTTTGCGCTGCGCGATGTGCCGGTGCTGTGCAATCAGCTCTGGCCTGACGCCACGGCCGCGCGTGCTGCCGCCTGTGGCGATGTGGAGCTGGTGCGCTGTAAACACTGCGCGATGATCTGGAACCGCGCCTTTGACGCGGCCCGTATGGTCTATGCGCCGGGATATGAAAACGCGCTGCATTTTTCGCCCCGTTTTCAGAGTTTTGCCGAAGATCTCGCCGCCGGCCTGGTCACCCGCCACGACCTTGCGGGCCGGCATGTAGTGGAGATCGGCTGTGGGGACGGCCATATTCTGGATCTGTTGGCTAAAAACGGTGTCGCGACGGCCACCGGCTTTGACCCGTCGATGGCAGGCAAAGACAGCCCGTTCTCCGCGCGCGAGGGTGTTGCCATCATCCCCGAGTATTTCCACGCCGATCACCTTGAACGCCCCTTTGACGCCGTGATCTGTCGCCATGTGCTGGAGCATCTGGACCAGCCGGCGGCGCTGCTGCACCAGATCCGCGCTGCGATCGGGAATCGCGATGTGCTGGTCTATTTTGAAGTGCCAAACGCCGGCTGGATGCTGGACACCGTGTCGATGTGGGATGTGATCTATGAACATGTGGGCTATTGGAGCGCCGCCCCGCTCAGCACAATGTTCCGCCGCGCCGGGCTGGAACCCGTTTCGGTCGCCACCGGCTATGACCGTCAGTTCCTGATGATCGAGGCCCGCGCCGGCGCGCCGCAGCCGCATTTTCTGTCCAATACTGGCGGTGAAGGCGGCGATGTGCGCCAGGAGAGGCGCCGTGGTGACAGCGCCAACGCTGCCATTTCCAGCGGTCCCACGAGGCCTGCAAGCCGCACCAGGCCCGGCGGGTATGCCGCCCATGCCCGGACGGATGGGACCGCAGAAGGCACCGGCGGTATCGCCCGCGCCGCCGACATATTCGCCGAAGTCGCCAATGGTGAACTCGAGCGCTGGAAAACGCGCCTCGCGGGATTGCGCGGCCGGGCGGTGATCTGGGGGGCGGGCTCCAAAGGCATTACTTTTGCCAATGCGCTGGGCGAGGCGGGGGTGTCACTCGCGGCGCTGATTGATCTGAACCCGCGCAAACACGGATTGTTTGCGCCCGGTGTGGCTTTGCCGGTGCTGGCGCCCACTGCGCTCTCCTCCCTGCGTCCTGACCTGGTGCTGATCTCCAACGCGCTGTACCGCGGTGAAATCACCACCCGGTTGAACGCCATGGGGCTGGCCCCCGATATCGAAGTGATTGCGGGATAATGGCGCAGGTTCAGCATCAGAATATCGTGCTGTCCAAACGGCTGGTGGTGGTCAATTCCGCCAGCTCGGTGCTGGCGCGGGTGGTAAATTTCTCCGTGCTGCTCTGGGTCTACCAGTTCCTGCTCAGACATCTCAGCGCCGAAGAATTCGCGGTGCTGCCGGTGGTCACCGCGCTGATGATCATTGCACCGCTGTTCTTTTCGGTTTTTGTCGGCGGCATCGGCCGCTACACAATCGACGCCTATGCCAAAGGCGATTTTACCGAGGTGCGCCGGCTGGTCAGCTCGCTGTTCCCGATCCTGGCGCTGGTGGCAGCGCTGTTTATGCTGGGCGGGATGCTGTTGGCACTCAATATCGACCGGGTGTTTAATATCCCCCCCCAGTCCGCCGCAGATGCGCGGCTGATGATGGCGCTGCTGGTGGTCAGTTTTGCGCTGCAGATGCTGGTGGTGCCGTTTAAGACCGCCTATCTGATCCGGCAACGCTATCTGGAGATGAACCTGCTGGAGATGGGCCGCGACGTGCTGCGCGCGCTGCTGCTGGTTTATTTTCTGCTGTTCATTGACGTGGCGGTGCTCTGGGTGGTGGTGGCCACGTTTATTTCCCAGGTCTCGCTGTCGGCGGTCACGCTGCTTCGCGCCTTAAAGATGGTGCCGGAGCTGCGGCTGGACTGGCGCCTGTTTGATGCGAAGAAAGCGCGCCAGCTGATGTCTTTTGGGCTCTGGACCTCGCTGGGTCAGCTCGGCACGATCCTGTATACCAGCGCCGCAACGCTGATCCTGAACCTGCTCGGCACCGGGGTGGATGTCACCACCTATCATATCGGCGCCACGCTGTTCCGTCAGTTGCAGATGATCATCAGCAAAGCGGCGTCGCCGCTGCAGCCGGCGATCACTGCGATGAACGCGCTGGGGGATCATCAGCGCCTGGCCTCAACCGTGCTGCGTGGCGGACGTTATGGGCTCTGGGTCTCGATGCTGCTGGCGACGCCGCTGATCATTTATGCGGATGTTTTCATCGGGCTGTATCTGGGTGCGGATTACGCCAGTGCGGCGGCGATCATCATCCTGTTCATGATCATCTTCCCTTTTACCCAGCCCACTGCACTGCTGGCGATCACCGCCCTGGCGATGGCAAAGGTGCGCGCTTTTTTTCTGCCGGCGTTTCTGTTTCAGTTCGCCGGCGTGGTGCTGATGCTGGTGTTTATGCGCTGGTTTGACATGGGCGCGGTGGGGGTCACCCTGGCGTTGACGCTGATCACCATCGCCTCGCAACTGGGTTATTTCTGGTCCCTGTGCCTGCGGCTGACCGGCGAGAGTTTTCACCGCTTTGCAACCGAAGTTCTGCTGCGCGGCCTTGCGCCGGCGCTGGCCGGGGCGCTGGTCTGGGGCGGGCTCAGGCTGATCGCGGAACCCTCAAGCTGGGCCGGGCTTCTGGCTTATGGCGGCGTCGGCGCGCTGGTCTATTTTGCGGTCATGCTGGGCCTCTGTCTGACCGGCGCGGAACGCCGTGATCTGCGCGCGGTTTTGCACCGGGTGCGGCCCTGAGCCGCTCTGCCCTGGCGAGGCCGCAGCGGTGCCACGCAGCGGCTGCCGAACGGCGGTGATATTAGGTGAAGCGAGGCTGGCGTGATAAAATAGCCGCGCGGATCAGAGAGGATTGAAAGCCGCAACCTGGTTGCGCGCTGAACAGAAGGAAGCGCTGAATGAACCCGTTGGTCTCTGTTATTCTTCCGGTTTTTAACCGCCGCCTGACCCTGCAAGCGGCCGCCCGCAGTGTGTTGGATCAAAGCTTTCGCGATCTTGAACTGATCATTGTCGACGACGCTTCAACCGAAGATCTGCGCCCGGTTGTCGAAGCGCTTGAAGACCCGCGGGTGGTTTTTATCCGGTTGGCGGTGAATGGCGGGGCTTCGGTGGCGCGCAACGCCGGGCTGCAGGCCGCGCGCGGTGCGTTTATCGCATTTCAGGACAGCGATGATTACTGGCTGCCCTGGAAACTGAAACTGCAGATGGACCTTATGGAGACGCTGCCATCAGAGTTCGGCGTGGTGGTGCACAGCAAGATTGTCTACGGCACGGGCGGCAAAAAAAACCTGAACGGTCGCGGCGGTGTTGTGCTGTTGCCACCGCCGGAGAGGATCCTGAAGCAGGACGAAGATCAGGTGCGGAAGTTTCTCGTCGAAAACCGGATTAGCCTGCAAAATTCCCTGTTTCGCCGAGAGTGTTACCCGAACATGACTTGGTTTGACGCCAGCACCCGCGCCAACGCCGACTGGGCATTCAGCTCATCTCTGGCCCAGCACACCCGCATTTATGAGAGCCCGGAACCCGTGGTGCTGGCCTTTATGTCGGATGACAGTATTTCGCGAAACCGCAAGCAAAAGGCGATCGGGCTGATCCGCATCATGAAGCGGAACCGCAAGCTGTTTGATACTTACCCGGCAGAATACGCCTGGAACCTCTGGCGCATTGGCCGCATGTTGATGGCGGTTGGCCACCGGCGCATGGGCGGCCGGTTTTGCCGTGGTGCGCTGCTGCGGCGGCCGCAAATCATCAAGCTGATCCTGAAGCGGATACTGGCATGAACCCGCAACCTGACATCAGCGTCTCTCCCTGCGAAGTCGGTGCGTTTTGCCGCTGCATTGGCCCGCTGGAGGGCGGCAGATGAAGTATCAGCGTATTCCCGATATCCAGAGCGCAGCAGGGTCGACGCCCGGCCGGCTGGCTCTGCCGGTTGTATTTCTGCTGCTCAGCCTTGTCATCCCCTTTGTGTTTTCGGCCGGGCCGCTGCGCCTGTCAGTTTACCGGCTGGTGCTGATCTTCTTCTTCTTCCCCTGTGTGATTCTATGGGTCAGGGGCAGGGCCGGCCCGGTCCGCCTTGCGGATCTGTCGCTGCTTTTCTTCTGCGCCTGGGCCGCACTCAGCTTTGCGGTCGTTCACGGGGTCGGAAAGTCGATTGAAGGCGGGGGGATATTGTTTCTGGAAACCATGGGCGCGTATCTGATGGCGCGATGTTTTGTCCGCGATGCAGAAAGCTTCCGGCGCATGGTGCGGCTGCTGTTTATCATTATCGCGGCCATGCTGCCCTTTGCTGTTTGGGAATCCGTCACGGGTCAAAATATCATGCGTGAGATTTTTGATAAAATTTACCCCGCTTACCACGATGTGTTCAAGCTGCCGCGCTGGGGTCTGCGCCGGGTTCAGGGCCCGTTTGAACATCCGATCCTGTTTGGGGTGTTTTGCAGCGGCATTCTCGCGCTGGTGCATGTTGTGCTGGGCTATCAGACCTCCTGGATCAGACGTATGTCGCAGACGCTTGCTGTTGCGACGACCGCATTTTTGTCTCTCTCTTCCGGGCCATTGATTTCCATGGGTGTGCAGATCGCATTGCTGGGCTGGGACGACACACTGAAAGCGATCAAAAGCAGGTGGAAAATATTCGCCGGCCTGGCGCTGTTCGCTGTGTTGCTGGTCAATCTGTTCTCAAACCGCTCGATTCCAAGATTGCTGATCAGTTTTTTCGCCTTCAACACTTCAAGCGCATGGAACCGTCTGCGCATCTGGGAATACGGCTCGGCTTCGGTGCTGAACAATCCGCTCTGGGGCATTGGCCTGAATGAATGGGAACGGCCAGAGTTTATGGTCAAAAGCGTCGATATGCTGTGGCTGGTGCCGGCCATGCGCCACGGGCTTCCGGGCGGGCTTGCGCTCCACCTGGCCTTTTTTGCAGTGTTCCTGCCGGTGCTGTTTAAAAAGGGGCTGGACGCGCGACAGAAACGGTTCCGGGCCGGATTTCTGATTTCCATGGCGGGGTTTTATATATCCGGCTGGACGGTGTATTTCTGGAACGCCACCTATGTGCTGTTTATTTTCCTGCTGGGCAGCGGCGTCTGGTTGCTGGAGGCAAAACCCTCATCGGGTGCGCACCGCGATGTCAGACCGGTCCGCCCCGTCGGGCAGATGCCACGCGGCTCACTTTACCGGAGAAACCCAATCAAGAACCGGCACCGCGATGCCCAATCACACAGTGGGACCGGTCGGGCATCGGCGGAGTCGCCAGAAATTCACACGGGAGCTGGCGCCCCGGCCGCAGAAGAGAAGCAAACCGGTGCACATGCTCAAACAAGGGTAAAAGATCCGGCCAGCGCAAAGAGTCACGGCGGCGGGAAAATGCGCACAAAAAGAAAACCACCTGCCGGCGCCGCACGCCTGAGAGGCCGTCTCAACCAGGCCCGGCCCGGAAGGCGGTCCTGATGGCTGGGCAGAAAACAGAGAGCGTGCCAAATCTCTTTGTGATCGGCGTTGCCAAGTCGGGAACCACGTCCCTGTTTCAGTGGTTGAGTGATCACCCTGAGATTGGGGCCAGCCGGGACCGTGAAACGCGACACCTTATGGATGCGGACGACGATCTTTGCCACAGCGACGGCTATGCCGACAATGGCCTTCAGGGCTATGCGGATCTGTTTGAGGACAGGATCGGAACCGGCGGAATCCGCTACCTTATCGACGTCAGTCCGCAGTATTATTATCAGGAAACTGCGCTGGGTGTCATTCCCTTCCTGGCCAGTAAAAAGGTCATTATGGTCCTGCGAAAACCTTCAAGCCGACTGTATTCACTGTTCAAATACACCAGTCACAATCTGTCGATTCTGCCCGACGACATGGATTTCCCGGGGTTTGTCGAACATCTTCATCTCGGGCGTGATTCATCGCTGTTTCAGGGCAAACGCATGCTGGAAGACGCATTGCTTCACAATCAGTACGCCATGTATATCCGCCAGTGGGCGCTACAACTTGAGCCGCAGGATTTTCATATATGCCAGTTTGACGATCTGAAAAAAGACCCTTTGCAATTCGCGCTACGCCTGTCTGAATTTCTGGGGATCGACCCTGAATTCTACGCAACCTATTCCTTCCGCGCTGAAAATAAGAGTGTCGCAATTCGTAATAAAAAGCTCCACCGGCTGATCAGGCGGTTTCGGGCGCGGATCCCGGCCCCTCTGCGGCGACGTCTCAAGCCGCTGTACATGGCGGCAAACAGTACAAAATCAGCCCGTAGCATTCCCGCCGGCGACCAGGCAGCCCTTGCGGCGCTGGATGCACATTTTTTGGACTGGGAAAAAGATCTCTCAATCGTTTTGAAGCGCAACGCTCCGTTTTAGCGCTAGGTACATCGGCAGCAGAAAGGGCTCGCTTCCTGCCAGGCAGCCCTGACACCAACTGGTGGCAGACCCGCCCCTGGAGCCCGGCCCGCCGCGTCTCTGACCAGGCACATAGTCCGCAGTGAGGTGAATATCATGGCTGATACCTATACCGTTACCAGCGCCAGCGAACTGCAGACTGCGCTGACACTTGTTGCCAGCGGCGGTACTATCCTGTTGCAGCCCGGGAATTATGGCGCGCTGGACATCAGCAACCGGGACTTCACCAGTTTTGTCACCCTGCGCTCTGCTGATCTTCAGAACCGGGCGGTAATGACAGCTGTGACGCTGAACAATGCAAGCTTCATCCGGCTGGATGGTCTGCACGTCAGCAGCGGCAGCAACGGCGCCCCCGGCTCCAAAATCATGCAGATCATCAACCGCAGCCGGAATATCGAAATCATTAATTGCGAAGTGAACGGTCTGGTCGACGGCAATTTCGACGGCCATTATGGCATCTATGTCGACCACTCTGATGTCGTCAGCCTGTACAACAACAACGTGCATGACGTGCATGACGGCATCGTCGCTTTCAGCGTCCGGGACTTTGTCGTCCGCGAAAACTTTGTTGATTATGTCGGCTCCGACAATTTCAAGTTTGGTGGCCTCACCGGCGTACTGATCGAGAACAATACCGGGGGCGGCAATCTGTTTGCCAACGCCGGTGCCCATGCGGACTTTATGCAATTCCAGGCAGCCACCCGGGACGCAGTGATCCGGGGAAACGTTTTTCTGGCGCAGAACTCCGAGCGGCCCCAGGGCATTTTTATGGGCTCTGACTTTTTGCAGCGCAATATTCTGATCGAGAACAACATCATCTATTCCGGCAAGAGCAACGCCATCCGGATCAAACAAGGCACCGATATAATTGTGCGCAACAATACACTGCTGACCACGCCCTGGCTTGGCCATGAGAGTGCCAATATCCGGGTGCCTCCCGGAAGCATTGTGGAGAATAATATTTCAACCGCCAGCGAGGGGCGTTATTCCGGCAGCAACATTATCGCCCAGTATGACGACCCTGGTGACATTTACTATTATGGCGATTTGTTCCTCAATGCGTTTGCGGGTCCCGGGATCAGACCGGAAGATCTGCGCCCGGTCCCGGGCAGCCCGGCTGCAACCACCGGGGCCTGGACGCGGCTGCAGGAACTTCTGAACGCCAGGCCCGGGCCAGAAACGGCACCGGAAACGGCGCCAGGGACTTCGCCGCCCCCTGAAGTGCCGGCTGCACCCGCTTCAGATCCCACAGCCGTACCCGCCGCTGAAGACAAAGCAGGGTATTCAGACGGGCCGTCGGATTTTTACCCTCGTTTGGCTGCTGTAAAGTGCAGCACCGGTGCAGCGGCAACGGACTGGACCAGCCAGCAGGTATTCTTTGCGTACGGCGAGGCGGGCTGGTTTGAAAACAGCAGCGCAGGAACGCGTGCGGAGGTGCGCGCGGAGACGGCTCTTTTTGACGCGGTCCTGATCCCGCCTGCCGGTGATTTTTTGGCTTAACGCGGCCCGGCTGCCGCAGCGTAAGCTTCTGACAGTGCCTGGCACGGCTAATGTTCCGGCGGAAGGCGGCCCGGCTCAGGGCGCATTTTTGCGGCGGTGTTTGCGGCGGGATTTCTGCAGCCAGGCGGCAGGGAAAATTGCAGGGCCGTCCGGTGCAGATCCGACGGCATTTGGTACGCCGGTTCTGCAGGTATCTTGCCAGGTTTTGAGAACCGGATTTCCCCCCCCCGGACGGCGGCAGACATAGCCAGCCTGCAGCGGCGTTCCAACTTTTGTCCCCGTGTTTTCGGCGTCTCCCTAAAGTTGTACACTGTCATATTAATACTGCCGCTGGCGCATCTCTGCCGGTAAAACGCGATGTGGACATTTGCACCGCGGGTCCGAGATAATCCGCAAAATAAGTTAATAATCTCGATTTTTGGCGCCGAAATCAGATTTTATCTCGGCGGAAACTTGCGCAATGCGAATCCAACCGCGCAAAACCGCGCCCTGAACGTCAGCGAAATCATGGTTAATATCTTGAAAACAAATCCTTCTGTCTTTCCCCCTGCGGGAAGCTGCCGACAGCACAGGGGGGATCTTGATCCGGCATGGTTGCATCCGTAATTGTTGGGACAAGAACACCACAGGCAACACGAAAAATGAGTACAAAAAAACATGGCTAATACATATACAGTTTCCAGCGCCAGCGAACTGATGTCGGCGATCGGAAACGTTTCGGGCGGTGATACTATCCTCCTCGAAGCAGGTGATTACGGTTCAGTAAACCTAAGCAATCTGAATTTTTCCAGCTATGTCACGCTGCAGTCGGCTGACCCCGACAATGTCGCGGTGATGGACTATCTGAAGGTGGACAATTCAAGCTTCATCCGGGTGGATAATGTGCATGTCAGCAGCCCGTCCAATGGTGCCCCCGGAGCCGCGGTCGTTAAGATCATCAACGGCAGCACTAATATCGACATCATCAATTCCGAAGTGAACGGTCTGGTCGATGACGATTATACCGGTTTCTACGGTATCTATATTAAAGACTCCAGCTCGATCAATCTGATCAACAACAACGTGCATGACGTAAAGGACGGCATTGTCGCCTTTGGCGCACAGGATCTGGTCATCAACGAGAACTTTGTCGACTACGTCGGTTCCGATAACTTCAAGTTCGCAGGCATCGACGGCATCTTGCTGGAAAACAACACCGGTGGCGGCCACTTGTTTGCCAGCGTTGACGCCCATGCGGATTTCATGCAGTTCCAGGGTGAAACCAATGATGCGATCATTCGTGGCAACGTCTTTCTGGCGCAGAACTCTGAACGTCCTCAGGGGATCTTCTTCGGCTCGACTGATACGCACAGCAATATCCTGATCGAAAACAACATCATCTACTCGGGCAAAGCCAACGCGATCCGGGTGGCCAACGGTGAAAATATCACCGTGATCAACAATACACTGCTGACCACACCTGATGCCGGTCACGATGTGGCCAATATCAGCGTTCCTGCCGGCAGCACGGTCGAAAACAATATTGTCACCTCTAACAACGGCAGTTTCTCGGGCAGCAATGTTGTGGCCCAGTGGGATGACGCCAGCGACATCAACTATTATGGTGACCTGTTTGTGAATGCGGATGCCGGGCTTGGCGTCACGCTGGAAGACCTGCGCGCCGTCAGTGGCAGCCTTGCGGAAACCACCGGCGCTTATGCGCGTCTGGCTGAATTGCTTGATGGTGTGGCCCCGGTTGACCCGGCGCCGACGCCGGACCCCACTCCCGAACCCACACCTGAGCCGACACCGGAACCCACACCGGAGCCCGAGCCCACACCAGAACCCACTCCGGAACCCACTCCGGAACCCACACCGACCAACCCGAATGCGGTCTATCAACTCGCCGGCGACCTCGAAGTGTCCAGCTCCTCTGACGTGGTCGAAATGGCGTCTTCCGCCGATTGGAACCTGGCGGCCGCAACCATCGCGCTGACCTTCAATGCCGATACAGTTGCTGGCAGCCACGGGCTGTTCTCTAAAGACGCCAGCGGTTATGCTGGCGGCGGCAACCACTTCACCAGCTACGTCAAAGACGGCTCGCTGTTTGTGCGCTTCCAGGACGGTGACAGCAGCGAAGTGATTGAAGTCCCCGGCATCCTCGCCAACACAGACTACAATCTGCAGATGGGTTTTGGCGACGGCACTGTTGCGGTCTATCTCGACGGCACGCTGGTCGGTGAAGCGGCAATGGACACCTCCTGGGTGACCAATGGCGAACACATCCAGATTGGCGCCAACGGCTGGGCCAGCGACACCGGTGCTGCCGGCTTTACCAATGTGTTTGACGGTACGATCTCCAATGTGGTGGTCGTTGCCGGTCAGCAAACTCCGGCGGAACTCCAGGCGATCCTGGACGGCTCGGTTGATGCGCCGGTGGCCGAAGTTCCAATGGATCCGATGCCCGTCTATATGCTGCAGGGGGATACCGAGTTTAACGGCAGCAAACGGAGCATCGTCAACGTCGACCATGACGCGGCAATGGAAACGGATCAGGGCACCATCGCCTTCAGCTTTGATGCGGACAATGTGCGCAAAGGCGGCCTGATCTCCAAAGATGCCAGCGGTTATGAGGGCGGCGGCAACCATTTCTCGATGTGGCTGAAAAACGGCACCCTGAACGTGCGTTTCCAGGACGGCGACTCTGATGCGGTTATGCAGATAAGCGGCATTGAGGCCAACACCCAGTATGATGTCATGGCGACATTCGACAATGACACCGTGAACCTCTATCTCGACGGCGAACTGGTTGGCACCCAGGAGTTCACCATGGACTGGAGCAGCAATGAAGAGGTCCTGCAGGTCGGTGGTCTGGGCTGGGGCAGCGCCACTGGCGATGACGCGGTCAGCACCGCGTTTGACGGCACCATTTCTGATGTTGTGATCCTGGACGAGGTCTTTACCCCGACTGAATACGACTACTTCGCCTGATAAAAAGCAGATGGCACCTCCCTGGTGTCATCTCAACTGGGCCGCCCCTTCACCGGGGCGGTCTTTTTTGTGCGTTTTTTCCGGATTGAGCCGCCAATTTGCTGTCCGGCAGGCGGCGCCGTTTACAGCAAGTCCGGAACCTGTTTCGCCCGTGTCTCTGCGATGAAATCCACCAGGGTCACCGGTTTTCGTTCCGCAGTTGTGCCGGAGAAATCCCAGTGCCGGGCGCGCGGGATCACCAGTTGCAGCCCGTTTGTCGACATCTCTTCCAGCTGATGGTCCGAGATCTTGGTCTCCAGCGTGACCAGGTATTTTAAGTCCAGCCGGTGCGCTTCCGAGAGCACCTGACGCCAGCGGTCCTTACAACTGGTTTTGGCGCCCAGCCCGGTGAGATAGCGGGTCGGAAAACCCTGGTCGTGATAGAGGCTGCCACGGGGAAAGAAAAAGTCGATGGTCTTGCGTCCCTCGGTGCGGACCTCGCGTTCAAACAACAGCTCATTGGCCGCAAGCACCGCCGCCACCTGGTTGGCAAAACCGGCCCCCGCACGCGATTTGCGCCGGTTCTGCACGCTGAGCGAATATTTCAGAAACCCGTCCACATCAGCAATACCATCGCGCATGAACCCCTGTTCAATGCGTTTGGAAACGATCGATTGCTCCAGCGCCCGGAACAACAGGTCTTCCTGTTCAAACCAGCTTAAAAGCGCATGATCCGGATCGGCGCGGGCATCCGTCCTGCCAGCCACATGGCGGGCAAATTCGGAGAACTTAGTGGTGCTGGGAAAGGTGCCGCGGAATTTTTTGATCATGCGCTGCAGATGCTCGGGCGCTGACACCGTCATCGAAATGCCGAGATCGTCCAAAATGGCGCGGGCCTGGAAGTCGGGGCTGATCTGCGCGATTTCTGCGGTCTGTGCCTGCTCCGCCATCTGTTCAAGCGACAGGCCAAAGAGCCAGGGCAACTGGCCAAACATGGTGCTGCCTGCGGGCGTGGCGATCACCAGCAGTGAGCCGTCCGGCCGCAGCGCCACGATCAGCAGATCGCCGGGCTGACAGCGTTGCATCACCGGGTTGGAGCGGCCGTAATAGAGCCGCCATTCCGGACTGCGGCCCGCTTTGCCAGCGCGGCTGTCATACCAACTGGCGCTGCGGGAATGGGTGATCACCTGATCGGATTCATCCGGCAGCCAGATGAATTTCGCCGCAAAACCATTGCCCGCCGAACCCTTGCGCGGCGCGTCCCCCAGAAACTGGGCGAAAGAGGTGGTCTTGCCGATCTCGTTCTGGTGCGAGCCCTGCGGTGTGTCCACTTGCGCCAGCCGCTTGCCGCCAATGCCCTGAAACTGATCTGCCAGAAATCCGGCGGTTAACTGTGTCATTCCAACGCCTTATGTCATGGGCCGGTCAGGTGTTGTCGCCCGGCTGTGCCACTGCCCTGCGCCACGCGGTTCGTCCCACTCCGCCCGTGCCACCCGGCCCGTCCAGGTCTTGCACCGGTCTTCCCCGCCGCGTGTCTGTGGCGACCCGTGGGCTGCGCGCCCCGCTCAGCCGACCGATTTTTGGGGCCGGATCGCCACCGCATTGTGCAGCCATGGCTCCATACATTCCGCGATCGCGCGGGCCACCGGCGCGGCCACCGCATTACCGAACTGTTTATAAGCCTGGGTGTCCGACACCGGGATCACAAAGGGGCGGTTGCTGCCGGCACGGTCAAACCCCATCAGCCGCGCACATTCGCGTGGTGTCAGCCGGCGCGGGTTTTTGCCTTTTTGGGCAATCAGGATTTCCGAGCCGTCTTTGTAGTAGCGCGCCGACAATGTGCGCGCGGTATTGCTGCCATCCACGAGGCCAAAGCCAAATCCGTTGCCCTTGGCTTTGTGTTTGGCGGCGTAGTTCTGCAGATATTGCCACAGCCCGTCGGTCAGGGTGTATTTGGCCGCCACACGCGCCTCCGCGCCCTCGGTAAAGGGCGCCTCGGCGGTTTCGCTGCCATCCTCCGGGTGCAGAATGCTCGACAGGGTCGGGCGCTCCGTCGGGATGTTCAGATCGTCAAAGCTAAAATTGCTCGGGTCGCGGAAGCCAACCATAAAAATGCGTTCCCGGTGCTGCGGCAACCAGGGTTTGGCGTCCAGAATGCGCCAGTGCACCTGATAGCCCAGATCCTCCTGCAACACTTTCAGGATCACTTCAAACGTCTTGCCCTTGTCGTGCGACACCAGGTTTTTCACGTTCTCCAGCAGAAACGCTTTGGGCCGGTGATGGCGGATGATGCGCGCCACGTCAAAAAACAGCGTGCCCTGGGTTTCATCCAGAAACCCGTGCGCCCGGCCCAGCGAATTTTTCTTGCTGACGCCGGCAATGGAAAACGGCTGACAGGGAAACCCGGCCAGCAACACGTCATGGGCGGGGATATCGCTTTCGGCCACCTCGGTGATGTCGCCGGCAATGTCATGGTCGCACTCGTAGTTTTCGCGATAGGTCTGCTGCGAAAACTTGTTCCATTCGGAGGTGAAAACACATGTGCCGCCAATGTCTTCAAAGCCAACACGCAGCCCGCCGATCCCGGCAAACAGGTC
Organism: Candidatus Halocynthiibacter alkanivorans; assembly: GCF_003333265.1. GTDB lineage: Bacteria > Pseudomonadota > Alphaproteobacteria > Rhodobacterales > Rhodobacteraceae > Halocyntiibacter_A > Halocyntiibacter_A alkanivorans. The sequence goes on from NZ_QOLB01000090.1 coordinate 45,418, forward strand.
AATAAAGGTAAAGCCTGGTTTGTTCTGCATCTGCCTGCCTCAAGCGGTCCTGCCCGGCGTCACGTCCGACGCTGCGCGGCCACAGTTATGGTGATTTTTGAAACAGGAAGTTCCTGTATTGTTCACGGGGGATTGTAACAGAGGCGCGCGCGATCGCAAGTTCCGTTTCCGCCTTTTGCCGGGCTGTGGTTTCCGTGGCAACATGTTGCTGCCTCTGCGTGTCTCTGCGTTGACCGCGGGGGCGAATCACTGCGTGGCAGGGGCCCGCCTTTGCGCTGGCTTCGCTGCAGCCTCCAGTTGAGCTGCGCGGCCGCCCGGAGCCCCGGCACCGGGCCGGGCAGATTTTGGGAACCGGAAATGCGGGGTTTGACAGGGTGCGACAATTTGGCACAGCCGTCGCTGCAGGCGCGCTGTGCAACCGATTGCAAAACGGGAAGAAATACAGGTGTCCAGTCACCGGAACCACCCCGGATGTTCGGCCGCGCGAACTGCGAAAGTATCAGAAAAACCATGCAAAAACGTGACCGTATCAGCGGCGATGTTAGCGAAAACAGTTGGCAGATTGCGCGCCGGGTGTACTCTGATCTGAGAAATTATCTCTGGGAGGAAAACGATATGAATAAATCTGTTTATTTACTGACAGCTGCCACCTTTGCTCTTGTTGGTTTTACCAACTCAGCCATGGCCGCCAAGCTGACGCTGTATTGCAGTGCCCAGGAAGACTGGTGCCAGGTGATGGCACGCGGCTTTGAAGACGCCACCGGCATTGATGTGAACATGACACGCAAAAGCTCGGGTGAAACCTTTGCCCAGGTCAAAGCCGAAGCGGTGAACCCCAAGGGCGATATCTGGTGGGGTGGCACCGGCGATCCGCATCTGCAGGCCGCCGAAGAAGGGCTGACCCAGGCTTATATGTCGCCAATGCGTGAACAGCTGTTCCCCTGGGCCATCGCCCAGTCCGAAAGCGCTGACAATAAAACCATCGGCATTTACAGCGGTGCGCTTGGTTTTGGCTATAACTCCGAACTGCTGGCCGCCAATGACCTGCCAGTGCCTGCCTGCTGGAAAGACCTGCTGAAGCCGGAATACAAAGGTCATGTTCAGATGGCCAACCCGAATTCTTCCGGCACCGCCTATACCACGCTGGCCACCATGGTGCAGCTGTTTGGCGAAGAAGGCGGCTTTGACTTCATGAAAGGCCTGCACGCCAATATCAACCAGTACACCAAATCCGGCTCCGCCCCGATCAAAGCCGCAGGACGTGGCGAAAACACCATCGGTATCGTGTTTATGCATGACGCGGTGAAACAGGGTGTTGCCGGTTTCCCGGTTGTGACGGTGGCGCCCTGTGAAGGCACCGGTTACGAAATCGGCTCGATGTCGATCATCGACGGCGCGCGCAATCTCGACGAGGCCCGGCAGTTCTACGACTGGGCTCTGAGCACTGAAGCACAGAACCTGGCGCTGCAGGTCAACGCCTTCCAGGTGCCCTCCAACATGGGCTCGGAAACATCGGACAAAGCGCCGGATCTGTCTGAAATCACCCTGATTGACTATGATTTCAAAACCTACGGCTCCAGTGCCACCCGCAAAGCCCTGTTGCAGAAGTGGGATGAAGACGTCTCGGTTCTGCCGCAGTAACACGTAAAGCAGCAGTTAATTCATGAGAGAAGTTACCTCTGAAAGAACCGCCCACCCGGTGTTGATCTTCTGGATCCTCGCCGGGTGGGTCGGTTTTCTGCTCCTGCCCTGGTATGGGATTGAGGACGGATTCTTCAGTTTCGGCTGGCTGCTGGACGGCTATCCGACTGATACAGATTATGCCCCCGCCGCCTTCCTGGTGGCGCAGGGCGAAAAAACATGGCTGGCACCTCTGCTGCTGCCGCTGCTGGCACCGCTATTGGTGCTGCGCCGGCGCAAGACGGACCCCGCCTATGCGAAAATCCTTATTGCGGCGGGCGCAGTTGGCTTTGCCTGGCTGATCGCCCAGGGCTTTGGCATCGGCATCCGCGGCTGGAACTTTGCCTGGCTCGAGACCGCTTTTGGTCCGCTGGGCGACCGTCAGTTCGGCATGGGCTATGGCGCCATGTTGCTGGCCAGCTCATTCCTGTTCCTGTTCGCCCAGGGCATCGCGGCGCGCGGCGCCATCAATGGCGATGTCTTTGTGGTCTCCGCCGTGAGCGGCATCATCGTCATTGTCACGGTCTTTGTCTTTTTCCCCATCGCCAAGCTGATGCTGGCCGCCTTCATCACTGAAGAGGGCGGCTATTCCCTGTTGGTGTTTGCGGCCAAATTCACCGACAGCCGGATCTGGAGCCTGTCCTGTGTGACCGGGCCCGGGCGCTGTGGCGCAGCGTGGAACTCGCTGTTTCTTGCGGTGATCGTCGGGGCGCTGACCACCATTCTTGGTCTGGTCTTTGCGCTGGTCGCGACCCGGTCGGGCTTTCGTTACAAACGGGCGTTGCGGGCGCTGACGGTTTTGCCGATCATCACGCCGCCTTTTGTGATCGGTCTGGCGATCATCCTGCTGTTTGGCCTGTCGGGCTCAGTCACCGGGTTTTTCTCTGATCTGTTTGGTATCCGCCCGACACGCTGGATCTACGGCATGCCCGGGGTGATGATTGCCCAGGTGCTGGCCTATACGCCGATCGCCTTTCTGGTGCTGATCGGCGTGGTCGAAGGTGTCAGCCCGTCAATGGAAGAGGCGGCGCAAACCCTGCGCGCCAGCCGCTGGCAGGTGTTCCGCACTGTGTCGCTGCCCCTGATGCGGCCGGGCCTGGCCAATGCCTTCCTGCTTGGCTTCATTGAAAGCATGGCTGATTTTGGCAACCCACTGGTGCTGGGCGGCAATTACGACGTGCTCTCGACCGAGATTTTCTTTGCCATTGTCGGGGCGCAATATGACCAAAGCCGCGCTGCGGTGCTGGCCATCGTGCTGCTGAGTTTCACCCTCGGTGCCTTTTACGCCCAACGCAGATGGCTGGGCAAAAAAAGCTATACCACCGTGTCGGGCAAAGGCGACTCCGGGGTGCATCCGGAGATGCCGGCAGGGCTCTCTGTCCCGGTCTATACCATCGCTGCGGCCTGGGCGGCCTTCACCATCGTGATCTACGGCATGATCGTGTATGGCAGTTTTGTCGAGCTTTGGGGCGTGCGCGATACGCTGACCTTCAAACATTATCTCACCGCGTTCTCGATGCGCCTTGAGGACGGTGGCATCCGCTGGACCGGCTCGGCCTGGGACAGTTTTTTCACCACGATCAAAATTGCCACCATTGCCGCGCCTCTGACGGCTGCGGCGGGGCTGACCACCGCCTATCTGCTGACACGGCAGAATTTCGTCGGCAGAAATGCCTTTGAATTCGGCACCATGCTGAGTTTCGCCATCCCGGGCACCGTCATTGGGGTCAGCTATATCCTGGCCTTTAACGTGCCGCCGATTGAGCTGACCGGCACCGGCGTCATCCTGGTGATCAGCTTTATCTTCCGCAACATGCCGGTGGGTGTGCGGGCGGGCATCGCCTCGATGAGCCAGCTGGACAAATCGCTGGATGAATCCTCGCTGACGCTGGGGGCCAACAGCTGGCAGACCTTCCGCCTGGTGATCCTGCCCCTGCTGCGCCCGGCAATTCTGGCGGCGCTGGTTTACAGTTTCGTGCGGGCGATGACGGCGATCTCTGCGGTGATCTTCCTGGTCTCCGCCGAATATAACATGGCAACCAGCTATATCATCGGACGGGTCGAAAACAACGATTACGGCCTGGCGATTGCCTATTCCACAACTTTGATCCTCGTCATGCTGACAGCCGTCGGGCTGCTGCAGGTCGCGGTCGGAAAAACACGCATTGGCCGGCGCACAGGTCAGCGCACGGGCCAGGCAAGCGGAGACTGAACAGATGGCAGACACACGAATACACAGCAAAGCGGCCTCCGTCAGCTTTCAGGGCGTCAGCAAAGTCTATGGCAAGGATGTTCTTGCCGTGGACGATGTCTCGCTCGACATTGAACCGGGCACGCTGGTGACCCTGCTGGGGCCTTCGGGCTGCGGCAAAACCACCACCCTGCGCATGATCGCCGGGCTGGAAATGGCGACAAAAGGCAAGATCCTGATCGGCGGCAAGGACGTCACCAGCCTGCCGGCCACCGACCGCGATGTGTCGATGGTGTTCCAGTCCTACGCGCTGTTCCCACATATGACGGTGATGGAAAACGTTTCTTACGGGCTGAAGTTTTCCGGTTTTGACAAAAGCGAAACGCGCGACCGCGCCATGGCCGGACTGGATCTGGTCGGGCTTGGGGGGTTTGGCGCAAGGCTGCCCAGTGAGCTTTCAGGCGGGCAACAGCAACGGGTCGCGGTGGCGCGGGCGCTGGTGCTGGAACCCCAGGTGCTGTTGTTTGATGAGCCGCTCTCAAACCTCGACGCCAAGCTGCGCCGTCAGGTGCGCGAAGAAATCCGCGAGATTCAGCAGAACCTCGGCCTGACAGTGGTTTACGTGACCCATGACCAGGAAGAGGCGCTCGCCGTCTCTGACAGGATCGTGGTGATGCGCAACGCCGGCATCGCCCAGGTCGGCACCCCGCGCGAACTCTTCGATGCACCGGCGGACCGGTTCGTGGCCGACTTTATCGGTGAAGCCAATCTGCTGGACTGTGCCATCGAGACGGTCGAAGGCGACATGGCGCAGATCAACCTGTCGGGCTACCGACACCAGCTTGACGCGCGCGGCATGTCGCCCGGGCCGGCCACAGTGGCAATCCGGCCAAGCCGGTTGCGGCTGACACCGGGAGCCGACGGCGATGGCATCGCGGCGCAGATCGAAAAGGCCACCTATGTCGGCAGCCGGATGGAATATATCGTCGCGGCGGAGTTTGGTCAGGTCTTTGCGGTCTCGGACAACGTCGACGCGCCGCTGTCCCCCGGCGATGCGGTGCGCCTCAGCTTTGACGCGCGCGGCCCGGTTTTGTTGCCCGCCGGATAAGATACCGGCGCTGCCTGGCGCTTATGCCGGGCGCCGAAACCAGATCTGATCACCGGCTGTCCGCACGTGTTGCGGCTGGCCGGGCTGGCGCAGGGCAGAAAGGACAGTTGAAGTGCAGCTGGATTTTTCCGGATATGACGCGGTGATCTTTGATCTCGACGGCACGCTGGTGCTGACGGAACATGTCTGGCAGGCGGCCAAAAGATCGGTTGCCGCCAGATTTGATGTCACGGTGCCGGATGCCACGCTGCACGCCCATACCGGCCGCCGGCTGACGGATTTTGTGTCTGAGCAGCTGTTTACCGCCAACGACCAACCGATGGCGTTTGGGGTGGCCGTGGCGGCCATTGAAGCGGAGGCGCTGCAACGCCTGGGCGCGGAGCTTTCTGCAGTGCCTGGCGCGCAGCTTCTGATCCGCCAGCTGCATGAGAGCGGCCACCGGCTGGCGATCTGTTCGTCCTCATCGCTGAAGGCGATCCATATCGCGCTGGATGTTTTAGCGATCCGCGACTGTTTTCAGGAGATCTTTTCCGCCGCGGATCTGCCGCTGGGCAAGCCGGATCCGGCGCCGTTTCTGGCCACAGCGCAACTGATGGGGGTGGCGCCCGGCCATTGTGTTGCGATTGAAGACTCGCTGGCCGGGGTGACCTCGGCCACATCCGCCGGGATGTTTACCATTGCGGTCGGCAATGAGCCCGGGGTGGCCGAAAGCGGGCTTGCTGACCTGATCTGCCCGCACCTGGCGGACCTGATCCCCGCCGGCGCGGCTGTCTCGCCCGGATAACGGCCGCCACTGTTCCTGCCGCCTCTCCAGCCGCTTCGCCGTCTTCGCCCCTCCGTCGTTGGCAATGCGCCCGGCGCCGCCGGGCAGCGCCTGCCGCAGGGCTCCGGCCGCTCAAACCTGAAATGATCCCCCGGACCATTTCCAGGACGGTTCTCACGCCGTCGGCAATGCGCTTCACGCCGCCCCAGGGTCAGGCGTGCCCTGGTCGTGGGCCATTTTGGGGCTCAAAGCCAACCCGGATGAAGTGCTTACACCTCCGGATTGGCGGCGGTGAACGTCAACAGCCGTCAATGGAAATCCCGGCTGGGGAACAGCGCTTTGGCCTGATCGCGCGGGTGGCGGGCGGCGCGGGCATGGCCGGCGCGCAGCCCCTTTGGCACGTCATCGGCCTGGGGCAGGGTCTCGCCGATGGCGTCCTCCCCCGGGTGCCCCAGCCCGGCCAGCAGCTCTGAGCAATCCTCAATGCGCTGCGCTATCAGATGCACCACGATGCCCTCGCGCTGCAACACGCCGCTGACGCGCAACAGCCGCCCGCCCATCACCTCGCGGCGGAACTGCTCATAGACCTTGGGCCAGACAATCACATTGCTGACCCCGGTCTCATCCTCCAGCGTCAGAAACACCACACCGGATGCGGTGCCCGGGCGCTGCCGGGTGATCACCAGGCCACAGACCATGGTGGGGCGCAGCGCAGCGTCCACCAGCGCTGCATGCGGCGTCAGCCCGGGCATGTCGGGGCGCAGCAACTCCATCGGATGCGCCCGCAGACTAAGCCGCATGGCGACATAATCCTCCACCACCTCCTGGCCCAGATGCATGGAGGGCAGGGTGACCGCCGGCTCCTGAATGCTTTCGCCCTCAATCGGGTCATTGAACAGCGGCAGCGGCTGCGGGCTGCGGATCGCCTTGATGCGCCAGAGAGCATTGCGCCGCCCCAGCCCCATATCGGCAAACGCGTCGGCCTCGGCCAGCCGCTCAAGTGCCGCCGGTTTGATGCCGGCGCGCTGCCACAGGCTTTCGGGATCGGGATAACCATTGCCCCGCGCCGCCACAATCCAGCCCGCCGCCTCCTCGCGAAAGCCTTTGATCTGGCGAAAACCGAGCCGCAGCGCCAGGCTGCCATCGGTGCGCCGCTCCAGGTGGTTGTCCCAACCGCTGTTGTTGACACAGACCGGCCGCAGCTCGATCTGATGATCCCGCGCATCGCGCACGATCTGCGCCGGCGCATAAAACCCCATCGGCTGGGAATTCAGCAGCGCACAGGCAAAGGCCGCCGGGTGATGGCATTTCAGCCAGGCCGAGACATAGGCCAGCATGGCAAACGCGGCAGCATGGCTTTCGGGAAAGCCGTATTCGCCGAACCCCTCGATCTGACCAAAACAGCGCTCGGCAAATTCCATGTCATAGCCCCGCTCCAGCATGCCTTTGGTAAAGCGGTCCTTGAAGGTGCCGATGGTGCCCATGCGCCGGAAGGTGGCGAGCGAACGGCGCAACCGGTCAGCCTCTTCCGGGGTGAAACCAGCGCCCACCACCGCGATCTGCATCGCCTGTTCCTGAAACAAAGGCACACCCATGGTCTTGCCCAGCACCTGTTCCAGCGCCGCCGAAGGGTAATGCACCGGCTCGCGCCCTTGCCGGCGGTTGATATAGGGGTGCACCATGCCGCCCTGGATCGGCCCGGGCCGCACGATCGCCACTTCGATCACCAGGTCATAGAACTCGCGCGGTTGCATCCGCGGCAGGAAATTCATCTGCGCCCGGCTTTCGACCTGAAACACCCCGACCGCATCGGCGATACAGAGCATGTCATAGGTGGCGGTGTCCTCCTGGGGGACAGAAGCAATGCAATAACGCGCGCCGCCGTGTTCCTCGATCAGATCAAAACATTTGCGGATACAGGTCAGCATGCCGAGGCTCAGAACATCCACCTTGAGAATGCCAAGCGCGTCGATGTCATCCTTGTCCCACTCAATGGTGGTGCGGTCCTCCATCGCGGCGTTTTCAATCGGGCACAGCTCATCCAGCCGGCCCCGGGTCATGATGAAGCCGCCGACATGCTGGCTGAGATGGCGCGGAAAGCCGATGATCTCACCGATCAGCTGCAGCGTCAGCGCCAGCCGGGTGTCTTCCGGGTCCAGCCCCAGTTCCCGCACCCGGTCCATGTCCACACCACCGCCGGACAGGCCCCAGATCTGACCGCTCAGCCCGGCGGTGACATCCTGAGACAGGCCCATCACCTTGCCCACTTCGCGGATGGCGGCGCGGCTGCGGAAATGGATCACTGTGGCGCAAAGCCCGGCGCGGTGGCGGCCATAGGTTTCATAGATATGCTGGATCACCTCTTCGCGGCGCTCATGCTCAAAGTCGACATCAATATCGGGCGGCTCTTCGCGGTATTCCGAGATGAAGCGCTCAAACACCATGGTGATGGTGTCCGGCCCAACGTCCGTAATGCCAAGCGCATAACACAGCACCGAATTGGCCGCCGAACCGCGGCCCTGGCACAGGATGCCCCGGCCGCGGGCAAAACTGACAATGTCATGCACGGTGAGGAAATAAGCGGCAAAACCAAGCTTACCGACCAGCGCCAGCTCCTTTTCCACCAGCGCCTGCACCCGCGGGCTCAGCCCCTCAGGGTAACGCCGCTCCAGCCCCGCGTAACTCAGCCGGGTCAGCCGCTGCTGCGGGCTCTCATTTTTCGACACCTCGTCGGGGTATTCATAGGACAGCTCGCTGAGGCAGAAATTACAGCGCGCGGCAATGTCCACGCTGCGGCGTACGGCGGCCGGATGATCGCGAAACAGCCGCGCCATATCGGCGCCGGATTTCAACCGCCGCTCGCTGTTTAATTGCGCCAGGGTGCCGATCTGATCGATGGTGATGTGATGGCGCATACAGGTCAGCACATCCGCCAGCCGGCGGCGGGATCCGTGATGCATCAGCACATCCCCCAGCGCCACCATTGGCGCGGCACAGTGGCGGGCCAGCCGGGCACAGTCGTCAAACCAGGCCGGGTCGCCGCCGTCATAGCGTGGCGCCGCGCCGAGATAGACATCGCCGGGAAAGCGGTTGGCGGCCTGGCGGATATGATCGCGGCACTGCGCCCCCGCATCCGCCGGCAGCGCAATCAGGATGATGCCCGCCGCCCCCTCCAGCAGATCATGCAGGTCCAGATGACAGTCGCCCTTTTTCGCCCGCCGCTTGCCCAGGGTCAGCAGACGCGACAGCCGGGCATAAGCGGCGCGGTGCCGGGGCAGGGCGAGCCACTCGACCGGGCTGTCGCGCAGCACCAGCCGGCAGCCGATGATCAGCCGGGGCAGACCACTGGGGGGAATGGTGGGGGGAGCGCTGGCCGGACTTGTGGGCCGCCCGCCGCCCTGCGTGCTGGCCTGAACGGCGGCCGGGCCACCGCCCCGCGCACTGGTTTGAATGCCAGGCTGGGCGCTGGACTGGACACAGGACTGTGCGCTGGGCTGAGCTGGGGTCGGTCCACCGCCCCGCCCGCTGCTCAGAGCGCCACCCTGATCGACACCCTGCGTGCCGGGCCGGGTGCTGAGCTGGGCGCTGAGCTGAGTACCGGGCCGCCCCCCAGCCTGTCCGCCCGCCTGATTTCCCGCCTGATTGCCGTTCTGGTTTTTTCTCTGACGTCCACCGATGTTTCCACCCTGGTCCCCGTTCTGGCCGCCTGTGTACCTTCCCGCCTGGCCCTGGTGTTGGCCATCTGTGCGCCCCGCGTTGCTGCCCCCCGCCTGGCCCGCGTTCTGACCCCGGCTCTGGTCCCGCGCGCGCGCTCCTGTCTGGCTCCGGGTTTGCTCTCCACGCTGGTCTGCTGTCTGAGCGTCCCCCCCCGCGTTGCCACCCTGCGTGCTGTTTTGCGGCCGCGCCACGCCGGGCCCGGAGCTGATCTCCATCCGGCAGCCGCTGTCGACCTGATGTTGCGAGCGGATGTGGATCGCCTCATCCCCCTGACGTTTCAGCTCTTTTAAGGCCGCATAGGCCCGCACCACCCCAGCCAGCGAATTGCGGTCGGTGATGGCGATGGCGGCCAGCCCCAGCGCGGCAGCACGGGTGACCAGCTCTTCGGGATGGGAGGCGCCGGTGAGAAAGGTGAAATTGCTGGTGACACAGAGCTCAGCGTAAGTCATGCGAATTCCCCCTGCACAAACCAGCCGGGGTTCTGCGGCGTGTGAAACAGCCACAGCCGGCGGCCCTCGCGGCTGTCCACCCGCCAGTAATCGCGCAGCCCCGCGCGCCAGGCCTCGTCTTCCAGCCACCATTCCGGCGCGATGCGTTCCGGGCCGCAGGCGCTGGCCAGTGACAGCGACATGCCACGCCAGCGAAAGTGCCGCGGCGGGGTGCGGCCGGCCCCCGCGATGGCTTCGGGTGGGAACAGGCAGAGGGGCCGCGGGCGACTGGCCTGCCCGGCGGGCCAGTCGCCCGCAGCCGTGCTCCAGGCTGCCGCCGCCACGATAAAACTGCGCTCGGGGATATGGCTGTCGGCGGGCAGGTAACGGCTGATGTTGTCGAGCCCGATGCGGCTGCCCAGCCGGGTCATCAGATCCTCCAGCCCTGCATCACTGTCGCCCCCCACATGCGCGCCGCCA
>NZ_QOLB01000047.1 GCF_003333265.1 Candidatus Halocynthiibacter alkanivorans
GTGCAGTGATGAAGTGCAGTACGATGATGCTAATCGCTATCGTATGGATGACCTGGAATTACGTGCTGATATTCAGGCTCGCTGTAAAGCTATCTGGGAGCAAGTATCCGATGACAATGTTTTTGAAACGACGGATTACGCTTATTACAAATCAGAATTTTTGAAGTTGTTTGGCTTTGGTATCGAAGGTATTGATTACGAACTAGATGTAGATACGCTAGTGCCTTTTGATGTGATAGATATCTAATAGCAGCGGCTTCTGTTCGATAAAAAACCGCTATATGCGGTTTTTTGCTGTGTGGGCCCAACTAATCAATTACAGCAGGCCAGTGATGATCAGATGTTGATACTCAGCCATATGACAGTAGCTGATCCGCTGTCAATATTTCTCGAGTGGTTAATTATCAAACAACAACTGAAATAGACGAAAATTTATAGCGTAGATAACGTTCAATGAGATCGTCATAAATACCACTTACTACATTAAACAATTAGGATAAAATTTGGATTATTCATACAAGTTAAGCGAATTCCTGCATCTACTGGTGGAAAAGATTTGCCTGTATTTAGTCTGCGCCTTAGTGATTAGCGAGATTACTATTGTACTGTTGAGGTATATCTACGGCATAGGCTATTTACAGTTGCACGACTTTGCTCTGTACAGCTTTAGTGCGCTGGTAGTGTTGAGCGTGGTTTACTGCTTTGGCCGCAACAGTCATGTACGGGTTGATGTATTTCGGGAAAAACACAGCGTTCGACTAAAAAAAATCGTTGATATCGTTTCAATCATAGGCTTCTTGTTACCTTTTTATCTGATGATTTTATATTGGGTATGGCCAGATATTCTCTATGCCTGGAGCATTGCGGAAGGCTCTCGAGAAACGGGTGGGCTGGGTGGACTCTTCCTGGTTAAAACAACTTTACCTGTCGCGTGTATGTTGTTAATAGTACAGGGAATAGCGGTAGTGGTAAGGGGTGGTAAATACCTTTATGGAGAAGGTCAATCTGCTGCCGTTAATGGGAGCGAATCCTCTTGAGTATCGAGGCGATCTGGTTACTGTTATTAGTCTTCTCACTGTTGCTGGCGATCATGAGTGGCATGCCGGTGATGCTGGCTATCTCGGGAGTGCCGATATTGATTGGCATAATAGCCTCCTTTTTTGGACACTTTGATTTAAGTTTTTTTGGCGCATTTCCCCAACGTGTCTTCGGCGTGATGAACAATTCACTGTTAATTGCGGTGCCACTGTTTGTGATGATGGGCATCTTGTTGGAGCGCTCTAAACTCGCCGAACGCATGTTGCTCATTATGGCGGGCTTCTTTGGTGGTTCACGCTC
>NZ_QOLB01000154.1 GCF_003333265.1 Candidatus Halocynthiibacter alkanivorans
CGAGGTCTGCGCCACCAAGTTACTTGGTCATGCATCAAACCCGGCTTTATGGGCCTGTTCATTATGAAATAACGATAGCGCCTAGATACTGCACTGAAACGCGCATGGAAATCAGAATCCACTGGCCGTACCCAGTTTAGGCACACACCATTTGGCAGATTGGTATTAATACCCATCTTCCAGGCATGGGCATCCCGGATAGCATGACTATCAAAGTGAATCACCTGAGCACTGGCGTGAACACCCGCGTCGGTTCTACCTGCACAAATTAATTTAACGGGGTGATTCGCCACTTTTGACGCGGCTTTTTCTAACGCATCTTGAACACTTTTACCGGGGTGGTGTATTTGACTCTGCCAACCCTTAAACAAAGCGCCGTTGTACTCTACGCCTGCCACCCAGCGTTGAACCTTAAGTGCTTGTTGCATACCCACTCACCCAAACTAAAAACTAAAATTTGAAACCTAAAAAAAGAAAACCCGAACATGCTGCCATGCCCGGGATTTTTTCGTACCGAACCTTTTGTGTTTTACACTAGGCTATCCAGCAAACTGCCTGCATCCTGCTTTTGCTTATCGGTGCCCTCTTCCAGCACTTCTTGCAAAATTTCTTTGGCACCGTCTTTATCATCCATATCAATGTAGGCACGTGCCAAGTCCAGTTTGGTTTCGCTCTCATCTGTGCCACTTAGGAAATCAAGGTCGGCATCCAGGTCGGAAAGATCTAACTCAGCAGTGGCGGCCACTGGTTCGTTAATTGGCTCGCTGACTGGTTCAGATGCATCAAATTCGAGCATTTCTGCATCTAATTCTTTAGATAATTCGTCCAAATCCAATAAAGGATCGACATCCGTTTCCGGCTGTTCAGCCAATTCGTCCAGATCTAAATCCAGTGACACCTCATCAGTGGCATCGTCCTCATGAGCTACAGTATCCAGATCTATTTCGGCACTATCATCCAGTACCGGTAACTCATCGTCTTCCACATCAAACGATAAGTCTGCTGCCGCATCAAGATCAACATCCAGTGAATCCAGATCTAGATCAAGGCCACCTAATTCATCATCAAGAGACTCTTGCGCCACCTCATCCAGTTCAGTGTCTAGTGACAGACTATCATCTAAGTCCAAAGAGACATCGCCTGATAAATCGAGGTCTATGTCTAAATCATTACTGTCTTCAAGTACTGGTAATTCACTCTCTTCTGCATCAAACGAGAGTTCATCGCCAGACTCTAATCCCAAATCTATGTCTAAAGCGTCCGATGACAATTCCAAGGATTCGTCGCCATCTAAAGACAAATCTATATCATCAAGACCGCCAGCTGATTCAGCAA
>NZ_QOLB01000104.1 GCF_003333265.1 Candidatus Halocynthiibacter alkanivorans
GCGCGATATTCTAAAAAAGGCCACCGTGTACTTCGCCAGGGATGCAAAATGAGGTACACGTTTATTGAACTGCATCGCACGCTGTTTTCGATCCGTGCGATGTGCCGTTGCTTGCGTGTTCACCCCAGTGGGTTTTACGCATGGCTCAAAATGCCTCTTTGCAAAAGAGCCCAAGAAGACAGGCGCCAGACGGAATTGATCAAAGAGGCCTGGGAAGCCAGCGGCAGGGTCTACGGGTATCGCAAGCTCCATGATGATCTGTGCGATCAGGGTGAGAGCAGTTGCCCGAACCGCGTGGCGCGTTTGGCGAGATTGGCAGGCATCAAGGCCCAGATCGGCTACAAACGCCGCCCTGGTAAGTATGGCGGCAAGCCGTCGGTCATCGTGGACAATACCTTACCAGTTGCCAGGGGTATCCAGGACGATGAACCCTTTGTCCTGCAATTCGCGAAACGCACGCTGGGCTGTGCCCTTCGATATGCCCAACGCTGCCACAGCCTCATTCATAGAAAGCCGCACGTTTCCGTTGTTCCCACCATTGAATCGCGTGTGGAGCTCCAGCCACACTTTGACAGCGGCCCCATTGAGGGACCGCCATGCTGATGATTTGAGTTGGGCATAGTGCAACGGGACATATTGCCCTTCGCTGGACCGCTTGCCTCCAATTTGTCCGCGGCTACCCATATAGAGTGGCCTCATCACAAATATAATAGGCATAGGTCCGCGCTCTGGGCTCGGATAAACCGTGTTTGCGCATTAGCCGGCGGACGGTGCTTTGCGATAGGGCAGGGAGCTTAACAATCACGTTGACGCCCCACTAAGTCCCAGAGTGATAACCTGAGCGTCGCACGCTAACCTGTAGCGAGGATGTCTACCTGAGTAGGTGCCGCCGTGCGGTTCAATCTCGGTTTCAATTGGAATGCCGCGTTTGCGCAAGGCATGGATGTACTCGCTCCTGCGGGGCGCTGGGCGCTCGAAAGTCGTGACGCCTTTGCTATTCCTTTGCTACGCACTACCGCGACATCTCTTGTGCCCTTGGACGGTGCCGAACGCCTGATTGAGGACTAGGGACCAGCACCACCAGAGCCGCGAAAGTGGTTCTGGCATAGATAGAGGGACCGCCATGTTGCTGGAGTGGGCTTTCCTGGGTGATAAGCTACCCGGCCCTTATCTACAGTTTTTATAATCTGAGGACATACAGTTACGGGCAGAATTCACGGCCTCGGAAATATCCGCCGGCGTCATTGTTTTTCCAACCTCCTCGCGGCGTTCCCGCGCGTACTCATCTCCGTTTGCACTCGCGATGTTCAGCCACATATGGGCACTGATACGGTCCGCGAGAACACCCTTGCCGTATTCGTACATGAGCCCGAGGTTGCGCTGGGCCATGGCGTGGCCCTTGTCGGCAGCAAGCCGGTACCACCGCACCGCTTCCTGGTCGTCTTCGAGAACACCCAAGCCGTTGCTGTACATGTACCCGAGATTATACTGAGCGCTGGCGTGGCCCTGGTCGGCGGCAAGCCGGTACCACCGCACCGCTTCCTGGTCGTCCGCGAGAACACCCTCACCGTTGTCGTACATGACCCCGAGCTTGTTCTGGGCTACGGCGTCGCCCTGCTCGGCCAATGACAAAATTTCCTTCAGGGCAGCCTGATAGTCACCACGCTCAGGAGCTTCAATGCCCCTGTCAATGTTCTGCCCAATTGCGCTATTGCCTGCGAAACTAACGATGACGGTCAGGATCCCGGTTCGAAAATAACCACCGAAGTTCCCAGCCCAACTTGAACCCATGCGTCTTAAATCCACCATATCCACCAATCTCATTCATGCCAAAATTCTAATACTCAACCTGTATAATGATCAAAGTTCAGCTGTACAGACGCCCCCTGCCTGCGGCAACGGTTGCAGATGCTCGCCATATGGGCAACACCGCCGCCGCCACACAGCGCGAACGGGTGAGGAGATAAAAAGTGCAGGTTTCAAATATTTTTTGCGCTGGAAGGTATAGGGCGTGAAAACGTGGGGCACGCTACCAGCTAAGTCATTGAAAGATAGTGAGCCGTAAACTCTAAATGTGGGGCGCGCATATCGTTTAAAATAAATGATTTAGGCGGAGATTTGGTAGGCCCGGCAGGACTTGAACCCGCAACCAAAGCGTTATGAGCGCTCTGCTCTAACCAATTGAGCTACAGGCCCGCCTGAGGCTTTGAATAGGCAAGCGCGCGGGCAGGGTCAAGCGGTGGTTTGCGCCAATTCCCTGCTTCTTCGCCAATGGGTTATATTTGCCCGCCCGGCGCCTGCTTTCCGCGCCGTCAACGCAATGGGGCCAAGGTGCTTTCCTTTGGCGCCCCCGTGCGCTAAAGCAGCCCCAAACGCGTATCAGCCAAGGAGCACTCACCATGACCACCGGCAAAAACGGCCTGACCTATGCAGACGCAGGTGTCGATATTGATGCAGGCAACGCCCTGGTCGACCGCATCAAACCCGCCGCCAAAAAAACCAATCGCCCCGGGGTGATGGCCGGTCTGGGCGGCTTTGGCGCGCTGTTTGATCTTAAAGGCGCCGGGTATGTGGATCCGATCCTGGTGGCGGCCACCGACGGGGTGGGCACCAAGCTGCGCATCGCCATTGATACCGGCAATGTCGACACGATCGGCATCGATCTGGTCGCCATGTGTGTGAATGATCTGGTCTGTCAGGGCGCGGAGCCGCTGTTCTTCCTCGACTATTTTGCCACCGGCAAACTCGAACTGGACCAGGCCGCACGCATCATTGAAGGCATCGCCAAAGGCTGTGAACTCTCTGGTGCAGCGCTGATCGGCGGTGAGACTGCTGAAATGCCCGGCATGTATCATGACGGTGATTTCGACCTGGCTGGTTTTGCGGTTGGCGCCATGGAACGTGGTTCTGACCTGCCTGCTGGTGTGGTCGAGGGTGACGTGCTGCTCGGCCTGGCCTCTGACGGGGTGCATTCCAACGGCTATTCTCTGGTGCGCAAAGTGGTGGAGCTCTCTGGCCTGGCATGGGACGACGACTGCCCGTTTGCCGACAGCAATCTCGGTGAAGCGCTGCTGACACCCACACGTCTCTATGTGAAATCGACCCTGGCCGCAGTGCGCGCCGGTGGTGTGCATGCGCTGGCCCATATCACCGGTGGTGGTCTCACTGAGAATCTGCCACGGGTGCTGCCGGACGATCTCGGCGCCGATATCAACCTGGATGCCTGGACCCTGCCACCCGTGTTCAATTGGCTGACCGGCGTTGCTGGCATGCAAGAGGCCGAGCTGCTGAAAACTTTCAACTCCGGCCTGGGCATGGTGATTTCTGTCGCGGCTGATCAGGCCGACGCCATCAAATCCCTGCTGGAGGCTGAAGGCGAAACCGTCTTTACCATTGGCACCGTGGGCAAAGGCGCCGGTGTGCGGTATTCCGGCACGCTTCTTTGAAACGGGTTGCGATCCTGATTTCGGGCGGCGGCTCCAATATGGTGTCGCTGGCCCAAAGCATGACCAGTGGCCACCCGGCGCGCCCCTGCCTGGTGCTCTCCAACGTGCCCGGGGCAGGCGGCCTCGCCAAAGCAGCGGACCTGGGCATCAAAACCGCCGTGGTGGACCACAAACTCTACGGGGCCGACCGCGCCGCCTTTGAAAGCGCGCTCACCGCAGCGCTGGAAGCCGCAGAACCCGACATCATCGCGCTGGCCGGTTTCATGCGCATCCTGACCCCGGGGTTCATTTCCCGCTGGCAAGGCCGTATGCTCAACATCCACCCGTCGCTGCTGCCCAAATACAAAGGGCTCAACACCCATGCCCGCGCGATTGAAGCCGGCGATACCGAGGCCGGTTGTTCTGTGCATGAGGTCACCGCTGAGCTCGATGGCGGCCCGATTCTGGGCCAGGCCCGGGTGGCAATCGCACAAAACGACAGTGCCGACAGCCTTGCCGCGCGCATTCTGCCGCTGGAACATACGCTTTATCCAGCGGTGCTGAAGCGCTTTGCAGAGGGCAGCAAAGACACGGTCCTGCTGCCCTGAACGCCCGCCACTTTTCTTTTGGCTGAAAACTGCGTATGACAGGCCAACCGGAACGAGCGAGAAGAGCATTTTAAGTCAATGATTACCCTGACCACGACCGAAGACCTCGCCGCTTTCTGTGAGAAAGCCAAAAATCATCCCTATGTCACCATTGACACGGAATTCCTGCGCGAGCGCACCTATTATTCCAAGCTTTGCCTGGTGCAGCTGGCATTGCCCGGCGATGAAGAAGGCAATGCGGTGCTGCTGGATCCGCTGGTCGCCGGTCTGTCACTTGAGCCACTATATAAGCTGATGCAGGACGAAAGCGTGGTTAAAGTCTTCCACGCCGCGCGTCAGGATCTGGAGATCTTCTTTATTGAAGGCGGTGTTATTCCCAAACCGCTGTTTGACACCCAGGTCGCGGCGATGGTCTGTGGTTTTGGCGAACAGGTTGGCTATGAAACTCTGGTGCGCAAAATCGCCCGCGAAGATCTGGACAAGACCTCGCGTTTTACCGACTGGTCGCGCCGTCCACTGACCACAGCTCAGGAAACCTACGCGCTGGCGGATGTCACCCATCTGCGGGTGATCTATGAGTTCCTCGCCAAAGAGATCGAAAAATCCGGTCGCCAGAGCTGGGTCGAAGAAGAGCTGCTGGTGCTCACCACGCCGGGCACCTATGTGGTCGAGCCTGAAAATGCCTGGAAACGGGTGAAAACCCGCACCAGTTCCGGCAAATTCCTTGCCGCCGTGCGCGAGCTGGCACGGTTTCGTGAAGAATATGCCCGCGACCGCAACGTCCCGCGCAATCGCGTCTATAAAGATGATGCGATGATGGAGCTGGCCTCCAGCAAGCCCAAAAACGCTCAGGATCTCAGCCGCTCACGCCTGTTGCTGCGCGAAGCGCGCAAGGGTGACATTGCCGATGGTATTATTGCGGCGATTGAAGCGGCGGCGAATTACAAACCTGAAGACATGCCAAAAGCGGACAACAGCCGCGACAAGCTGCAGGTGAACCCGGCGCTGGCCGATATGCTGCGGGTGCTGCTGAAGGCGAAGTCGGAAAATGCCGGTGTGGCCCAGAAAATGATCGCCACCGCCTCTGATCTGGACCTGATTGCGGCGGGCAAACGAGACGTCGCGGCGCTGTCCGGCTGGCGCAGCGAAGTGTTCGGGCGCGATGCGTTGCGGCTTTGCAATGGCGAAATCGGCCTCGCGGTCAAAGGCCAGCGGGTGGAAGTGATCAAAGTGTGATCTGCAACAGCTGATCCGGGTCGTATGATCCGGGGAAACCAAAAACGAAAAAGCCGCCCCGGTCATCCCGCGGGCGGCTTTTTCATTCTTTTGATAATGCCGGTACTGCCGGAGAGCTGCGCCTCTGGGAGTACCGCGGCTCTGGGGGGGCACAATTGAACGCCCACATTTTTCCGAGGGCGCAGGGCAGGCGGCTCAGCGCCGCGTTACCCGTGCATTTTCCGCCGCCAGCACTTTGATCTCGTTTATACCTTCAAGCTGTTGCAGCGTCAGAAAAACGGCGACGGTGATCCCGCGCTGGCGGGCGGCACCAATCACGGCACTTCCCGCAGGCGGGCGGGCGCGGAACTGATACAGCAGTTGACCAGGTTTTTCTGCCGGGATCTTCACCAGCTGCGCGTCAAAATAGCCCAGTGCCGGCACCACACCGCTGGCGCGGATGATCGCCCCGTCCGGGCTGCGTTCACTGCTCAGGGCGGTAACCGTACTGATCATCGGCCGTGTATCGGTGAAATCAACATAGCCCTTTTTGGGCGCGAGGCTCTGCAATACAACCTGGCCCGGAACAGCCGCCGCATCCGCCACGGCGACGGTCTCAGACGCTCCAAACCAGTTGAAGGGATTCAGCGAAGCCAGAGAGCCACCGGAACCTCCGGCACAGCCCGCGAGAACGCCAAAGCTCAGAACCGCGACAATAAGTTTTTGTGTCATACCCGCCCCTAAAAATATTTGCACAACAGCTAACGCACCGCAGCGGGGTTGAAAAGGGGCTCGGGGCTGGACCCGGCGGTGGTGAGTGCTTAAATGGAAGGGAGACAAGCAAGGATACCGCGCATGGCCACCGAAGCCTTTGAAGAAATCGCAGAGACGTTTGAGTTCTTTGACGACTGGGAAGACCGCTACCGCCATGTGATTGAGCTTGGCAAAGCGATGCCGCCACTGGATGACGCTTTTAAAGTGCCCGCCACCAAAGTGGACGGCTGTGCCAGCCAGGTCTGGCTGGTGCCGCGCATCAGCGGTGGCGGCGCGGCGGCGGTGTTTGACTTTGACGGCGAAAGTGACGCGATGATCGTGCGCGGGCTGATTGCGGTGCTGCATGCGCTCTATTCCGGGCTGTCACTGGCCGAGGTGCTGAAAGTGGATGCCGCTGGCGAGCTGGCGCGGCTGGGGCTCAATGATCACCTCTCGGCGCAGCGTTCCAACGGGCTGCGTGCCATGGTCGAACGCATTCGCCACACGGCGGCGCTGCAAGCCGCCTGAGCCGCGCCTTATACCAAATCGCCCAGATTCTGACTCGTGTTTTGCGGGTTTCTCTTTGGGTTTGTTTGTGATTCCCTTTTGGAATAATCGACACTCTTTGTGGAGGGGATCATGGTTGGCATTGAGTTACGGGGA
>NZ_QOLB01000155.1 GCF_003333265.1 Candidatus Halocynthiibacter alkanivorans
GCTGTCAACGAAGCGGTTGCGGTTTATAAACGTGCGTTTTTCAACGCTTTTGTGAAACCGGCCTCGCTGCGTGATAAAATTTCAGCAAGCCGGCTCTCAGCCAACTCCGCGCTGGAATTAGCGATCGAAGGGACCATGAATGGTCTTACGATGCGCGCTCAGGTTGTCAGCGTTGGTAATGCAACGGCGATCTATTCTCTGATTGAGAACCAGGTTGATACGATGCTCACTCTCTCTCGTCTCGACAGTGCTTTTAAGGACTATTTTAACGAGGGTCTGAAAGGGGCGGTTGCCTCTGACGTGATCCGTGCAAATGCGGTCCAGCGGGCAATGGACGGACGTCTGGAAACGGTCCGTGCGTTGGTTGAAGCGTCCGACCCGTCGCTGAGCACGCTTGTTGAAGACGCCGCAGAGATTTCCGACAAGAAAATTGGCATTGTTGCCGCGCGCATCGCGGTTCTTCAGGCGCAGGCCGATACGGTCACAAGTTCCGATCTGGCCGCCGAGAAAGTCCGGCAGATTTCTGCTGATGCGGTTCTTATCGGCAATCACTCGGTCAACCGGATCACCGAAGCCACCGTGGCAATGGGTGTACAATTTACCGATGCCGAAAAACAAATGCAGTATATCATGATCGCGAGTATGGTCCTGTTTCTGGCGGCGCCATGGATGACCTATTTCATGATTGTTGGCCCGCTGCGCCGCGCCACCGCTGCCACCGGACGTCTTGCGTCCGGCGATATGACAGAATTGACCGGGCTGAAACGTCAGGGCGGTGAAATCGGCAGCCTTGTCAGCGCTTTGAATGTGTTCCGCTCCAATCTGGTCGACAAAGAACGCATGGAAGCCGAACAGGCTGAAGCCGAGCTGCAACAGCGCAAAGACGAAGAGCAGGCGCGGCGCGACGAAATCGGGCGCAAAGAAGCTCAGGCCGCCCGTGAAGCTGAGCGTCGTGAGGAAACCCGTCAGCGCGAACTGGCCGAGGCTGCGGAGCGTGACGCGATCCGCCGTGCTGCTGACGAAGACCGCCAGTTGCTTATGGATGAGCAGGATCTGGTTGTGGATTCACTGGCATCCGGGCTGCAAAAACTGGCCGGTGGTGACATGCGGGCAACCATCAATCAGAACTTTGCCGATCGCTATGAACAGCTTCGTTCTGATTTCAACCTTGCGGTGCTGAACCTGTCCGAGATGGTCCGCTCGATTTCGGCCAGCGCGGTGACCATCGACCACAATTCTGGCGAAATCAGCCATGCTGCGCTGGACCTGTCGCGGCGGACTGAAGAATCCGCTGCCGCTCTTGGCGAAACAGCCGCGACGCTGACCGAACTGACCTCCTCAGTGCAATCTGCTGCGGATGGTGCTCTGCGCGCAGACCAGCTGGTGCGGGTGGCCCGCGACAATGCCGAACAAAGCAGCGAAGTTGTGCGTGAGGCCGTTGAAGCCATGGGGGAAATCGAAACTTCGTCAAACCAGATCTCGAAAATCATCTCGGTGATTGACGACATCGCCTTCCAGACCAACCTGCTGGCGCTGAACGCCGGGGTGGAAGCAGCGCGCGCCGGGGATGCTGGCCGTGGTTTTGCGGTGGTGGCCTCGGAAGTGCGCGCACTTGCGCAGCGTTCTTCAGATGCGGCACGCGAGATCTCGACGCTGATTTCCAACTCAAGCAGCCAGGTGCAGCGGGGCGTTGGTCTGGTAGACAGAGCCGGCACAGCGCTGCAGTCGATCGTCACAGAAGTGGAAGAAGTTTCGGTGCATGTCGCTGAAATTGCGGCCTCGGCCAAAGAGCAGTCTACCGGGATCACTGAGATCAACCACGCGATCCACCAGCTCGACAGCGTGACCCAGCAAAACGCGGCAATGTTTGAAGAAACCACCGCCGCCAGCCAGGTTCTCGCCGCCGAGGCAACCACGCTGTCCGGCACGGTTGGCGCCTTCAAAACGGAAGAAGTGGCGACCAGCTGGGCTGAGGCGGAAGAGAGCTGGGACAGCAACGGCTACGCCACAGCCTCCTGATCCGAAATTGACCTTTCCCCGGCAACGGGGGAAGGTTAAGCAGGCCCATGGCAAAGACATTTGAGACATTGCAGGCGTTCTGCGACGCGGGGTTCGACACGGTCATTGACGTGCGGGCCCCGTCTGAATTTGCAGAGGACCATATTCCCGGTGCGATCAGCCTGCCGGTTCTGTCCGATGCTGAGCGGGCAGAAGTCGGCACGATCTATGTCCAGGACAGCCCGTTCAAAGCGCGCAAGCTGGGCGCAGCCCTGGTGGCACGCAACGCTGCTGATCACATTTGCGGACCGCTTGCGGACAAGGATGGCAGCTGGCGACCGCTGGTCTATTGCTGGCGCGGTGGTCAGCGCTCCAACTCCTTTGCCTCGATCCTTAGCCAGATTGGCTGGCGCACCGAGGTTGTCGACGGCGGCTACCGGACCTATCGCCGTCTGGTGGTTGATCTGTTGCACAAATCCACTTTGCCCCATGCGCTGATCCTGCTTGATGGCAATACCGGCACTGCCAAAACGGACCTGCTGCTGCGCCTGGGGCAACTGGGGGTGCAGATCATCGATCTGGAAGGGCTCGCTGCCCATCGTGGCTCGCTGTTTGGCGCCGTTGCCGGCGGCCAGCCGTCCCAAAAGATGTTTGAAAGCCGGCTCGCCGCCGCCTTTGGCGCGCTGGACCCCGCGCGGCCGGTGCTGCTTGAGGCGGAATCCTCGCGTATCGGTAATCTCAACTTGCCGGCGTCGCTGTGGACTGCGATGTGCGCCGCGCCCCGGATCGAAGTTCAGGCCGCGCCTTCAGAACGTGCCAGCTATCTTGTGCGTGCCTATAGCGACGTGATTTCTGATCGCACGAGAATGGCTGATACGCTTGCCGCCCTGACCAGTGTCCAGGGCCATGAGCGGGTGGAGAGCTGGCAGAAAATGGCGGTGTCCGGTGACCATGTGACCCTGGCGCAGTCCCTGATGCAGGAGCATTATGACCCGCGTTACCGGCGCTGGCGTGCGCGCCAGAACGTGGTCGCGGACGTGGTGCTTACCGTCAACGACATGTCAGAAGCGGGGCTTGATCTCGCGGCAGAACAATTGGCGGACCGCATCGCCGCCGGTATCACTGCGCGGTAATGAACGGCGCACCGGGGTGCAACTCGCCAATTTCAACCGCATCAAATCCTGCCTCAGTCAATGCCCGCACGAGGGCGGCGCTGTCCGCTGAAGGCACCGCCGCCAGCAATCCGCCAGCGGTCTGCGGGTCAAACAACAGATCGCCGCGCGCGCCGGGGCGCACGTCACATTGCCCGATCAGGGCGGCGCGGTTTTTAGGGTAAAGCGTCGATTGCACCCCTTGTCCGGCCAACAGCTCAGCGCCCTCAAACAGCGGCAACTGGTCCAGATGCAGTGTCGCGCTCAGCCCGAAGCCTGTGCAGATCGCCATCAGATGCCCGGCAAGACCAAATCCGGTGACGTCGGTCATTGCATTGGCATTGCTGAGAATTCTGGCCGCTTCCCCCTGAGGTCTGGCCATAGAGGCCAGCGCTTCTGCCACCCAATGCCCCCGCGCGCTCAGCGCCATCTCCGCCGCCAGGATCACACCGCTTCCTAGTGGTTTTGTCAGGATCAGACGATCGTCGGGTTGCGCGCCACTGACCGTGATCGCGGATTTTCCGCACAAACCGGTCAGTGAAAAGCCGATGCAAAGCTCCGCGCCGATGGAGGTATGGCCACCGACGATTTCTGCACCTGCCGCACTGAACACCTCTCCGGCGCCGGCCATGATCTCCGCCAGCCATTGCTGTTGCAGCGTATCTGACATGCGGGGCAGGGTGATCGAGGCAAGAGCGGCCTGCGGGCTTGCCCCCATTGCCCAGATATCCCCCAGCGCATGGGTGGCAGCGATACGGGCCATAACGTAGGGATCATTGCTGAAGGCGCGCAAATGATCGGTGGTGAACACCTGGTGTTGCCCGCCGGTCAACAACACCGCCGCGTCATCCCCCGCCCGGGTCAGCACATCTGCGCGGGCAATGGAGGGCAAATCCGCGAGGACGCCGGCGAGCACATCGCTGCCCACCTTGGCACCACAGCCACCACACATCGGTTTGCCTGCAGCCAGGGCCTCGGCCACCCCATCAGCCACTGGGTCAGGCAGCGGCACCGCTGCCATCGAGGGTAGCCGTTTCAGCTTTGTCATGAATTTTTGGTCGATCTGGTCTTTCCATTTCCACAGCAAAGCCCCCTCGAGCCGGACGCCGGATTTATCGGCCAGCGCGGACTTTCCACCCAGGGAAATCAGCTTGAGATAATCGCGCTGCGGCCGGAAGCTGCGCAGCTCCGCACCGGTCAGCGCCGCTACCAGATTGTGGTACAGCACCGGGGCCTGGCGCACCGCAAACACACCTGCTTTGGGCCGCGGTGTCAGGTGCATATGGGCGCAGTCGCCACAGGCAAAAATATCGGGATCATTGCTGGATTGCAGTGTTTCCCCCACCTCAATGAACCCGTCCACCAGGGTCAGCCCGGTCTCCTTGAGCCAGCCCCAGGGGCGGGCCCCGGCAGCACCGAGTGTAAAGGCTGACGGAATTTCATCGCCACCTTCAAGGCAGACGCGGTCGTGCTCAATGCGCAGGACCTCAACCGTTTCGCGCAACTGGACTCCCTGCGCCTTCAGATGCTGCAACAACTGATCCCGGGTCTTGCTGCGCATCTCCGCCAGCACTTCTGCACGGTCCACCAGGCTGATATTTGGGGCCTCACAGCCGTCCCGGCGCAGTGCATGCGCCATCGCCATGGCAATCTCGACCCCGGCGACTCCGCCGCCAATGACAACCGCATCCGCACTGGCCCTGCTGTTATGTACCTGTTCGCGAAAGCTGTCCCAGCTGTTGGCAAATGTTTCCAGCGGCTTGGCCGGTGTGGCGTGATCAACGAACCCATCAAGCCCCGGCATAGCCGAGGTGATGCCAATATCGATTGAGGCGATGTCATAGGCAATCGGCGGCCGGCCGGGCACAAGGATGCGCTTTTGCGCGCGGTCAATTCCACTGACCCGGCCCAGCACCACTCGGGCACCGGCAAAACGGGCCAGCCGCACCAGATCAAGCTCCAGCTCGTGGCGTTGGTAATGGCCTGCGATAAAACCCGGCAACATGCCGGAATAAGCGGCGCGTGCATCCGGGTTGATCACCGTCAGCCGTACGCCAGGCAGTGGTTTCATCCCCCACATGCGCAGCAGCAGTGCGTGGGAATGTCCGCCACCAATCAGCACAAGTTCGCGGGTCAGGGGAAGGGGCAGCTGCATGGTCATCTCCGCTCACAAGGCATCGGGCAGTTTGGCAGTCGGGTCCTGGGGCAAAGCGCGAGGCTGTGCCCGCTGAATTGGCGCACGGTAGACGTTTGGTCCGGGCCCTGGTATTTGCGTCTGGCAGCTGGCGATTGCCACATGAATCGGGCGCGCGGGAGAGCGCAACCAGGCGCAGTGGTGCCAATTCAGCGGGTGCATTGCAAGCCAGTATCACCGCCGGCGCCCGGGACCAGGGTTCAGCCCGGTTGAAAGCGCCCGTCCAGAAACATCAGCGGCGCGCCTTCGCGGGTTGCCGCACGGATCACCTGTCCGATAACCACGGCATGATCCCCGGCCTCAGTCACACTGTAATTCTCGCACTCGAACCGCGCCAGGCAACCCTCAAGCAAGGGCACATCATCGGCGCCCCGGCTCCATTTCAGCGGCGCAAAATCCAGCCCGTCGCCGGTGAAATGGCGGGCCAGCTCCAGCTGATCCTGCGCCAGAACGTGGATGGCAAAACTATTGCACGTGGTGAACGCCTCGTATCGGCGGGAATAACGCGCCGGGCACCACAGCACCATCGGTGGATCCAGCGACACGGAGACAAAGGAATTGGCCGTGATACCCAGTGGCCCGCGCGGGCAATCCGTGGTGATGACACAGACACCGGTGGCATATTTTCCAAGCGCATCGCGGAATTTTCGCGGGTCCTGTGCGTTGGGGATAAAGCTTTGCATGCGGGTGCCTTTGTTGCGGGTCTCATTTGCTGCGTCTGTGTGTCACACCGGCACCCGGCGTCAAGCCTTTCTGCGACCCGGCACCGGCCAAACCCGGCAATCCCTGTGATTTTCCGGCGGATCACCGTGGTTTCACTTGATTTTCCCTGGTGCACAGCCGGGAAATTGCCGCAGTTCAACTGAAACCCGTTGCAATCCGGAGCCAGCTCTCACAAGGTGACAGCCGGATGAAACACGCAAGACACGGAGAGCATCGATGAAGTTCACACGTCGTGACGCGCTGACGCTTGGTCTCGGGGCCACAGCGGCCTCGTTGCTGCCGTTTTCGGCCGCCTCGGCTTGCGAAGATGCTATCGCCGTGTTCACCGGTGGCCAGGAGCCTGGAGAAGGCGATATCAGCCTGCGTCTGCCGGCCTCGGTCAAAGATGGCAGTTCGGTGCCGGTGCTGGCAGAGGCGCCTGGCGCGGTGGTATTGGCGCTGTTTACCACCCACAACCCGGCGCCGCAGATCGCAACTGTGCATTTTGGCCCATTGTCAGAGCCTCAGTCACTGCTGACCCGGATCCGCCTGTCCCGCAGTCAGGACATTGTCGCAGTCGCCAGGCTGGCGGACGGAAGTTACATCCGGGACCGTAAAAGCGTAAAGGTCACTGTGAACGGCTTCAACATCTGAGCCCTTGAGATCAGGAACCCCATAATGACACCCGGCGTAAAACCCCATATTCAGATGCCAGCCAGGGTTGCGGCGGGGGATGTCATTACCATCAAGGTCCTGGCCATGCACGACATGGAATCCGGCCAGCGCCAGGACGGGGCCGGCAATATTGTACCGCGCTCAATCCTCAACCGGTTTACCTGCGCCTTTAATGGCGCGCGTGTTGTGGATATCCAGCTGGAACCGGCGATTGCCCGCAACCCATATTTTCAGTTTTCAGCCCTGGTGCCGGAGGCCGGTGAATTCACGTTCAGCTGGTATGGCGACGATGGTTCGGTGATTGAAACCACAAAACACATTCAGATCACCTGACTGCCGGCCATTTGAGGCTGTGGTGCCAGGCGGGTAAGGGATTCCCTATCCGATTGGTATGACGGGTCTGTTCTTATCTTGTCGCGGCGGACGAACCGGGCCGTATTGTACCCTATGCGTGAACAACCTATATCAGCGGGAACGGGCCAGACTTCGGTTGCACCGGTGCAGATCTGCACCCGGCCGGAAAAATCAACGCAGGGGAATACCGTGGATTGGATCGATCGATTTCCCGGGCTACGCAGCCTGGACGACAGCCTGCGCAAGGTCCTGCTGGAGCGCTCCACCATTGTCAGCCTGGCCAAAAATACTGTGGTGTTCGGGCCGGGTAAATCGTCAGAAAACCTGCTGTTGCTGCTGGACGGCACCGTGCGGGTTCAGCAATTGTCTGAAAGCGGCCGCGAAATCGTGATGTACCGGGTGCAGGCCGGTGAAAGCTGTGTGCTGTCCACCGCCTGTATGCTGGCCTATGAAGACCACTCCGCCGAAGGCATTGCCGAAGTCGACGTTCGCGCGGCAGCGATCCCACGCCAGGTGTTTGACGACCTGATTGCCAACTCCCAAACCTTCCGCACTTTTGTATTCACCGCCTATTCGCGCCGCATCACAGATCTGTTTTATGTGATCGAGGAAATCGCCTTCCGGCGTATTGATATCCGGCTTGCGGCGCGGCTTGGCGAACTGGCGGACGGGCAGGGGATCCTGCGTGCCACCCATGCGCAACTGGCGTCCGAACTGGGCACTGCGCGCGAGGTGATTTCCCGTCAGCTGCAGGAGTTTCAGCGCAAGGGTTGGGTGGAACTTTCGCGCGGCAGTGTGAAAATGACCGATCAGGGAGCGCTGGCGGCGCTGGCGGAAACCACCTGATCTCCGGGTCTTTCCTGGCCCGGATCCGGTGCAAACCTGCAGGGCGCTGGTGCAAACCCGGATCTGGGGCGCTTGGCCCTTGACCCGTAAGCCTGTGCAGGGCATCCCATCATCATGGTACCAATAGATAAGCTTGCACAGATCACCCAGCGTTTCGAATTTCTCGAAGCTTCCATGAGCCAGGGCAGCGGCGACATCGCCGCGCTTGGCCGGGAATATGCTGAACTGCGTCCGGTGGTTGAAGAAATCAACGTTTACCTTCAGCTGCTTGACGAGATCGCCGAGGCCGAGATCATGCTGGATGATCCGGAAATGAAAGACCTTGCGGCAGAAGAACTGCCGGCACTGAAAGCGCGGCTTCCCCAGGTGGAAGAGGGGCTGCAGATTTCACTGCTGCCCAAAGACGCCGCTGACAGCCGCCCGGCAATGATCGAGATCCGCCCCGGCACCGGCGGCGATGAAGCGGCGTTGTTTGCCGCTGATCTGCTGCGTATGTACCAGCGCTATGCCGAAGGCCGCGGTTGGAAATTTAACATCGTGCAGGAGAGTCTGACCGAGTTGGGCGGCATCAAAGAGGTCATCGCCAATATTCAGGGCGACAACGTGTTTGCGCGGCTGAAATTTGAAAGTGGTGTGCATCGGGTGCAACGGGTGCCGGAAACCGAAAGTGGCGGTCGTATCCACACGTCAGCCGCCACTGTCGCAGTGCTGCCTGAAGCGCAGGACGTGGATATCAAGATCGATGCCAATGACATCCGCATCGATACCATGCGCGCGTCCGGGGCTGGTGGCCAGCATGTGAACACCACCGATTCCGCGGTACGTATCACCCATATTCCCAGCGGTATTGTTGTTGTCAGCGCCGAAAAATCACAGCATCGCAACCGTGAAATCGCCATGCAAGTGCTGCGGGCCCGGCTTTACGATGCGGAGCGCCAGAAACTGCATGACGAACGTGCCGACAGCCGCAAATCCCAGGTCGGATCCGGTGATCGTTCGGAACGGATCCGCACCTATAACTTCCCGCAGGGCCGGATGAGCGATCACCGGATCAACCTGACGCTTTATAAGCTGGATCAGATCATGGGTGGCGATCTGGACGAGACAATTGATGCGCTCACCGCCGATCACCAGGCCACATTGATGGCCGAGATGGGGCAATGATTACCGGTTCGCAAGCGCTGTTACCTGCCGTCCGGCGCCTGCGTGATGCGGGGATTGAAGGTGCCGCCGGCGATGCACGACGCTTGATGGCCTGGGCCATGGGTATCGGCTCTGACCGCTTGACGCTGGTTTTGCCGGAGACGCTCAGCAAAGAGGCGCAAGCGCGGTTTGAAGCCGCAGTGCAGCGGCGCCTCGCGCGCGAACCAGTCAGCCATATCATTGGGTTCCGGGCCTTTTATGGTCGCAATTTTATTGTAGGGCCCGATGTGCTCGACCCGCGTCCTGAGACTGAAACCCTGGTGGAACATGCGCTGTCTGCGCCGTTTACCCGGCTGCTGGATCTGGGTTGTGGCAGCGGCGCTATCGTGCTGACACTGTTGGCAGAATGCCCGGACAGCACTGGCGTGGGCTGCGATCTTTCTGATGCGGCGCGCCAGATGGCGCAACAAAACGCCACCGCTCTGGCCGTCGCTGAGCGGGTGGATCTGATCGCCTCCGACTGGTTTTCTGAGGTCACTGACCAGTTTGATCTGATCGTCTCAAACCCGCCTTATATCTCTGCTGCAGAAATGCAGCATCTCAGTCCGGAAGTGCTGCGCCATGAACCCCATATAGCACTCAGCCCTGGCGGTGACGGTCTGGAGGCCTACCGGCAGATCTGTGCGCAGTCCGGGCCGTATCTGGCGCCAGGCGGGCGGCTGTTATTTGAAATCGGCCCGACCCAGGCCAAAGCGGTCGCCGGGCTGATGACGGCGGCGGGACTTTCTGATATACTGGTGCTGCCAGACCTGGACGGGCGGGATCGGGTCCTGTCGGGCATTAAACCGTGACCTTTGCGCGTTTCGGATGGCAAATCTGGACCGATAACCGCCTATCTGTCAGATAATACTTGTTTTTGAATTCAGCGCATGGTTAGTGAGAAACACGCGGGCGGCGGGACATTCGGTGTCCCCCTCGCCGAAAAATCAAACATCGTTCTGGCAGCCGGGAATATCCCCGTCGCATGACAGCGACCATAGCCACAGCGAAAGCCACCTATAGGGCTGGATACCAAATCATATGAGATCTTCTAAACCACGTTCACGGTCTAAGAATAACCGTAACCGTTCCACCGTTGGAAACGTTGTAAACCGGGTCTTTGACAGTTCCGGTCCTCAGGGCAAAGTCCGCGGAACGCCTCAGCAAATTATCGACAAGTACAACCAGCTGACCCGGGATGCGCAGTTGAGCAACGACCGGGTTGCGGCTGAAAACTTCCAACAGCACGCCGAGCATTACACCCGGATGTTGTCAGAAGCGATGCGCGAACAGCAGGAGCGCCGCGACCAGCAGGAGGCCCAGCAGCGGGAACGCCAGCAGGCCCAGCAGGCGCGCCACAATGAACGCCGTCAGGACCGCAGCGACGATCAGCCGCGTCACAATGGCCGACGTCATGAGCGTGACGGTGATCAGCCGCGCGCCGGTACACCTGAGCAGCTCCAGGAGCAGCCTCAAGAACAACCTGTTGAACAACCACGCGAATTGCCAGTTGAACAGCCACGTGAGATGCCGGCTGAACAGCCACGCGAAATACCGGTTGAACAGCCAAGTGAAGTGCCGGCCGAACAGCCGCGCGAAATACCGTCGGAACCGTCGCAGCCTTCCTATTCTGCTGAAATCTCACCTCAGCCCGATGTGATCGATATGGGCACTGAGAGTGACAGCGGCCTGGTCGAGACCCCGGAAGAAGCGCCAAAACCCAAACGGGTTGCGAAGCCACGTAAACCACGGGTGCGCAAAGCAGCGGCGCCAAAAGCCGACGCTAATGCCGACGTCAAAGCTCCGGTACAGGCGGAGGCCGAGGTCAAAGTCGCGCCCAAGCCCAGGTCTAAGCCCGAGGCAGCGCCTGCAGCGGCACCGGAAAAACCGGATACACCGGAAGCCGCTGAATAATCAGCGTTGCACACCGCATTAAAAAAACCCCTGCCATCCGGCGGGGGTTTTTTGTTGTTCGGGTCGGTTTGTAGTCAGGACTGCCTGTAATGCGATGACCGGGCAAGCGACCCGTCAGGTCTCAGCCCTTTTCGACTTCCCGTGCCAGGGCGCAGAATTTTTCCAGCGAAATCTCTTCCGCCCGTTGTGTCGGTTTGATGCCGGCGGCGACCAGGCGATCTTCCATGTCGGGTGCCTGTCCCTTGAGCGAGGCGCGCAGCATCTTGCGCCGCTGGTTGAACGCCGCGGCTGTCAGACGGCTTAAAACCTTCGCATTGGCCGGAAAGCGGGGTTCGGGCAGCATTTTCAGGTGCACCACCGCAGAATGGACTTTTGGCGGCGGGGTAAAGGCTTCGGGCGGCAGTTCCATCATGATTTGTACATCTGCACGCCATTGCGACAGTAGGGCCAGCCGGCCATAGGCTTTGGAGCCCGGCGTCGCGACAATGCGCAGCGCCACTTCTTTCTGAAACATCAGAGTCAGACTGTCCCAGAACGGCGGCCATTGTTTTGGCGTCAGCCAGCGCACCAGCAATTCGGTCCCGACATTATAGGGCAGGTTGGCCACCACCCGGATTGGTTTTTGCAGACTTTGCAACGGATCCACCGCCAGCGCATCGCCGATGATAAATTCCAGCTGACCCGGATAGGTTTCTGCAATTTCTTCCAGCACTGGCGCGCAGCGGGCGTCTTTTTCAATCGCCAGCACTTTGCGGGCGCCCTCAGCGAGCAGCCCGCGGGTCAACCCACCAGGGCCAGGGCCGATTTCCAGCACGTCTGAACCGCTCAGATCCCCGGCCTGACGGGCGATTTTCGCGGTCAGGTTCAGATCGAGCAGGAAATTCTGCCCCAGCGATTTTTTGGCCGCCAGCTGGTGGGTTTCGATCACCTCGCGCAGCGTAGGCAGATTGTCGATAGTGGCCATGTGGCTCTCCTGGGGTTGCGCCCGGAGAAACCGGGGTTTGCGCCTCTGGCGCGACCGGGGCGGCTTACGCCCTTGCCTGCACCATATGCCCCGCCAGGCGCAGCGCTGCAAGCAGCGATGAGGGATCGGCGATGCCCTGACCGGCAATGTCAAAGGCAGTGCCATGGTCGGGTGAAGTACGCACAAAAGGCAGCCCGAGCGTGACATTCACACCACCGGCAAAATCAATCGTTTTGATCGGGATCAGTGCCTGATCATGATACATGGCGACGGCGACGTCATACCGGGTGCGGGCGGTCGCATGAAACATTGTGTCTGCAGGCAGGGGACCGGCAAGATCAAAACCTTCGCTCCGCAGCCGGTCCAGCAGCGGGATAATCCAGTCCAGCTCTTCCCGGCCCATGGCACCACCTTCGCCGGCATGCGGGTTCAGACCGGCGACGGCGATGCGCGGCGCGGCAATGCCAAAATCACGTGTCAACGCGTCCCGGGTGATGCGCAGTGTTGCTTCCAGACTGTCGGCCGTCAACGTGCTGGCCACTTCAGACAGTGCAATATGGATTGTCGCCGGCACCACCCGCAGTTCGGGGCAGGCCAGCATCATCACCACCTGATCCACGCCGCCAAGCGCGGCGAGAAATTCAGTGTGACCGGGATAAGCAAAACCGGCGCCGTCTTTCAACGCTTTTTTGTGGATCGGATTGGTGCAGACGGCACCGGCATTCCCGGTTTTCACCAGATCGACCGCCAGTTCAATCGCAGCGATGACGCCGGCGGCATTTTCCGGCTGCGCCACACCCGGTACCGCATCACCCTCAAAGGCGATCGGCAAGACCGGCATGCCTGTCTTAACCGCGCGCGCGGTCTCCGACGGATCAGTTATCAACGATATATTGCTGCCTGCAGGCAGGTGACGCGGATCGCCGATCCAGAAAAACGGCAGGTCCGTTCCCAGTGTCTGCCAGGCTTTGAGCGCGATTTCATTACCAACTCCGGCGGGTTCGCCACAGGTGAGGGCAATGGGGGCCGGGCTGCTCACTTTACAATCGTCGCATCTGCGCGCAGTTCAGCCAGATAACTGCTGGCATAAGATCCGATACGTTCGTTTTGCAACCGGGACCGGATATCATCACGCGACAGTTCGGCGGTCACCTCATAGTTGCGGCCGCACATCATCAGAAACAGCGGTGTCTGCCCGTCATCCGCCATCAGAGCAGTGGAGATCTCGCCGGCGTCCAGCCTGGCAAGTTCCAGCGCAACACCCTGTGCAATATCATCCGGCGCCAGAACATAGCGCTGCAATGTACCACCTGGTTTTCCGAGCGCTTCGCCATAGAGATCGTTGCAAGTGTCAGCCGCCGCCCGCAGATCTGTCGCCGCTGAGATCCCGCCCTCCAGCCGGTAAGTGGCATAATCCACCGAGACCGGACGCGGATCGGGCACGGAGGTTTCCTCCAGCGCGCGCAGCTGAAACAGGCCAAGCGCCTTGCCGGTGTTAAACGGGCCGGTCACTTCTCCGGGTTTCATGGTCAGGAAGGTGCGGGCCATGCCGCCGGGCAGTTTGGACAGGTCAACCCAGTCCGTCGCGCCACCTTTTTCACGTGAAGGCGCCACAGAGACCTGCCGGGCAGCGCTGTTAAACGTATCAATCGATTTGATTTCGAGGATCTGGCGCGCCAGCGGCTCTGAGCGGGCCAGTTCTTCAGCGTTACGCGCTGGCAGGAAAATCTCATTCATCAGCACGCGGGCACCGCCGCGCGCGTTCTGCAGCGCCAGGGTGCGGTCGATATCGGCTTCGGTTATTTTGATACGCCGGGCAAATTTGCGCCGCACCACTTCCCGCCACACAATGCCGGCGTTAACAAAATCGCGGAACGTTTCCGAAGCGATGCCGTTATTGGCCAGCAATTGCTGGAACTGAGGCACACTCAGCTGGCCACGCGCGGCGAATTCTTCCATGCCTGCCTGAATGGCGTCCGGATTGGCGGCGATACCAAACTGACGCGCGACCCGGAGCTGAAGCCGCTCATCGATCAATTTGACCAGCGCATCTTTTTCTGCGTCGGCGGTTGGCGTTAGCATTTTGAGAAGCGCGATGCGCTGGTTCAGCTCAAACCGGGTCACCACGTCATCGTTTACCCGTGCCACTGGCGAAAAAAGGCTCTGCGCCTGAACTGGAAGGGCGGGCACGGAAATCGTACCTGCGGCCAGTATCACTGCGACTCCGATACGGGCGAATACCCCGTTTGCCGTCTGCTTCAGTCCCATTGTCAAAATCCGTCCTGCTCAGTTCGTAGCGTTATATTCGCCTGTTTGTGCCCTTGTCCGGCTCAGTTGTCACAGCGTTTGCGCGGCGCTGCTTCACCACTGCCGCCAAAGCCGGCCAGCGACACAGTTATGCCAAAATCTGTCGTCGGTTCAAGACTAGTCGAAGAGGTGAAACGGCGCGAGAGAGAAAAATTCACCGTGGCACATTCATTGCGAAACTCTGCGGCGATGCTGGCACTGGCGGCGCGGCCCGCGACAAAATCATACCGCCAGTCCGCCGTGCTGGTCCAGTACGAGCTGAAGTTCCATGCCACATCCAGCGTCAGCTCAGAGGCGTCGTCGTCCCGTTCTTCATCGGCATCTGCCACCAGATAGGTATAGGTTGAAGCAAGACCGAACGGGTCTGAAGCCCAGTCAAACCGGGTTTCCGATTTGGTCAGGGAAAAATCGTCAGCCACCAGGTTGCGGCTGCTCAGGCGCGATCCGTTGCCAAATTCAACCTGACCGGCGACCAGCCAGTCTGATTGCGTGCCATCCAGCCCCGATGCGTTGAAAAAGCTGGAACTGTCGTCCTGGTAATAAACCCGGCCAAGGGTAACTCCCAAAGACCAGCCCGCCGGGTCGTAGCGGTTCCAGCTGCCGCCAAACGTGGCTCGGGCCCCGTCTTCAAACCTGTCGCCTCCGGGAAAGCGGGACAGGGCAAACAGATTGCCCTCGTCAAATTCAACAAATACACTGTCTTCATCCGGCCCGTCGGGACCCGCCTGTCCGTTCCAGGCCAGCTGCACCACCGGCGTGATAATATGCGACACGCCTGTCGGGGTAGATTTCGCCCAGGGCCAGGCCAGCTGCACAGCGCCAACCCCGTTGACCACCGACTGATTTGTATCGAAATTGCTGTCCTGGTTGATGCTGTAATTCGCCGCGTCAATCTGTGCCGACGCTGTCAGCACCAGTCCGGTGTTAAAAATCCAGTCGCGTTCCCAGTCGAGCCCGGCACCGAAGCGCAGGCTGTCGCGCCCGACCTCGTCATCTTGCGACAACCGCCCCAGGCCCTGAAAACTGAAACGATAACCGGCCTGGCCACCGATCAGCCCGGGCTCAAACCGCTTTTCATAATCCGCCTGCCCAATCAGATAGGCCAGCTCGTCGGAACTGCCCTGATCAGAATCACGCAGCGTGCGTATTGTTTCCAGCTGAGCTGAAAAATACTGGTCATCGCGGGTGCGGGTCAGCGCTACGGAATTGCTTAACCGGTCGTTTCCTGAATATCCATAATCCAGCAAGTAAGTGTCATCTGAGGTCAGTGCGATATTGAAATTCAGCTGGTTGCCATTCTGATACCCAAAGTTGCCGGTTCCAAATACATAGGCCCGTGATGTATCGACCAGGTCGTCATTGGAATAAGCGCCTTCAAATTGAATGTCCCCATTGATAAATGCCTGGCGGTAACGCAGCTCCAGCGTGCGGGTCTGCGCCGAAATATAGGGGGTGAATGTCAGATCTGCAGAGTCTCCGAGCGGTTGAAAATACGGTATTTTTATACCGGTGCTCAGCGTTGAGGACGATTTGAGCTGCGGAATCAAAAAGCCCCGGCTGCGTTTCAGGGTCGGGTCGGGCATGCGAAGGCGCGGCAGGTACAGCACCGGTACGCCCATCACCCGCATTTGCGCGCCCTCAAAATACAATTGCCGCTCAAGCGTATCGTGGATGACTTTGTCAGAGCGGATTTCCCACAGCGGCACCGGTCTGTTGGCACAGACTTTACAGGCCGAAGCAACGGTTTTGTACAGTTGGGTGTAACGGCCATCGACGCGGGAAATTTCAGTGGCCGCCAGTTGCAGCTTCTGGTCCAGGATCAGCCGCGCACTGCGCAGAATACCGTTCTGAAGATCAGCATCCAGCTGCGCTGAGGATGCCAGGATAACGGTGCGTCCTTGCGGGTCACTCAGTTGTATCGGGCCTTCGACTTTCAGACTGCCGGTCTTCTGATCATAGGTGATGCGCGAAGCGATCAGGCTGGTCTCGCCATAGAACACCTCGACATCGCCCTCTGCGATCAGCGTATTGTCGGCGCTGACACTCAGCGTGTCGGCGATCAGGGTGGCCAGTTCCTGCGGCAACGTGGCCAGTTCCTGCGGCAGCGCGGCCGTTGAGATGAACGCGGCAGCTGTCAGAACAGGCAACGCCGGCAAGCGGGAGCGGAACATCAGCCGTCCTCCAGATGTAACAGAATTCCCGAGATCAGCAGTATTGCCGCAACAGGCGGTGCCCAGGCGGCCAGCAGCACGGGCAATTGACCGCTTTCACCCAGAACCCGGGCAAAATTGCGGATAAAATAGAATGCAAAGGCGATCAGAACCGCCATCAGAACCCTTTGGCCGGTTCTCCCAAAGCGGGTGTGGCGCATGGTAAAGGCAGCACCGACCAGAACCATCGCCATCAGCACCAGCGGCAGAGCCAGCTCCATCTGGAACCAGACCCGGTAGGCGCGCACAGAAAATCCGGCGTCCTGCAATTGTTCGATAAAGTCCGGCAGGTCCCAGATCGGAATTGATCCGGGTTTGCCAAAACTGTCCCGGATCTGTTCGCCGGTCAGATTGGAGGACAGTTCAAATTCTTCAAAACTCTGTGCCGTTGCTTCGGGGTTTCCACTGTCTTCAAATTGCCATTGTTTTGCCTGGCTCAGCTTCCAGGCGCCGGGGGTGAGTTTTGCGCTCTGCGCTTCCAGCCGGTAGCTGGGTTGCCCGTCCGGCCCAAAGCCGAGGAAACTGACCCCGTCCAGTTCGGTGCCGTCCAGATTGGAGCGTGCGGCGCGGATCACGACCTGGCCCAGGTGCGAGCCCTGCCGCAGCCACAGCCCCTCGCGGCTGACCGAAATCACCCGGTCGCCTTCGCCGCGATAGCTGGCCGCGACCTGTTCATACAGGCTGGAGGTCGCCGCGACGATCGGATTGAAGACCAGCACCGACAGCAGGCCGATAAGCAGCGATACAAGGACGGGGGAGGTCAGGCTGTGGATCGCGGAGCGCCCGGCGGCGCGCGAGACAATCAATTCGGAACTGCGCGCCAGAGACAGGTAAAGCACCACCGTCGCCAGCACGACAATCAGGGGCAGTATCTGATATATCCCGCTGGGCACATTCAACAGGGACAGCCGCAGTATCTGCGGAAAACCGACAGTGGCGGAGCCAAACCGGCGCATCTGTTCCACCATATCAAGCAGCGTAAACAAGATCAGGAAAATCCCGAATACCATCGCAAAACTGTAAGCAAACCGCCGGGCAAAATACAGATGCAGTTTCATGCCCGGGCTCCTTTGCGGCGGCTGAACACAGCGGGACGTTCGGCCAGCCACAGCAGCGCAGCGGTGACAGCAAGACCCGCAATGTTGGACACATAGACCAGGGCCCAGGCCGCGTCATTTTTCTTTGCTGCCGAGATCATGCTGTTGTCCAGTGCTTTCAGCAGGATCAGCAATACGATGGCCACCAGTATCTGACGCCACAAGCCGAACCGGCTGAATCCACCGATCAGCAGCGTGGAGAACCCGACCAGGGCGGCGACCAGGCTGAGCAGGGTCTGGCTGATGCGCTCATGACCCATAACCAGCAAACGTGCGCGGCTGGTGCCGGTCGCCAACACCGTAGCCGGGCTGGCGCGCAACAGTTCCCCCGTTGGCAGGTTGCGTGCGCTGCGTGTTGCGGAGAGCGACGTATTGAGACTGCCGATATCAAAGGAAAAATCGGAAAACCGGGTGATCGAAATGCGATTTGTTTCCAGGTCAATCGTCTGCGCCATGCCCTCATACATCACCAGTTTCGGCCCGGTGTCCGAGCGGATCAGCAGCGCCTGTTTTGCGGTATATTCAGTGCGCGTGGCGGTGCTGCGGCTGTCGGAGAGGAAAATCTCCAGCAGCTCGCCTCTTGGCGAAATTTCGCGCACGTAAAAGGTCAGCCCGCGCGCGGGGTGGATAAATGTGCCTTCGGTCAGCAGGCGCGAAGTCAGATTTCCGGACACTTCCGCCTGGCGGCGCGCGAGTTCCTGCACCGAAGCAGGCACCAGAAAATGAGACAGGAGAGAAAGCATCAACGCAACGATCAGGCCAAAAGCCGCCACCGGCCGTGCCAGTCGCCAGGGGCTGTAACCGGTGGCCTGAACCACCAGCAATTCGCTTTCGCCGCTGAGCCGGTTGGCGACATAGACCGCCGCTGCAAAGGCCGCCATCGGCAAGACCAGAAGGATAACTTTGGGCAGGCTGAGCGCGGTGAACTCCAAAAAGGTCCCTGCGGACTCGCCGTTGGCGATCAGCCGGTCGAACAGAACCACAGCCCGGTTGATCCAATAAACCAGCACCAGCACCAGTGAGAAAAATCCAAAGACGATCATCAATTGGGACAAGAGATATTTGTCGAATCTGCCCACATGCCCCCCGGGATCTCTGCTGTCGTTCGCGCCGACCATATCCCAGGTTACAGACGGGGAAAACTGCAAACTGAATCTGGCTCTTACGGGGTCTGGTCAAGGTTGCGAAGCGCGGGTAGGGTTCGGCCAGACAATTTTCAGGAGAGCCGTTATGACCACCCCCGCCAAGCTGGCCTATGCCGCAAGTGATCTCGACGCAATTGCCGCGTTTGAAGGTCGTATCGTTGTGTTTTCAGGCAGTGAAGGCAAACTTGATCCGGCGGCCCGGCGGGTGAACCGGCTGAGCAAAGGGGCGCTGGAGCGTCTGGTGGCCTCGGAAACATTCAAAAAACTCTCTGCAGGCAAGGCCATTGATCTGGCTTTTCCCGCCGGCATGGCGGCTGAGGCGGTTCAGGTGGTGAAGCTGGAGCGCAATGCCTCTGTTGAACTGTCGCGCAAAGCGGGCGCTGCCATCGGCAAATCTGCCGGAAAACACAATGTCATGATCCATGCACCGTTGATGAAACAGGCGGATGAGATCGCGCTTGGCGCCCTGCTGCGCGCCTATGGGTTCAACGATCATAAAAGCAAAGAAAGCCCCAAAGCCGGTGACATCACCGTTGTAGTGAAAGAACCGGAGACACATTCAGCGACCGCCGTGGATGCGCTGGCCCAGGGCGTGTTTTTCACCCGCGATCTTGTGTCTGAGCCCGCCAATATTCTGACCACCACTGAATTCGCCACCCGGCTGGAAGCGTTGAGCGATCTGGGCGTCAAAGTCGAAGTGCTGGAAGAAGATCAGCTGGAAGCGCTTGGTATGCGCACGCTTCTGTGCGTCGGGCAGGGTTCTGTCAGCCCGTCCAAAGTGGTGATCATGCAGTGGAACGGCGGCGGCGAGGAAGCGCCTTTCGCGCTGGTCGGCAAAGGTGTGGTGTTTGACACTGGCGGTATTTCCCTGAAACCCGCCGCTGGCATGGAAGATATGACCATGGATATGGGCGGCGCTGGTGTGGTGTCGGGCGTGATGAAAACGCTGGCCCTGCGCGGCGCCAAAGCCAATGTGGTCGGCCTGGTTGGCATCGTTGAAAACATGCCCTCGGGCAATGCGATCCGCCCCGGCGACGTGGTGAAATCGATGAAAGGCGACACCGTTGAAATCATCAACACCGACGCCGAAGGCCGTCTGGTGCTGGCCGATGTGCTCTGGTACGCCCAGGAACGCTTTAAACCCACCGGCTTGATCAACCTGGCAACCCTGACCGGGGCAATCATCGTCGGTCTTGGCCATGAGAACGCCGGCGTATTTTCCAATGATGACACTTTGTGCAATGCCTTCCTGAAATCCGCCGAAGCGGAGATCGAGGGGGCCTGGCGCATGCCGCTGGGCAAGGCCTATGACGATATGCTGAAATCTCAGGTCGCCGATATGCGCAACAGCTGTGGTCGCGCGGCGGGTTCAATCACCGCAGCGCAGTTCCTGAAACGTTTTGTCAAAGATGAAACCCCCTGGATCCATCTGGACATTGCCGGCGTTGCCGAGGTGAAAAAAGAAACTGCTCTCTCTCCCAAAGGTGCCACCGGCTGGGGCGTGCTGGCGCTGAACCGGCTGATTGCCGACAACTACGAGGTCTGATCCAGTGGGCGCTGTCTATTTCTATCACCTGACCCAGGCCTCATTGGAAGAAACCCTTCCCATGCTGTTGGGAAAAGCGGTGCAGGCCGGGTGGAATGTGGCGGTGCGCGGCACGCGCGAGGCGCGGCTGGACTGGCTTGATCAAAAGCTGTGGCAGGGGGCTGGTGACAGTTTCCTGCCACACGGCGTTGCCGGCGGTCCCCATGATGCCGATCAACCGGTGCTGCTGACCACTTCGACCAGCGCGGCCAATAAGGCAAGCTGCGTGATGGCGGTGGACGGTGCGGCGGTGACTTCGGAAGAGATCACCACACTACAGCGGGTCTGTATTATTTTTGACGGTACGGATACGGAAGCGGTGCAGCAGGCGCGCAGCCAGTGGAAAGAGCTGTCCGCAGCGGGTTGCTCTGCGCAGTACTGGAGCCAGGAAAGTGGCCGCTGGGAGAAAAAGGCCGAAAGCTGAAGTGGCGTGATACTGGCATCTCTTGCTTGCACAGCGCCCGGTGCCGGGGCAATGCGTCTCAGCGTCTCAGCGTCTCAGCGTCTCAGCGTCTCAGCGTCTCAGCGTCTCAGCGTCTCAGCGTCTCAGCGTCTCAGCGTCTCAGCGTCTCAGCACGACAACTCGTCAGCGGATCAGCACCAGCCGGTCACCGGTAATTTCTATTTTTGAATAGCGGCTGAGATAGCTCATACCCAGAAGCGATCCGTCCTGGTCTCCCTGGCTGACAAAAGTCTCAACGCCCTGGTCGCGCATGCCATTCAGCTCAAACTCCACACCGGACAGGCGTGCGGTGCGCACGGCTCCATTGGCTGTATAGGCGGTTGAAGTATAATGAAGTTTTTCCGGATCAGTGCCAATGCGCATCGCGTCCGCCTGGCTGAGCGCCACTGAAGTGGCCCCGGTGTCGATCATGAAATCAACCGGCACGCCATTGAGCTTCAGCGTCAGATAATAATGCCCGTCGCCCTGGCGTGGTACTTCGATCTGACCGGCAGGGCCGATATATTGTGCCCGGCTGTTGTCGCGCTGAATGTCGTCCCACAGGCCGTAACCGGCCATCAGCCCCACAATCAGCAGCAGCCAGACGATGCCTTGTTTCAACACATTATGAAGGTTCTGGCGGTTTTCAGCGATGAACCAGCCAATCACTGCCGCCGCCAGCACTGTCAGATAGACCAGTTGTACAGGATCGACTGAACGCATATTTTTCCCTCTCCTCAGTTCAAGATAGGCACGGAGGAGGTGAATGTCAGCCAGGGACGGCGGGAATAAATCCAATAATACCGTCGGCAATGAACTGTACTGACAGCGCCGCCAGCAACATGCCGAGCAGGCGGGTCACCACATTGGTGCCAGTCTGCCCCAGTGCCTTTTCCAGCAGCGGCGCCAGCAGAGCCATGACCAGCACCAGCACCAGGACGGCCGCCAGCATCAACAGCACCATGCCCGTTTCCAATGCGCCCTCGGCCTGATCCATCAGCAGGATCATGGTTGCAATGGCGCCTGGCCCGGCGATCAGCGGTGTGGCCAGCGGGAAGACCGAAGGGTCGTCATCCTCGCTGGTCTGGCTTTTGCGCCGCTTGGTGCGCCGTTCAAACAACATGTCCAGCGCGGTGAGGAACAGCAAGATGCCACCGGCGATGCGGAAGGCAGGCATGGAGATACCGGCAAAACCCAGAACCGCTTCGCCAAAAAAGCCAAACAGCGTCAGCAGCAGCGCACCAATCATCACCGCACGCAGCGCCACTGAGCGCCGCTGTACCGGGCTCATGCCCCGGCACAAAGCGACAAAAATCGGCGCCAGCCCGATGGGATCAATGATCACAAACAGGGTGAAGAATGCGGTGATAAGCGCCTGATACTCCAAGATTAAGCCTCTGCTTTTTCCAGTTTTTCCAGTGCCTTCATCCACATCGCGTCGGCCCGGTCCTGGGCGTTCATAACGTCGGAATATTTCTTCTGCCAGACCGCGGCCTCATCAGCTTTACCGTCTTCATACAGCGTCGGCGAAGCCAGTTTTTTGGCCAGTTTCTCGCGCATGTCATTCAGCTTCTGCACCCGTTCTTCGCATTTGCGCACATCTGAACGCAGCGCTTTGACCGCATCCTGGCTCGGGCGTTTGGGTTTTGCTTTGTCTTTGACCTTGTCTTTCGCCGGCTTGTCGACGGAGAGCAACATTTTGCGGTAGGTCTGAAGATCTTCTTCATAGGGCGCGACGTGCCCGTCTTTCACCAGCCACAGCCGGTCGGCAACCATGGAGAGCAGATGCATATCGTGGCTGACCAGGATCACCGCACCGGTATAGGCGGTCAACGCCTCGACCAGCGCTTCACGGCTTTCGATGTCCAGGTGGTTGGTCGGCTCATCGAGAATCAGCAGATGCGGCGCGGGCAGGGTGGCCAGAAGAAGCGACAGACGTGCTTTCTGACCGCCCGACAGGCGCCCCACTTCGGTATCTGCCTGATCTGAACCAAGCCCAAAGCCCGCCAGACGCGCCCGCAGCCGGGCCTGGCCTTCCAGCGGCCGCTCGCGCAGAAGGTGCTGCAGCGGGGTCTCATCAATGAACAGTTCATCCACCTGATGCTGGGCAAAGAAGCCAACCCGCAGCTTGCTGGAGGTGACCATATCACCGCCCATCGGCTTCAGGCGGTCGGACAACAGTTTGGCCAGCGTCGATTTTCCTTCGCCGTTGCGGCCGAGCAAGGCGATGCGGTCGTCCTGATCAATACGCAGGTCCAGACGGCTGAGAATGGCTTTACCGTCATAGCCCACCGAGACGTCTTCGGTGCTGATGATCGGCGGTGACAACTCTTCAGGCACCGGGAAAGTGAACTTCACCCGCGCCGCATCTTCGGGCGCGGTGATGGTGGTCATTCTTTCCAGCATTTTCACCCGGGACTGCGCCTGTTTGGCTTTAGAAGCCTTGGCTTTGAACCGGTCAACAAAGCTTTGCAGATGGGCGCGTTGCAGGTCCTGTTTCTTAGCGGCTGCAGCCTGAACCGCCCGTTTGGCGGAGCGCTGGCGTACAAACTGGTCATAAGGCCCGGTGTAATAGGTCAGCTTGCGCTCATCCAGGTGCAGAATTGCACCGACAGCCCGGTTCAACAATTCGCGGTCGTGGCTGATGATCAGCACCGTGTGGGGATATTTGCCCAGGTAGGCTTCAAGCCAGAGCGCGCCCTCAAGATCAAGGTAGTTGGTCGGCTCATCGAGCAGCAGGAAATCCGGCTCGGAGAACAACACCGCTGCCAGCGCGACGCGCATACGCCAACCACCGGAAAAGGCGGAACAGGGCATTTTCTGCTCGGCATAGGTGAACCCAAGTCCGCGCAGAATAGAGGAGGCACGCCCCTCGGCCGACCAGGCATCAATGTCAGCCAGTCTGGCGTGAATTTCGGCAATCCGGTGGGCGTCTGAAGTGGCATCAGATTCGGCCATCAACTCAGCGCGTTCGATATCCGCCGCCAGCACGGTGTCGATCAACGAGACCTCATTGCCCGGCACCTCCTGGGCGACGCCGCCGATACGGGCGCGCGCCGGGATAGTGATCGCGCCGCCCTCCAGCACCAGTTCGCCACGGATCAGCTTGAACAGCGTGGTTTTGCCGGCGCCATTGCGCCCGATAATCCCGACCTTGTGACCGGTGGGGATAGTGACGGAAGCGTTCTCGATCAGAGGACGGCCTTCAACGGAGTATGAGATATCATTAATTCTGAGCATGGGTGCTGTGTGCCTGCTCTTGAAGCAATCGTCAATCACAGCTTTTCATGTGGTCAATGTCGTGTTACGGGGCAGACAGAATTAAACCACAGGCACGGGGTCTGTGGGGACCGATATTACAAGGACCGATATCATGGCTGTAGAACGTACGCTTTCGATCATCAAACCAGATGCCACCAAACGCAACCTGACCGGCAAAATCAACGCCAA
This sequence comes from Candidatus Halocynthiibacter alkanivorans, assembly GCF_003333265.1. GTDB lineage: Bacteria > Pseudomonadota > Alphaproteobacteria > Rhodobacterales > Rhodobacteraceae > Halocyntiibacter_A > Halocyntiibacter_A alkanivorans. Next base: position 24,217 of record NZ_QOLB01000155.1, read on the forward strand.
GTTCGAAGATGCCGGCCTGCGCATCATCGCGCAGAAACGCGTTCAGCTGACCATGGAACAGGCTGGCACATTCTATGAAGTGCACAAAGAACGCCCCTTTTATGGCGAACTGTGTGAATTCATGGTGTCCGAGCCGGTTGTTCTTCAGGTTCTGGAAGGCGAAGGCGCTATTCTGAAAAACCGTGAAGTCATGGGCGCAACCAACCCTGCGGACGCCGCTCCCGGCACCATCCGCGCTGATTTCGCGCTGTCGGTTGGCGAAAACTCGGTTCACGGTTCTGATGCACCTGAAACCGCTGCTGCTGAGATCGCTTATTTCTTCGCTGGCCTCGAGCTGGTGGGCTAAGCCCCGTAATCAGTCAGCACGTCTGATTTTGGCCGGCTCCGGGATCTCCTGGAGCCGGCCTTTTTATGACCGGACAGCGCCGCCCGCCTCCCCCGGCCTCTGCCACGCAGATCCCGCCCGGAGGGGGCAGGCGAAAAGCTGCGCTTTTCGCCTGTTGCACCGCGTAAAACGCGGTGCGCGGCCCAAGGCTTTGATTTTTCGTATTCGAAATTTAAAAGGGGCGGGAGGAATTGCCACGGTCATCGCGTCGTATGGTGTGTGCCGCCTTGCGCTCTGACGCAGGTCTTTACCTCTGTGAAGGACACACTTGATTGTGCACTTGTTTTCGGATGGCTCGATTTTCGGCCGGGGCGCCCGCTTTCAGCGTCGGGTTCCGGTGCCTATAATATTGAGGAAAAGTTCAATTTCTGAACTGTCATCCTGGCGGGGATTGGCTTTCAGATATGCCTTTGATCTGGCCTTGATCAGATCAAAGCGCGCCCGCAATTCTTTCTTTTCATCACCGCGGCAATCGTTCCACGGCCGCCCCTGCAGCCCCATGACCATCGCGTAATAACCAATGAAATGGGGTCGTCCGCCACGGTTCAGAAGCTGAAGATAGGCGCCGTCAGACCCGAGCTGGCGCAAGGCCTCAGCGGAGTGAATGCCGGCACGGGCATAAACCGCATCCGTGGCAGGACCGAGATTGCGAATGGAGGACACAGGAGCTGACATGCTGTCAGTCTAACCTGGCCCTGGCGTGGTGGAAAGTCAGATCGCCGCCCAGTCGGTAAACTTGTAATCCGCGACAGGTTCAGGTTGCGGAGTAGGAGCCGGTGAGGGTTCCTCAGGTACGGTTTGTTTTTCAGTGGCCATCTCACGTTCTCCTTACAGGTGTTCCGGCGGTCTGCAGAGACAGGCTGCCATAAATATAAGGAGAAAATGGGGCGCAATACGACCGGAACCAAGCACGATTACGGCCTGTTCATGCGATGTGTTCAGCCTGTGTTTCCATGTGATGTGCAAAGGGCGCCCGCCATAGGCTGACATTTTGCGCATGCGCGGACCTGTTTTTACTCAAGGACATCGGACAGGTCATTGTTCTTCTGCGGTCATGGCGCCGCCCCAAAGGGGCAGCGCCAAATGTTTCAACCGGCGTTGTGCACTGAATTTGCAATCAACTCTTCGACCACTGACGGATCTGCAAGTGTTGACGTATCACCCAGGCTGCCGGTGTCATTCTCGGCAATCTTGCGCAGGATGCGGCGCATGATCTTGCCTGAGCGGGTTTTGGGCAGGCCGGGCGCCCACTGGATCACATCTGGTTTGGCAATCGGGCCGATTTCGCGGCGCACCCAGGTCTCGAGTTCCTTCTTAAGCGCTGCGTCGGGTTCTTCGCCCTGCATCAGCGTCACGTAGGCATAGATGCCCTGACCTTTGATCTCATGCGGAAAACCAACCACCGCCGCCTCGGCCACTTTCGGATGCGCCACCAGTGCGCTTTCCACCTCGGCGGTGCCCATACGATGGCCCGAAACGTTGATCACGTCATCAACGCGGCCGGTGATCCAGTAATAGCCATCTGCATCGCGGCGGCAGCCGTCACCAGAAAAGAAATAGCCTTTGTATTGCTGGAAATAAGTTTCCTGAAACCGCTGATGGTCGCCATAAATGGTGCGCATCTGACCCGGCCAGCTGTCTTTGATGCAGAGCACGCCCTCGACGCCATTGCCTTGCAGTTCTTCACCCGTTGCCGCATCCAGAATGACCGGCTCGACGCCAAAAAACGGCAGGGTTGCAGAGCCGGGTTTGGTGGCGGTGGCGCCGGGCAGGGGGGTCAGCATATGGCCACCGGTTTCGGTCTGCCACCAGGTGTCCACGATCGGCGCTTTGCCCTTGCCGACCACCTCATTGTACCAGTTCCACGCCTCGGGATTGATCGGCTCGCCCACCGTGCCCAGCAATTTGATCGAGGACAGGTCGTATTTCTCCACTGGCGCATTGCCATGGGCCATCAATGCCCGGATCGCGGTTGGCGCAGTGTAGAACTGATTGACCTTGTGTTTTTCGCATACGGCCCAGAAACGGCCGGCGTCGGGCCAGGTGGGCACGCCTTCAAACATCAGCGTGGTGGCGCCATTGGCCAGCGGACCATAGACGATATAGCTGTGACCAGTGACCCAGCCCACATCGGCGCTGCACCAGAACACATCGCCGTCGTGATAATCAAAGGTGTATTGATGGCTGATCGCTGCAAAAGTCAGATAGCCGCCGGAACTGTGCACCACGCCTTTGGGTTTGCCGGTGGAGCCAGAGGTGTACAGGATGAACAGCGGGTGTTCCGCACCAACTTCCTCGGGCGGGCAATCGGCAGATGCCGCGGCCATTTCCGCTTTGACATCCACGTCGCGGGAGTCATCCCAGGTGGTCTGGCCGCCAGTATGTTTCACCACCAGGCAGCGCACATCGTCGGCGCAATGCAACAAGGCCGCGTCGGCATTGGATTTCAGCGCGGTGCGTCGACCGCCGCGCGGCGCTTCATCCGCAGTAATAAGCACTTTGGCGCCACAATCATTGACCCGGTTTGCCAGCGCATCGGGAGAAAAACCGGCAAATACAATCGAATGGATGGCGCCAAGCCGTGCACAGGCCAGCATCGCATAGGCAGCCTCCGGGATCATCGGCATGTAGATCACCACCCGGTCGCCCTTGGCCACGCCCTGGGACTTCAACACATTGGCAAATCGGTTTACCTTGTCGCTCAGCATAGTGTAGCTGATGTGCTGCGCCGGATCCTCGGGATTGTCGGGTTCAAAAATGATCGCGGTCTGCTCACCGCGGCTGGCCAGATGGCGGTCGATGCAATTGGCAGCGACATTCAATGTGCCGTCTGCAAACCATTCCACACTGACTTTGCCGTAGTCAAAACTGGTGTTTTTGACTTTGGAATAGGGTGTTATCCAGTCAAGACGCTTGCCCTGTTCGCCCCAGAACGCCTCGGGATCATTGACGGAGGCCGCGTACATTTTTTTGTAAGTTGCCTCGTCGGCGTGGGCATGTGCGCTGAATGCGGCACTGGGTGCGTAGGTCTTGCTGTCTGGCATGGTTCTCTCCCGTTATTCATGGCGGCGCCGGGCCGTCTGAAGATCATGCAAGGTGAATCGCAGATCTCTCCTCTTGATCTGATGTTTACACCATTTGCATGCAAACAGTGGCGTAAACCCTTTGACCGGTTCATCTATTTTGTGAATATCTTCACCATTCCACGCAGGTTTTGTAAATTGAATTAACTGAAATCAAATTTAATTGTGTAATTTCAGTGATATACGCTGACTTTTCAACATTTGTAGATGCAGAAAATTAACGAACACAGCAGGGGGGCTCGCTTTGAGCAGATCGAACTTCACCGTCATCACCTCAGTAACATATTGAGAAATATCTATGAAACTGATGGTGGCCGCCTTGTCCCGGACTCTGCAAGCGGTCCGCATTCCTACCACATATATCCCGGGACAAGGCTGTAAGACCTGTCTACTGTGGCGGCATGTCTCTTATTATCAAAGCCTTTTGCAAAGCTCATTTTGGTCAGGAGCCCGACCGTATCCAGACCCCGGGTGGGCGCCGGCGTAAAACCATTATCGTTGAATACGGCCCCGACCTCTATGTGGTGTCGCGGCGCAAGACCGTGGCCCGGGCGCGGCTGGAAGAGCATGTTTTAAAAGCGCTGGCGCCCACCGGTCACGTGCCTGGGTTTGTCGCGCGCTCTGAGCGCTATCTGGTGCAGGAGTATGTGCCCGGACAACGCTTGACCAAGGCACTGGAGACCGCAGCCCCGCAGCAACAACGACATCTGGTCAGTCTGGCACTGCAGACGCTGGCACAGTTGCAAGCCGCCGCGGCTCAGACCGGTTTGAGTGACCAGGCGCCTGCCATTGGAAAAAAAAAGGGCCTGGAAGACAGCCTGCTAACCCGGCCGGAAAGAATTGCCACGATTCTTGATATTGCTGCGCCGCGGTTTGATCGTGCGGCGTTGCGCCGGGATTTCACCACCGGCACGCCGGTGTTTGTCAAATGGGATGCACGTCCTGGCAACGCGCTGCTGCGCCCGGACGGATCGGTCTGCTGGTTTGACTGGGAAGACAGCGGGCGTTACGTCTCGCAAGCTGATCCGGCCTGGTTTCTCGCCGATGAGTGGTGTCCGGATTTTGGCGAAGACCCCTCGTTGGAAGGATTCGCACCTGAGGGTCTGGCGGACAGCCCCGAATATCTCAGCTTTGCCATTCTGCACAGCTGCCACCGGCTGTGGCTGATTCTGGACCGCAAAGGCAGCGGGCGCTGGTGGTCTTATGAGTCCTGCCTGGAGAACGACTATATCGGTGTCACAGCGCAGCATGTGGACCGGATCTGCACCCGGGCCGCCCGCTGGGCGTCGCGACTGGAGGGCGCTGAGGCGTTTCTGACGTTTTTTGCCGAAGTGAAGCGCAAAACAGCCGCAGCCGCGGATCGCAGCGCCACTGGTTGATCCCAGCACGCCAGTTGAGCCAGTTTACGCCTGAAAACAACGTTTCCGGACCGTGCAGCGCGTATTCAATTGTGATGGATTAACAGAGGTGCACCACATTACGGGATGCTGTTTTGCCAAACTCTTCACCAGAGGGGGAGTTTGGCTCCGACGGTAGGGATCGAACCTACGACCAATTGATTAACAGTCAACTGCTCTACCGCTGAGCTACGTCGGAACATGAGGCTGATATAGCCAGGGGATTCACCGGGTGCAAGCGTCTGTGGGTTTTTTTCATCATTTTGGGCAGAATTTTTTCTGAAGCTTTTCTGCGGCTGTTCAGCGGAACACGCCAGGGGCATGCAACGACAAAAGCGCCCCGGAAGGAACGCTTTTTATCTGCCTTACTCCAGAGGAGTAAGGGCTCCGACGGTCAGGATTGAACACACGACCAATTGATGAACAGGCGGGTTCACCATTCGTGCTGATGCCAGTGCCTGAATTGCGACGGATGGGCGGATTAGACGTCAGGAATTGCGGGACGCGAATTTGATCGCAGCGACAACAGGCGCGAGTTCGCACCCGACGCTACGCGGTCATCGCCTAAAACGGTCGGTGCAAGGTCCGTTGGCGCTCTGATCCTGGCTCTGATCAGTCGGAAACCAATAACGCTGCGCCCACGGTTCCTTTGTTGGTTAGCCTTAGCCAAAGCAATGCTTTTTGAAACCATATTTTCGACAAATTGAGGACTCCGGTAGGTTGATGCTCAGACGCGCTGAAAATCGTGGAATGCCAAGATCAGAGGACCAAAACATGTCGATTGAAAAAGTAGATACGCTCGTTGTTGGCGCGGGCCAGGCCGGTGTCGCCATGAGCGAACACCTGACCAGGAATGGCGTACCGCACCTCGTACTGGAGCGCGACAGAATTGCTGAACGCTGGCGCACGGGACGCTGGGATTCGCTGGTTGCCAATGGGCCTGCCTGGCATGATCGTTTCCCTGGTCTGGAGTTTGCCGATACCGATCCCGATGCCTTCGTATCCAAAGAGAGCGTCGCGGACTATTTCGTAGAATATGCGAATTTGATCGACGCTCCTATCCGCTGTGGTGTGGAAGTTAAGAAAGCCGAGCAACTTGCTAATCGCGCGGGCTTTCGTGTTGAAACGTCTGACGGCGTGATTGAAGCAAAAAGCATTGTGGCCGCCACCGGCGCCTTCCAGTGCCCGGTTGTCCCGCCGGTTGTTCCGAAAGAAACGGACATCGTACAGATGCACTCGTTCGATTACCGCAATCCTGGTCAGCTTCCGGACGGCGCGGTGATGGTCGTCGGTGCAGGGTCGTCAGGTGTGCAGATTGCGGATGAACTGATGCGTGCCGGCAAGAAGGTTTACCTTTCCGTGGGCCCACATGATCGTCCGCCACGCGCCTATCGCGGACGCGACAATGTATGGTGGCTGGGCGTTCTCGGAATGTGGGATGCTGCTGCTATGAAGCCAGGTACAGAACGGTTCACAATCTGTGTAAGCGGTGCCCGCGGTGGTCATACGGTCGACTTTCGGGATATGGCGGCCCAGGGCATAACACTTGTTGGTATGACGCAGAAATTTGAAGATGGCGTTTTGTCCTTCGCAGCAGATCTTGCCGAGAATGTCGCCAATGGCGATGCCGGCTATCTGTCCATGCTTGATGCTGCCGACTCTTATGTCACCCGCAATGGGCTCGACTTGCCGGAAGATCCTGAAGCGCGCGATTTTGGTCCCGTCCCGGAAAGTGTAAACGATCCGGTTCTCGAATTGAATCTGGTCGAAGCCAGCATAAACTCAATTATCTGGGCAACTGGGTTTTCTCAAGATTTCAGCTGGTTAAAAGTCGATGCCTTTGACGAGGCGGGAAAGCCAAAACACCAAAAAGGTGTGTCTTCAGAGCTTGGGGTCTACTTTTTGGGGTTGCCCTGGCAATCCTGTCGGGGCTCCACCTTTATCTGGGGGGTCTGGCACGACGCCAAACATGTGGCGGACCATATCGCGACCCAGCGAAAATACCTGGAATACAAGCGGCCATGCGAAAGTGTTCCCCAAAGCTGATACCTTAATTGCGCGGGCAAAGCCCGGGTGAGCGCAGCTCAGTTCGCGTTTGAGATACATTGGTTCTGTTCCTGCTTACCTTTCAGTTTTCAGGTCACATGGCTGAGCCGGGCTGCGCTTGCAGTCCTGTTCTTTTGTGGGAATTCAGGGCCAATGCACCTCTGGTACAACAGGTTCAATAAGTGCCTCAAGCATGGTGGATTAGGCATAAGCTTATCAGCGATGAGACAGACAGTTCTTTCAAACCAGAAACCCGATGTGAAATTCTGCAGGTGAAACACGATCCGCAGGTCCCTTTTCGGGATGGTTGCAGCCTGAGGAGGCCACGATGATATGTACAGGCGACCGGTATAGGGACTCGATCCGCGCAAAACGTGACGTCTATATCAATGGTGAACCCGTCAATGACGTCACCACTCACCCACGGTTCAAACCGCTGGATGATCTCGCCCGCGAGTTTTGTGGCGGACAGATCTGTGGAACCCCTGATGCAGCGGCCTTTCAGAACCCTGAGACCAGGCCGTGGATGGACAAATATTTTACCATCACCGGGGACTGGGCCGCCGGGTACCGTCGCAAACTATTGGCTTTGACCCGCGACATGCTCAACGCTGATTTCGCGGGCCATCGTTTGTATTTTCAGCTTTTCTCCCGGTCTCCGCCCTTTGCGCACCTTGCTGCCGTCTGTCGCAACTTCGACTGGGGCGGTCCGCGCGCCTTTGTCAAAGACGTCGCGGGTCAGTCCGGCATTGTAATGGGGGAACGGTCTTTGACCTCCAGGGACACAGCGGTGTTGAACTGGTTTTCGAACGACATTGCGTCCCAGACGTCCGAAATTGCAGTGGGGTGATCCGCCAGTCAACCGCAGCGGCCCATCTCCGTTGCAAAGCACCAGCCTCACGTAGCTCCGCCACACCTTCTTCGCGCATAATAATAACTTGATGGAGATCGAAATGACCCATACACGAATCCGCAAATTCAACACATCCGAGACCTACCCGGAACAGAACCTGGACAACGACCTGTGTCAGGCCGTCGTGACCCAGGGCGGAAAGACCGTGTATCTGCGCGGCCAGTGCCCTCAGAACCTGGATGATGCGGCAAACATCACCAGCCACGACCCCGTTGAGCAGACCCATAAGGTGATGCAGAACATCCGTCAGCTGATTGAAGAATCCGGCGGTCAGATGGAGCATCTGGTCAAGGTGGTGGTCTATATCACCGATGTGCGCCACCGCGAGGCCGTCTATCGCACCATGGGCGAATATATCAAAGGGGTGCACCCGGTCTCGACCGGGCTGGTGGTTCAGGCGCTTGCACGGCCTGAATGGCTGGTTGAAATCGACGGCACCGCCGTGATCCCGGCTTAAGGGTATGACATTTTCGCTTGTCGCCCGCTGCGCAAAAACCGGTATGTTCGGTATCGCAATTTCATCTTCCTCCCCTGCCGTGGCTGCACGCTGCGCGTTTGCACGCGCCGGTGTCGGCGCTGTGGCTTCGCAAAATGTGACTGACCCGACGCTTGGACCGCTTGCTCTGGATTTGATGCAAAGCGGTCTCAGCGCCAAAGAAACCATCGAAGCTGTGGTGGCGCAGGGCAAATTCATCGAATACCGACAGGTGCTTGCGGTGGACCGCAGCGGCGGAACCGCAATTCACTCCGGGCCCAACTCGCTGGGAATCTGGACACAGGCCCAGGACGAGAACGTCGCTTCGGGCGGGAATCTGCTGGCGAATGAAGGCGTGCCACAGGCCATTGTTGACGCGTTCCTGGCATCATCTGGCCACCTTGGCGACCGGTTGATTGCCGCTATGCGCGCGGCGCTTGCAGCCGGGGGCGAGGCCGGGGCGGTGCATTCGGCCGGGATGAAGATCGTCGACAAGGTCAGTTGGCCGGTGGCGGATCTGCGCTGTGACTGGACCGAAGATTGCCCGATCGAAGCCATAGCCACGGCATGGGACATCTACAAACCACAGCTGGACGCCTACATCCAGCGCGCGCTCGATCCGCGTGCGGCACCGTCTTATGGCGTGCCTGGTGACCAGTGAAGACAGGGAAAGAGACATGCAGAATTACACCTATCAAGATTGGAAATCCCGTGCCGGACAGCTTTCATTCCGGGGGCAGGCCTTTATCGACGGCAAGTTCGTCAATGCGGTTTCCGGTAAAACCTACGACAGCATCAACCCGGCAACAGGCGAGGTTTTAACCGCTGTCGCGGAATGTGACGCTGAAGATGTGGATCTGGCTGTCGCGGCAGGACGCAGCGCTTTTGAAAAGGGTGTCTGGTCACGTATGGCACCGGGCGACCGTAAGACCGTTCTGTTGAAATTGGCGGATCTGATCCGTGCCCATCTGGAAGAGATGGCGTTGCTGGACAGTCTCGACATGGGCAAGCTGGTCACTGATGCCGTGACCGTTGACGCGCCCGGAAGCGCACATTTCTTCCAATGGTATGCCGAAGCCATCGACAAGATCTATGACGAGGTAGCCCCGACGGGACCGGGCGATCTGGCGCTGGTGAAGCGGGTACCACTTGGTGTGGTCGGCGCGGTAACACCGTGGAACTTCCCACTGGACATGGCCACCTGGAAGGGCGCAGCTGCCCTGGCTGCCGGCAATTCAGTGGTGCTCAAACCAGCGGAGCAATCGCCGCTTTCAGCTTTGCGGCTGGCCGAACTGGCGGCTGAGGCCGGTGTGCCCGATGGCGTGTTCAACGTGGTGCCTGGCTTTGGTGCCACCGCGGGCAGAGCGTTGGGTCTACATATGGATGTCGATTGTCTGGCATTTACCGGCTCGACCGCGATCGGCAAGATGTTCATGCAGTATTCCGGGCAATCCAACCTGAAACAGGTCTGGCCTGAAACAGGTGGCAAGAGCCCCAACCTGATATTTGCGGATTGCGAGGATCTGGACACGGCTGCGGATATGGCGGCATTTGGTATCTTCTTCAATCAGGGCGAGGTGTGCTCGGCAAATTCACGATTGTATGTCGAACGCTCGGTCAAAGATGCTTTTGTTGAAAAGATGATCGCAAGGGCAGGGGCGACCCAACCCGGCGACCCGCTTGATCCTGCTTCGAAAATGGGCGCGATTGTCGACGAAAAACAAACCCGGGGCATCATGCGGTTTATCGAGGAAGGCAAGAAGACAGCCAACCTTGTCGCCGGAGGTGAGCGTGTCACGGTGGGTGGCAAAGGTTGTTTTATTCAACCAACTATATTTGACGATGTTGCCCATAACAATCCGCTTGCACGGGATGAAATCTTTGGTCCGGTTTTGTCGATCATTGCTTTCGACAGTGAAGATGAGGCCGTTGCAATGGCCAACGACAGTATCTACGGGCTGGCCGCGTCCGTCTGGACCGACAATCTTAGCCGGGCCTGCCGTGTGTCGGACCGGCTGAACGTTGGAACCGTGTCGGTCAACACAGTAGATGCATTGTCTGTTCAGACACCATTCGGCGGCATGAAACAATCCGGTTTCGGGCGCGACCTTTCTTTGCACGCCCTTGATAAGTATACTGCTTTGAAAACCACCTGGATAAAATACAAAGCTTAGTACAACAAAAGGGATCGGGGAAACGCGATGCTGAGATACACTCTCAGACAGTTGGAGTATTTCGTTGCTGTCGGAGAAGCCGGAAGCATCGCCCTGGCCTCAGAGAAGGTCAATGTGTCGTCGCCGTCAATTTCGGCGGCGATCAACCAGCTTGAAAAGGAATTCGGGCTTCCTCTGTTTGTCCGTCAACATGCGCAGGGCTTGTCACTGACACTCGCCGGGCGACGCATGATGGAACAGGCAAAGTTTGTTCTTCAGGAAGCCGACAGGCTGATGGACCTGGCCGGGGATATTTCCGGGACTGTACGCGGTCCGTTGTCCATCGGATGCATGGTTACATTTGCTCAGGTTGTTCTGCCATCCGTGCGGCGGAGTTTCGAAACCGAATTCCCCGAAGTGCGCGTGCGTCAGTACGAACTAAACCAGTCAGAAATATTCAGTGCTCTTCGGCGGGCTGAAATTGATGTTGCACTGACATATGACCTGGAATTGCCTGCCGATCTGCAATTCGTTTCTCTGTTGGAACTCCCTCCTTACGCCATCGTCAATGAAACGCACCCATTGGCGCATTTGCCATCGGTTTCCGTGGAGGAGCTAAAGAGCCACCCGATGGTCTTGTTGGATCTGCCGTTCAGTGCGGACTATTTCCTGTCGTTCTTTACTCAGATAGACGCCAAGCCAATAATTGCAGAACGGTCAAGGGATATGGCTGTGATGCGCAGCCTTGTGGCCAACGGGTTTGGTTATTCAATTGCCAATGTGCGCCCCCTGAATGATTTTTCGCCGGACGGGAAACCTCTGAAATTCATTCCTCTTGTCGGAGCCGTGCGACCGATGCGAATGGGGCTGTTAATGTCAACCGACGCGGAATCCGCCAGTGTCGTGCGCGCTTTCGTCCTGCATTGCAGCGACCGGCTTCAAAGTGGCGGTTTTACAGGCCTGGGCGGTTAGCAGCAGCAAAGCACCCAGGGTCAGTTAGTTTCCCCCTAATCAATGCTTTCACAAGCTTGTCTTTCGATCTTTGGGCCGCACGCTATTCTTGAGCAAACCCGCTTTCTGAGGAGGCAACATTGCGCGATCCCCGCTATGATATACTTTTCGAACCGATGCAGATCGGTCCTGTCACCGCCAAGAACCGGTTCTACCAGGTTCCGCACTGCAACGGCGGTGGCTACCGCGACCCCTCGGCCGCTGCTGCTATGCGCGGCATTAAGGCCGAAGGCGGTTGGGGGGTGATCTTCACCGAACAGTGCGAGATGCACCATACCTCGGAAATTACCCCTTTCATCGAGCTGCGGTTGTGGGAGGACAAAGACATTCCACAGCTTCGCAAGATGTCGGAGAAGATGAAAGAACATGGCGCGCTTGCGGGTATTCAGCTGGCCTATTCCGGTATCAATGGACCGAACCTGTACTCCAAAGAAGTACCCATGGCGGTTTCTGCCATGCCGATCCGCACGTTTACCAACGATCCGATGCAGGCCCGGGCATTGGACAAGTCCGACATCCGCGATTTACGCCGCTGGTTCGTGAACGCTGCCAAACGTTCAAAACTGGCCGGTTTTGACCTGATCTGCCTTTACGGCGCCCACGGGTTTGGAATTTTTCAACACTTTCTCAGCCGCGCCACAAACCAACGCAGTGACGAATATGGCGGCAGCCTGGAGAACCGGTCACGCTTTGTGAATGAGGTTATTGCCGATATCAAAGATGCTGTTGGCGACACTATGGGCATCACGCTTCGCGTCAGCCTTGATGAGACCATCGGCGACCTGGGGTTTTCTAACGCCGAAGTGCGCGACTTTGTCGAAATGAACAAGGATCTGCCAGACCTTTGGGACCTCGCGCAGGGCACCTGGGAAGATTGCTCCGGTCCGTCGCGCTTCACAGATGAGGCCGCGCAACAGGAGTTGGTCAGGGGTATTCACGATCTGACAGACAAACCCATTGTGGGTGTGGGCCGGTTTACCTCTCCCGACACGATGGTCAAACAGATCAGGTCCGGCCTGCTCGATTTCATCGGTTGCGCGCGCCCGTCGATTGCCGATCCTTTTCTGCCGAAGAAAATAGAAGAGGGCCGGATCGAGGACATCCGTGAATGTATCGGTTGCAACATCTGCATCACCGGTGACATGACCATGTCGATCAGCCGCTGCACCCAGAACCCGACATTCATGGAAGAATGGCGCAAGGGCTGGCACCCTGAAAAGATGAACGCGAAAGGCAACAGTTCCAACGTTCTGGTTGTCGGGTCCGGTCCCGCCGGGCTGGAAGCAGCGCGCGCCCTGTCGGAGCGCGGCTATGATGTTGCCATCGCCGAAGCCACAACCGAACTTGGTGGGCGCGTGGCACGCGAGCGCCTCCTTCCCGGGCTCAGTGCCTGGGGGCGGGTGCTGGAATACCGTGAATATCAGATCAGCCAGAAAGCGAACGTCGAAACTTATTTCGACAGCGAGTTGGATGCGGCAAGCATCCTGGAATTCGGCTTTGAGAACGTCTGTATCGCGACCGGTTCGAAATGGCGGCGCGACGGGGTGAGCCGACAGCACGTGGTTCCTTTTGCCATGGATGCCTCCATGCCGGTTTTTACACCGGACGATATCATGGGCGGGAAGCTGCCCTCGGGCAAAGTGGTGATCTATGATGATGACCATTATTACATGGGGGGCGTTCTGGCGGAGCTTTTGCGCAAAGAAGGCTGTGAGGTCACGATCATCACGCCTGCGGCCTACCTGTCGGACTGGACCAACAACACGCTGGAACAGCATGCAATCCATAAGAAACTGGCTGAAATGGGCGTCGGGATCGTACTGAACCGGGGCGTAACCGAAATTGGCAACGGCCATGTGGTGTCCAACTGCGTCTATACCGACACAACCACCCGGTTTGGATGCGAGGCTGTTGTAATGGTGTCATCGCGCCTGGAAAACAATCAGGTCTTCAACGACCTGAAGGCGCGTGAAGCCGAATGGGCGGATGCTGGGATCAAATCGGTCAAAATCATCGGTGACGCGAATGCGCCGGGGCCTATTGCCTGGGCCACCTATGCCGGTCACCGGTATGCGCGGGAACTGGATGGCGAAGATCCCGGTGATACGCTGCCCTTCCGCCGCGAAATCACCGAGCTGGCTTTGGATTGAGGAGCGATCGTGCAGCAATGTCTCAGACGTTAGAAAACCTCGGGCGGCTGATCGGGTTCAACTCGGTCAGCGCGAGGTCCAATCTTGATATTATCGGTTTCATCGAAACTTATCTGCGTGAGCGCGGGTTTCGATTGACGCGAATTTCCGATGCCACCGGTCAAAAGGCGGGGCTTTTTGCCGAAACCGGCCCGTCCGGGGGCGGCCTGCTATTGTCAGGTCATACCGATGTCGTGCCGACCGAGGGGCAGGTCTGGACCCGCGATCCGTTCCGGTTGTCACACGAAAGTGGCAAGTACTACGGGCGCGGTACCACCGATATGAAGGGCTATCTGGCCTGTATGCTGAGCGCGGCGGATAAGGCAGCAAAGCGTGATCTGAAAGAGCCGCTGAAACTGACCTTTTCCTATGACGAGGAAATTGGCTGCGTCGGGATCCAGCATATGGCTGATCGGCTTGCTCCGCTCCTGGGTACTCCACGTGCCTGTTTCGTCGGGGAACCGACAGAGATGCGTGTGGCAGTCGGGCACAAGGGCAAGGCGGCGATCAAAGCGACCTGTAACGGGCAAAGTGGACACTCCGCCCTGGCGCCTAAGTTCGTGAACGCATTGCATCTGGCCGCGGAATTTGTGGTCGAACTGGGCAAGGTCCAGACGTGGCTTGCAACGCAAGGCGCGCACGACGCGGCTTATGATATCGCCTGCAGCACAGTGCATATTGGCAAGCTCACTGGCGGCGTTGCCCTGAATATCGTTCCCGACCACGCTGAGTTGATCCTTGAATACCGCCATCTCGCGGCGGACCGGCAAGACATGATCATGGATCTGATCCGGGACGCGGCCACCCGTGTGGCCAGACGATATCAGCCCGACTATCCTGAGGCGAAAATCGCGCTGGACCGCTACAATGCCTATCCTGGCCTCGATGTTTCAGAGGGCGCTCCTGTGGTTGCCCTGGCGCAGCGTCTCGCAGGCAATCAGGAGGTCACCAAGGTTGCCTTTGGTACTGAAGCCGGCGTTTTTGCAAGCCTTGGTGTTCCGACAATCGTATGTGGTCCCGGGTCTATGGAAGGACAGGGCCATAAACCTGATGAATACATTTCTGGGGAGCAACTCGCTGCCTGCGATCGCATGATGGATCGTATTGTGGACGAGATTGCCATTTAGGGACAAGGCCAGGATCGTATGTGACCGGAGCTCCGCTGAAGCCTCCTGAACCCAGGGGAACCCGAAGACATTGGCTGGGAAGCCATCGAGGGGCGGTGGCGCCTGCTGGTAGCTTTGATCCGCGTGGTCCCGGGCGCGCCATCTTCGGCGGCAGGTTTTCCGCGACTAAGGTTAAGTACCACGTGACTTTTTGCTTTCGCGAACAGATCACGATCCTGCCTGAAACAGGTCGGCAACCAGGGCGAAGTCAGCATCCTGGAAAGCCAGAGCCTCCTGGTCTTTGTTGATCGCCACGACGATCTTCGGGGTGTTGACCTGGCGCAATCAGGCCTCGGGGCCGTCGTTAGGCTGAAGCTAATGAACGCTGAGGAATACAGTTCTTAAGGTACATCCACCGCCTTTCTATACTGCCTGCAATACGGCTGTGCCGAGGGAGGGACCATGCCAGAAGACCAATCAATAGCCATTGACGTCCGCGACGCTGTAAAGCGCTATGGCGATTTTACCGCGTTAAAGAAGATATCGCTTTCCATCCTGGACAACGAGTTTTTCACTCTTCTGGGCCCTTCCGGCTGTGGCAAAACAACGCTTTTGCGCATGATCGCCGGATTTGAAGATGTAACCGAAGGCGAGATCTATCTTTTTGGTGACGAGATCGAGAACTTGCCGCCGCATCAGCGCCCGGTGAACACCGTGTTCCAGAACTATGCATTGTTTCCGCATATGACGGTCCTGGAAAATGTGGCGTTCGGCCTGGAAATGCGGGGCAATTCCAGGGCGCAGGCCCGCACTCGTGCTGGCGAAATGCTGGAGCTGGTGCAATTGTCGCAATTTGCTGCACGCAAACCGTCGCAGCTTTCGGGTGGTCAGCAGCAGCGCGTGGCGCTTGCGCGTGCGCTTGCACCGCAGCCGAAAGTTTTGCTGTTGGACGAGCCTTTGTCCGCGCTGGATCTGAAGCTTCGCAAGTCGATGCAACTGGAGCTGAAATACTTGCAACGCGAGACCGGTATTACGTTCATTTTTGTGACTCACGATCAGGAAGAGGCGCTGACCATGTCCGACCGTATCGCGGTCATGTCCGAGGGCGAATTGCAGCAACTGGGCGCGCCGCGGGACATTTACGAGCGCCCGCACAATAAGTTCGTGGCTGATTTCATCGGAGAAACCAACCTTTTGGAAGTCTCGGTGGACAACATAATTAATGGTCGTGCGATCTGCCATCTTGGCGGCGGGCACGAACTGACCTGCAATGAAGTTGATGGCATTGGTGTCGGGTCGAAGGTCCATATGTCCGTGCGCCCGGAACGTCTGTTTATTTCAGACGATCCGACAGAAGGCGGATGCCTGAAGGGCAGGGTGCAGGAGAATATTTTCGCAGGCACCGATATTACGACCATCATTAACCTTGCGGACGGGCCAAACTTCACCGTCAGAACGTCTAACTCCGAGCGCGGAAACAAACGCATTTTTGAACCCGGAAACGAAGTGTTCGTCAACATGGAGATGGGGGCGGCACGCCTCCTCGCGGACTGATGGCGGCGGGAGCAACACGCGGCGGCGGCGTAACCACCGACACATACAAGGAAGCACGTACCTGGTTGCTCATGCCAGCCTGGCTCGTCCTCCTGGTGCTGTCTCTGGCCCCGGTGTCCATGATATTGATCTACTCGTTCCTGACCAAGGAGTTCAGGGGCGGGGTGATCTGGGACTTCAGCCTCGCGGCTTACGATCAGTTTTTCTTTGATCGCGGGCTGTTCGGGGATGAAGCGCCAAGTATCGAATGGACCTATATCACCATCTTCTGGCGCTCGATCTGGCAGGCGGGTGCCGCCACGCTTCTCAGCTTGATTATCGGTTTTCCAACCGCTTATTTCATTGCGACACGGCCTGAAAAGGTTCGGCCAATCTGGGTCTTCCTGGTCACCATCCCCTATTGGGTCAACCTGCTGATCCGGACTGTTTCGATGAAGTTCCTGCTGCGCGATCAGGGGCCGCTGAACGATTTCCTGATGTCCACCGGTCTTATCGACAGCCCAATTCACATTGTGAACACAAATTTCGCGGTGCAGCTGGGGCTGTTCTATTCATATCTGCCTTTCATGGTCCTGCCGATTTATGCCTCTGTTGAACGCTACAATTTTTCCTTGAGCGAAGCAGCGGCTGATCTTTATGCCACCAAATGGGTGGCCCTGCGGCGCATTCTGTTGCCCGCTATAAAGCCTGGCGTGATCGCAGGTTGTATCCTGGTGTTCGTCCCGTCACTGGGCTCGTTTCTCGCGCCAGATCTCCTGGGAGGGGCAAAGAACTTCATGATCGGCTCGCTCATTGAAGAGCAGTTCAAAGGCAATGCGGGCAACTGGCCATTTGGTGCCGCCGCCTCGATGATCCTGCTGACCATGGTTCTGATCATCTTACTTATCTTCGCGCGCCAGCAGGCCAAAGCAGAGAAGCGGGAGGGCTAAGTGATGGCAAAATCAAAATATGACATCAAATCGTACCGCGGCTTCGGCGCCATGACACTACTGTGCCTGGTGGTTCTTTATGCACCATTGATTGTGGTCACGATCTACAGTTTCAACGCGTCAAAATCGATCACCGTATGGGAGGGACTTTCGCTTCGTTGGTACGTCGATGTTTTCAGCGGGCCCGAAAGCGCGAAATTCAAACTGGCGGCCTGGAACAGCTTTGTGATCGCCATTGTAGCTTCGACAATCTCGACAGCGATAGCGACCCTGGCAGCGACCGCCATCGTGCGGGGCGGCAAGTTCCGGCTGCGTACCGTCTCTGTCGGGTTGATCTCTTTGCCGCTGATGGTACCGGAAATCGTGACTGCCGTGGCGACGTTGATCTTTTTCAACTACATCGGCATTGAACGCGGATTACTGACGATCCTGTTAGCCCATATCGCCTTTTGCATCCCCTTTGCCTACCTGCCGATCGCGGCACGGATGCAAGGCATCGAGGACAGCTACGAGCAAGCCGCGATGGATCTCTATGCCACCAAACGACAGGTCTTCACCAGGATCCTGCTCCCTTTGATGGCACCCGGCATTATCTCTGGTTACCTGCTCTCTTTCATCGTTTCGCTGGACGATTTCATCATCACCAACTTCGTCAAAGGCGCGGGTATTGAAACACTGCCAACAGCCATTTTCGGCGCAGTGAAACAGGGCATCAAGCCCAACATTATGGCCATTTCGACCATGCTGCTCGCCGTGTCGGTCGTCATGGTCACGATCTCATACTTCGTCAGCAAGACAGACAATACAAAGTAACCCAACAGATGGAGAACTCTATGAAAACCCTATTCAAAACTACGGTTGCAGCATCCGCTATTGCATTGTCAGCCAGCGTTGCCCTGGCCGAAGAAAAAGTGGTTGTTTACCACTGGTTCGAGTATATCCCTCAGGAACTCCTGACCAAGTTCACATCTGAGACCGGCATCGAAGTGGTGATGGACACATACGACTCCAACGAAGCCATGTTGGCCTCGCTGAAAGCGGGTGGGATCGGGACCTATGATGTATCGGTGCCGGGCGACTATATGGTCAAGATCATGGCAAACGAGGGCCTGTTGGGCACGATTGCCGAAGGAGAACTTGTCAACAAAAGAAACATCGAAGCTCAGTGGCTGGACGTCGATTTTGATCCGGGCCGCAAGCACTCGATCCCCTACCAGTGGGGCTCGACAGCGTTTGCCGTGAACCGTGACGTCTTTCAGGGCGACATTAACACCACCGACATCCTGTTCAATCCGCCGGCCGAATTGTCCGGCAAGGTCAACATGCTTGACAGCCAGGGTGAAGTTCTGGCGATGGCATCGTTGCATCTCGGCATTCCGCAGTGCTCAACCGACCGGGACCAATTGAGGGCGTTGGACGCGATGCTGCAGGAAGCCAAAACCTATTGGGCATCATTCAACTCTGATACCGCGAAAGAAGTGTTGGTATCCGGTGACGCTGCAGCAGGCATGATCTATAACGGTTTCTCGGCCAAAGCGCGTGAAGAAGGTGCAAATGTAGAATACGCCTATCCGAAACAGGGCTACATTGCCTGGATGGACAACGTTGTTTTGCTGAAGGACGCTCCGAACCGCGATAACGCTCTCAAATTCATGGACTTCCTGCTTGATCCGGAAAATGTCGCAGCGCTGACGAACTGGACCCAATATTCTGCAGGTGTTGAAGGCGTTGCTCCATTGCTTGGCGAAGCCCTTCGCACTCTGCCAGAGGCAAACCCGCCCGCGGAGGCCGGACCGGCTACGTTCATTGAGGTGTGCGACGCACAAACTCAGGCAATCTACGACAAGATTTGGACGAATGTAAAAAAGTAGGCGCTGGTTATACCTGTGCTCAGGCCAGTTAGCCTGAGCACAGGGTTGCCTCACGTTGCGCAAGAACAAGCGACGCTATTGTGGTGCAGGGAGCGAGGGCTTTGGAACCGGGATGAAGCGCTTAGAAAATCATTCTGGCCGGCGCGTGGTTTCGTTTTTTGTTTCACTCACCTTGGATGAAATAGTTCGGTCATTGCAGTTGCCAGATATGATTTCTACAACTGGCTCGCGTTTTGAGCGTGGCTTCACGGCCGAGACTCTTTTCCACCAATAGATATAGGGTCCGACGCTGACATCGTTTGAAATGGGGCTGTCGTTATTTGGCGCCACTCATTTTAGTCTCGGCAGCTTTTTTGCACGCAGTTAATACTGTTGGCGAGGGCGCCCAATTGACGTTGTCCGACCAAATTACTGCGGCTGGAAGTGGCGCGTGGCTCAGGAGGTTGCTCCAACCAACCGTGATCATCACTGCGGAATCCAACATTGCGGATAACCACTTAATATTCAAAATATATGGTGTTGCAATATAGGCCGTTCAAACGAGCGTTAACGCTTGGGGGAACCACGCGTGTGGGTTTCCCAAGAATTTGAAAACTTTGGAATATCTGGAGACGATTACCGGGATCGACCAGTGTTCACGAACTTGCAATCCGGTTTGTCCTGCAGTGTGCTTTGTCCGGTGACAGGTTCGGTGACAAGTCAAAATTCCCGGCGGATCTAAAAAGCCAAAAAGCCCTTAACCGATTGAGGTTAAGGGCTTTTTATGGCTCCGACGGTAGGGGTCGAACCTACGACCAATTGATTAACAGTCAACTGCTCTACCACTGAGCTACGTCGGAACATGAGGCTGATATAGCCAGGGGTTCCGGAGGGCGCAAGCGGATTTTGCGGCAAAATTTCAAAAGTTCCTATTTTTTACTCAGAAATTGAAAACATCGCATCCACCGAAAGTTCAGGCCGGGCGGCGGCTCGTTTTTTACCAACCAGATCAATCAGATGTGCAAAGCAATTGCGCTCTGCGATCGGCCACATCCTGGCATCAATATCGGCATAGACCCGCGCGGTCAGCACAGCGAGACTTTGTTCATCTGCCTGCGTAAGCGCCAGCAGAACATCATCTTCACGTTTGCGCCGGTGAGCGATCAGCCAGTCCAGCCGTGCCGCCGGGTCATGGATCGGCGCGCCATGGGCCGGGTAGTGAATGCGGGCGTCAACCGCGGCCAGGCGGGCACAGGAGCCCATAAAATCGCTCAGATCACCATCGGGCGGCGATACCAGCGAGCTGGCCCAGCCCATCACCAGATCTCCGGTAAACACCGCGTCCCCCCATTCAAAACACAGGTGATTGCCGAAATGGCCTGGTGTCCACATCGCCCGCAGGCTCCAGTCGCCATGGCTGATCTCTTCTCCGTCAGCCAACAGCACGTCAGGGGCAAAATCGTGATCAACCCCTTCGCCGCCACCGGTGAGCCCCTGGTCCGCCAGCTGCTGCATCGCCTCAGACTTGCCCGCCAGACTGTCACCAAAGGCCAGAACCGGCGCGCCGGTGGCTTCGGACAAGGCGCGCGCCAGCGGCGAGTGATCGAGATGGGAATGGGTAATAAAAATATGGCTGATACGCTCGCCCGGAGCCAGCGCTTCCAGAATGCGCGCCTGATGTTCTGGCAGTGCCGGGCCGGGGTCGATCACCGCGACCTCACCTTGCCCGACCAGAAACGTATTGGTGCCCCAATGTGTCATCGGCGAGGCATTGGGTGCCAGAACGCAGCGCAGCCCCTGTTGCGGCGTGCTGATTACCTGCGTGCCATCCATCTTTCACCCTTTCCAAATCGTCCCTCTGCGCGGTAGTCCTAACAGATGTTCTTTGCCTGGCTCAAACGCTATATGCCCCGTGGTCTTTATGGCCGTGCCGTTCTTATTCTGCTGATGCCGATCATCATGTTGCAACTGGTGGTCTCGGTGGTGTTTGTTCAACGCCATTTTGAACGTGTCACCGTGCAGATGACCAATGATATCGAACTGGAACTGGCCGCCTTGCTAAGCCAGGTGGGGGCGGCGAGTGATATTGATGCTGCGGCAATCGCTGCCAGCCGGTATGGCGTGCCGCTGGAACTCAGTACGAAATTTATCTCGACACCGGAACAAACTGACAATTTGTATCGTTGGTATGATTTTTCCGGCCGGGTGGTGATCGGCGTTCTGCGCGCCCGGTTTCCCAACCTGCGCCAGATTGATCTGGCCTCGGACGAAGGCCGGGTGCAGCTGCGCTTTATCACCCGCTACGGCCCGTTTCAGGTTGATTTTCGCCGCGACCGGGTGTCGGCCAGAAACCCGCATCAGTTTCTGGTGCTGATGGCGGTGACCGGGGCGCTGATGGCAGCGATTTCCATCATTTTCCTGCGCAATCAGCTGCGCCCGATCCGCCGTCTTGCCCGGGCTGCAGAGGATTTCGGCAAGGGGCGCAGCGTGTCGTATAAACCACTTGGCGCCACCGAAGTGCGGGCGGCTGGCATGGCCTTTCTCGACATGCGGGGCCGTATTGAGCGCCAGATCGAACAGCGCACCATGATGCTGTCCGGTGTCAGCCATGATTTGCGTACGCCCCTTACCCGGTTGAAACTGCATTTGTCGATGATGGATGACTGCGATGATACCCGGGATATGTCGCGTGATATCAATGATATGGAGCGGCTTCTTGATGAATTCCTGTCCTTCGCCAAGGGCGAATCCCTGGACAATCCGCAAATAACCGACCCGGCAGGGCTTGTGCAGGATCTGGTTTCACGCCTGGCCATGAGCGGCGAGGTGTTCGTGGGGAAGTGCAGCGGCGAAGGTACGCTGTCATTGCGGCCCCTGGCGGTGGGGCGGGCGCTTGAAAACCTGATCGGCAATGCGCTGCGCCACGGCAGTTGCGCCAGGCTGAGCTATATGATGAGCGACCGTGCGCTGGTATTTTCTGTGGAAGATGACGGCCCCGGCATACCGGCAGAAAAGCGCGATGAAGCGCTGAAACCGTTTGCCCGCCTGGATCAGGCCCGCAATCAGAACGATGGCGGTGGTGTGGGGCTGGGACTGTCGATTGCCAATGATATTGCCCGCGGGCACGGCGGCTCACTCCGCCTTGGCTCAAGCGCTTCTCTTGGTGGGCTGCGGGTAGATCTGATACTTGCGCGTTGAGTTGCAACAATGTTAACGCCGCTTAACCAGACGTTAATTTCTCCGCCAAAACAACTGAATGTTAATCCTGCATTTATCTTTGCCTCAGATAAATACGGGAGTTCAGTGGGAGGCAAGTGGGACAGTGAAAGCGATTTTGGCAGCAGCAGGTGTAATTTTTGTATTGTCCGGTGCCAGTGCCGTGCGCAGTGATTCCGGCAAGGCCTCGCCGGAAAATGTGCCGGCCATCTCCGCGTATCCGGACGCGGTTACGCGATAAGATATACGCGCTCTGACGGGGATCCGGCAGCGCAACATGAATTCTGAAAAACGCAGTCGCGGTGGTGCTGCAATGATCGCCCCTTCAGCCAAAAACGGCGGCGGACAAGTCGAAGGATGCGACCCTGCGCCAGTCCTTTACCGGGATGTCGCGCGAAGACCGTACAATCTCTATTCGTTCAGCTTGCAGCGGCCCGCCAATGAATTCCTGCGACACCGTATCCGCCAGCGCCAGCGTGGCCAGTGCGTCACCACCATAAGCAAGACTGATATGTGCGGGGTCAATGCGGTTGGAATCGTCCAGCAACCGCTCCGCCAGTTCACTGCGGGCGTGTTGCAATACGGCGGGCAGGGTGGCGTTCAGGTAAAGCGCCATGAAATAGCTGTCGCCACGGCCCAGAGACGTAATCGTCACACCGCCGGCACCCAGGGACGCGCAAATCTCTTCACAGGCGCGGCTGATATCTTCCAGCGGGCGGTCAATCTCTCCGACCAACGTAATATGGGGTGCAAAAACGGGCGCTCCCGTCGCCTGTGCCAGGCAGGACACTGCTTGTTGCAGCCGCTTCTGGTCCGCGGCAGAAAATGTGAGCCAGAGTGAGTACATGCCTGTTCTTTCTGAAATGAAGCGCTGGCGAAGCAGCCGCGTGATCGGGTTCCGGATCTACATATCTTCATTTTGTTGCTGCTGCCAAGCTCCTAGTCGCTGGAAGCCGCCTGGCGCTGAAACGACGTGGATACCCGCGCTTATCATTCATAATCTGCGATTATCCGCGAATTTTCACACCATTTGAAATTAGCGCTTGCGTATTTTTGCAACCGGTTGCATTTCTGTTGTCAAAGCGGCAGCTGCCTCAGCTCAAGAACAGGATCACGGGGGGACCACCCCGGGCTTCTCAAGTAAAGGACTACATTATGACTCGTATCGGACTTCTCGGCGCAGGCCGCATCGGACGTGTTCACGCCAAAGCCATCGCCGGTCAGAGCAACGCGACGCTGGTTGCAGTTGCCGACGCGTTTGAAGCTGCCGCCAATGAGGTTGCCGGCGAATATGGCTGCGACGTGCGTACGGTGGATGCGATCCTGGCAGCGGATGATATTGATGCGGTGGTGATCTGCACCCCGACCAATACCCATGCCGATCTGATCGAAAAATTCGCCCGTGCCGGCAAAGCGATCTTTTGCGAGAAGCCGATCGATCTGGACCTGAAGCGGGTGCGCGAATGTCTTGCTGTGGTTGAAGACTGCGGCGCCACTTTGATGCTTGGTTTCAACCGTCGTTTTGACCCGCATTTCGCGGCCGTCAAAGACGCAATTGCTACCGGCAAGATTGGCAAAGTGGAACAGGTCAATATCACCTCGCGTGATCCCGGTCTGCCACCACTGGACTATATCGATGTCTCCGGCGGTATTTTTCGCGACATGACGATCCACGATTTCGACATGGCACGTTTCCTGCTTGGCGACGAGATCGCAACGGTGCAGGCTTCGGCCTCCTGCCTGGTTGATGCCAAAGTCGCGGAACACAATGATTTTGACACGGCCTCGGTCATCCTAACCACCGGCTCGGGCCGCCAGTGCGTAATTTCCAACTCCCGCCGCGCCACTTATGGCTATGACCAGCGCATCGAGGTGCATGGCTCTGACGGCATGATCGCGGCAGAAAATCAGCGCCCGGTGTCGATCGAGATCGCCAATGGTGACGGGTTTACCCGGCCGCCGCTGCATGATTTCTTCATGACCCGTTACACCGAAGCCTATGCCGCAGAAATCGCTGCATTTGTTGCCGCAATCAATGACGGCACCGCAGCGACCCCATCGGGAAAAGACGGTGAAGCCGCGCTGGCGCTGGCGGAAGCGGCGCTGAAATCTGTGGCTGAGGGCCGCGCCGTCAGCCTGACGGAACTGGTCTGAGCACGGGGGAGACATCAAAATGAAAACGCTTGATCTGATCACCATTGGCCGCTCTTCTGTCGATCTTTACGGCGCCCAGGTGGGCGGCCGTCTTGAAGACATGGGCTCGTTCAACAAATACCTCGGTGGTTCTCCCACCAATATCGCCGCCGGCACCGCCCGTCTGGGGCTGAAATCCGCGCTGATCACCCGGGTCGGCGATGAACATATGGGCCGGTTTGTGCGCGAACAGTTGCAGCGCGAAGGTGTCGATGTGACTGCGGTCACCACCGACCCGGAACGGCTGACAGCGCTGGTTATCCTGGGCATTCGCGACGAGAACCAGTTCCCACTGGTCTTTTATCGCGAAAACTGCGCCGATATGGCGATTACCGAAGACGATATCGATGCGGATTTCATCGCTTCGGCGCGCTGCGTCTGTGCGACTGGCACCCATCTCAGCCATCCCAAGGTCGAGGCCGCGACGCTGAAAGCGCTGAAGCTGGCCAAAGCCTCCGGCGCGCTGACCGCTCTTGATATTGATTACCGGCCCAATCTCTGGGGAGTTGCCGGTCACGGCGAAGGTGAAAGCCGCTTTGTTGAAAGCCAGGCGGTTACCGACAAACTTATGTCCACGCTGCACCTGTTTGACCTGATCGTCGGCACAGAAGAAGAATTCCACATCGCCGGCGGCTCCACCGATACAATGGAAGCGCTGCGCGCCGTGCGTGCTGTCTCTGGTGCAACGCTGGTCTGTAAACGCGGTGCGCTTGGCGCTGTTGCGTTCAGCGGTGATATCCCCGCCAGTTTAGATGACGGTCTCACCGGTGAAGGGTTCGCGATTGAAGTCTTTAATGTGCTCGGCGCCGGTGACGGTTTCATGTCTGGTCTGCTCAAGGGCTGGCTGACTGGGGAAGATTGGTCGACAGCGCTGAAATTCGCCAATGCCTGCGGCGCATTTGCCGTCAGCCGCCACGGCTGTACCCCGGCATACCCATCGATTGATGAACTTGATTTTTTCCTCGAACGTGGCGTGAAAAATCCCGCGTTGCGTAAGGACAAAGAGCTGGAACAGGTGCATTGGGCGACCAACCGCAAAGGTGACTGGTCCACAATGCGGGTGCTTGCGTTTGATCACCGGCTTCAGTTTGAAGAGATGGATGGCGCCACCGAAGCCAAAATCGGTGCGTTCAAAAACCTCTGTCTTGATGCGCTTGGAGAGGTTGCCCAGGGCCAGCCCGGATATGGTCTGCTCTGTGATTCCCGCCTCGGCCGGGGCGCGCTGTACAAAGCCGCAGGGCAGGGGCTGTGGATCGGGCATCCAGTGGAATGGCCCGGCTCGCGCCCGCTGACACTGGAACCTGAAATTGGTCCCGATTTTGGGGGCCTTTCCGAATGGCCGCGTGCACACGTGGTCAAAGTGCTGTGTTTCTATCATCCTGATGATACGGACGAGATGAAAGCAGAGCAGGAAGACACCGTTGTGCGCCTGTACCACAGCTGCCGCCGTAACAATCTGGAAATGCTGCTCGAAGTGATCCCGTCCAAGGTTGCGCCGACCAATGATGCCACCACACCGGACATTATCCAGCGTTTCTACGATCTTGGCGTCTATCCTGACTGGTGGAAACTGGAGCCGTTCAAAACCGAGGCGGCCTGGGCCGGTGCGGTGGATGCCATCACCCGCAACGATACCAACACCCGCGGTATCGTGGTACTGGGGCTTGATGCACCGGCTGCTGAACTCGAGGCCTCCTTTGCGCTGGCCGCAAAATTTGACCTCGTCAAAGGGTTTGCCGTCGGACGCACCATTTTTGGTGACGCGGCGCGTGCCTGGATGACCGGGGCCATCACCAATGAAGAAGCCATCGATCAGATGGCTGGCAAATTTGAAAAACTCTGCAATGCCTGGGACACCGCCCGCGCTGCAGTTCAGGGAGAAGACGCATGAAAACAATCCGTCTGACCGCCGCACAGGCGCTTGTCCGCTATCTCGAAAACCAGTTCAATGACGATGGCGACCGTATCATCGAAGGTGTCTGGGCCATTTTTGGCCACGGCAATGTCGCAGGCCTTGGCGAGGCGCTGTACCACGTCAAAGACAACCTGCCCACATATCGCGGCCATAATGAACAAACCATGGCTCATGCGGCGATTGCCTATGCCAAACAATCCGGGCGCAAACGGACGATGGCGGTGACGTCCTCAATCGGGCCAGGTGGCACCAATATGGTCACCGCCGCAGCGCTGGCGCATGTGAACCGGCTGCCGGTTCTGCTGATCCCGGGCGACGTCTTTGCCAGCCGGGGTCCGGATCCCGTGCTGCAGCAGATTGAAGACTTCAACGACGGCACCGTGACCGCCAATGACTGTTTCAAACCGGTCAGCCGCTATTTTGACCGCATCACCCGCCCTGAACAACTGATCACCGCTTTGCCGCGGGCGTTCCGCGCCATGACGGATCCGGCGGACTGCGGCCCGGCGACACTGGCGTTCTGCCAGGACGTGCAGGCCCAGGCCTGGGATTATCCCGCGTCGATGTTTGAGCCCAAAACCTGGTCCAGCCGCCGCCCGGAACCCGACCAGGGTGAACTGGCGCGTGCAGTGGCTCTGATCAATGCCGCGAAAAATCCGGTGATCGTTGCCGGTGGTGGCGTGCATTTCTCTGCGGCCTGTGACGCGCTGCGTGACTTTGCACAAAAACATAACGTGCCGGTGGTGGAAACCCAGGCTGGCAAATCGGTATTGAAATGGAACCACCCGATGGCCTTTGGCCCGGTCGGTGTCACCGGCTCTGACAGCGCCAACGCGGTCTGCGGTGATGCGGATCTGGTCATTGGTGTCGGCACCCGGTTCCAGGATTTCACCACCGGGTCCTGGTCGCTGTTCAAGAACCCCGAGCGCAAACTGCTGGCGCTGAACATTCAGCCCTGGGACGCCATGAAACATGATGCGGTGTCGCTGGTGGCTGATGCCCGTGTTGGCCTGGAAAAACTGTCATCCGGTCTTGGTGATTACCGCGCTGAAGACTCCGCGCCCAATCTGCAGGCCGACTGGTACGCTGAGGTGGACGCGGTCACTGCCGCGCCCAATGACGCCTCGCACCTGCCCACAGACATGCAGGTCATCGGCGCAGTTCAGCGGGCCGCCAATGAGGACACCGTGGTGATGTCTGCCGCCGGCACCATGCCGGGCGAACTGCACAAGCTGTGGAAGTCCTACAACCCCGGCGCCTATCACATGGAATACGGTTTTTCCTGCATGGGCTATGAGATTGCCGGCGCCATGGGCATCAAAATGGCGCAGCCCGGGCGCGAGGTGATCTGTTTCACCGGCGACGGCACCTATATGATGGCCAATTCAGAACTGGCGACCGCTGTGATGATGGGGATCGATTTTACTCTGATCGTCACCGACAACCGCGGCTATGGCTGTATCAACCGGCTGCAGATGGGCACCGGCGGCGCTGAGTTCAACAACATGCTGGACCACAGCCACCACGTGAATGCCTCAGCCATCGATTTTGTGAAACACACCGAATCGATGGGGGCAAAGTCGCGCAAGGTCGCCTCAGTCGCCGAGCTGGAACAGGCGCTTTCCGAGCGTACTGGCAAAGGCGTCGAAGTCATCGTTGTTGACACCGACCCGTACCCGTCCACCGAGGCCGGCGGCTCCTGGTGGGAAGTCGCGGTGCCAGAAGTGTCTGAGCGCAAAGAAGTAAGAGAAGCCCACGACAAATACGTCGTGGCCCGGAATGAACGGAATACCCAATGATCCTGTTTGGCACCAATCCCATTGCCTGGTCCAATGATGACGACCAGAGCCTCGGCGCCCATATCACGCTGGAGCAATGCCTGTCTGAAACCGCTGAAATCGGTTTTGACGGAATTGAAAAGGGCCATAAAATGCCTACCACCGGGGACGCGCTCAGCGCTGTGCTCAAACCCCACGGGTTGAAGTTCATCTCCGGCTGGCATTCCCTCAACCTGCTGACCCATTCGGTTGAGGATGAAAAACAGGCGATCCAGCCCCATCTGGACCTGCTGAAATCACAGGGCTGTAAAGTTTGCATCACCTGTGAGACCTCCAACGCCATCCACGGCGCGGACGACACAGCGGTGAACGAAAAGCCCAACCTGGCAGCGGACGCGTGGGAAAAGTTCGGCGCCGATGTCGAAGCGATTGCCGAATATTGTGCCGATCAGGGCATCACCCTGGTCTATCACCACCACATGGGCACCGTGGTCGAAACACCTGCGGAAATCGACCGTTTCATGGAGGTCACCGGCCCGGCCACAAAGCTGTTGTTTGACACCGGGCACTGCCTGTTTGGCGGTGGCGACCCAGCAGAGGTCGGCGCCCGCCACATGGCACGTACCGCCCATCTGCATGCAAAAAACGTACGCCCTGACGTGATGAAGCAGGTGCGCGACGAAGGTCTCTCCTTCCTGGAAGGTGTGCGCCGTGGTGTCTTTACCGTGCCAGGGGATGCGGAAGGCGCCGTGGATTTCCTGCCGGTGCTGAAAGTGGCAGCGGAGCATGGGTATCAGGGCTGGCTGGTGATTGAGGCCGAACAGGACCCCGACGTTCGCAACCCGTTTGAATATCAGTCTATGGGCCTGAAAGCACTGAAAGCCTTTGCCTCTGACGCTGGCCTGAGCTGAGCCAATGGCGCTTATTGACCTCGATCACCCCTGGTTCAAGCGTCGCTGGCTGCGGCTGACCGTCACCTTTGTGGCCCTGGGCTGGGGGATATTCGAGTTTCTGACCGGCGAGATCTTCTGGTCAATCCTGTTCCTGGCCATGGCCGCCTGGTGCGCCACTAAATTCTTCTTTCTGCCGCGGCAGGAAGACCCATCCGAAAGGGATGATGATGCCTGATCTGCTACGAAAACCCACTGCCACCAGTGGCAAAGTCCACGATATTACCGCTGAATCTGCTGGCTGGGGTTACGTCGGCTTTGGTCTCTATCACCTTGAGCCAGGCGATGAGGTCTCTGAAGTCACCGGTGATCGCGAAGTCATCCTGGTCATCGTCGAAGGCAAAACCGAACTGAGCGCCGCTGGCAAGGATTATGGCGAGATGGGCGACCGTATGGATGTGTTTGAAAAGACACCGCCCCATTGCCTCTATGTGCCCAACGGCACCGACTGGTCAGCCAAAGCCACCACCAGATGCACGCTGGCAGTCTGCACTGCCCCTGGTCACTCCGGCCATGAAGCCGCACAGATCGGCCCGGAGGGAATTGAGCTGACCCCACGCGGCAAAGGCCAGAACACCCGTTACATCAACAATATCGCCATGGAAGGCCGTGACGTTGCCGACAGCCTGCTGGTGACTGAAGTGTTCACTCCGAATGGCAACTGGTCCAGCTACCCCAGCCACCGCCATGACGAAGACAATTTCCCCGATATGACCTATCTGGAAGAGACCTATTACCACCGGCTCAACCCCGGTCAGGGGTTTGGCATTCAGCGCGTCTACACTGAGGACGGCGAGCTCGACGAAACCATGGCGGTGAAAAGCGGCGACGTGGTGCTGGTGCCCAAAGGCCACCACCCTTGCGGTGCGCCTTACGGCTACGAGATGTATTACCTCAACGTGATGGCCGGCCCGCTGCGCAAATGGCGCTTTAAAAATGACCCCGACCACGACTGGATCGCCCAGCGCGACGCCTGAGCAGCGCTACGGCACAGGTTACAGACGATGCCGGGGCGCTGTTGTGCAGCGCTACGGCATCGTCTGTTTAAAACGAGGTCCCAGTGCGCTGGTTTGAACCTAGCCCATGTGCCTGGATTGAGAATTTATACCCAAGCAGCTACCCTGAGATAAATCAGGAGGGAGCTATGCCAAACGCATTTTCATACGCCTGCAGGGACTGTGAAGGAATGGAGGACTGCCCGGCCAGTGTCGTGGCCGCCACCAAAGCGGAAGTCTGGAAGCTGGTTGAGCTACACGCACAGCTAGCGCACGGGGAGGACCCGACAGAGTGGGATCAGGGCACCAGGGACTACATTGCCACATTGATCACACCAGTAACTGTTTAGACCGTTTGTGCCCGGACAGCAGATCACAAGCGGTGCGCCCGTAATGGCCCTGTGACGTAAATGTGATTTTCCGCTGAGCGACCCGGGCAATCCATGGTCAGTTGCTTGTGCAAAAAAGGCCCCGGCGATTAATCGACGGGGCCTTTTGCATTGCCGCATTCCGGAATGTGTCACCACATGCCTGGTGGTTTTATCAGAACGGGATTTCATCATCTACGTCGCCCCCCTGCCCGCCGCTGCCTTGCCCTTGACCGCCGCCGCTCTCGCCCTGCCCGCCGCCGTAGCCGCCGCCATCACCTGCGCCGCGCGTGTCCAGCATCGTCAGGGTTGAACCAAAGCCCTGCAGCACCACTTCGGTGCTGCAA
>NZ_QOLB01000060.1 GCF_003333265.1 Candidatus Halocynthiibacter alkanivorans
CGATGTGTATAATCGACAGCCCCCAAATCCGCCCCCCAAACCGCACCCAAACCTGCCCCAGGGTCTGCCATTCTGTCCGCCCGCACGCGCTCTCCCCTGGCGGCCTGGTGGAAAAAGAACCAGCAGCGCGTCGCTCCCTGGCTGTTTCTGACCCCGGCACTGTTTATGTTTGTGCTCTATGTCATCGCCCCGATTTTTCAGTCGGTCAGCATCAGTTTCTATCAATGGGACGGGCTGGGCGCAAAATCCTGGGTCGGCACCGAAAACTATGTCGAACTGATGGATGACGAGGCCTTTTATACCTCGTTGAAAAACAATCTGATCTGGCTGCTGCTCTATATGCTGGCGATACCGGCGGGTCTGTTTGCGGCGCTGTTTCTGAACCAGACTGTGCGTGGCATCCGCATCTACAAATCGCTGTTCTTCTTTCCCTTTGTGATTTCACAAGTGGTGGTCGGCCTGGTGTTTTCCTGGTTCTATGACCCCACCAACGGGCTGCTGAACATCGCGCTGGGGGCGTTTGGCCTCGATCCGGTGGCGGTGCTGGCGAACGAGGACTGGGTGACCTATGGCATCATCGTCGCCGGGCTCTGGCCGCAGACCGCCTATTGTATGATCCTCTATCTGACCGGGCTGAACGCGGTGGATCCGGAACAGATCGAAGCGGCACGGCTCGACAATGCCCGTGGCGTAAAAATGCTCTGGTACGTGATCCTGCCGCAGCTGAAACCGGCGACCTTCATTGCGATGGTGGTGACGGTGATCGGCGCGCTGCGCAGTTTCGATCTGATCTCGATCATGACCGACGGCGGCCCCTGGGGCTCCAGCCGGGTGCTGGCTTTCTACATGTATGAGCAGGCCTTTTCTGAGTACGGCTTCCGCATGGGTTATGGCGCCGCCATTGCCGTGGTGCTGTTTGCCATCATGATGGTCTACATCTCCGGCTTCCTTTACAAAATGTACCGCGACGAGAAAGGGCACTGAGATGTTTCCAACTCCGATAGAGCGCACCAGCGCACCGACCCAGGCCTTGTATAAAGTTGCATTGCCGGTCTTTCTTATTCTCTGGCTGTTGCCGCTGATCGCGGTGGCGGTGACCTCGGTGCGCTCGGCCGGCGACATCACCTCCGGTAATTACTGGGGCTGGCCGACCTCGTTCAACCTGGTGGAAAACTACACCGCCATCTTTGAAAACACCCCGATCGGCAAATACATTCTGAACTCTTTCCGGGTCACCATTCCCACGGTGATCGGCGCCGTGGCGCTGTCCTGCATGACCGGGTTTGCGCTGGCGGTGTATAAGTTCAAAGGCAATCTCTTGCTGTTCTTCATGTTTGTCGCCGGCAATTTTGTGCCCTTCCAGATCCTGATGGTGCCGGTGCGCGACCTGACGCTGCAACTCGGCATGTACAACACCATCTCCGGGCTGGCGCTGTTCCACATCGCCTTTCAGACCGGATTTTGCACCCTGTTCATGCGCAATTTCATCAAAGCCCTGCCGGTGGAGTTGATTGAAGCCGCCCGGGTCGAAGGGGTCAGCGAGGTCCGCATCTTCTGGTATGTAGTGCTGCCCTTGATGAAGCCGGCGATTGCAGCACTGTCGGTGCTGATCTTCACCTTCATCTGGAACGATTATTTCTGGGCCACCGTGCTGACCCAGGGCGCCGACACCCAGCCAATCACCGCCGGGCTGTATTCGCTGAACGGGCAATGGGTTGCGGCCTGGCACCTGGTCTCCGCCGGCTCCATCGTGGCGGCGATGCCACCGGTGCTGATGTTCTTTGCGATGCAGAAACATTTCATCGCCGGGTTGACGCTCGGAGCAGTGAAGTGATGCAGACCTGGCGGCTGGATACCGCGCGTCAGACCCTGTGCCTTGGCTCGGAAAATGGCGGCGTGCCGTCGGTGATCTACTGGGGTGCGCCGCTGCCTTTGACTGAGGATCTGAGCCAGGTGGCGCTGGCGCATATCCCTGATGTGGCCGCAGGTATGCTGGATGAAACCGCAGCGCTGTCGCTCTGCCCCGAGGCCGCCCGCGGTTTTCCCGGTCAGCCTGGTCTGCAGGCGCGCGATCTGAACGGGGCGCGGCTCCTCCCCCGTTTCACACTTGCGCGCTGCACGCAGAAGAACGGTGAGCTCAGCTTTCAGCTCACGGAAGCGGCGCTGGGACTCGCGCTGGAGCTCGAGCTTCTGGCGGATCCGGACACCCATGTGATCCGCGCCACCACCCGGCTGCACAGCGACACTGCCATTGTGGTGGACTGGCTGGCCGCACCAGTGTTTCCCGCCTCCCAAATGGCGGCTGAGATGGTTGAGTTTTCCGGCCGCTGGTGTGGCGAATTTCAGACCCGGCACCTCCCCTGGGCTCCGGGCGCCCGGCTGCGCGACAACGGCACCGGTCGCAGCGGGCACGAACATTTCCCCGGCCTGATCGTCGCTGACCCGGGCTGCAACAACAGCAGCGGAACCGCCTCCGCTTTTCATTACGGCTGGTCCGGCGGTCACCGCATGCTGGCCGAAGAACTGGCTGATGGCCGCCGTCAGATTCAGTTTGGCCACGCCTCTGGCAGCTACGCGCCGGGCACGGAGTTTGAAACCGCGCCGCTGTATCTGACCCGCTCAGACCAGGGCCTGAACGCGTGCGCCACCGCCTTTCAGCGCCACCTGCGCGACCGCATCTCCCCGCCGGTAAAAACCCCACGCCCGCTGCATTACAACTGTTGGGAATCGGTCTATTTCAACCATAATCTCAAAGAATTAAAAGACATCGCCAGCCGCGCCGCGGCGCTGGGGGCTGAACGTTTTGTGCTGGATGACGGCTGGTTCGGACGCCGCGATGACGACACCACCTCGCTGGGCGACTGGGTGGTGGATCCACGCAAATACCCCGAGGGGCTGACACCGCTGATTGACCATATCAAGGCGCTGGGCATGGGTTTTGGCCTCTGGTTTGAACCCGAAATGGTCAACGAGGATTCTGAGCTGTTCCGGGCCCACCCCGACTGGGTGCTCGGCCCGATGGATCAGCCGCGCGGTCGCCAGCAACTGGTGCTGGACATGTCCCGGTCTGATGTGGTCGATCACCTCTATGGGCAGATCGCAGCGCTGCTGCACGACTACGACATCGAATATATCAAATGGGATCACAACCGGGTGCTGCCCGGCCCCAGTGCGGCGCAGACCAAGGGCACCTATGCTTTGCTGGACCGGTTGCGCGCCGCGTTCCCGGCGGTGGATATCGAAAGCTGCGCCTCCGGTGGTGGCCGCGTAGATTTTGGCATCCTGCAGCGTTGCGGCCGGGTCTGGCTGTCTGACAGCAATGACGCCTTAGAGCGCATGCGCATCCAGCATGAAGCGGCACTGTTCCTGCCCGCCTCTGTCACCGGCAGCCACGTAGGGCCGCGCCGCTGTCACACCTCGGGCCGGGTGATTGATATGGCGACAAGGGCCTGGGTGGCGGCGCAACGCCATATGGGTTTTGAAATGGACCCGCGCGAATTGACCGGGGCCGAAGCCGAAACCCTGAGCCAGGTTGCCAGCTGGTGGAAAACAAACCGCGACTGGATGCAACAGGCCGATATCCTGCGGCTGGACCACGCGGACCCCGCCGTACTGGCAGAGATGCAACTGGCGCAGGACGGTCACCGCTTTGTCGCCTTTGCCGGCCAGCGAGAAACGTCAGACCAGATCCTGCCGCGCCCTTTGCGCCTGACCGGGCTGGAGCCGCTTGCACGGTATGAAATTGAACTGATAAACCGGGGGGACACGCCGGCCCTGTCGCGCGGCACCCCGGCGCTGAAATCCGTACCGCTGACACTCAGCGGCGCCTATCTTATGGATCACGGGCTGACCCTGCCCTGGAACCTTCCGCAAACGATCCGGGTCATCGAAGGACGCCGAACATGACAAAAAACCGCCGCAGCCAGGCCTGGTATGGCAAGGCCGACAAGGACGGGTTTATTCACCGCTCCTGGATGAAAAACCAGGGCTTTCCGGATCACGTGTTTGACGGCCGACCGATCATCGGCATCTGCAACACCTGGTCGGAACTGACGCCTTGTAATTCCGGTCTGCGTGAACTTGCCGAAGGGGTGAAACGCGGTGTTTGGGAGGCTGGCGGTTTCCCGGTGGAATTCCCGGTGATGAGCCTCGGCGAAACCCAGATGAAACCCACCGCGATGCTGTTTCGCAACCTGCTGGCGATGGATGTGGAAGAAAGCATCCGCGCCTACGGCATCGACGGCGTGGTGCTGCTCGGCGGTTGTGACAAAACCACGCCTGGTCAGCTGATGGGCGCGGCGTCGGTCGATCTGCCCGCCATCGTGGTCAGCTCCGGCCCGATGCTGAACGGCAAATGGCAGGGCAAAGACATCGGCTCCGGTACTGACGTGTGGAAATTTTCCGAGGCCGTGCGTGCCGGCGATATGACGCTGCAGGATTTCATGGCGGCGGAGTCCGGCATGAGTCGCTCCAAAGGCGTCTGCATGACCATGGGCACTGCCTCAACTATGGCCTCCATTGTCGAAGCCATGGGCATGAGTCTGCCGACCAACGCGGCGCTGCCGGCGGTGGACGCGCGGCGCATGGCGCTGGCGCATCTGACCGGCAAACGCATCGTTGAAATGGTGGACGAGGACCTGAAACCGTCTGACATCATGACCCGCGCTGCCTTTGAAAACGCCATCCTCGCCAATGCGGCGGTGGGCGGATCCACCAATGCGGTGGTGCATCTTTTGGCGCTGGCGGGCCGGGTTGGGGTCGATCTGACGCTGGAAGACTTCGAACTGGGCAGCGACATTCCGCTGCTGGTCAACTGCATGCCCTCCGGTAAATATCTGATGGAAGACTTCTGTTACGCTGGCGGCATGCCGGTGGTGATGTCGGAGCTGCGCGACCAGTTGCGCCCCGCCACCACGGTGCTGGGCGGCGATATCTCTGTCTACGCGGAGGGCGCAGAATGTTTCAACCGCGACGTGATCCGCGCGCTGAAGGATCCGTTGAAACCGGCGGCCGGGTTGCGGGTGCTCAAGGGCAATCTGGCACCTGACGGGGCCATCATCAAACCTTCAGCCGCCAGCGAACACCTGCTGGAGCACGAGGCCGAAGCCTTTGTCTTTGAAACCATTGAAGACATGAAAGCCCAGATCGACCGCGATGATCTGCCGGTCAGCAAAGACACTATTCTGGTGCTCAAAGGCTGCGGCCCCAAAGGCTATCCCGGCATGCCCGAGGTCGGCAATATGCCAATCCCGGCCAAACTGGTGCGCGAAGGCGTGCGCGATATGGTGCGGGTGTCGGACGCGCGCATGTCGGGCACCGCCTTTGGCACCGTGATCCTGCATGTCAGCCCCGAATCCAATGCTGGCGGTACGCTGGCGCTGGTGCAGACCGGCGACCGGATCAAGGTCTCCGCTAAAAACGGTGTGCTGGAACTGCTTGTTGCGCAAAACGAGTTGGACAAGCGCCGCGCCGCCTGGGTGCCGGAGCCGCCGCATTACACCCGCGGTTATGCCAAACTCTACATCGATCACGTATTGCAGGCCGACAAGGGCGCCGATCTGGATTTTCTGGTCGGCAAAGACACCCGCCTGGTCACAAGGGAGAGCCACTGATGCAAAGCGCAACTTTTCATGACCTGAAGGGCAAGTCCGTATTCATCACCGGCGGCGGCGCCGGCATCGGTGCCGCGCTGACCGAGGGCTTTTTGCAACAGGGCGCCCGGGTGGCGTTTGTGCAGCGCTCAGACGCCAGTGCGTTCTGTGATGAGATGGAGACGAAATACGCCTCCCGCCCGCTGTTTATCCCGTGTGACATCACCGATATCCCGGCGCTGAAAGCGGCGATGCAAACTGCGGCGCGCGATCATGGCCCGCTGCAGGTGCTGGTAAACAATGCCGCCAATGATGCGCGTCACAGCACCCATGAAGTGACCGAAGAATTCTGGGACACCTCGCAGGCCATCAACCTGAAATCCTATTTCTTTGCCTGTCAGCAGGCGCTCTCAGACATGCAGCAAAACCAGGGCGGTAGCATCATCAACTTCTCTTCAATCTCCTATATGATGGGCAATTCCGGATACCCGTCCTACACCACCGCCAATGCTGGCATCACCGGTATGACCCGCAGTCTTGCCCGTGAATTCGGTGCTGAGCGCATCCGGGTCAACGCCATCGCGCCGGGCTGGGTGCTGACCGACAAACAAAAAGATCTCTGGGTCACGCCCCAAGCGCTGGCCGCCCATCTGGAACGCCAGTGCCTGCAGGAACCGCTGTCCCCGGCGGATATCGTCGGCGCGGCGCTGTTTCTCGCCTCAGAGACCAGCCGCGCCATCACCGGCCAGGTGCTGGCGGTGGACGGCGGCGTGGTGGTGTCAGGATGAGCGATTTCAGCACAACCGAATGGATCGCGCTTGACTGGGGCACCAGCCACCTGCGGGCCTGGATTATGGGGGCGGGCGCTCAGGTGCTTGATCGCCGCGAATCTGATGCCGGTATGGGCAGCCTGGCTCCGGATCAGTTTGAAGGTGCATTGCTGGAACTGATCAGTGACTGCCTGCCCGCGGGCCAGGTCACCCCGGTGATCACCTGTGGTATGGCCGGTTCGCGCCAGGGTTGGGCCGAGGCCGCCTATCGCGCGGTGCCTTGTACCCCGCCGGGCGCGGAGCTGATGACACGGGTCAAAACCGCCGACAGCCGCATTCAAGTGCATATCCTGCCTGGGGTGAAGCAGCTTCAGCCGGCCGACGTGATGCGCGGCGAAGAAACCCAGATCGCCGGGTTTCTGGCCCGGGAGCCCAAATTTGACGGCGTGCTCTGCCTGCCTGGCACCCATAGCAAATGGGCGCGGATCAGCGCCGGCGAGATCGTCAGTTTCCAGAGCTACATGACCGGCGAAATGTTTGCCTTGCTCTCCAGGCAATCGGTGCTGCGCCACGGCATGGCCGGGGAGGGCTGGAACGAAGCTGCGTTTACAGCGGCGATCGGTGACGCCATGTCGCGCCCCCAGGCGCTGGCGGCACAGCTGTTTGCCCTGCGCGCCGGCAGCCTGATCGCAGATCTGGACGCGGCCACCGCGCGCGCACGGCTTTCGGGCCTGCTGATCGGTATCGAACTGGCCGCCGCACGGCCC
This sequence comes from Candidatus Halocynthiibacter alkanivorans, assembly GCF_003333265.1. Classification (GTDB taxonomy): domain Bacteria; phylum Pseudomonadota; class Alphaproteobacteria; order Rhodobacterales; family Rhodobacteraceae; genus Halocyntiibacter_A; species Halocyntiibacter_A alkanivorans. The sequence goes on from NZ_QOLB01000060.1 coordinate 7,129, forward strand.
TATTGGCTGGGCCAGGACATCGCGGTGCTGGGCGCAGATGACCTGGCCGAGGCCTATATGCGCGCACTCACCGCCCAGGGCTGCCTGCCACGCAGTGTTGCGGCAGATGAAATGACACTCGCCGGGCTGAGCGCCGCCTGGACCACACTGAACGGGGACACCACATGAGCCGACATATTATTGCTATCCTGCGGGGCGTGACCCCGGCGGACGCTCCGGCCATCACTGAAGCGCTGATTGAGGCTGGCATTACCCGCATAGAAGTGCCGCTGAACTCGCCCGAGCCGCTGGTCAGCATTAAAGCCATGGCGCAGGAGTTTGGCGCCCGGGCGATGATTGGTGCCGGCACCGTGCTGAGCGTCGCCGATGTGGTGCGGGTGAACGAGGCCGGCGGTCAGATGATCGTCTCGCCCGACTGTAACCCCGAGGTGATCAAGGCCAGCAAAGCCGCCGGGCTGATGTCCTATCCCGGGGTGATGACGCCCACGGAATGTTTTACCGCCCTGCGCGCTGGTGCGGACGGGCTGAAAATCTTTCCCGGATCCCTGGTCGGGCCTGCCGGGCTGCAAGCGATGAACGCGGTGCTGCCACCCGCCACAGACGTCTATGCGGTCGGCGGTGTCGGCCCGGATAATTTCGCCGCCTGGCGCGCCGCTGGCGCCCGTGGTTTTGGCATCGGCACTGGGCTCTATCGGCCGGGCTATAGCGTCGCCCAGGTGCGGGAAGCCGCCGCGATGATGGTCGCCGCCTATGATGCAACCCTGAACGGCTGAACGGAGCGCACAAGATGAAACGGACGCTTGGCACCTGTTATTACCCCGAACACTGGCCCCGCGAGATGTGGGAAGCCGACGCAAAAGCGATGGTCGATGCCGGCCTGACCTGGGTGCGTATCGGTGAATTCTCCTGGTCCCGCATTGAAGCCCAACCGGGCAAGTTTAGCTGGGATTGGCTCGATTCTGCGGTCAAAACCCTGGGAGACGCCGGGCTGAAAGTGGTGATGGGCACGCCCACCGCCACACCGCCGCGCTGGATGGTAGATCGCTATCCCGACATGGTGGCGCTGGACGTTGAGGGCAGGCCGCGCGGCTTTGGCTCCCGGCGGCATTATTGCTTCAGCTACGAGCCCTATGCGCTGGAATGCGACCGGATCGTCACCATGATGGCCGAACGCTACGGGGCCAATCCCACAGTGGCCGCCTGGCAGACCGACAACGAATATGGCTGCCACGATACCACCATTTCCTGGTCGCGTGCGGCGCGCGATGCCTTCTGTCTCTGGCTGGCAGAGCGTTACGGCGATATCGATACGCTGAACCAGGCCTGGGGCAATGTGTTCTGGTCGATGGACTACGCCCGATTTGACGATATTGAACTGCCTAACCTGACGGTAACAGAGCCTAACCCGGCCCATGTGCTGGCATTTCGTCGCTTCAGCTCGGATCAGGTGGTGCGATTTAACCGCCGCCAGGTCGATATCATCCGCGCCCATTCTGCAGCGCCGGTGTCGCACAATTACATGGGGCGCATCACCGATTTTGACCATTTTGACGTCGGTGCTGATCTCGATATTGCCACCTGGGACAGCTACCCGCTGGGGTTTCTCGAGGACCGCGTTGGCGCCTCCCCGGCACATCAGAAACGCTTCAGCCGCCAGGGCGATCCCGATTTTCAGGCCTTTCACCATGATCTCTACCGCGCTGTCGGGCGGGGTCGCTGGTGGGTGATGGAACAACAGCCCGGCCCGGTGAACTGGGCGCCTTATAACCCGGCACCGCTGCCCGGCATGGTGCGGCTCTGGAGCTGGGAAGCCTTTGCCCATGGGGCTGAAGCGGTGTGTTATTTCCGCTGGCGCCAGGCGCCGTTTGCCCAGGAACAGATGCATGCCGGGCTGCAGCGTCCCGACGGGGCAGACGCTCAGGGCATGGTCGAGGCACGCCAGGTCGCCGCTGAACTTACCGCCGCGCCCGAGGTCACGCCCGGCGTCGCACCGGTGGCACTGATTTTTGATTATGACGCCGATTTTGCCTGGACGACCCAGCCCCATGGCGCGGGTCTCAGCTATTTTGGCCTGGTGTTTGACCATTACCGCGCGTTGCGGGCGCTGGGCCTGTCGGTGGATATCGTTGCGCCCGACAGCGACGACTTTGCCAACTACCGGCTGATCCTCGCGCCTGGCCTGATGCACATGGATGAGACGTTGAAAAACAAGCTCGCCAACGCGGGCGCCCAGGTGGTGCTGGGACCGCGATCGGGTGCGCGCAACGCTGAAATGGAAATCCCCCGCCCGCTGCCGCCGGCAATGCCAGGGCTGGATGTCACCGTGTCTTATGTGGAAAGCCTGCGCCCCGACACGCCGGTGCCACTGGCGCTGGTTGGTGCATTTCAGGGTTATACAGAGACGATTGATGGCGGTGCTGAGGTGATTGAACGCACCGCCCAGGGCGCTGCGGCAGTGATGCGCCAGGGCAATCTGAGCTATGTCGCCGGTTGGGGCGATGACACCGCGCTTAAGCGCATCCTGGCCCGCGCCTGCGATGACGCCGGCATTCAGACCCGCGTGCTGCCCGATGGGCTGCGTTGCCGCGACACCGGATCCGAGCAGTTCTGGTTCAACTACAATGATGCCCCGGTGCAGTTTGGCGATATCAACCTGCCCGCCGCCGGTGTCCTGCGACTTGATCTGACGGAGGCCAACTGATGGACCTGTTTGATGCGCGCCGTTGCGCGCTGGGCGAAGGTCCGCTCTGGCATCCGGAACGGCAACAACTGTTCTGGTTCGATATCCTGGGCAAACGTCTGTTGTCGCGCGACCACACCGGTGCGCTGGAATGGCAGTTTGACGAATATGTCTCCGCTGCCGGCTGGGTAGATCACGACGCACTGCTGATGGCGTCTGAGACCGGGCTGTATCGCTTTGACATCAACAACGGCGAACGCAGCCTGATCGCGGCGCTGGAGGCCGACAATCCGGCGACCAGGTCCAACGACGGGCGCGTCGACCCCTGGGGCGGTTTCTGGATCGGCACCATGGGCAAACAGGCGGAACCGGGGCAGGGCGCGATCTACCGGTTTTATCAGGGTGAAGTGACCCAGCTCTATGGCGATATCACCATCAGCAATGCGATCTGTTTTGCACCGGACCGGAGTTGTGCCTATTTCACCGATACAGTGACCCGCCGGATTCTGCGCCAGCCACTGAGCCCGGAGCACGGCTGGCCGTCGGGCGTGCCGGAACTGTTTGTCGATCTCACAGGTGAAGGGTTGAACCCCGACGGGGCGGTGGTGGACAGCGCGGGCTGCCTGTGGAACGCGCAATGGGGCGCGTCACGCATCGCGCGTTATGGGCCGGACGGGCGGTTTCTCTCGGCGGTGGACTGCCCGGCCGAACAGGTTAGCTGCCCGGCGTTTGGCGATACCGACCTGCGGACCCTGTTTGCCACCAGCGCCGCCGAAGGGCTGGCGGGCAGCGGCGAAAACACCCATTTGCAGGGCCAGACCTGGCAGGCTGTGCAGCCGGTCGCGGGGCAGCGTGAGCACCAGGTGCGCCTGTGATTCTGCGCCGCGCGCTGCAAGCTGAACACCTTAACCTGAATACGTTGCCCGTCGCTGCGCTCTGAGCGCCCGGCGCCCTATGGCCGCCCCTGCGCTCAGGCCACCGCGCGCGCCGCAGCCAGCAGGATCGCTGCGGCCGCTTTGGCATCGCCGGCAGGATCCGCACTGTCGCCCATCACCGCGGCGGTGATCGCGCCCTCTTTCAACAGCAGCAACTGCCGTGCCAGTGTTTCGGGATCCGGATATCCGGCGGCACGCGCCAGACCGGTCACATAGTCCAGCAGCAAATGTTTATGCGCCGCCGCCTGCTGGTGGATCACATGGTCCGGATGCTGGAACTCGGCGCTGGCTTTGACAAACATGCAGCCGCAAAAACCGTCCTCGCGAAACCATTCGCCAAGCGCGTCAAACATCACCAGCAGCTGATCCTGCGGCGTAGTCGCCAGCGCCGCCACCCGGGCGGTATACCAGCCGCGAAACCGCAGATCCCGCAGCTGCAATGCGGCCAGGATTAGCTCTTCTTTGGTGCGGAAATGTTTGTACATCGAGGTCTTGGATACGCAGGTTTCGCGCACCAGAAGATCCATGCCGGTGGCGTGAAACCCGTTGCGATAAAACACCTCAAGCGCCTTTTCGACCAGCTCGTCTTTTTTGTTCGGGCGCATGACACCTCCTGTTTCTGTACAGATCAGTACATAATACGTCCCGCTGCAATCGGCAAGGGCGTGTCCTATGCGTTTGAAAACACACACAGATGCAAAAACGCACCAAATACCCTGCGGAAATGCACGCTGATATCCGTTGACTAACATTACCGATCGGTACAGTTATGCCCTCAAGATTTACCGATCAGTACAGTTACTGCCGGGACAGCAAAGGAACCACAACATGTCTTCACGTCCGCCCCTTCCGCCCTTTGACCATGACAGCGCCGTGCAAAAAGTCCGCATGGCAGAAAACGCCTGGAACTCGCGCAATCCGGATATCGTCACCCCGGCCTATAGCGCCACCAGCCGCTGGCGCAACCGCGCCTCCTTTGTCACCGGTCATGCGGAAATCCACGCGCTGCTGAGCGCAAAATGGCAGCGCGAGCATGACTATCGGCTGATCAAGGAACTCTGGGCGTTTGCCGGCAGGCGCATCGCGGTGCGCTTTGCCTATGAGTACCACGACGGGGCGCAAAACTGGTTTCGCGCCTATGGCAATGAAAACTGGGAATTTGACACCGACGGCCGCATGGCAGTGCGCCACGCATCGATCAACGACCTGGCGATCACAGAGGGCGAGCGTCTGTTCCACTGGCCCGCCGGCCCGCGGCCCGACGATCATGCCTCGCTCAGCGATTTAGGTCTCTGATCCGGCCCAAAACACCTGTTGCCCGACACGACTCCTGAAAGGAAACCCCATGGCGCTTGCTTTTGCCGATATCGCTTTTACCGACCATGTGCGCGCCCAGCAGGCGCAGATGGGCTCTGAAAAAACCTATGCCCGTTTTCTCTCTGACGACCGCCACGGCGGTGACAGTCTGGGACCGCAGGAGGCCGCGTTCCTGCAAGCGCGTGACGGCGTCTATCTTGCCACCGTCTCTGACACCGGCTGGCCCTATGTGCAGTTTCGCGGCGGCAGCGGTGGCAACCCCGGTTTCATCCATGTGCTGGACGACAAAACCATCGCCTGGGCCGAATATCGCGGCAACCGGCAATATATCAGCACCGGCAATCTGACCGGGACGGACCGGGTGTCGATCATTGCGATGGATTATCCCAACCAGGCCCGGCTCAAACTCTGGGGCCGCGCAAGGATCGTCACCAGTGACGAAGATCCGGCGCTGTTGGCCCGGCTCAGCCCGGAGGCGTCAAACATCGTGGTTGAACGCGCGCTGGTGATCGACATTGAGGCGTTTGACTGGAACTGCCCGCGCCATATTCCCCAGCGATATACCCTGGAGGAACTGGAGCCGGTGCTGGATCAGCTGCGGTCTGAGATCGAGCAACTGAACGCGGAAAACCAGGCGCTGCAAGACCAGCTCGACACCAACAAATAAGTCCCTGATCCACCCCAAACCTCCCATCTGACGCCGCAGCTCTGCTTGCGGCCCCTTCTCCCATGCCACAAGGAACCTGACATGAAACGCACTATTTCGACCACTTTCGCGGCGGCGCTGCTGTCCACAACCCTGTTTCTGGGCGGTACAGAGGCGGCAGAAAATGCCAGCTTTGCCACCCGCTTTGACTCTGAACTTATTGACGGGCTGAACATCGCTTATCGCGAGGCCGGCGACCCGTCCAACCCGGCGGTGCTGCTGCTGCACGGCTTTCCCACCAACTCACACATGTTCCGGGAACTGATCCCGACGCTGGCGGAAGATTATTATGTCATCGCGCCAGATTACCCTGGCTTTGGCGCCTCCGACATGCCCGATGCGGCGGAGTATGACTATTCATTCGCCAATACCGCAGCGCTGATGACTGAATTACTGGACCGCAAGAACATCGGCGACTATTCCGCCTATGTGATGGATTACGGCGCGCCGGTTGGCTATCGCATGTTCGCGGAAAATCCTGAACGCGTGACCGGTTTCATCATTCAGAACGGCAACGCTTATGAAGAGGGTCTGCGCGACTTCTGGGATCCGATCAAAGCCTATTGGGCCGATCCGTCCGCCGCCAATGGCAATGCGCTGCGCGGCTTTTTTGAAATGGGCGCCACCAAATGGCAATATACCGCCGGCGTACAGGACCTCAACAGCGTCAGCCCCGACAGCTACATTCAGGCGCAATATCTGCTGGACCGTCCCGGCAATCAGGACGTGCAGTTGGAGATGTTCCTCGATTACGGCACCAACGTCGCTGAATACCCGAAATGGCAGGCGCTGTTTCGCGAATATCAGCCGCCGGCGCTGTTGATGTGGGGCAAAAACGATCCGATCTTCCCGGCCGAGGGCGCGTATCCCTATAAGGCCGACCTGAAGGATCTGGAATTTCACCTGCTGGACACCGGCCATTTCGCGCTGGAGGAATATGGCGATGAGATCGCCAGCGAAATGAAGGTCTTTCTGGCCCGGATCAACGCCCCGGCCCGCCAGTAATTTGAGCCTGTTTCAGCTCAAAATACAAAGCACCATGAAAAAGGGGCCGGCCCTGACCGGCTGGCCCCTGATTATTCATCCGGTTCTCAGCCGGCTTCGTCGAGCACACCGCGTTTGATCTGGTCTGCTTCGATCGATTCAAACAGGGCGCGGAAATTGCCCTCACCAAAGCCATCATCGCCCTTGCGCTGAATGAACTCAAAAAAGATCGGCCCGATCACGGTTTTGGAGAAAATCTGTAGCAGGATGCGGGTCTCACCGCCGCCAATCACGCCTTCTCCGTCGATCAGAATGCCGTATTTGCGCATCTTATCAAGCGGCTCCTCATGGCCTTTGACCCGGGCTTTTGAAAGTTCATAATAGGCGTCCGGCGGCGACGGCATGAATTTGATCCCGTTGTCGGCAATGGTATCTACCGCAGTATAAATATCATTGGTTGCGACCGCGATATGCTGAATGCCCTCACCGTTATAGCGTTTCAGATATTCGACAATCTGGCCCTTTTCGCCGCGGTCCTCGTTGATCGGGATGCGGATCTTGCCACAAGGCGAGGTCAGGGCGCGGGACAACAGACCAGTGAATTTACCTGCAATGTCAAAGAAACGGATCTCTTTGAAATTGAACGTATCGGCATAGAACCGGTACCAGGTGTCCATATTGCCTTTGATCACGTTGTGGGTCAGGTGATCGAGATAATAGAACCCGGCGCCTTTGGGCTGAGGATCAACCGCATCAATCCAGTCAAATTCCGCCGCATAGGCCGACCCGGTATCGTCATATTTGTCGATGAAATACAGCAGCGAGCCGCCGATGCCGATCACCGCCGGTGCATCCAGCGCTTTGCCGGGGCCGGTGTATTCCTTGGCGCCCAGATCCACCGCCCGTTTCAGGGCATGTTGTGCATCCACCACCCGCCAGCCCATCGCCGGGGCACAGGGGCCGTGTTTTTCGATGAAATCTGAGGCGTGCGACTGCGGTTCCGCATTGAGCAGGTAATTGACCGAGCCCTGACGATAGAGTGTCACCGCTTTGGATTTGTGGGTGGCGACCGGTACAAAGCCCATCTTGCGAAACAGCAGGTCAAGCTCTGCCGGGTCCGGGTGGGCGAATTCAACAAATTCAAACCCGTCGGTGCCGGCGGGGTTATGGTCATCAATGGTGGCCTTGGGGGCATCGTGGGGGAAAGGACCCATCAGAGCGTCTCCTGCTGCAGTAAATGTTTCGTCTGATGACCATTGTGGCGCAGGCAGCGTGCAATGAGCTTGCATTCTACGCATGCAGGGGGCAAAATTCGCACGATCTGTGCATAATGTGACTGTGAGGTGCATGAAATGGAACTGGACAGCTTTGACATCGCGATTCTGCGGGCGTTGCAAGAGGACGCCAGCCTGACCAATGCCGGACTTTCCGCCCTGGTGAACCTGTCTGCCAGCCAGTGTTCCCGCCGTCGTTCCGCGCTGGAAAGCGCCGGGGTGATCCTGGGTTATGGCGCCCGGCTGAACGCACCGGCGCTTGGTTTTGGTCTGCGCGCCATCGTGCGGGTGAATCTGTCGGCCCATTCCGGCCCCACCGACGGCGCATTCGCCACCTTCCTGCGCGACCACGACGCGGTGGCGGCGGCCTGGTCGGTGTCCGGCGACGCCGATTACGTGCTTGATATACATGTGGCCGATCTCGCGGCGTTTGCCGGTTTTATCCACGAGCATCTGCTGCCCCATGAAGAGGTCGCCCAGGTGCGCTCTGAAATCGTGCTGAAAACCGCCAAAGAAGGTGGCCGGCTGCCGCTATAGCAGCGCCTGCCCGTGCCCCTTATTCGTGCGGAAGTTCGGAGCCGGGGTCGGGCACATCAAATGTGGTCGCAAAGGCCTGGTCGCCGGCGGCGCTAAAGCGGATGATGCGGGTTTTCCCATCGCGCCGGGCCCAGCCCAGCTGTTCAAAGCGGCTTAGAAACGCCCGGCCCAGACTGCCGGCCAGATGCGACTGCCGTGCGCTCCAGTCCAGACAGTCGCGACACAGCGGCGCCCGCGCTGCGCTTAAAGTGTCAATATCAATGCCGAACGCGCGCACGAACGCGGCCCCGGACGGCTGCAGCTCAAGCGTGTCACTGTATTGGGCGATAAAACCACGCGCCATCAGGCTCTGATACAGCTGAATCCCCATTTCACCGGCCAGGTGATTGTAACAGACACGCGCCCGGCGCAGCGCCAGGTCTTTTGGACCGGTGCGCGTGCGCAGATGGCCGCTGCCCGCCGCCAGCCCCATCAGCGCCTCAAGCACATGGGCAACCTCATCACTGGCAAGCGAAAAATACTTGTGCCGCCCCTGCTTGCGCGGACGCAACAAACCGCCCTGATCCAGCCGCGCCAGATGCGAGCTTGCGGTCTGCAACGTCACCCCGGCTTCCTGGGCCAGCTCGGTTGCGGTCAGCGCCTTGCCACTCATCAGCGCGGTCAGAATATTGGCGCGCGCCGGATCTCCGATCAGCGCGGCAACTCTTGCGATATCCGGACCTTCTTTCATAGTTCGATGGTGGCCGAAGCATTGCGGCCTGTCAACGGGGTAACACCGGGGCACAAGCAACCAGGAGAGACCATGCTGACCTGCATTATCCGCTACCACATCGACCCGACCAAAAAACAACAGTTCAACACTTATGCGCAGAACTGGGCCACCGCGATCCCGCGCTGTGGTGTTGAACTGACCGGGTATTACGCGCCGCACGAAGGCTCCGCCACCCTGGCGTACGGCATCTACAACGTGGCCAGCCTTGCGGAGTATGAAGCCTACCGGGCGCGGCTTGCTGCGGACCCGCTCGGGCGCGAAAATTTTGACTTTGCGCAGAAAGAGCGATTTATCCTGCGCGAGGACCGCACCTTTCTGAAGCGGATCCCGGATCTGCAGGAGGCATAAATGATTGCGGTGATATTTGAAGTCAGACCGGCCAGCGGCCGCAGCGCGGACTATCTGGCCATCGCGGCTGAATTGCGGCCGCTGCTGGAGCAGGTCGAAGGGTTCATTTCGGTGGAGAGGTTTCAAAGCCTGAGCGACCCGGACAAACTTCTGTCGCTCTCTTTCTTTGAGGATGAGGCCGCGGTGCAGCGCTGGCGCAGTCTTGAGACGCACCGCGCGGCACAATCCAGTGGCCGCGCCGGCATTTTTGACGGCTACCGGATCCGCGTCGCCCATGTGCTGCGGGACTATGGGCTGTCTGAGCGCGACGGAGCGCCCTCCGACAGCCGCAGCGTGCATGACAGCTGAGCGGTTCCTTTTACCGCGTCCCGGATTTACGGGGCGCGGCTTACACGACGCGGGGCTATGGGGCGCGGCTTACACGACGCGGGGCTACGGGGCGCGCCCGCCCAGTTTGGCGGTCAGCTCACGCGCCAGTTCGCATACGATGCCGCCACACTCCGTCACCCGCTCCGGGGTCATGCGTGTCGCCAGCCCCGAGATGGATATCGCAAAGGCGGCCTCGCCCTGGGGTGACCAGACCACGGCGGCGACACAGCGCAGCCCCGGCACATATTCCTCGTCATCCACCGCAAAGCCCCGCATCCGTACCTCGGCAATCTCGTGCTGCACCGCCTCAGGGCTGAACAGCGAGCGCGCGGTGATTTTGCGCAGACCGTAACGCGCGACCAGCCGGTCAATCGCATCGTCACTCCAGCTGGCGATGATCGCCTTGCCCATGCCGGAGCACAGCACCGGAGCACGGCCGCCGGGCGGTGAAATGGCACGGATAATCTCGCGGCTCTCGACCTGGCTCAGTGTCACCACCTCGCCGCCCTCAATTACCCCAAGATTGGCGGTCTCATGGGTGCGGTCGCGCAGCCGGCGCAGAAAGGGCAGGGCGGGGGCGACAAAATGGTGCTGCCGGGTAAAGGCCGAGCCGACCTCAAAGGCGCGCCGCCCCACATGCCAGCGCCCGCTGCCAGCCTCGGCCTGAGCAAAACCGCGCATCTCCAGCGTGGTCAGCAACCGGTGCACTGTCGAGGTTGCCAGCCCGGCCTCGCGCGCCAGATCCGTCAGCTTGACGCCCTCATCATGGGCGGACAGCAATTCCAGCAGCCGCAGCGCCCGGTCAACCGATTGGACCCCCTGATTTTCTGACATCGCCAATGCTCCCTGTCTCACCCCGCACCTGGGGGCGTGCGCCGCGCCTGACGGGGGACCCCCAGGCAGGCGACGACATTCTTGTCCCGTATCGTGGGAAAATACCATGGTATACATTCCACGATACGGAAATTTTAGCTAGTCTCCGCGCAAAGAAAAGGAATCTCCCATGACGGATTATGTCACCCGCGCCGGGCTTGAGGTCGCCGCAGACCTCGCTCAGCTGATTGAAACCCAGGTGCTGGCGGGCACCTCCGTCTCCGCAGACAGCTTCTGGTCCGGATACGCCGGCCTGCTGCGCGACCTGATGCCACAGAACGCCGCCCTGCTGGCCAAACGTGAGACACTTCAGGCGCAGATTGATGCCTGGCACCTGGCCAACCGCTCAAAAGACTGGGATTTCGCCGCCTATGAGGCCTTCCTGCGCGAGATCGGCTATCTGGTTGAAAGCGGGGAAGATTTCGAAATTACCACCGGCAATGTTGACGCCGAACTGGCCACCACCGCAGGTGCTCAGCTGGTTGTGCCGGTGATGAACGCACGGTTCGCGCTCAATGCTGCCAACGCGCGCTGGGGCTCGCTTTATGATGCGCTTTACGGTACCGACGCGCTGCCCGGCACCGCCAAGGGTCCCGGATTTGACGCGGCGCGTGGCGCCCAGGCAGTGGCCTGGAGTGCAGATTTCCTTGACAGCTCCGTGCCTCTCACCGGTGCCAGCCATGCGGACGTAACCGCATACGGCGTCACAAATGGCGTGTTTTTTGCCAAAGTGGCCGACACGTCTCACCTGCTTGCCGACCCGGACACCTTTGCCGGCACGACCGACAGTTCCTTCCTGCTGAAACACAACGGGTTGCACATCGAGCTGCTGATCGATGCCTCCCACCCGGTGGGCGCGATGCATCCGGCCGGTCTGCGTGATGTGGTGCTGGAAAGCGCCCTGACCGCGATCCAGGATTGCGAAGATTCCATCGCCGCTGTGGACGCTGAAGACAAAGTTCTCGCCTATGCCAACTGGCTTGGGCTGATGAAGGGCGACCTGACCGAAACATTTGTAAAGGGTGGCAAAACCCAGACCCGTAAACTGGCCGCTGAACGCGACTTTACCGCGCCCGACGGTTCCACCCTGACCCTGCCGGGCCGCGCGGTGCTTCTGGTGCGCAATGTCGGCCACCTGATGACCACCGATGCGGTGAAAATCGACGGCCAGGACACGCCCGAAGGTATGCTGGACGCTGCCGTCACCACTGCCTGCGCCCTGCATGATCTGGCCAAAACGGACGGCGCCCGCAATTCGCGCAGCGGCTCGGTCTATATCGTGAAACCCAAAATGCACGGGCCGGAAGAGGTCGCATTTGCCGATACGCTTTACGCCCGGGTCGAAGATATCCTTGGCCTTGCGCGCAATACGGTGAAACTCGGGGTGATGGATGAAGAACGCCGCACCTCCGCCAATCTCAGCGAATGTATCCGCGCCGTAAAAGACCGTCTGGTCTTTATCAACACCGGCTTTCTGGATCGCACCGGCGATGAGATCCACACCTCGATGCAGGCCGGCGCGTTCATTCCCAAAGCCGAGATGAAAGACGCCGCCTGGCTGGTGACTTATGAAAACGGCAATGTGGATGCGGGTCTGAACGCCAGCATGCAGCGCCGCGGTCAGATCGGCAAGGGCATGTGGGCCAAACCCGATGATATGGCGGAAATGCTCGGCGCCAAACTGGGCCATCCCAAGTCTGGCGCCAACACCGCATGGGTTCCGTCCCCCGTTGCCGCCGTGCTGCACGCGACCCATTACCACCAGGTCGATGTGTTCGCCGTTCAGGACGATCTCAAATCGCGTCCGGCCGGCACATTGGAATCGCTGCTGACACCGCCGCTGCTGGGTGGCCGCAACCTGTCTGCAGATGAAATCTCCCGCGAGCTGGACAACAACTGCCAGTCGATGCTGGGATATGTGGTGCGCTGGGTCGACCAGGGCATCGGCTGCTCCAAAGTGCCCGACATCAATGATGTGGCGCTGATGGAAGATCGCGCCACCCTGCGGATTTCGGCGCAGTATATGGCCAACTGGCTGCTGCACGGGCTGATCAGTAAAGACCAGGTCGAAGAAGCGCTGAAACGCATGGCGCTGGAAGTCGACCGCCAGAATGCCGGCGATCCCGGTTACACACCGATGGCACCCTCCTATGACGGTCAGGCTTTTGAAGCCGCCCGTGACCTGGTGTTCCTCGGCACCACCCAACCTTCGGGCTATACCGAGCCAGTGCTCCACGCCCGCCGCCGTCTTGCGAAAGGACATGCAGAATGATTTCCGTAACCCGTCTTGATATCCAGGACTCCCGCGCCCTGATTGCCGCCGCCCGTGTCAAAGCCGATGAGATCGGCGTGCCGATGTGCATCGCGATCACCGATGACGCCGGCAACCTGGTGGCCTTTGAGCGCATGGACGGCGGCAAGGTCACTTCGACCACCATCGCCATCGACAAAAGCTACACCGCGTCCGGCGCCAAAAAGGCCACCCATGAATATGGCGAAGCCTCCCAGCCCGGCAAACCGGCTTATGGTATCTCTGCAGCCATCGGCGGCCGGCTGATGGTGGTGGGCGGTGGCCTGCCGGTGATGGTGAACGGCGAATGTGTCGGCGGCATCGGTGTCTCTTCCGGTACTCCGGCTCAGGATCAGGTGGTTGCACAGGCGGGTATCGACGCGTTCCTCGCCAGCCTGTAAGATACGGCAAAATCAAAGGAACGCCCCATGACCCTCTATACGCTCGCTGACCTGACACCGACACTTCCCGCAGATGGCACGCACTGGATTGCACCAGGCGCCCATGTGATCGGGGATGTGGTGCTCGGGCCCAGCGTCAGCGTCTGGTTCGGGGCGGTCCTGCGCGGAGATTCCGCAACATTGACCATCGGTGAAGGCAGCAACATCCAGGATCTGTCGATGGTGCATGCCGACCCCGGGTTTCCCACCACGCTCGGGCGCGATGTCACCATTGGTCACAAAGCGATCGTGCATGGTTGCAGCATAGGTGACAATTCGATGATCGGCATGGGTGCCACGGTGATGAACGGCGCGAAGATCGGCAAAAACTGCCTGATCGGGGCTGGCGCGCTGGTGCCCCAGGGCAAAGAAATCCCCGACCGCTCCATGGTGATGGGCGTGCCGGGCAAAGTGGTGCGCGAGCTCAGTGACGCCGAGATCGCCGGGCTGACAACTTCGGCGCTGCATTACCAGGAAACCAGCGACCGCTACAGAACAGATCTGCGGCCGCTGGACTGAGGCGGTTCACGCCATGAAGTCCGCGCAGCAAGCCTGCCCGCCGCGCTTACCCTACAGGCTGGAAGTGCATCTCTGGGTTAAGCCTGGCAAAATCGCTGAATTTCAGGCATTTGAGGCGCAGGCGTTTGAAATCATGCAGCAGCATGGCGCTCAGCCTCCCCAAGTCCGAAACCCCACCCCTTCCGGCCCGGACACACCTAGTGAAATTCATCTTCTTGAGTTTCCCTCTGAGGCGGCATTTGACGCCTATCGCGACGACCCCCGGCTGCACGCTTTGGCGGCGCTACGTGACAGTTGCATCGCGCGGACCAGAATCATGCTCTCAGATCAAAGCTGACATAACATCAGCCCCAACGGCGCCTCTGCCCGGGCTGCCCCGCAAATCCGTCCTCGCTGTCTTTAGCGTTTAGCTGGCCAAAACCGCTGCACTCCGACACCCGCCGCAAAACCCCAAATTCGCCGCCCTTGGCGCGGAATGAGGGCCCGCATTGATACATCCGCCACCAGTTTTTTGCACAAAGTCATAAACGGCGCTCAAAATGTCGCAATTTTCCTGGTCAGATCGCTGCAGCCAGGCGAAAGATCACGCAAAGACACCACCCAGACCAGGGCGTGACCCGCCCGAAGTCCCCCAGATATAGCAGCAAAATAACGGCTTTGGCCGACCAGGGAGATATTGCCATGCTCAGCGCATCGGAGACACTCACGCGCGTGATGAAACGTCAGCCAGGCCATGGGCTTGAACAGGCGTTTTACACCGATCCCGGCGTGTTTGAGACAGAAATGCAGCAGATCCACTACCGCGAATGGCTGTTTGCTGTCCCGGCCTGCGAAGTGCCTGAGCCCGGCAATTTTGTCACCTACAAGATCGGCCCGTATAATGTGATCATTGTGCGCGGCGCTGACAAAGTGGTGCGCGCCTTTCACAACAGCTGCCGCCACCGTGGTTCCATCGTCTGCAAGGCGGAGCGCGGCAAATCGGCCAAGCTGGTCTGCCCCTATCACCAATGGACCTATGATCTCGACGGCACCCTGCAGTGGGCGCGCGAAATGGGCGATGATTTTGATCCCAAAGCGCATGGGCTGAAATCGGTGCATTGCCGCGATCTCGCTGGGCTGATCTATATCTGCCTTGCCGGTGACGCGCCTGATTTTGACGCCTTTGCCCGCACCGCCCGCCCCTATCTTGCCGCGCACGAGCTGAGCGAGGCCAAAGTCGCCTTTGAAAGCACTATCGTGGAAGAGGGCAACTGGAAACTGGTGTGGGAAAACAACCGCGAATGTTACCACTGTTCCGCAAATCACCCGGCGTTGTGCCGCTCCTTCCCGGATGATCCGTCGGTGGTCGGCAACAAGGGGGCCGACTCCGCCCAGGTGCAGGCCCATGTGAAAAAATGCGAAGCCGCCGGCTTTAAATCAGCGATGACGATTGATGCCAGAGGCCAGCACCGGCTGGCACGCATGCCGCTGAAAGAAGGCGCGGTCAGCTATACCATGGACGGTGGTACCGCCGTCGCCCGCCGCCTTGGTCGCATGCCGTTCGACGACGGCGGCACGCTGATGAAATTCCATTATCCGTCGACCTGGAATCACTTCCTGGCCGATCATTCGCTGGTCTTCCGCATCACACCGATCAGCCCGACGCAAACCGAAGTCACCACCAAATGGCTGGTGCACAAAGACGCGGTGGAAGGGGTGGATTATGATCTCAAACGGCTGACTCAGGTCTGGATGGAAACCAATGATGAGGACCGCATCGTTGTTGAGGACAACCAGCAGGGCATCAATTCCCCCGCCTACACACCGGGCCCCTATTCAACAGTGCAGGAAGACGGCGTGATCCAGTTTGTCGACTGGTACTGCAACCATATGATGCGCCAGCTGACCGGCCGTCACCTGATCGCGGCGGAGTAAAGACGATGGAAATCAATGCACAGCTCAACGCGCTGGAAAAAGACGCCATCTGGGACGACAGCGAATTTCTGGAATGTGTGGCGCTGGTGCCTGAAGCGCCGGACACATCCACCTTTTCCTTCCGCGCGCCCTCGGGCAGTCTGTTCAAATACCGCGCCGGCCAGTTCCTGACCCTGGAATTGCCGGTGCCCGGCGGGCCGCTCTACCGCACCTATACGATATCGTCCTCGCCCTCGCGCCCGGTGGGACTCAGTGTCACCGTCAAAGCCCAACCAGATTCGATCGGCACCCGCTGGATGCTCGACAAGCTTAAACCCGGGGTAAAGATCAAGGCCAGTGGTCCGGCGGGCAGCTTTCATCTGCCGGCAAAACCGGACGACAAATACCTGTTCATCTCGGCGGGCTCCGGGGTGACCCCGATGCTGTCGATGACCAAATACCTCTATGACCGTGGCCTGTCGCCCGACATCACCTTTCTGAACTGCGCCCGGCGCCCGTCAGAAATCATCGCGCGTCGCGAGTTGGAGCATATGGCGACGCGCAGCCCGGGCATCAAACTGAACTTTGTGGTCGAAGAAGATGATCCGTTCCAGGTCTGGACCGGCTATCGCGGCCAGCTGAACCAGATCATGCTGGGTCTGATCAGTCAGGATTACCTGGAGCGCGACGTCTATTGCTGCGGCCCGGACGGGTTCATGCAGGCGGTGCGCGACATGCTCAACGCGCTGGGCTTTGATATGGAACGTTACCACCAGGAAAGCTTCGGCGCCCCGGTGGCGCTCCAGACCGAGGACCCGGGCATCGATGACGTGGTGCCCCAGGATGACACCCCGGCGCGCATCACCTTTGCCGGTGCCGGCATCAGTTCTGATTGTACCCAGACCGACACCGTGCTCTCGGTGGCCAAAGCGGCTGGTCTCAACATTGCTTCGGGCTGTAACTTTGGTCTCTGTGGCACCTGCAAAGTGCGCAAGGTCAAAGGCGAGGTCCATATGGTGCACAACGGCGGCATCATGGACAGCGAGATTGAAGACGGCTTTATCCTCGCCTGCTGTTCCAACCCGATCGGCGAGGTCGAAATCCAGCTCTGACAGGTCGGTGCCAACACGGGCCACTGATACCTTCCTGATCAGACCCCTGATGGCATCGCTGGCGAAGCGTGTGGGTCCCGCTTCGCCAACACCTGCCCGACGCGTGGCCTCCCACCCCGCGCCGCGGCTTTTTTTACCCCTGGCGGCAAAGCTGCCCCTTGACCCGGAACAGGCTTCGCGCGATCAAAGCCGCTCATGGCTGCGATCCAGACCGGAGCGCCCAACGTTGACCAATTGAGGAACGATATGAACCGTACACTTCTGGCCGCTCTGCTGGCCGCCACCGCCACCACCCCTGCATTCGCCCAGTCCGACCTGTCGGCAATGGGCTCGCTGTCCGCTGGCTTTATCCACCCGCTGATGGGCGTAGACCACATCATGGTGATGATCGCTGTGGGCCTCTGGGGCGCCATGGCCGGTGGCCGCGCTGTCTGGGCACTGCCAGTGACTTTTGTGATCGCTATGGTCGCGGGTTTCACCTTCGCGCTGGGCGGCATGGCGCTGCCGATGGTTGAGCCAATGATCCTTGTGTCCGTCATCGTGCTGGGCCTGATGGTGGCCTTCGCAGTGCGCCTGCCGCTGGCCGGTTCCGTGTCGCTGGTGGCGCTGCTGGCGATCTTCCATGGCCACTCCCACGGCACCGAAGTCGGTGGTGCCTCTGTCCTGATGTTCGGTCTTGGTTTTGCCGGCGCCACCGCCATGCTGCACAGCATCGGTGTGGTCTTTGCCTCTGCCCTGACCCGTTTCACCACCATGTCCAGCCGCAACCCCGTGCTGCGCGCCATCGGTGGCCTCGCAGCCCTGGGCGGTATCTTCATGGCGTCCTAAAGCCGCAAACAACTGATACGAAAAAGCCCGGCCGCAAACCTGCGCCGGGCTTTTTTGTGTTTGTTTCTGAGTGCTGGTTCCGCCTCGGCCCAGAATCAATTCGTTTGCAGGAATGTGGTGGCAACAAGCCAACACGCGTTCCGCCGCAGAGGCGGTCCGGCGCGCAGCTGTGGTGCCTGGTCCGGCGGTCA
Source organism: Candidatus Halocynthiibacter alkanivorans (assembly GCF_003333265.1). Lineage (GTDB taxonomy): Bacteria > Pseudomonadota > Alphaproteobacteria > Rhodobacterales > Rhodobacteraceae > Halocyntiibacter_A > Halocyntiibacter_A alkanivorans. The sequence goes on from NZ_QOLB01000060.1 coordinate 25,197, forward strand.
CTCTGCGCCGGGTCGCGCCTGTGGTGCTTGCAGCTGGCGCCGTTTGTGGCCGGTGTCACGTGGATTGGGGGCGTGGCAGCCTGTGTCATTCGTAGCCAGTGCTGTGCAGAACCGGTGCCGCGCGGAGCCCGTGTCTTGTTGGGCGCTGTTCTGCGCGACCCTGTGCTGTGTAGGGACTGGCCCGTGCCTAGCCCGCGTCCGGCTGCCCGTTGCGGCTCATCTCAGCGCGCAGCGCTTTTTGCACCGCGGCCTTTTTGCGTGCGGCTTTTAAGTCCCGGCCCAGATGCGCTTCGCCCTTGTCGCGCGACAATTCCACCTGTTTCTGACGCTCGCGAAAGCGCTCTTTGCGGTCCTCGTCATATTCCTCAACGCATTGGTGGCACGACACGCCGTTTTCAAACTCGGCACGTGCCTTGTCTGCCGGCAGGATCGGGCGGCGACAGGCGTGGCACAGGTCATGCGGCCCCTCAACCAGGCCGTGACCGACGGATACGCGGCCGTCAAACACGAAACACTCGCCGTCCCATTTGGATTTTTCTTGCGGCATCTCTTCGAGATATTTCAGAATGCCGCCTTTGAGGTGAAACACCTCCTCAACACCCTGACCCATCAGGAAGTTGGTCGATTTTTCGCACCGGATACCGCCGGTGCAGAACATGGCGATGCGTTTGTTGTGAAAGCGCTCTTTGTTCTTTTCCCACCAGGCGGGGAATTCACCAAAACTCCTGGTCATCGGGTCAATCGCACCGTCAAAGGTGCCGATCGCCACCTCGTAATCATTACGGGTATCAATCACCGCCACATCGGGCGAAGAAATCAGCGCGTTCCACTCTTCGGGATTGCAATACTGCCCCACCGAGGCGCGCGGATCCACGTCCGGCTGCCCCATGGTGACAATCTCCTTCTTCAGCTTGACCTTCATCTTGCCAAAGGGCGCGTCCACCGCATGGCTTTCTTTGTGGTCAAAACCACGACAGCCGGGCAGGGCGTCAATATAGCCAAGCATCGCTTTTATCCCGGCGTCACTGCCAGCAATGGTGCCGTTGATGCCCTCACTGGCCAACAACAAAGAGCCTTTGACGCCGTGCTGTTCAGCAAAGCTCAGCAAAGGCCCCCGCAGGGCAGCAGGGTCAGCGAAACGGGTGAAGTGATAAAGCGCGGAAATTGTATACATGGGCGCGTCATTACGGGGGAAGCACCTTTTTTGCAAGGGAATTTGCTGCGACAAATGAGGTCGTGTGCGGCTGAAAAGATGCAGATCAGAGATATGTTTTACGCCGGAATTACCGGAGCGTTGGCGACGCGCCTGCCCGGATCCTGGCAACGAAACGGCAGCCAGCGGTAAAATCTGCGTGCCACTGCGCACCGCCCCATTGACCATCGCCCCGCCTCTGCTTACCCATTGACCGACGGACCACAGCGGGGCCAGGGATATGACAACAGACGCATTTCTTGTGATCGACGTGCAGAACGACTTTTGCCCGGGTGGCGCGCTGGCGGTGCCCGATGGCGACGCGGTCGTGCCGGGCATCAACGCGCTGATGGCCGCGTTCCCGACCACCATTCTGACCCAGGACTGGCACCCGGCGGATCACGCTTCATTTGCCAGCCAGCACGCGGGCAAATCACCTTATGAGCTGATGCAGCTCAGCTATGGTGCCCAGGTGCTGTGGCCGGACCATTGCGTCCAGGGCCGCAAAGGCGCCGCTTTCCACCCGGACCTCAACCAGAACGGCGCCGACCTGATCCTGCGCAAAGGCTTCCGCCGCACGATTGACAGCTATTCCGCCTTTTTTGAGAACGACCAGGCCACCCCCACCGGGCTCACCGGCTATCTGCAAAGCCGCGGCATCACCCGGCTGACACTCGCCGGCCTTGCCACCGATTTCTGCGTTGCTTATTCTGCACTTGATGCGGCGCGGCTTGGTTTTGAGGTCACCGTGCGGCTGGACCTGTGCCGGGCGATTGATCTTGAGGGCTCGCTGACCAGCCAGTGTAATGCAATGCGCGCCAGGGGCATCAGACTTGAAACATAAGACACATACCACGCCGGAGACCCGCCGATGATCGACATCGCCACCCGCGTCTACAATCACAAATGGAAGATCGATCCGGTGGTGCGTTCACTGATCGACACCGATTTTTACAAACTGCTGATGTGTCAGACGGTGTTTCACAACCGGCCCGATACCCGCGTCACCTTTTCGCTGATCAACCGGTCCAAACATGTGCCGCTGGCGGACCTGATTGACGAGGGCGAGCTGCGCGAACAGTTGGACCATGTGCGCAGCCTGTCCTTGACCCGTGGTGAAAGCACCTGGCTGCGCGGCAATATGTTTTACGGCAAACGCCAGATGTTCAGCCCGGAATTCATGGAGTGGTTTGAGGGCATGCGCCTGCCGCCCTATCAGCTGGAGCGGCGCGGCGATCAGTATGAACTTACCTTTGAAGGCAAATGGCACGAGGTGATGTTGTGGGAAATCCCGGCGCTGGCGGTGCTGATGGAGCTGCGCAGCCGTGCGGTGCTGGCGGATCTCGACCGCTTTGAACTGCAGGTGCTCTATGCGCGCGGCATGACCCGGGTCTGGGAGAAAATTGAACAGCTGCGCCAGGTCCCCGATCTGCGGCTGGCTGATTTTGGCACCAGACGGCGCCATTCTCACCTGTGGCAGGACTGGTGTGTCCAGGCGCTGATGGAAGGGCTGGGCGACCGGTTTGTCGGCACCTCCAACTGCCTGATCGCCAAACGTCGCGAGATCGAGGCCATCGGCACCAATGCCCATGAATTGCCAATGGTTTACGCCGCGCTTGCGCCGGATGACGCGGCGCTGGCCCAGGCCCCCTATGATGTGCTCAGCGACTGGCAGCGGGGCCATGACGGCAACCTGCGCATCATCCTGCCCGACACCTATGGCACCCGCGGTTTTCTTGACAATGCGCCGGACTGGCTGGCGGGCTGGACCGGCATCCGCATTGACAGCGGCGACCCGGCGGAATGGGCTGAGACCGCAATCAAATGGTGGCAGTCGCGCGGCGAAGACCCGGCGAAAAAACTGGTGATCTTTTCTGACGGGCTGGATGTAGCGAAAATAATTGAGCTGCAACAACGCTTTAGCGGTCGGGTGCGCACCTCGTTCGGTTGGGGCACGCTCTTGACCAATGATTTCCGCGATCTGGTGCCCGGCGACCGTCTGGCGCCGTTCTCGCTGGTGTGCAAAGCGGTCTCCGCCAATGGCAGGCCCACCGTCAAACTGTCCGACAACCCCAACAAAGCCATGGGCCCGCAAGATGAAATCACCCGCTACAAACGCGTGTTCGGGGTGGGGGACCAGGAACGGGCTGAGGTGGTGGTCTGAGGTCCTGTGAAGCCGCCGTGCGCAGGCGTGCTTTGCACTTTTTTTACATTGTGACGATGCGCGACACCTGACTTGCATGTGGCAGGTTCTACGGCTCTATACTGCCATTCAATTATAAGTGCATATAACATCTTATAACTACTTATATCCTGCTATATTCCGCAATGGCTGCACATGGACCCGGTCTCATTCCCGGGTTCAAAACTCCTGCGAATGCCGGGTTTTGCACTTGCGTACTATGCAATTGCGTTGCTCGGTACTCTGCGAGTACCGAGCCCTCAGATGTAATTAGAAATCTCGATCAGGTTCTGGTCCGGATCCCGCAAATAAATCGATTCAAGGGGGCCGGTTGCGCCGGTCCGTTCCACCGGGCCTTCTTCAATGCCGATCCCCAGGCCTTTCAGATGTGCGACGACGTCCTCCAGGCTGGTCTCTGCAATAAAACAAAGATCGGCGCTGCCCGGTGTTGGTTTGCTGGCTTTGGGTTCAAACTCCAGGCCCGCCTGGTGCAGGTTGATTTTCTGGCGGCCAAATAACAAAGCCTTCCGCCCCGCGCCAAATTCGCTGACCTCCAGGCCCAGGACCTCACTGTAAAAGGCGCAAGTGGCGTCAATGGAGGCGACGGTTAAAACAATATGGTCGAGGCGGTCAATTTTCATCTGGTATTTCCCCGTGCTGTGGCCGGTTTGGCTTGTGCTGCTTTGTAGCAGGCGCACGGCCCTCTCTCAGCCTGGATTTGCAAGCAGCAATATCAGAGAGTTCCACACAACTGTGCCCGCATTTTGTACCGCAGGTTTCTCCGATGCCAGTGCCTTCGTAATTGAGGCCATCAGTGCCGATCTACCGCCCGCCCGCGTAACTTATAACAATTTCTTCCTGTCTATACTCGTTTTATGTTATAACTCACTATAACCGTCTATAACTACATATATCCTGCTATATTTCTTTGTCACAGGTGCCCGATGGATCCGGTCCGAAACCCTTTTGCCCCAGGCGCCGGCGCCCAGCCGCCGGAACTGGCCGGGCGCGACGATATTCTGGCCAGCGCCTCGGTGGCGCTGCAACGGGTGCTGCAGGGGCGCCATGACCGCTCCCAGATCCTGCTCGGGCTGCGCGGCACCGGCAAGACCGTGCTGCTGAACAAGATCGAATCACTGGCGGAGGACGCCGGCCACCTGACCTCTTTTATTGAAGCGCCGGACGATCAGACCCTGGCGCAGCTGCTCTATCCGCGGCTGCATCAGGTGCTGCGCAAATTGTCGCTGATTGAAGCTGCCCGCGCCCGTACCCACGCGGCATTGGGCGCCCTCAAAAGTTTTGCCGGCACCTTCAAAGTGGCGTTTGGCGATTTTTCCATCGCGGTGGATCCGGCGCCGGGCCTCGCGGACAGCGGCATCCTGGAATATGATCTCGCCGAACTCTTTGTCGTGGTGGGCGAAGCGGCGCGGGCGGCGGGGCGCGGCTGGACGCTGCTGATTGACGAGCTGCAATATCTGCAGCGCGACGAGTTTGCTGCCCTGATTGTCGCCATCCACCGGGTCAATCAGAAACAGCTGCCGGTGATGTTCTTTGGTGCTGGCCTGCCCCAGCTCGCGGCACTGTCAGGCGACGCCAAATCCTATGCGGAGCGGCTGTTTTCTTACCCGCCGGTGGGGCCGCTTGACGTCGGTGCCGCCGCCCGGGCCCTGCGCCAACCGATTGAAGATGAGGGCGAAATCATCACCGACATCGCGCTGACCGAACTGGTCCGCCGCACCCGGGGCTATCCCTATTTTCTTCAGGAATGGGGCTTTCAGGTCTGGAATGTGGCCGAGGGCTCCCGTATCGGCATGCGCGACGTCACCGCCGCTTCAGACGCGGTGCTGCGGCGGCTCGACGAGGGATTCTTCCGGGTGCGGTATGAGCGGCTGACGCCCAAAGAGCGCGACTATGTCATCGCCATGGCACAGCTTGGCACCGGGCCCTACCGCTCCTCCGATGTGGCAGCAAAGCTTGGCGAGCCGGCTTCAAAACTCGGTCCCCGCCGCGCCCGGATCATTTCTAAAGGCATGATCTACAGCCCGCAATATGGCGATATCGATTTCACCGTGCCGATGTTTGATGACTACCTGCGCCGGCTGCTGACTATAAGCCCGGACCCGGCACAGGCCCCCGCCGCGCCCGCTTAACCAACACAGCAGGCCCCGTGCACCGCCCCAACGGCACCGCACGCCACCAGCCGCTGCCACCATCACCCTTGACTTGTGCACCGCTTTGCCTCATTGCACAGCCGGTGATCCGCCATGACCGCGTGAGTCAATGCGCCCCACAGGGCGCCTCCCCCGGCGATCACAAAACCATCAGTTTCCCAATTCACGCAGGGGCTGTCGCTTCGGGCGGCGTGTGGACATCCGGTCCCATGGCGCATCCGGCGGCGAAACCCTGCGACGCTGTCCCGACCTGCGGGCTGGCGTCCCCTATGGCGCCGTTGTGCGCCGCGAAAGGACTGTCCATGTCGGACGACTTTACTTCTCTGGGGCTTGCCCCGCGCCTGATCGAAAAACTGGCAGAACAAGGCATTACCAAACCGACCCCAATTCAGCTTCAGGCCATTCCCGAAGCAATGAAGGGCCGTGACGTGATGGGCCTCGCGCAGACCGGCACCGGCAAAACCGCCGCTTTTGGTCTGCCTCTGCTGCACAAACTGCTGTCTGAGGGTGGCAAACCGTCGCCCAAAACCGTGCGCGCCCTGATCCTGGCCCCGACCCGCGAACTGGCCAAGCAAATCCAGGACAATCTGAAAAACTACTCTGACGGCGGCCATATCAAAGTCGGCATGGTTGTTGGCGGGATCTCGATCAACCCCCAGATTAAACGCCTGGAACGTGGTCTTGACCTGTTGGTCGCCACTCCGGGCCGTCTGATCGACCTGCTGGACCGCAAAGCGGTGCGGCTGGACGAAACCAAATTTCTGGTGCTGGACGAGGCCGATCAGATGCTGGACATGGGCTTTATCCATGCTCTGCGCCAGATCGCGCCGCTGCTGCCACGCAGCCGCCAGACCATGCTGTTTTCCGCCACCATGCCAAAACAAATGGCTGAGCTGTCGAAATCCTATCTCAATGATCCGGTGCGCATCCAGGTTGCCCCTCCCGGCAAACCGGCCGACAAAGTGACTCAGGAAGTCCACTTTATCGCCACCAACTCCAAAACCGACCTGCTGATTGAGTTGCTGGAGAAACACCGTGACGAACGTGCGCTGGTGTTTGGCCGCACCAAACACGGCTCCGAGCGGCTGAAAAAGCATCTTGAGTCCAAAGGTTTTGCCGCTGCTTCGATCCACGGCAACAAAAGCCAGGGTCAGCGCGACCGTGCGATTCAGGCTTTTAAGGACGGCGAAGTCAAAATCCTCGTGGCCACCGATGTGGCCGCCCGCGGCATCGACATTCCCGGCGTGAAACATGTCTATAACTTCGACCTGCCCAATGTCGCGGAAAACTACATCCACCGTATCGGCCGTACCGCGCGTGCGGATGCCGATGGCGCTGCGATTGCGTTTTGTTCGCCCCAGGAGATGGACGAGTTCCGCGCCATTGAAAAGATGCTGAAAATCGCCATTCCGACCGCGTCCGGGTCGCCCTGGCAGAAACATGAAGAAGAAGCCAAGCCCAAGCAGGGTGGCCGTGGTGGTCGTGGTGGCGGCGGTGGCGGAGGCGGTCAGCGCCGCAGCCAGGGCGGCGGTGGTCGTCCCGGTGGTGGTGGCGGCGGCGCCCGGGGCGGCAAACCTGCCAACTCCGCTGGCAAACCCGGCGGCCAGCGTCGTCGCAAACCTGCCCGCGGCTGAATGAGCCAATAACAGATACGGCCCCGGCAGGATCACCCTTGCTGGGGCCGTTTTGCTTTCCGATGACAGCGCCCCCGTTTTGTGCAAGGCTCAGCCTGCGACAACCGGAGGTCTGTTATGGGAATGCCCGCGTCCAGAATCACCGATATGCATGTTTGCCCGATGGTGACGCCGGGGGTGCCGCCGATTCCTCATGTGGGCGGGCCCATTGTGAAACCCGCAACACCAACGGTGCTGATCGGCAGCCTGCCTGCTGCCGGAGTCACCAGCACCTGCGTCTGTGTCGGCCCGCCCGATGTCATTATCAAAGGTTCTGTGACGGTGTTGATCGGCAAAATGCCCGCCGCGCGCATTGGCGACAGCACCGCCCATGGCGGCGCCATCGTCGCCGGCCTGCCCACCGTCCTGATTGGCGGCTGATCGCTGAGCGACCTCGGGCCGCCGTCCCAATGCCGCCGTCCCAATGCCGCCGTCCTCATGCCGCCGTCGCCGAGCCAACGTCTCACCGTTCCCGTGTCATCGTCCCCAGGCCGCCGTCCCATGCCAACGCAGCAATTTGGCGCCGCCACGCAGCGCAGACCGGCCCACCGCTTATTCTTCGCCGGTCACCCTGCCTCGTGCCGCTTTGATGTCGCCGCGTTGTTTCTTGGCAGTGAGGCGCCGGCGCACCGAACCCTTGGTCGGTTTGGTGGCGATGCGGCGTTTGGGGCGGTGGGTGGCTTTCTCGATCAGCTCCACCAGGCGTTCACGCGCGATCTCGCGGTTGCGGGCCTGGCTGCGGGTGTCCTCAACCCTCAGCACGATCGCCCCCTCCAGCGTCCAGCGCCGCCCGGCCAGCCGCTTTAACCGCGTTTTCACCGGCTCCGGCAGGTTGGGGGAATGTGCCGCTTCAAAGCGCAGCTCCACCGCGGTGGACACTTTGTTCACATTCTGCCCGCCTGGCCCGGAGGAGCGGGTAAAGCTTTCGCTCAACTCCCAGTCGGCGATAGAGATCTGATCAGTGACGCGCAGCATGTTCTGCCTTTGTATCCGGGTTTGCACAGGTTGGGGCGGCAAATGTGCAAAATTCATATAAGTTCGCAGCCCTTACCTGTTCATAACCGGCGCGGGCGCAAACAAAAAGGGTTGCTGGAGTACAGCAACCCTTCGAGATCTAAGGAGATGGGGCAATTAGGTACAATGCCCAATCAGGGGTGTCAGTCTGCGGATCTAGCGCAGGTAACAGAGCCTCCTGAATGTCTTGACCTCGCTCTCCATAATTACTCTAGACAATGGCACACCTCCTTTTCTGATAGTTCCTGTAGTTGAAGCCTGCCACATATCTGGTGTTTGTCAAAACAAATTACGCTACCAGTGGGACACGCCTTGTTGCGTTCGCGGCATTTCGCCACCTCCTGAAGCTGGTCAGAGCAGGGTTTCAGGTCTCAACCGGGCACCGGTTAAACAGAGGTGCTGCAGCATTTCTGTCCGCCGCAGCCGCTGGCGGAGCTAGCGCAGGACCCGGTATTCCACAAACTCCGTGCTCTGGAGGAAGTTGAAATTATCATCTGAAATCATGGTGATACGGATGTACCCGGCGCTGTCACGCCAGACATTAATGCCTTCCAGATTGTCATGCACGCTCATGTCGGTCTGCAATATCACATCCTCATTGCCAAAGCCGTCAACGGTCTGATCAAAGCGGCGCACCCTTGAACCAAAGCCAAACAGGCCAAAGGAGCGTTCCAGGATATAGAGTTTGCCGTCCGGCCCAAAATCGGCGCCGACAATCAGAAACTTGCCGGAGCGCGAAATGCCGTATTCCTGGCTCCAGACCCCTTCGAAATAGCGATAGACCGGGAACGGTCTGGTCTTGGTGCCAGAGCGTTCCGGTATAGTATAAAGCGCCCCGTCCGGCCCCAGCGCCAGGGCTTCAAGTGACGAATTCTTTTGCATTTTATCAAAATCCGGGTGGCGCGGCAGCGCGGTGGCACCGGAGAAAGGATCGGGGTAGGACCAGACCCTGTGCTCGCCTTCAAACGACACAAACATGCGCCCGTCCGGGTACATCGCCAGCCCCTCCGAATCGTTGAAATAGCGCGGCATCTTGCCGCCATCTTCGTTTTTCATAGTGTTAAGGGCGACCTGCTCCACCGCGGAAATTCTTTGGTTGCTGCCCTGGCGGATGATACGGCCGGTCACAAAGACCCCCAGGTCAGACACCGCTGCGAACCAGCTGCCGGTCCGGTTCATTTCAAGCCCGGACAAGCCGCCAAAACGCGCGTCGTCCACGTCCCAGCTATAGGTGCCGAGAAATTGCGTTTTCAGCCTGAGTTTGGGTTCGGTCCTGTCAGCAAACGCGGGGCTAACCCACTGAATAACCGCCAAAATCAGCGCGATGAAATAACTTTTGTACATTGAGCAGGAAGATCCGAAAGTATAAGGGGTTGGCGTTTTTGCGGCTTGGGCGCGTTGGGGTCCGGCACTGGCGGAGGCGGCGGGTTCAGAATATTATCAACCCATGTCTGCGCCTCAGCACAGCCATCGCCTGGCGGCGGCGGCGCCTGCTCAACACAGCCGCGCACCCCGTCCGGACAGTTCAGGCGTACATGAAAATGGGCGTAGTGCCCCCACCAGGGCCGGATTTTTCGCAACCAGTCGCGGTTGCCACGGGCCTCGTTGCACATCTGAACTTTGGCACCGGGAAACAAAAATATCCGTGCCACCGCAGGGTCTTGTGCTGCGGCTTTCAGCAATTGCATGTGCTGCGGGCTCCAGCTTTCGTTGGTATAGGCGCCTTTGGCGCGGCGCATGGAAATGGAGGACAGGCTTTCGCGCGTCTCGCGGCTGAGCGTCAGGTCTCTCGCCGGCCGCATCCAGATATCGACATCAAGACCGGTCTGGTGGCTGCGGTGCCCGCCACCCATCGGCCCGCCGCGCGGCTGGGACAAGTCGCCGACATAGATGCCGTTCCAGCCTTTTAAACGCGCCGCTTTCCTGGATAAACGTTCTATGAAATCAATAAGGTCCGGGTGGCCCCAGTTTCGGTTTCGCCCAAGGCGCATCGCCTGCCAGGTCGCTCCGGTTTCCGCCAGTTGCGCCGCACCAGCCAGACATCCTTTGGCATAGCTCCCCCAGGCGGCAGGGCGCTGTGATGAAGCGCCGCTCTGGGCGCTAAACAGCTCTTTCGCCACAGGCTCTGCCACGACAGCAGAGCCCAGCAACAGGTAAAAAACAAAGAACGTTAGCCGGACCATCCTGCCTGTGTATCTCCTTCGGGTTTAACCCATGCTAACAGTACGAACCCAATAACAAAAAGCACGATCAACGGCATAACGCCGATTTGCTGATTGCCGCTTATCAAAGTGGTAAATCCGATCGCCAGAGGCGCCAGAAAACTGGTGGCTTTTCCCGACAGTGCGTAGAGCCCAAACGCTTCCGTCATGCGCTCCGGATGGGCCTGGCGCACCATCATCGTGCGGCTGGCGGATTGGATTACCCCGCCGGCGGCGCCGATCACAACCCCAACAATATAAAAGGAAATATCGGGCAGGCGCGATGTCGCGGTGACCGCGATGCCAAACACGCTTTCGCGCGAAATCATCGTGATCGAGATCGCCACGAGCGTCAGCACTATGATGCAGACTGCGATTACCCGTTTGGGGCCAAAGCGCACATCGGCCTTGCCACCAAGCCAGGCAAACAGCGCGCCGGAAATAATCGCCAGAATGCCAAAAGTCCCGGTATCCACCACACTCCAGTCCAACACGCCCGCGGCATAGATGCCGCCAAACGTATACATGCCGTTCAGCGCGTCCCGGTAGAACATGGAGGAAGCGAGATAGGCAAACAGGGACGGTGTTTTTGGCAGCGATTTCAAAGTTTTGCGCAGGCCTTGCAGAGCGTCACGCACCGCAAGGCCGCGCCGGTGAACCGGTTTGGGGTCACGCACAAACAGGAAAAACGGCACCATGAAAACCGCATACCACACCGCGGTCAGAGGTCCGACAAACCGGGTGCCCTCGCGCATACCGGCGTCAAAGCCAAACAGCGGATCCAGCCCGATGAATGTTTTGCCGGTTGTGGCACTTTCCGCGAAAAACAGCAGCATAATCACCAGCGTCACCAGGCCGCCGACATAGCCAAAAGCCCAGCCGTTGCCGGAAATGCGGCCGATGTCTTCACGGGGCCCCAGATCGGGCAGCATGGAATTGGTAAAAATGGTGGCAAACTCCATCCCAATCATTCCAAGCATGAAAAACGCCAGTATCAGGTAAAGGTTGAAACTGCCCGGCGCCGCCCACCACAGGGCGAAAGAACCCACCACATACATCAGCGAAAACAACCAGATCCAGCGCAGCCGGTTGCCGGCGCTGTCGGCCATCGCACCCAGAACCGGTGCACAGATCGCAATGATCACGCCAGCAATGCCGATGCCAAACGCCCAGGCCGTTTGTGCTTTTGCGCCGTCATCAAGTAACTCTTTGACATAAGGGGCAAAAATAAACGTGATCAGCAATGTGTTATAAGGCTGGCTGGCCCAGTCGAAAAAGAACCAGCCCCAGATGCGCTTGCGCGCGGATATGTCCGCCATTACGACCCCCGCAATATTATTGCCTGGATAGAACAAGCATTGCCGGGAATGCGCAACCATTTTGGCGGCTAAGCGCTGCCAGGCGGCCAGGGGCGTGTGGCATCCGCATCAATCCAGCGCTGCACCCAGTCGGGCAAGTCCGGTGATTGTTGCGGGATATTCAGCTCCGCCGCCATCAGCGCCGGGCTGACAATACCGTCTTTGCCGGTGATCGCAGAGCGGAACAGTGCGTGATTCGCACAGGTGCCGTCTTTTTTCCACATGCTCTGTTCAAGATAGACAAACCGGTCATCCCACCCCAGCATGCGGCTGCGCATTTCAATCCGTTCCATCATCCTGATCCGTTTGCGATAGCGCACAGACACCCCGGCAATGGTCAGCCCCCAGCGGTTTTTGCGCAGGGCGGGCACGATCCCTGCACGCTGTGCCAGAGGAATTCGCCCAAGATCATAAAGCGTTAACGTGCGACCGTTATTTAACTCATACCAAAGATCAAGATCCCAGGGCAGGCAGGTGTGATAAGACACATGGGTGTCCAGCGGGGCGAGCGGCGGCATTCTGCGGGTTTTCCACAGGCCGTAAAACATGCGAATAAATGGATACATGCTGTCAAATTGCCGCATGGCAGCGCAAGGTCAAGACGAAACGTAACGGCACCTCCGGCCTTGTCACAGTGACGCAGGGCGCTTAGGTGGGGAGCAACAAATTCAGCCAAGGGTCAAACGATGGTCTCAATTCTTCAAATCCTTCTGCTCGTTCTCAACCTGGTCTATTATATCCTGATCGCTCATATCATCATGAGCTGGTTGATTAATTTCCAGGTGCTCAACGTCCGCCAGCCGCTGGTATCGCAAATCTGGTACGGGCTGGAACGGCTGCTGCACCCGATTTACAGCCGTATCCGTGGTTTTCTGCCGCAGACCGGAGGGCTGGATCTGGCGCCGCTGGTGGCGCTTCTCGCGCTGATTGCGATCCGGATTGTGATCATCAACAACATTCAATCGTTTTACTGATCTGGAGCCGGGACGGGGCTTGCCCCTGTCCCGCCGCTGTGGGATTGTCAGCAGCAACGCAACATTCAGACCCACAGGCCCGATGCCCCCGGCACATGCGCTCCTTTCCTCTGTCTTCGGATTCGACAACTTCCGCCCCGGGCAGGAGGAAATCGTCGACGCCGTGACCGATGGTCAGAATGTTTTGGCGATCATGCCCACGGGTGGTGGGAAATCTCTTTGTTTTCAATTGCCAGCGCTGGCGCGCGACGGTGTGACCGTAGTGATTTCGCCGCTGATTGCGCTGATGCGGGATCAGGTGCGCGGGTTGCGGGAAGCCGGTGTAGAGGCTGGGGCGCTGACCTCGGGCAACACGGATGAAGAGACTGAAGAGGTTTTTGCCGCGCTGCGCGAAAATCGTCTGAAACTGCTGTACATGGCGCCGGAACGGCTGGCCTCGGGCGGCACGCTGAACTTGCTGCGCCGCGCCAACACCCGGTTGATTGCGGTGGATGAGGCTCATTGTGTATCTCAGTGGGGCCATGATTTCCGCCCGGACTATCTGCGCATCGGTGCGCTTCGTCAGGCGCTGGACGTGCCGCTTGCCGCTTTTACCGCCACCGCAGATGAAGAGACCCGCACTGAAATTGTCGCCCGGCTGTTTGACGGTGCGACGCCCACGACCTTTCTCGGCGGGTTTGACCGGCCCAATATTCATCTGGCATTTGCAGTAAAAGATGGTCCCCGTCGGCAGGTCCTCGACTTTGCATCCGCCCGACGCGGCCAGTCCGGCATCGTCTATTGTGGCACCCGCGCCAAAACCGAAACCCTGGCCCGGGCGCTGGGCGAAGCCGGCCATCCAGCCTGTTATTACCACGGCGGCATGGATCCTCAGGACCGGCGCGAAGTGGAACGCCGTTTCCAGCAGGAAGACGGGCTTGTGGTGGTCGCAACCGTGGCTTTTGGCATGGGGGTCGATAAACCAGATATCCGCTGGGTGGCGCATGCTGACCTGCCAAAATCGATCGAAAGTTATTATCAGGAAATCGGTCGTTCGGGGCGCGACGGGGCGCCGGCAGAAACACTGACTCTGTTTGGGTCGGACGATATCCGCTATCGCCGCAGCCAGATTGACGAAAGCCCGGCCCCCCTGGAACGCCGTGCGGCAGACCACGCCAGGTTAAACGCTTTGCTGGGGTTGGCCGAGGCGCAGCTGTGCCGCCGCCAAAACCTGCTCGGCTATTTCGGCGAAGAGACAACCCCTTGTGGTAATTGTGATTTATGCGACACGCCGCCGGAACTGTTTGACGGTACCGAAGCGGTGCGCAAGGCACTTTCTGCCATCCTGCGCACCAATGAGTATTTTGGCTCCGGCCATCTGATCGATATTCTGCTTGGCAATGATACCGAAAAAATGCGCCAGCGCGGTCATGAAAGCCTGCCCACTTTTGGGGTGGGGCGCGATTTTGACCGTCGCCAGTGGCAGGCGATCTTCCGTCAGATGATGGGGCTTGATCTGATACGCCCGAACCCGGAGCGTCACGGTGCTTTGTTCATGACCGACCCGGCGCGTCCGATCCTGCGGGGGGAAGACAGCGTCACCCTGCGCCGCGACACGATCAAACGTGCCAAACGTGGATCGACCGTGGTGCGCAGTCTGGTCAGCGAAGAAGATGCGCCGCTTTTGTCCGCGCTGAAGGCCAAACGACGCGCGCTGGCCGAATCCGCCAAGGTGCCGGCCTATGTGATTTTTAACGATAAAACGCTGATCGAGATGGCGGAAACGCGCCCCGGTGATCTGGATGAAATGGCGCGTATCGGTGGTGTCGGCGCCAAGAAGCTTGAGCGATACGGCGCGATGTTTCTTGAAGTGATCACCGGTGAGGCAACGCCGGCGCTGCATCCGTTGCGGCGCAAACTGGCCGGACGGGACGCGGGCACGTTATTTGACGCTCTGCTGGAGGCGCAGTCGCGTCTGACTCGCGGGGAATGCGGCACGTTAAAACCGATGACGGTCACCTCGGCACATCTGGCCAAAGTCGCGGCGCAGCGCCCCGGCGATCTTGATGCGGTGAACCGTATTCTGGGAGAGCGTCAGTCCGAGCGGTTTGGCACCGCATTTCTGGAAATATTGTCTGGCGATCTGAACTGATGCGCCCCGAATTCTGTCAAACGGAGCTGCTATGCTGATCGTTGTTTCCCCGGCTAAAAAACTGAATATGGATCCGGTTGCGGCGCCGTTCACCCTGCCGAAATTGCAGGATGAGGCCAATGAGCTGGCGGTTGTTGCGCGAAAACTGAGTGCTTTGAAGCTGAGAAAGCTGATGGGGATCAGTGATTCTCTGGCGCAGCTGAACAAAGACAGGTTCGCGAAGTTCGAAGACCTGTCGACGCCGGAGAACGCCAAACAGGCGGCGCTGATCTTTGCCGGCGATACCTACACCGGCCTCGATGCAACAAGCCTTGAACCAGACGAAATGGATTATGCCCAGGATCACCTGCGCATCCTGTCGGGACTTTATGGCCTGCTGCGACCTCGTGATCTGATTCAGCCTTACCGGCTGGAAATGGGCAGCCGGCTGAAAACGAAACGTGGAAAGTCTCTCTATGAATTCTGGGGCGACCGGGTGGCCGAGGAGCTGAACCAGGCCGCCAGGGGCTGCGGCAGCGATACCGTAGTCAACTGTGCCTCGGTTGAATATTTCACTGCTGCCGACCGGCCGGCACTGGCGCCGCGTGTCATCACGCCGGTGTTTATGGAAGACAAACCCGCCGGGCCAAAGATCGTCAGTTTTTTTGCCAAACAGGCGCGCGGCGCGATGGCCCGCTTCCTGATTACCCGCCGTATAACGGATCCTGAGGGCATTTTGGATTTTGATGCCGGCGGGTACTGCTACAGGCCGGATATGTCCTCTGCGACACGCCCAGTGTTTCTGCGCGCGGACGTCAGCTAGGCTCCGGCGGCAAGCACTGTTTCTTCAGCAGTTACCGGCAGGCATTCTTCGGGCCGGCTTAATTCTATGCGCTCAATAATAGCGGCTTTATTCAGGGGTTTGGTCATATAGTGATCCAGCCCGGCGGCCAGAATATCATGGTCGTCCCCCGCCATGGCATGTGCTGTCAGCGCGACGATCGGCGTGTGTAAATCTGTCGATTCTTCGATTTTCCGGATTGCACGGGTGGCTTCCTTGCCATCGACTTCGGGCATCGATATGTCCATGAAAATCAGGTCGGGTTGGAAGGATTCATACATATCAATGGCTTCCTGGCCGTTGTGGGCCAGACGTAGATCGATGTCGAGGTTCTTGACCATTTTGGTGAAGATCAACCGGTTGGTCTTGTTGTCTTCCGCGCCCAGGACTCGCATCTTGCGCAATGCCGGCAGTGCGACAGGTTTGGGTTTTCTGACAACCGGAGAGGGCTCCATATGCGCCAGCGCCGCCACCAGGCTGCGCCGCAGCAGCGGTTTGCGCAATATCTTAGTTCCTGCCGGCATTTGCGCGCGGATGGCGTCCGGCCCGGTGGCAATGAAAATAACCGGTACGTTTCCGCAACATTCGAACAGAGAGTCGACCAGGGCGTTCAGATCCGTGTCCGGCAGGCTGTAATCCACCAGAATAACATCTGGTTCAATGCAATTCGCCGTCAGTTCAGCTGGATCAGCGAAGCGGGTAACACCAAGGCCGAGTGCGGTCAGTTGCTTTTCAAGAATGGCGCCATTGGCATCCTGATGGTCCAGAACAACCGCCGATTTCAGGTTCGCAGGCAATGCGGTGGCGGCGGCGTCACTTTCTTCGCTCTCAGACACTGGCATGGTCACATGGAAGCCAAAACAAGAGCCGATGCCTTCTTCTGAATCGACCCAGATATCGCCTCCCATCAGGTGCACCAGCCGTTTGGTGATCGCCAGGCCGAGCCCGGTGCCCTCAAATTTGCGGTTTTGCTCGTTTTCGACCTGATTGAATTCTCCGAACACGTGTTCGACCATGTTGGGTGCGATGCCAATGCCGGTGTCTTCGACCAGAAGATGCACCCGCTGACACCCGTCCTCGGCAGGCAGACCCACGACGCGGATCAGCACATGGCCTTTACTGGTGAATTTCACCGCATTGCCAATCAGGTTGGTCAGCACCTGGCGGATGCGCCCGGGATCGCCGACGTACTGTGTCGGCATGAACATGTCGTAGTCGATAATCAGCTGAATGTTTTTTTGGTGTGCGGCAGGCTGCAACAGGATCAGAACGTCATGGATGCACTGTTCCATATCAAAGGGTTTCGGGTGGATGGTCAGTTTTTCTGCTTCGATCTTGGAATAATCCAACACATCATTGATCAGCAGTAAAAGCGCTTCACCGGAAGATTTAATTGTATCCACATAGAGCCGCTGTTCCTGGTTCAGCCCGGTGTCATTCAACAGCTCCGCCATGCCGACAACACCGTTCATCGGCGTGCGGATTTCATGACTCATATTGGCAAGAAATGCGGATTTTGCCCGGTTGGCCGATTCCGCCTTTTCGCGCGCCTCGGTCAGTTCGGTCTCGTAGCGGATGGTGTCGGTGATATCCAGCGCCAGGGTAACCGTGTCGCCATCTGGTGCACGCCGGTCGTTAATCTTGACAAACCGCCCGTTCCAAAGTTTCAGGGTCACCGGTTCAGACAGATCGCCGCGCCATCTGTTCTGCATCGTTTCAATCCAGCCGGATGCGCCGGTCTCACCAATGTCCACGATACCTTCTTCGACAAGAATATGCAGCATTTCGCCATATGATATGCCAGGTTTGACACATTCCAATTCGTCAAAAATCTTCAGATACGCGGTGTTGGCGGCCACTAGCCGGTCGTCATTGTTGTAAACGGCGAACCCGTCATTAATGGTTTCAACCGATTCCCACAAACGGCGTTCGGCGGTATTGGCCGCGACATTGGCCCGCTCCAGCGCACTCAACGCCTGGATGTTCTGGCCTTTGAGGGTTTTGGTTTCTTCGCGTTTGACGATAATTTCATCCGACAGCACCCGCGCGTGCAGCGATAGTTTTTTGTTGGCGGCAAAAAGTTCGGCCTGTTTCAACTCAAGCAGTCGCTCCGCCGCAAGCCTGGCGCGTCGTTCCTGTGAAAGAGCGTCTGTGAGGCTCATTAATTATCTCCAAATCGCGCGGATCTTTTTGATACGGGTGTCCGTCACAGAATTGCAGTAACAAAGTGAACAGGTTCTTAAATACGCCGCCCTGCAGCCTTGATTCATTGCCTGATGGTCCGATCCGTGGCCGCATAGTCGCATACCAATTAGTTCCGCGGTTAATTCACTGAACAATTATGAGAAAGGCAGGCATTGGGAGCAGACAAAGCTACATCTCAGGTGCAGCTTTGCCGTTGTTAATGTCCGGGATATGAGACCCGTGCCGCGAATGGCCCGGATCTGTCTCAATCAGATGCGTTCAATCGCCAGTGCGATGCCCTGGCCGCCACCGATACACATGGTGATCAGACCGCGTTTGCCTCCGGTGCGTTCCAGTTCATACATCGCCTTGATAGTAATGATTGCGCCGCTCGCACCTACCGGGTGACCCAGCGCGATTGCGCCACCATTCGGGTTTACCTTTGCCGGGTCCAGCCCCAGTTCCTTTGACACAGCAAGCGCCTGAGCCGCAAAAGCTTCATTTGATTCGATCACATCGAAATCAGCGACCGTCAGTCCGGTTTTTTCCAACAGATTACGTACGGCAGGGACCGGCCCGATACCCATCACTTCGGGGCGGACTCCGGCGTGGCCATAGCCAAGGATGCGGAATTTCGGCGTCAGCCCGGCGGCTTCTGCCGCATCCGCGCGGGCCAGCACCAGGGCAGCCGCACCATCATTGATGCCGGAGGCATTACCTGCGGTGACGGTGCCGTCTTTTTTGAAGGCAGGGCGTAATCCGGCGAGCGCCTCGGCACTGGTTGCCTTGGGATGTTCGTCGGTCTCAAATACCACGGTTTTGCGCCGCGATGTAATTTCGACCGGGATGATTTCGTTTTTGAAATGACCCGCCTCAATCGCTTGGGCGGCACGGGCTTGGCTCCCGGCGGCAAAGGCATCCTGGTCTTCCCGGGACAATTCGTGCTCACTGGCGACGTTTTCTGCAGTAATGCCCATATGGCCGGTGCCAAACGGACAGTTCAATGCGCCAAGCATCATATCCTGTGCCGCGATATCCCCCATCTTCTGCCCCCAGCGCGCGGCAGGCATAATATAGGGGGCGCGGCTCATCGATTCGGCGCCACCGGCAAGACCAAATTCCGCGTCACCAAGTGCAAGGGATTGAATGGTAGAGACAATCGCCTGAACACCGGAGCCGCACAACCGGTTCACATTCATCGCGGGTGTCCCGTTCGGTATGCCGGCCTCAATCGCGGCAACGCGGCTGAGATACATATCGCGGGGTTCGGTATTGATCACGTGCCCAAAGGCCACTGTGCCAATCTGTTCCGCGGCAACGCCGGAGCGCTCCATGGCGGCCCTGGACACCAGTGTGGCCAGATCTATCGGCGAAACCGATGCAAGCGCGCCACCAAAAGTACCAATGGCGGTGCGGGCGCCGCCGAGAATTACAATATCAGTCATTTGACCATTCCTCCTGAATTGGAGGAACCCTGGACTTTGCGGGCGCAGAAATCACCTGAAACGTGGCGTTATTCTGCACCCGGATTCAATGTTTCAGAACATTGATGTATGTCGCGGCAGGTTCAGCATCTCGCGGATCAGCCGGACCAGTCCGGATTCATCAGCGTCAAAATCCCTTGAAACATATGCGCCGCTGCT
Organism: Candidatus Halocynthiibacter alkanivorans; assembly: GCF_003333265.1. Lineage (GTDB taxonomy): Bacteria > Pseudomonadota > Alphaproteobacteria > Rhodobacterales > Rhodobacteraceae > Halocyntiibacter_A > Halocyntiibacter_A alkanivorans. Next base: position 44,740 of record NZ_QOLB01000060.1, read on the forward strand.
GCGTTCAAAAATTAGATTTCTGTTTTTATTCTGCGTCTGATTGTTCATCACGCACTCCCCTCAGGCCCCCACCTGAGACCTCAGATTGATAATCTGGTCTTATCAACGCGTTAACGGGGGAATCTACTTCGGTGAAATTTGAATAAACTGCCGCTACGACTTGCCCGGTTGCACGCTGCGTGGCACGGTTCAGGGATGGAAACACTGAGTGATTATTCCCCGCTGAGTGAGGCTGAAAAACGCTTTATTGACGGCGCCGGAGACAGCGCGCGTCTGACGTTCGGTGATGGTGATATTCCGGACCAGATCGCGCCGGGCACCCGTATCCGCGCCGCGCTTATCCGCTTTGTTTTATTAGGAAAAGACCCGAAAATCATTTTGCACGACAAAGGGATCCGGCTGCGCGGGGCTGTGATTACCGGGAGGCTGGATTTGCAGGGCTGTGACTGCCGACGCGACATATCTCTGACCCGCTGCCGTATTGAGGAACCTCTGTCCCTGGTCAACGCGAGCCTGCGTGGTCTCCATATCAGTGGTTGCCTGATGAAAGGCCTTATGGCGGATAACGCCAGCTTTTCCGGCGCGTTGTATCTGCGGTCGGGAACTGTGATTGACGGCGAAATCAGCCTTGCTGGCGCCCGGATCGGTGGCGATTTGCAGATCTGCGATGCTGAGATCCACAGCGGGGTGTCGGACGCGGTCTTTGCGCCATCTCTGCGGGTTCAGGGATCGGTTTTTCTGGGCAACTACCCCTATTCACAGCGCGTTACCACTCTGATCAGTGAGGGGATGTTGTTCTTTGCATCTGCCCGCGTCGCGCATGATTTTTTCGTCACGAATACGGCGATTTCACTGCCCGCCGAGGCGCAGCCCGCTGCTTTCTTTGGCGCCACTGAAGAGCATGGCAACAATATCGCGCTCTCGCTGGGGCGCGCGGTGATCGGCGGCATTTTATACATGCAGGCCAATCAGATAGGGCGGGGAATTGTAAACCTGGCGGGCGCTGAAGTGGCGCGGTTGACCGATGAACCGGCGGGTCCTGGTGCTGTCTATCCGATCCGGCTGGACGGGTTTCGCTATGGCGATTTTTCACGCCATGCCGAGACCTCTCTGGCGGCGCGGCTGGAGTGGCTGGCACGCCGGCCGGCTGAAACACCGTTTACCGCGCAGCCCTATGAACAGCTGGCTTATGTGTTGAGGCGGCTTGGCCATCGCGATGATGCGCAGACCGTCCTGATGCGCAAAGAACAAGTCTTGCGACATGAAAACCGCCTGTTGCAGAAAAATCCGCTTTTGCGCGCGGTGTCGTGGAGTGTGGATGCAGGTTTGCGGCTGACGGTTGGGTATGGCTACCGGCCCGGGCGGGCGGTGTTTCTGGCTCTGGTGTTGGTAGTGGCGTTGGGGGCGTTTTTTCAACGTGCCTGGGAGGCGGGGGATATGACGCCCAATGCGGCGCCGATTCTGATCTCTGGCCCCTGGATCGAAGCAACGGTGCAACGATCTGAAAACCCCGCGGAATTCTGGTCTCAACCCGGGCAAGCCGGCCAGGACTGGGAAACATTCAACGCCTGGGCCTATGCCGCGGATTTGTTCATTCCGATCGTGTCGCTGGGCCAGGAAGCCGCCTGGGCGCCTTCTACGTCGCGCTCACCTTTGGGGCGGACCGGCTGGTGGTTGCGCTGGTTTGCAAAGACGGTGGGCTGGATCGTCACCGCATTGGCGGCGGCGGCGATCACTGGCATCATCCGGCGCGACTAACACGCACATAGGCATCCGGGACCGGCAGACTTGTGGGTATTTCTGCGTGTTCAATGGGTACGCGTCCCGCATCCGTCAGGACAAACACCTGATCGCCGTCAAAAACTGCGGCTGTCATGGGTTCGCCGTAGCCAGCCGCTGAATCCAGGTCAACCCGGTTGCCATAATGCAGTGGCCGAAAAAGAGCCGTGTGGCCGTGCACCACGAGCGGGCCAAAACTGCCGCGGTGGGTGAGAAAACCCGCGCGGATCCAGATCAGGTCATCTTCTGATTGCTGCTCCAGCGCGACGCCGGGGCGGATGCCGGCATGGACAAACAGCAGGCCTTCGTGTTGGTGCGTCAGGGGCAGAGAGCGCATGAACGCCAGATGTGCGGCCGGGACCGCGGCCTGAGCGGCGATCTGAATCGCGTTCATATCCCCGTCTTCTGAGGCGCTAACGCCATAAGATTCAAGCGTTTTAACGCCGCCGATGCGTCGGTCAAAATAGCCGATACCTGACGAGATCCTGGTGTCGGTGTCGACGCCCGTTTCGACAAAACGCTGAAACATCCGGTCGTGATTGCCACGCAGAACAATCCAGTCCTGGCCCTGGTCAATGCCCTCCATCAGGTATTCAATAACACCGCGGGAGTCAGGGCCGCGATCCACCAGGTCACCGAGATGAACCACAGTCGCTTTGATGCCCGTGGCGGCAATATCGCGGTTGATGCGGTCGTGGGCCGCTTTCAGCATGTCGAGTTGGCCGTGAATGTCACCTATGGCGTAGATCTGCATCAGTTTTCCCATTCCACATCTCTTTCAGCAGCTTAGACATGGGGGCAGCCTGCCCTGGTGTCAACGCGCGTGCGGCGCAGTTTGTGACGCTTCAGCGCGAATTTTGAGGCCGGGAACTGGCTGCGTAAACGGTCGTCAGCAGGCTGTAAGTGTACAAAAAGCGGTCGGTGCTGACAGGCTTCTCGTCGATGGTGGCTCCGGGAAAATTCCCCGGAGCCTTTGATCTTATACCGAAAATTCCAGCGGTGCGACGATCTGGAACAGGCCGGTGTCGCGAAGTTCTGCAAGAACTTTAGCATCGGGCTGCTCGTCAATATAAAGCAGCGCAATCGCGTCGGCGCCCTGATCAGCGCGGCCAAGGGTAAAGTTGGCGATATTGACGTTATTGGCCGCCAGGATCGAGCCGAGTTTACCGATGATGCCAGGCACGTCCTTGTTGGACGTATACAACATGTGCGCGCCGATTTCGGCGTCGATGTTGATGCCTTTGATCTGGATGAACCGAGGTTTTCCATCGGAAAATACCGTGCCAGCGATCGAGCGTTCGCGTTTGTCGGTTTTCACCGTCAGTTTGATATAGGCGTCAAACACGCCGGATTTGTCCTGGGTGGTTTTGGAAATGGCGATGCCGCGTTCTTTGGCGATCACCGAAGCAGACACCATGTTTACCGCTGGGTTGGTGGCTTTCATCAGACCGGCAACAGCGGCACATTCCAACGCGGCGAGGTTCATTTTCGACACCGCGCCGTCATATACCACGTTGATTTCTTTGATGACTTCGCCGGTCATCTGGCCAACAAAAGCACCAAGATGTTCTGCCAGGTGAATCCATGGTCCCATGACTTTGGCTTCTTCAGCGGTGACAGAGGGCATGTTCAGCGCGTTGGACACCGCACCGGTCAGCAGGTAGTCGGACATCTGTTCGGCCACTTGCAGCGCCACGTTTTCCTGAGCTTCCGATGTGGCTGCGCCCAGGTGCGGGGTGCAGACCACGTTGGGCAGGTTGAAAAGCGGATTTTCTTTTGCAGGTTCAACGGCAAAGACGTCAAAGGCTGCGCCGGCGATGTGACCTGATTTCAGCAACTCCGCCAGCGCTTCTTCGTCCACCAGACCCCCACGGGCACAGTTGATGATGCGCACACCAGGCTTGGTTTTGGCGAGGTTTTCGCGGCTGAGGATGTTGCGGGTCTTCTCGGTGAACGGCACGTGAAGCGTAATGAAATCAGCGCGTTGCAGCAGTTCATCCAGCTCGACTTTGGTGACGCCCATTTTGTCGGCGCGCTCTGGTGACAGGAACGGGTCATAGGCGATGACCTTCATTTTCAGGCCAAGAGCGCGATCACAAACGATGCCACCGATATTGCCGGCACCGATGACGCCGAGCGTTTTATTGGTCAGTTCCACGCCCATGAACTTGGACTTTTCCCATTTGCCGGCATGGGTGGAGGCGCTGGCTTCGGGGATCTGACGTGCCACAGAAAACATCATCGCAATCGCATGTTCTGCGGTGGTGATCATGTTGCCGAACGGCGTGTTCATTACGATCACGCCTTTCTTGGAAGCGTTTGGAATATCTACATTATCGACGCCAATACCAGCGCGCGCGACGACTTTGAGATTGTCAGCAGCTGCGAGAATTTTTTCGGTCACTTTGGTGGCGGAGCGGATTGCAAGACCGTCATACTGGCCGATAACCGCCAGCAGTGCGTCTTTGTCTTTGCCCAGATTGGGCTCAAAATCGACCTCAATACCGCGGTCGCGGAAGATCTGAACGGCGGTTTCGCTGAGTTTGTCGGAGACGAGAACTTTGGGTGCCATGGTTAGGGCTTCCTTCATCGGTGCGAACTTATGTGAATTTTGCACAAAACGCCGGGTGGGTTGTGCAAACGCATGAACATTGGGGGAACGGCTGCCAGTCCGGGGTCAGAACGGCAGCCGAAAAAATTACTGCGCGGCGAGTTCCGCGTGAAATGCCCAGTCCAGCCAGGGCAGCATGGCGGTGATGTCAGAGGTCTCGACTGTGCCACCGCACCAGATGCGCAGACCGGCGGGTGCGTCACGGTAGGCGCCAATGTCGAGCGCCACGTTTTCCGCATCGAGCCGTTTGGCCACGGCCTTGGCGAAAGCGGCGCCGTCTTTGATCCGCTCGTCGGTAAACTTGAGGCAGACCGAGGTGTTGGAGCGCGTCGCCGGATCATTGGCAAGGAATTCGATCCAGTCGTTGGCCGCGACAAAGTCTGCCACCGCGCCGGCATTGGCGTCGGCACGTGCGATCATGCCTTTGAGACCGCCGACCGATTTGGCCCAGTCCAGCGCCAGCAGGTAGTCTTCCACTGCCAGCATCGAGGGGGTGTTGATGGTCTCACCCTTAAAGATGCCTTCGATCAGTTTGCCACCTTTGGTGAGGCGGAAGATTTTGGGCAGCGGCCAGGCCGGGGTGTAGCTTTCCAGCCGTTCCACAGCGCGGGGCGACAGGATCAGCATGCCATGGGCCGCTTCACCGCCGAGCACTTTCTGCCAGGAGAAGGTGGTGACGTCGAGCTTGTCCCAGGGCAGGTCCTGGGCGAAGGCCGCCGAGGTCGCATCACAGATGGTCAGCCCGTCGCGGTCTGCAGGGATCACGTCGCCAGAGGCAACACGCACACCCGAGGTGGTGCCGTTCCAGGTAAAGACAACGTCTTTGTCAAAATCGACCTCAGTCAGGTCGACGATGTCGCCATAGCCGGCGATGCGGGTGGTGGCGTCCAGCTTCAGCTGTTTCACCACATCGGTGACCCAGCCGGCGCCGAAACTTTCCCAGGCCAGCATTTCCACCGGGCGGGCGCCGAGCAGCGACCACATGGCCATTTCAACTGCGCCGGTGTCAGACGCAGGAACAATGCCGATACGGTAGTCGGCCGGAATGCCGAGAATGTCGCGGGTGTTGTCGATGGCGGCTTTGAGTTTGGCTTTGCCGGGGGCAGCGCGGTGGCTGCGGCCCAGTGGCGCGTCGGCCAGGCGGGCCAGGTCAAAGACCGGCGGTTTGGCGCAAGGGCCGGACGAAAAACGCGGATTGGCCGGCCGCGTGGCCGGAGTAGATAGTGCCATTTCTGGTATCCTCACAGATATATGCCCTTCGTTGGGGAAGGGTGTCCCACCGACGGGGATAAGAGGCTTGAGATGCTGGTGCAAGATGAAAAATGGCGCTATAGCGCCGGTTGAGTAGACAAAAACGACGGTTCTGGTTCCGATCGGAAACAGCGCCGGCCTGAACGGACTGGAGATGCCTGTGTATAGTGTAACGCTGATGGCTGCCCCTGCGGCGCGAAATCTTGATGGTGCAATGGTCGATTCGCTGCGCAATGCCTGGGGCGGCGGGGACGCGCTCTGGCTGGCGGCGGATCAGGCGGCGGAGTTTGTGCTGGAGCGGCGGCCGGAGAACTTCTGGCAGGTCTGGGCCGATCTGCAGGCGCTGGGGCTGGACCTGGTGCTGCAAGAGAGTGCCGGGCGGCGCAAGCAGATGCTGCTGGCGGATATGGACAGCACCATGATCCAGCAGGAATGTATTGACGAGCTGGCGGATGAGGCCGGGATCGGGGCGCGGGTCAAAGAGATCACCGCGCGCGCTATGAACGGGGAACTTGATTTTGACGGGGCGTTGCGCGAACGCGTTGGTCTGCTGGCGGGGCTGGATGCCGCGGTGATCAAACAGGTGCTGGACACGCGCATCACCCTGATGCCGGGGGGCGCTGCATTGCTGGCGACGATGAAGCAGGATGGGGCCTATGCGGCGCTGGTCTCCGGCGGATTTACTGCCTTTACCGCCCATGTTGCCGGCGTGCTGGGCTTTGACGAAAACCGGGCCAATACTTTGATCGTAGAAGGTGGCAAGCTGAGCGGGGAGGTGGGCATGCCCATTCTCGGGCGTCAGGCCAAAGTGGATGCGCTGGAGGAGATCACCGCGCGTCTGGGACTTACTGAGGCTGAGGTGATGGCGGTCGGGGATGGCGCCAATGATCTTGGCATGCTGGGCCGCGCCGGCGCCGGGGTGGCGCTGCATGCCAAACCGTCGGTGGCGGCGCAATGTGACATCCGAATCAACCATGGTGATCTGACATCTTTGCTGTATATCCAGGGCTACAGCAGGGATGAATTTGTGAATGTTTGAAGTTGGATACGAGCTTTTAGCTCTTTTGATGGTTGCTGGGTTTGTTGCCGGTTTTGTTGATGCGATTGCGGGCGGCAGCGGGCTGATCGGGGTGCCGGTGCTGCTTTTGGCCGGGGCGTCACCGATTGAGGCGCTCTCCACCAATAAAATCCAGAGCGTGTTTGGCGCCGCCACTGCGGCCTGGGGCTACAGCCGTTCCGGTCTGGTGGATCTGCGGCGCCAGGGACGCGCAGCGGTGCTGGCATTTTTTGCCTCGGTGGTCGGGGCCTTGCTGGTCTCGGTGATGCCTGTGGCGTTTATCCGGCTGATGCTGCCGCTGGTGCTGGTGGCGATTGCGCTGTTTTTCATGCTGAAAAAGGGGCTGGATGACAGTGACCGCCATGCGCGGTTCACCCCAATGATGTTTACCCTGACGATGGTGCCGCTGGTCGGGCTTTATGACGGGTTGTTGGGGCCGGGCACGGGTTCGTTTTTCATGATCGCTTTTGTCAGCCTCGCCGGCTACGGGGTGCTAAAGGCGACGGCGCATACCAAGCTTTTAAACCTGGCCTCCAACCTGGGAGCGATTGTGGCGTTTTCCGTGGTAGCGACACCCTGGTGGTTTACCGGGCTGGCGATGGGGGCGGCGCAGATCGCCGGCGCGCGTCTGGGCACCCGTCTGGCGGTGCGTATTGGTGCCAGGGTGATCAAACCGCTGCTGGTGCTGACCACCAGCGTTTTGGCGGCAAAACTTATGATGGACTGGTTTTGAAATCTGGAGCGGGACCAGTGTCCGGGGACGGCGGTGGAGGTGCCAGCGCCTGGGTTTCGCGCATGGGCACTGCTCTGCGGTGCCTGCCGGTGCTGAAAAATGTAGCGCAATGTCGGAAAGAGCTGCCGCCAGGCAGCGGCATCCCAATATGCGCTGGTCCTCAGACATCATCCTGTGTCTGATGCGTCGTGTTAAAAGACAAGAGAAACGGAAACGGCTGATATGGGCAAAGATCTGAAATCTGAAACGGCGTTTTTGCGCAAGTTATTTGATGTGGCTGTGGCTGCGGCGGATCCGGCGGTGACCATCCCGGCAGCTTTGCCGGAAAAACCCGCAGGTCGTGTTGTGGTGGTCGGGGCCGGCAAGGCTTCGGCGCGCATGGCCGAAGTGGTGGAACAGGTCTGGGGCCCGTGTGAAGGGCTGGTGCTGACCCGGTATGGTTATGCGCGGCCCACCCAAGGTATTGAGATTGTGGAAGCGTCCCATCCGGTGGCGGATGCGGCGGGGCAGGCGGCGACCACGCGGCTGCTGGCTTTGCTTGAAAGCCTGGGGCCGGATGATTTTGTGCTCTGCCTGATCTCGGGCGGTGGCTCGGCGCTGCTGTGTGCGCCGGCCGGGGAGATGACACTTGAAGACAAACAGGCGGTGCACCGGGTGTTGCTGGAAAGTGGCGCGCCGATTGCGCAGATGAATGTGGTGCGCAAGCATATGTCACGGGTGAAAGGCGGCCAGCTGGGGGCGGCAAGTCACCCGGCAAAGATGCTGTGTCTGATGATATCCGATGTGCCCGGCGATGATCCTGCCGATATCGCGTCTGGTGCGACGGTGGGCGAGCGCTCGACCCCGGCGGATGCGCTGGAGATTGTCGCGCGGTATGGCATGGAACTGCCTGCGGTGGCGATGGATGTGCTGAAGGGCGCGTCTTCGGTGGTGGCACCAGGGGATGCGCGCCTGTCGAAGATCGACAACCGGATCATTTCGGCGCCGTCTCAGTCGCTTGAGGCGGCCAGAAAGCTGGCCGGGTCCCGCGGGCTGCGGGTGCAGATCCTGGGCGATGCGATTGAGGGCGAAGCCCGGGACGAGGGCGCGCGCCAGGCGGCTCTGGCGCTGGAGGTCCAGCGCGGATTGAAAGCGGGCGAGGCGCCGGTATTGCTACTGTCTGGCGGCGAATGCACCGTGTCGGGCTGGGGCGGCGGTATTGGCGGACCCAATGCGGAATTCGCGCTGGCGGTGGCGATGGCGTTGCAGGGCCAGCCGGGTATTTCGCTGATTGCCTGCGACACCGACGGGGTGGATGGCGCGGCTGAAGTTGCCGGCGCGGTGGTGACGGAGCAGACGTTGGCGCGGGCCGGCGCGCTGGGCATTGACGCGGCCGATGTGATGATGCGCAGTGACAGTCATACGTTTTTTGCCGCGTTGGAGGATCAGGTGGTGACCGGGCCGACGCTGACAAATGTGAATGATTTCAGGGCGATTCTGATCAAGCCTTTGGCGGGTTAAAGCCACTGAACATTTTTGAGCTGTGTAGTGCAGCCATCGTTTGTGCCTGAGGGTAAGAAAGGAGCAAAGGGTGATTTCGCTACTCAAAACCTACAATCG
>NZ_QOLB01000170.1 GCF_003333265.1 Candidatus Halocynthiibacter alkanivorans
CCGTTCGGATTTGGCCGGCCCTACAGCCTGGGCCAGCTGGAAAATCAGCTCAAAAAACATTCTTTTGTGCCCGAGCGACACCGGGCGGCGCTGTTTCAGCCGCCGTCACAGAAAAAGTTCTGGCTGCGCACCGGTCACGTGGCCGAACGGGTGGGGCGGCGGATCTCGTCTTATCTGGCGGGCGGGGTGATTCTGGTCGAAGTGTCCAAACAGATCTATGCCCCCACCGGTTCCGGTCTGCCAGAGGCGATACGGCGGCCATTGCGGGTGCTCGAGGGCGCCGGCGCACGTCCGGAAGCCAAACCGGTCTGAGGGCTACAGGCGAAATTTTGCCAGCTGGAGCCGGCTCTGCGGCGAAGGCGAATCCTGCGGGCGTTTTCAGGCACCCGATTGTGTATCATTTTGAACACGGGCGCGGATCCTGCGGGAAATACGGGATTGGGCAATATGTCTGCCCCGGAAGCGGCACCGGGCCGATACCCTTATAGATAAGGGGTTTTTATCCTTTGGGGCCGGTTTCTGCAGCCGGAAGTGTATACATCGGTATACAAACTTATCCACATTGTACCAATGTTGGCGCTAAATCCAGTCATTCCTGTTGCTAGGTTACAGATCCTCTGTTACATCCACGCTGATTTTTGATGCTTGCTTTTGCAGGTTTCTCACGCTGCCCGACGCCTGCATACCGCGGCACAGGGCCACGACATCGGAAGGGTGGATGTGTCCGAACCAGCTTCGATCTCCAGCGGCATTGCCGCACGCTATGCCAAAGCCATCTTTGAGCTGGCAGTTGAAGGCAAGTCCGTCAAAGCCATTGAGAGCGACATTGTCGCGCTTGAAAGTGCTCTGAACGACAGCGCAGAATTCCGCGACCTGATCGCGTCGCCCGTGTATACGCGCGAAGATCAGGAACGGTCGGTTGCTGCCATTGCTGCCAAAATGAAATTGTCGCCCATTGTGGCGAACACCCTGGGCCTGATGGCCCGGAAACGTCGTCTGTTCGTGCTGCCCCAGCTGAACGCTGAGCTGCGCGATCTGATTGCTGAGGAAAAAGGCGAAGTCACTGCTGAAGTGACCTCCGCCAAAGCCATGACCAAGGCCCAGCAGGACAAGCTGGCCAAAACGCTCAAGGCTCAAATCGGCAAAGACGTAATCATCAATGTGGCCGTCGATGACTCTCTCATCGGTGGTCTTATCGTTAAGGTGGGTTCGCGAATGATCGACACTTCGATCGCCAGCAAACTCAACAACCTCCAGAATGCAATGAAAGAGGTCGGATAATGGGAATCCAAGCAGCGGAAATATCTGCCATCCTAAAGGAGCAGATCAAAAACTTTGGCCAGGAAGCTGAAGTTGCTGAAGTTGGGCGCGTGCTCAGCGTTGGCGATGGTATCGCGCGTGTGCACGGTCTCGACAATGTTCAGGCTGGCGAAATGGTCGAATTCCCTGGTGGGATCCGGGGCATGGCGCTGAACCTTGAGCAAGATAACGTCGGTATCGTTATTTTCGGGTCGGACCGCGACATCAAAGAAGGTGACGTTGTCAAACGCACCAACTCGATCGTAGACGTGCCCTCGGGCCCCGAGCTTTTGGGTCGCGTAGTTGACGGTCTGGGCAACCCGATCGACGGCAAAGGTCCGATCAACGCCAAAGAACGTCGCATTGCCGACGCCAAAGCCCCTGGCATCATCCCGCGTAAATCGGTGCATGAGCCAATGGCAACCGGCCTTAAATCTGTGGATGCGATGATCCCCGTTGGCCGTGGCCAGCGCGAGCTGATCATTGGTGACCGTCAGACCGGCAAGACCGCAATCGCGCTCGACACCATTCTGAACCAGAAGTCCTACAATGAGGCCGCTGGCGACGATGAGTCCAAAAAGCTGTATTGCATCTATGTTGCGATCGGCCAGAAACGCTCGACCGTTGCACAGCTGGTGAAGAAACTGGAAGAAACCGGCGCGATGGAATATTCCATCGTTGTGGCTGCGACCGCTTCTGATCCTGCTCCAATGCAGTTCCTCGCGCCTTACTCCGCGACTGCGATGGGTGAATATTTCCGCGACAACGGCAAACACGCTCTGATCATCTATGATGATCTCTCCAAACAAGCTGTGTCCTACCGTCAGATGTCGCTGCTTCTGCGTCGCCCACCAGGCCGCGAAGCCTATCCCGGCGATGTGTTCTACCTGCACTCTCGTCTGCTGGAACGTTCCTCGAAATTGAACGAAGATTTTGGCGCGGGTTCGCTGACGGCTCTGCCGATCATTGAAACTCAGGGTGGCGACGTTTCGGCGTTTATCCCAACCAACGTGATTTCGATCACCGATGGTCAGATCTTCCTCGAAACCGAACTGTTCTACCAGGGCATCCGTCCTGCGGTGAACACCGGTCTGTCGGTCTCACGTGTTGGTTCTTCTGCTCAGACCAACTCGATGAAATCGGTTGCTGGTCCGGTGAAGCTGGAACTGGCTCAGTATCGCGAAATGGCTGCCTTTGCGCAGTTTGGTTCCGACCTGGACGCCGCAACTCAGCAGCTGCTGAACCGTGGTGCCCGTCTGACCGAGCTGATGAAACAGCCACAGTATTCGCCGCTGACCAATGCTGAGATCGTTTGCGTCATCTTCTCCGGCACCTCCGGTTACCTTGACAAGATCGACGTCAAAGCTGTTGGCCGTTTTGAAGCTGGCCTGCTGGCGCATCTGCGTGGCAAACATGCGGATCTGCTTGCATGGATCACCAAAGACGATCCCAAGGTCAAAGGCCCCGCCGCCGACCGTATCAAAGCAGCGCTCGACGAATTCGCAGCTGACTTCGTATAAGCCCTGAAAGGACTGGACTATGCCAAGCCTTAAGGATCTTAAGAACCGGATCGAGAGCGTTAAATCAACGCGCAAGATCACCAAGGCCATGCAGATGGTCGCGGCTGCAAAATTGCGCCGCGCCCAGGATGCCGCTGTGGCAGCACGCCCCTACGCAGAACGGTTTAACGCCGTTCTGGGTGGGTTGGCGGCCTCTGTCAGCGGCTCCGCCACTGCACCCCGGCTTCTGGCCGGCACCGGCAGCGATCAGATCCACCTTCTGGTGGTGATGACCTCTGAACGGGGGCTTTGTGGCGGCTTTAACAGCACGATTGTGCGCCTGGCGCGTCTGCGCATCCAGGAGCTTCTCGCCGCTGGCAAAACGGTCAAAATTCTGACCGTGGGTAAAAAAGGCCGGGAACAGCTGAAGCGCGACTACCGCGATCTGATGATTGACCATGTTGATCTGACCGAGGTGAAACGGGTGGGGTATGGCAATGCCACGGCCATCGCCGATGACCTTCTGTCCCGTTTTGATGCGGCAGAATTTGACGTGGCGACGCTGTTCTTTTCGCGCTTTAAAAGCGTGATGGAACAAACCCCGACTGCGCTGCAGGTGATCCCGGCCTCCATTGAGGCTGACGAAGCTGCTGCGACCGCGCTTTATGACTATGAGCCCAGCGAAGAGGCCATCCTGGCCGACCTGCTGCCGCGCGGTGTCGCGACGCAAATCTTTACTGCACTGCTCGAAAACGCTGCTTCGGAGCAGGGTGCGCGCATGTCCGCAATGGACAACGCAACCCGCAACGCCGGCGAAATGATCGACAAGCTGACCATCGAGTATAACCGCTCGCGTCAGGCTGTGATCACCAACGAGCTGATTGAAATTATCTCAGGCGCTGAAGCGCTCTAAGAGACGGAGAAAGAACATGGCAAACGCAAAAGGCAAGGTGATCCAGATCATCGGCGCCGTTGTGGACGTTCAGTTCGGGGACGAACTGCCCCAGATCCTGAACGCTCTTGAAACGACAAACAATGGGGAACGTCTGGTTCTCGAGGTTGCGCAGCACCTCGGCGAAGGCACCGTTCGTACCATCGCGATGGGCGCGACCGAAGGTCTGGTCCGTGGCGCAGAAGTGTCCGATCTGGAATCACCCATTACCATGCCTGTTGGCACCGGTACCCTGGGTCGTATTCTGAACGTGATCGGTGATCCGGTTGACGAAAAGGGCCCGGTTGCGAGCGCTGAGCGTCGCGCCATCCACCAGCCCGCGCCTGAAATGACTGAACAGTCGACTGATACCGAGATCCTGGTGACAGGCATCAAAGTGATCGATCTGCTGGCGCCTTATTCCAAAGGTGGTAAAATTGGTCTGTTCGGTGGTGCCGGTGTTGGCAAAACCGTTCTGATCATGGAACTGATCAACAACATCGCAAAAGTACACTCCGGTGTGTCTGTATTTGCCGGTGTTGGTGAGCGGACCCGTGAAGGCAACGACCTTTACCATGAGATGATTGAATCCGGCGTTATCGTTCCTGATGACCTGGAAAAATCCAAAATTGCTCTGGTCTACGGCCAGATGAACGAACCTCCCGGTGCGCGTATGCGTGTGGCGCTCTCTGGTCTGACACTGGCCGAGCAGTTCCGCGACGAGATGGGTGCTGACGTGCTGTTCTTCGTCGACAACATCTTCCGCTTCACTCAGGCTGGTTCTGAGGTTTCGGCGCTGCTGGGTCGTATTCCTTCCGCTGTGGGCTACCAGCCGACACTGGCCACCGACATGGGTGCGCTGCAGGAACGGATTACATCTACCAAAGTGGGTTCGATCACTTCGGTTCAGGCGATCTACGTGCCTGCGGATGACCTTACCGACCCTGCACCTGCGACATCATTTGCGCACCTGGATGCGACCACGGTTCTGAACCGTGCGATCTCCGAGCTGGGCATCTACCCTGCGGTTGACCCGCTGGATTCCACATCGCGTCTGATGGATCCGTCCGTCATCGGTGATGAGCACTATAAAGTTGCGAACGACGTGCAGGAAATCCTGCAGCGTTACAAATCGCTTCAGGATATCATCGCCATTCTGGGCATGGACGAGCTGTCGGAAGAAGACAAACTCACCGTGGCCCGTGCGCGTAAAATCCAGCGCTTCCTGTCGCAGCCTTTCGATGTTGCGAAAATCTTTACCGGCGCTGACGGTAAACAGGTTCCGCTCGAAGATACCATCAAATCGTTCAAAGCTGTTGTGGCTGGCGAGTACGATCACCTGCCCGAAGGCGCCTTCTACATGGTTGGCGGCATCGACGAAGTGATCGCAAAAGCCGAGAAGATGGCAGCGGACGCCGCCTGATCTAAGGGAGGCTGAACAATGGCCCAATTGATGCAATTTGACCTGGTCTCGCCCGAACGCAAGCTTGCGTCCGTAAAGGCGACCCAGGTGCAGATCCCAGGCGCCGAAGGCGACCTGACAGCGATGGCCGGCCATGAGCCGACCATCCTGACCCTGCGCCCCGGTGTGCTGACAGTGGACGGTCCCGACGGGACCGACTATTTTGCAGTGATCGGTGGTTTCGCAGAAATCGGTGCCGAAGGTGTTTCGGTTCTGGCCGAGCGGGCAGTGCCCAGAGGTGAACTGAGCAAAGAGATGATCAATGAGATGATCGCTGAAGCTCAGGACGCTCATGACAATGCCCACCCTGATGTGGCGCATGCCACCGCCAAGTTCCTCGCGGATCTGGTGGCCATGGGCACCCATATTGGTCTGGACCCGAACAGCCCGTCGCTGTGATCTGGTTTTGAAATTGTAAAAAGGCTCCGGGAAACCGGGGCCTTTTTGCGTTTTGGTAAGGTTGCTCTGTTTCTGTGGCGGGCGGACTTCCCGGAAGGAGAATGGACATGCGCAAAATACGAAGCAGCCTGGTCGGTGTGGACCAGGGCTCAGTGGTGTTGTTCTCCGACTTTCAGGATGGCGGCGAAATGTGGACCGGCACCGGGCCACGAGAGTGCCGCCGGCCGGTTGTGTTCTCCGAACCCTACCTGAGCCCGCCGGTTGTGCAGGCCCATATGGCAATGTGGGACATGGATTCCGACAGCAACGGCCGCGCCGATCTTGCCGCTGAAGACGTCACCGCACAGGGTTTTACCATTGTCTTTCGCACCTGGTCGGACACCCGGGTGGCGCGGGTGCGTGCAGACTGGATGGCCGTGGGCGGAATCGCGGGCGAAGACGACTGGGATATCAGCTGACAGCCGGAACGCGGCCCGCCTTTGCGGCTGGCCCCCAGTTCGGCGCCTCCCCGACATCGCCCCTTACGCTGCCCCCGGCACCGCCCCTGACACGAACTTTGATGCCGTCTCCGTCGTGCCCCCTGACACGACCCCAGATACCGCCTCCGTCACGACCCCAGATACCGCCTCCGTCACGCCCCCTGATACCGCCTCCGTCAAGGGTCCTGATGTGGCCCCGACAGGACC
>NZ_QOLB01000027.1 GCF_003333265.1 Candidatus Halocynthiibacter alkanivorans
GACGGCTTCGCTCGGATGCCGGTCGCTGATATGCCGCCTCTCCGTTGATGCGTGCTGGCCGCTTCAAGCTGAAGCCCAAGGGCCCAACACTCTACGTCCAGCGCAGTCACGTGGATGAGCGTCGTTAGTCACCATAGGGGGGCTGAGTTTGAGGCTAGCTGAAGAGACCACGTTAGGATCGAGGTCGGCTTTGGGCCGTTCGTGACAGTGATGGCAGAGGGAAGAGGCCCGATTGCCGCACCAGGCACATTTCGGCACTAAGGGCGGTAAGGAGCCGTTCGCTGCGTTCAACTCCAACAGCTGCTTCGCGCAAAAGCCGGCGTAGCAAGTCACTGGGGCGACCGTAAGCGTCACCTCGCGTCCTGCCATATTTCGAACGTATTGCTGCTCTAAGCATTAATGCGATCCATGTAAGGATCAGTAAAGTATTGCGAAGGGACCTGAGATGAAACTCATAAATGTGCTTACTATTGCTTCTGTAGCAGTGATGGGGCCAACTTTGGTGACAACCATCGATATTACAGGGTCCCAAGGTCTGGATGCGGCGTGGGCTGCTGGGAATGGCAATGGCAATGGCGGCGGTGGAAAGTCCGGTGGGCGTGGCGGTAGCAAGTCAAGTGAACGTGGCAGTAGTCAGGCTCATGGAGGTGGTAAAGGGCTGGCGTCATCTTCCAAACGAGCCCCCAAAGGCAATCTTCAATCCGAGCTTAAAGGTCTGAATTCCCTGAAACGCAACATCAACGGGTTGATGAACAGCTCTGACCCAAAGATGGCCGCATTCCGTGATTTCGTTTCCGCCAGTGCGGATCTGGAACTGGCCAAAGAAGCGCTGGCCAAAGTGCAAAGTGTATATACTCAAACTTCTGGTGACTTTCTGAGAATGGCTTCGGACATGGGTATTTCTTCTGATCCGTCCACAGCGCAGGCAGAACTTGATACCCAGATGGAAGACCTGCTGGCCAGCGAACCCGAGGCTGATGATCCGGCTTATACACAATGGGCGGAAGACGCAGCCGCTGTGACTGACGCGCAATCAGTAATGACGCGGTTGAATGAAGACTGGGCATCATTGCAGGACGCGAAAAGCGAAGTTGAGGGAGCTACCGCCGGAACGAGCGAAGCCGATATGATGGATGCGATTGTTGCAGCGATAAATTCGACTGGTGCGGGACCTGTAACTGAAGCCGATGTCACTCCGGAAATGGCTGAATGGGTGGCAGCGCAGCTTGGAGTTGGTGACAGTAGCGGCGCTATTGACGCCTGGCTGTCGACCCTTTGAGGTAAGCGCCCTCGCGTTCACTCTCTGGCAACAGAATTTCACGTCACCAGCTTGTTGATTTTGTGATCTGCATTGCGGCTGAGAACATTGGTGAGCCGGGCCTAGCGCAGCCATAGCTATTGCTCCCGTTCAGATCCCGAACCCAAACGGCAGCTTCGTCCCGCAATTCGGTCAGTCGCCTCCGTCACGAAGAACGTCCGCTTTTCCTGTGTCAGTCGATCGATCTGATGACCGCCTTGGGCTGAAAGTGTGAATTCGCTGCGCCGAGGTCCAACGGCTGCTCAGGGCCGTTCTTGACAGTTATGGCAGAGGGAAGTGGTCCGATTGCTGCACCAAGCACATTTCGGCGAGAAGGGTGGATTCCGGTCATTCGCTGCAAATGCAAGCTAAGAAGGCGTAAGCGTAGGAAGCCGACATTCAGACAATGGCGAAGCTCGGATTCTTTCTGCGATGCGGCGGTCCGGTTGGGGCCTATATTGGCTGCTTTCTGCATTGCGGCCCATGCTTGGGGCAACGCCACAAAGGATAACCCGGCTCCAGAAATACTTCGCTAGAATATCAAATGTACCGCAATTATCGTGAATTGCCGTTCGAATGTGGGTGCCTTCTAGTGAGCACAAGCAAGTGGAATGAATAAGGCGCTCTTATCGCAGTACTTGAGATTTCGCCTTATTCATTAACTGAATGGTTCCCATGGTCATCTCGGGTGTCATCGATCATGAATTCAATCGTAATTGGCCCGGCTTTTTCAAATATCAGTGTCGCTGGATACATCTGATCATCAGCCAATACAGTCGTGAGCCCCATAAACATCAAATGTAATCCGCCGGGCTCAAGGACTACGGTGTCATCGGCTGGAACTTCGAGCGAAAGCACATGCGTCATGCGCACCACACCGTCTTTCATCTCTGAGGTATGTATCTTCGCCGCTTTAGCAATAGGAGTTTCGACGCCGATCAATCTGTCTGAGGCATTGCCATCATTTGAGACTGCCATATAGCCCGCAGCAGTTTTTGCACCTTTTGGAGATAGTGATATTGTAGGGTGAATGATTTGAATCGTGCCCTTGGTGATATCATGTGCTGTTGCGGGAGTTGCGAAAAGCAATGTAAGTGCAGACATCAGTAGTAATAGACGCATGGGTTTCTTCCAGTGGATCAAAATTTCAACAAGTGTTCAATATCTCTAACACTGGATAATGCAAGCAGTGTCCGTTGAGTGGGCGCATGGAAGCCACAAGTGCACCATTCAACCAACCCATGTAGGGGAGCGCACTATCTGAAATTGTGACGGGTTTTGTCCGGTTGTCGGGCGGCTACGTGAAGGTCCGCAATGCGAATGCCACACTGCGGCGTTTGACACGGCGACAGAAGTCCGCAGTGGGCCGAAACCGGCCCTGGGTGCCACCAATCAATAGGAACCAATGTCCGCTCAGTGGTCGTTCCTTGAGCTTGCCGTGAATGAAGGGTTACGGCAGCGCGCGCTCTGAAAATGTCGATGCATCGGTCTGTGGTCAGATCTTTTTCACTAGTTCCGCGGGCCAATGTAGCCGCACCCGCGCAGCCCACTTCAGCTTAATATCGTGCTGGTTTTCGGCAGTAGGATTAAGCGATATCAAATTGAACAGGCCGGGCTCCGTACCGCGCTTGATCTGCTTGACCCAGCCCATAGCATTCTGGTCTTCGCAAACACATTTAGCACCGATAGCTTCTTCGGGCACACCGTTGTCACTGTCGCGTGTGTAAAACAGGATGTCACCGTCGGAAAACGCCGGTTCCATGCTGTCACCCTCCACTTCAACAGCGACCACCCCATGTGGGTTTAACCCAGGGGGGCACTCGACCTGAGGTCCATCGCCTTTTTCGTAGGCGTCAAAAACGGGAACCAGTGCGCCGGCGCCAACTTTACCTGCGATTGAAACCGAGGCCTGCGAAAGTTCGTTGGGAAGTGCAGCACCGGTTATCTCAGAAATCGCAAGCATTTCGTCGGCACTCATCTTCCGCTTGTCCAAAACGATCTTGTTGACTTTGGAGCGGTCCATAGGGGCTTGAAGTACGGCGCCCATATCTTCAGCCAACTGGGCCTGGCTTTTGCCTGAGGCTTGCAGTGCTTGATTGACCCATTGTCCTAATGTCGCTGGCATATCTAAACCTGACAGTTGCGTTTATCGCAACATAGCGTGTTGGCTTGAAAGGTTCTGTAACCAAAATCGCTACACAAGTGTTGCGCATCGTAGCGATGATCGCTACGAAGTGTGTTATGAAACCTGCAAGCACAATAATTGAAGCTCTGGGCGGCGCAGCAGCAGTTGCCAAGATTGTCGGCATACACCGAACCAGCGTTTACCGATGGACGTGGCGCAAATCCGAGGGCGGCACCGGGGGGACGATTCCTGCGAGCCACATAGTGACAATTATTGAGTTTGCCCGACAAAGGAACCTCGACATTCAATTGGAGCACTTCTTTGGCGACGTGAGGGCCAAGAAGTGAAGCTGTTGGGTGGCAAGCGCAAATCATCATCATGCCCTGACACTGGCACGAGCCCGTTCCGCGTTTCTTCGGAAAAAGCAATCGCGCTGATCGAGGACCACATCGACTATGTGGATTACGTGCGGTTCGTCATCGCCACTGTAACAGGAGAAGTGGTTGAACACCGGCAATGCCAGGCCGTTGCCCGTGTTGTCTGCAGGGACCGCGATACCGTCCGCAAATGGATCCGTGGCGAGACCGTCCCCAAACACCAGGATTTCTGGAAACTCGACATGATGGCGCGGGAGAAATACCCGTCCAACGCTGAATTCCTCTGCGCGCTGGCGGGGCCGGCGCTGGTTGCCCGCATCTTTGGTGAGGATGGTTCAAATGCTTGAAACACCCACTCGATCGTTCGGCTACGGGCTGCGAGGGACGTTTTCGTCTAAGTCAGTGGTTACCCAAGGCCCATCTAATATAGATGAATGCCGCATGTATATTGACAAGCCTGTAGTTTGTGGCATTCTGCCTACTCTCAAAGTGAGACTTGAGAGTGTGTGTTACCGGGCATTGTTTCGCCCACTTATTCCTGAAACTTACGGGCGCGCTTTGCAAATCGCGCGCCCGCTTTTGAATTCCAATCCGCGCCAGGTTCTAGTTGGGTTCTGGCGTGGTACGGTGGCGCGGTCCAAGGGACCCCACCGGGCAGTCGATTGTGGCTGGTGCGGCCACAATCGACTTTTCCATCTTTGCTTTTCGCGTGGAGCTTACTTTCTGCTCCTGCTGACTATGCGGCACCAATTCCCGGATCGTTTTACTCCATTCGCCTTTGGTAGCTGGCAGGGCAAAGAATTCCTCTCCGACATGATAGGCAAAGTTTTTCCAACGCAGTTGTGGCTGACAGCGCAATGGATCTGGCGCTGGGCCTCTTTGGTTTCTGTATTTGGAGGGCTCACACTCGCGCTTGAAACAGTCCGCCCCCCCGATCGATCGAACATCAACAATCGTCCTGGCTCAGTGAACGAAGCACAGGCAGCGCCGAATGCGGTGAACACATAAGGCGTTGAATGCGATTTGCCCGTCACCTCCTTTGGCAGGAACCCTTGATGTGATGAAGGGCGACATTACGATCCGCTTGGCGGGCGACACAGCCGCCGTGCGCATTGCCGAGATCGTGGCTTCGCTGTGATCCACCCGTCGCATGGCGTGCAGGTCTTTGTGGCGACCAAGCCTGTGGACTTCCGCAAGGGGCACGATGGTTTGGCCGCTTTGGTCCAGAGCCATCTGCAAAAGAAGCCGTTTGATGGTGCGGTCTATGTGTTCCGCGCCAAGCGGGCGGATCGGCTCAAGATGATTTGGTGGGATGGCACAGGTTTGGTGATGGCCTACAAGCGACTTGAGCAGAATGTGTTCAAATGGCCCGCCATCAAAGACGGCGTTTTGCGGCTTGATCCGGCGCAATTTGAGGCGCTGTTCGCAGGTCTGGATTGGCGGCGCGTGACGGCATTAGAGACCCGTCCGCCAGCTGCGGCAGAATGACTCGTGTGGCGTTTTTGGCAGGCACGTCAGCGTGGTTTTTGGTAATAAATGCCCATGACTTCTCGCTCTGATCTTCCCACAGATGTCGCCAGGTTGCAGGCGCTTTTGGCTGCAGCAGATGCACGACTGAGCGCACAGTCTCAGTCCCTTTTAGACCGCGATGGCATCATCGAGCGCAAAGAAGACCGCATCGTTCGGCTGGAAAAGCTGTTGGCCGACTTTAAGCGGGCGCTCTATGGCGCGAAGTCAGAGAAGGCTAATCCAGATCAATATCACCTCGCGCTCGAAGACATTGAGACGGCCATGGCTGTCGTCCATGCTGAAGATGAAGCCATTGATCCGCCAAAGACAGCGGCGTCAAAGTCTCGTGTTAGTCGCGGTGTCTTGCCCAAACATCTGCCGCGCGTCGAAAAGGTGATTGCACCAGAAGATGTCACGTGCGGCTGTGGTGCGATGCGTCACATCATCGGGGAAGACGTCAGCGAACGGCTGGATATCGTACCCGCCCAATTCCGCGTCCTTGTGACTCGTCGCCCCAAGTATGCATGTCGCTCGTGCGAAGCGGGTGTCATTCAAGCGCCCGCAAAACCGCGCCTGATCGAAGGCGGCATGCCGACTGAGGCAACCATCGCCAGTGTGATCGTGTCTAAATATGCTGATCACCTGCCGCTCTATCGCCAATCACAAATCTATGCACGACAAGGCGTCGATATTGACCGATCCACATTGGCGTTCTGGGTTGGCAAAGCGGCTTATGAACTAAGGCCGGTCCATGACGCCTTGCTGGCGCATTGGACTTGCCGCGCAAAAGTTCCGGTCTCTCATCTCATGTTAGGCGGCCTTTCGTTCGAAGGCCAAGGGGCTTTTTCCACCAAGCGATGAATGCCGCCGTCGAGGGTTATAGAACCCATTGATGTACCGGAA
>NZ_QOLB01000015.1 GCF_003333265.1 Candidatus Halocynthiibacter alkanivorans
TTCCGGTACATCAATGGGTTCTATAACCCTCGACGGCGGCATTCATCGCTTGGTGGAAAAAGCCCCTTGGCCTTCGAACGAAAGGCCGCCTAACATGAGATGAGAGACCGGAACTTTTGCGCGGCAAGTCCAGCGCCAAAGGTCACCCGTTCATTTCCGACAAAAGCTTTGACAGTCTCACCTCGGCAATGGGTGGTATTGAGAAAGAACTGAAGCGCAATAGGAAGGCGCTTGAAGAACGTGTCAATCGTGATGATATTAAAGAAAAAATCGCTGAGATTTTTGAAGGAAAAGTGGGAAGCCCTTTCTCCGTGGATGAGTTAAAGGAACTCTATTCGGAGGGAGAGAGGAGGTATAACGAAAAAATTCCTCCCGGCTACAAGGACGCGTCCAAGTATAAAAATCCCGCAAACTCATTAGAAAAACGCTCAAAGTTTGGCGATTTCATCTTGTGGAGGCAGGCGTTAAACATGGCTGAAACAGAGCATAAATCCATTATCCTGGTCACCGATGACCAAAAGGAAGATTGGTGGCTAATTGCTTCGGGGAAGACTGTTGGAGCTCGCCCAGAATTAGTTCGAGAATTTTGTGAAGTAACTGGGCAACAGATCTTACTATACACGCCGAACAAGTTTCTTGAATATTCAGAAAAACAGCTCGGTGCAAAAGTCAGTGAGAAGACTATCGGCGAAATTAAGGCAGAACACACCGCCCGGTTAGCGGAAGCAGCTTCTTGGGGTTCGGCGGTCAGTCGGAACAAACGGGCGGCCGCAGAGCTCAGATCTGCAAGTTGGTTTGATAGGGAGCAAAAGGGAACCCGACGGCTTAGAGAGGTGGAGCGATCAAATTCTGTCGTTAGCCATCAGGAGTTTTCGGAGAATTCAGAGTACGAAAAAAGTATCCGCGGCAATACCCCTCGGAGATCCGAACTGTCAAAAATTGAAGACATGATTCAGAACTTACAAAACCAATTCCATTTTCGTAACGGCGATGCCAGCGTGGAAGAGTTGCATGATATCAAAACGGAAATTGATCATTGGATAACAATGCGAAACAGGGTTTTGGAGAGTTTGTAATGCCATTTTCGCACTCAAAAAAAGGTGGTGTGGTCGCGCTGAGGCGTTGGCGTATTTGTGCATAACTTCACTCCACGGAGCTTAGTGAACAAATTGCTTGCCGAGTGCTGGATGGGGTTGATCACAA
The DNA here is from genome assembly GCF_003333265.1 of Candidatus Halocynthiibacter alkanivorans. Lineage (GTDB taxonomy): Bacteria > Pseudomonadota > Alphaproteobacteria > Rhodobacterales > Rhodobacteraceae > Halocyntiibacter_A > Halocyntiibacter_A alkanivorans. The sequence continues at coordinate 1,204 of NZ_QOLB01000015.1, forward strand.
AACCCATTCGGTATTTTGCTTTGATGTGTTGAAATGTAGCAACACATTTCTTCTGCATCCCGTGATCTCCCCGCTATAGGGAGAGTATGAGTGTTGATCTTGAAAACCTTCGAAAAGCGCACCGTAGGGTGGCAGTTCTGGTCGTTAGAAATTTGGCATATGCGCCGATTTTTGAACGCCTTGAGCGTGAGATCGCTATGCTTGAAGCGGAGGGAGATGTGATTAGCCGGGCACGCGCTGCAAGTGCTCACTACAAGGCGGTTGCCTGAACCAAGTCGTGCAGCTGACGCAAGCTTGCACCCTTACCATACCGTTCGCGGTCCAGCGCATGCCCCATCAAATCGCGCCTGATCCGCTCATCAACACCAGCTGCCAACTGTCGATCCTCAAAGCTATGTCTTAGGCCATAGAGTGAATGCGCAGGCGTCTCCATTAGACCACGGGCGCGAAGGTATTTATTGACCGTTGCGGACAGGCCAGCAGAGCTTGTCCGATAACGTGGAAACCCGCCCGGGCATTCCCGCATGGCTTCAAGGCTGACGCCACACAGGGGGATGACCCGTTTGGCGCTTGCGCTTTTCAGCTGTCGAGTTATCGGTTCAATGGAAATATGAGGCCAGTCTACGTCAAGTCGTATCTGGTCCGCTGTCAGCGCTGCCAGTTCGCTTGGTCGCGCTCCGGTGTTCACCATCGCCAACAGGATGCACCTTGCCTCTTTGTTCAGCCCGTCTAGCGCACTAGGTGCAATCAGCTTGCCGCGTATCCAACTGTCTTCAAATGGTGGGCGTTGAGCGGCTTCGCCTTCTTTGAAACTTATATCGGACAGGGGCAATACCAACCCTAGGCGCTTCATCTTGTTTACGGTTTTCAGTACATCGCCAAGGTGGATCAAATCCTTGTTTGCGCTATTCGGAGTCAGCCTTTCGTTTTCGAGCCGATCTAACCACCACGCGCGAAAATCAAGCATATCGTCGCCAGTGATCTGGGAGATGGTCTTGTCGCCATTGACGTCTATGAAATTCTGAACTGCCTTCTTTCGCGGATTCTGCCATCTCCGGAGTTGATCCACACTTTTACCAAGCGTCTTTTCGCGCGCCAAGTCCCAATAGAGTTCAAGTGCTCGCGAAACAGTAATCTCGGGAAGTGAGGCGCCGCCCAGAAGTGCTTCTGCCTCCATCAAGTCCGGATTGTCGTCGGGACCAGACACGCTGTTTATTCGGTCCAACAGGTCTTCTGTGGTTAGCTTCGCGACGTGATCGGCGCGCAGATACCGGAATCCTCGCGCAGCGGCGAGATTCCGTGCGGCGGCAAACCGCTGTTCCGCCTCAGCAGTGTCCCCGGCCAGCTTGGCTTCCCACCCATCAATCAGATGCGCCCAGGCGGTTCCCGCCTTCTGTTCTGCCTCGGATTGGCTGTCTGTATGAAGGGAGAGCCAGATGAGCTTTCGAGTTTCAACGCTTTCATAACGCTTTGGCACCCTCTTATAGAGTGAAAGGCTCTTCCCACGTCTCTTGAATGCCATACTTAGTCACCACCTCTTAATCGCCGCACAAGTAATGCACGAAGTATAGCGGTTTGTATAGAAATTCAGTATGTTGAACCCAAAGTGCGATCGGTGATCTGCTGAATTATGCAGTTAAATCAATAGGTTGCCCGGTTGCGACTGAGCGCAATGTGGCGGAGAGACAGGGATTCGGACCCTGGGTAGGCTTGCACCCACAACGGTTTTCGAGACCGTTTCTATGCCATTGTAAGGAATCTTACCATCAATAAAATAAGGGTTTCCGTTGCTTCAAAACGGGCGAAGTCGGCATGGTTGGAGGGTAGGGGTGTCATAGAAAAGGGTCATAGCAGTCACGGAGCATCCGGGATTGTATGGGGCTATGGTGAGGATGTTGAATATATCTTCGGGAGGGTAGGGAAATCTAAACCCAGGCGAGAGGTCAGATCACGAGATCGGAGGCATAACACCCAAGGATCCACTGGGGGAGCAAAGGCGCTGATTTGACCAGTCGTCCTTGCGCGAAGATCAGCATTTGTTGCGGCGGGGTATTGATCTGCGAGTTGTCAAAAACCATGCCTCGATCGGCGTGCAGAACTGCATTCCGGATGAAAGGTTGACTGCGTTCGTATCGCTCCCGGATCTTTTCTTCCGGAACATCATGTCCACCTTCTTCCTTACGGCTCTTCACCCTGGCAACGGAGAGATCGGGACTGTCGACACCTACATGCATGACTATCACGAGATAACCTCGTGCCCGGGCGCTCTCGATCACCTCGAGTTTGGAGGGGTGGGAGAAGACCGTCTCAGTCGCAAAGCTCTGACCTTCTTCCAGCATTTCTTTCCGGCGGGATGCGGCAATTCTCGCAGCCTCGTAGGAGGCTTCCATGGAAGGATTCTTGAGTTCATCCCGCTGAATGTTGTCGGCATTGATAAAAGGACCCGCGAAGCGGGGCGCAACGCGGGTCTGGTAAAGAGTAGACTTGCCTGCTCCATTGGGACCGGCAAGCAGGACAAGGCTGGGCTTCATGTGGCCGTGTCATCCTTGGCGTATATCAGTTTTCCACCTGCATCGAGGCCGACCCCTTGTCCAAGCACCTGTCGGCGAGCATAGAATGTTTCTTCAGTCTCGGATGGCTGCCCCATCTTTTCAGTAAAGGCATCAAGCCACACAGTCTCTTCCTCTTCAGTCAATTGAGAGGTCTCAATCCTGCCTTCCAGTGCCGCAGTGACACGAGCATGGTTGTAGGCGTCGGAGTACTCGATTGCGCGACCGATCTTGATCCAGTGAGTGATCTGACCGGCCACCGAGCGGCAGTGTATTTCAGCTTCGTGGCGCACCGGCGTCATCACGTCGTCGGCAAGCTTTACTGATTGAGCCATGTTTGCCTCCTTGGTCTGGCCTATAGGTAGCAAAATGCCACCTCAAAGTCAAGATTTTCGCGGGCTATCAACATCTATCGTAAGGGGCTGGGCCAAACCCTACAAAACAAAATTGATAAACTCGACCTGGCCGAATTTTCGATACGCGAAATAGGAGCCATTGGTGGTGAGGGGTTTGTGCAAAAACCCTCTATAGGTGGCAAGATTGTATTTAGGGTGCGTATTCCGGGCTGATCCGCCCACCTGTACCGATTACATCCGCCCACCCATTCCGATTTGATCCGCCCGGGGATTCCGGGCCATCCGCCCATCCCTTACTGGCCTGTTTTGCATTGCTGTGAGGCTCACGTGACGCGGGGTATTCTGTCGTTCTTTTTGAACGATGGGCCCCCTTATGAAGAGAGCGCCGATGCGAAAGATACGAGAGGCCTTACGGCTTCGTGCGAGTGGTATGTCGACGAGGGAAATGGCTGCCAGTTTATCTGTGGGTCGCACAACCCTGCGGGAATATTTGAGCCGCGCCCATCGGGCCGGTCTGGACTGGCCGCTTCCTGTCGGTCTCAGCGACAGTGATCTTGAGGCACGCCTTTTCCCCCAGAGGAAGGGTGATGATCTTGGCGCTATTTCCCAACCAGACTGGGCGTATTTACATCGAGAACTGCGCCGGAAAGGAGTGACGCTTTCTCTGCTCTGGGAGGAATACCGAACCGTTCATCCAGAAGGTTATGGTTACAGCCGATACTGCGAACTTTATACTCGCTGGGAGGGGAAACTGTCGCCGGTAATGCGGCAGCGTCACCCTGCAGATGAATGACTGTTCGTCGATTATGCGGGTGCCACGTTTGACGTGGTTTGCCCCAAGACGGGCGAAGTGCGTACGGCGCAGCTCTTTGTCGCCACGCTTGGTGCGTCGAATTACACCTACGTTGAGGCGAGTTGGACGCAGAGCTTGCCGGATTGGATTTCCCGCCATGTCCGCGCCTTTGAGTTCTTCGGCGGGATGCCCGCACAGGTGGTCTGCGACAATCTGAAGGCAGGTGTGACCAGGGCCTGTTTCTATGATCCGGCGATCAATCGTACATATGCCGACATGGCGACCCACTATGATACCGCCATCGTGCCCGCGCGGCCCCACAAGCCGAAAGATAAGGCCAAGGTGGAGGGCGCGGTGCTTATGGTTGAGCGCTGGATCATGGCACGTCTCCGTAATCAGCGCTTCTTCAGTTTAGATGAGTTGAACGCCGCGATCCGTCCCTTGCTCGATCAGCTGAATAGCAAAGTCACCCGCCATCTGGGGGCCAGTCGCCGGGATCTGTATGAGCGCTTGGACAAACCCGCCCTCAAACCTTTGCCCGTTGAACCCTATGTTTATGCCGAGTGGAAGCAGTTCCGTGCGGGGTTGGATTATCACGTCGATATCGGGCGTCACTATTACTCGGTGCCCCACCAATTACTAAAGCAAACGCTTTGGACCAGGATTACCGCGCGGACCGTGGAGGTCTATTTTAAAGGGCAACGCGTGGCCTCTCACGTCCGCACGTCGGGTAATCGCCAGCATTCTACCTGTCGTGATCACATGCCCGCGCATCACAGGTTCCGTGAAGGGTGGCATCGGGCGAGACTTGATGCAATCCTGCTTCCAGGGTCTCCTGGTAAGCGGCCCTTATGATCGCCGCTCGCGGACGCCATTGTTCTCGCGCGATGGCGGCGAGACCGTGTTGACGGCGGATTGGATCTCGGACGTTTGGTATGAGCATGTCGGCACCGGAGCGCACATCGTGCGCACTCTTTGGCACCAACTGGCTTATGACAGCGATACCGATAGAACATGGATGGCACTTGCGCTCTGTGGGCAGAGAGGCGGAAGTCGAACTGCCAGCGAATACAGGGAAAAGAACCAGCGCGCCGCTGCGGCGAGAGCAGGGCGACGCTCGCTGGCATCAATCCGTCAGGCGGCATTCATTGCGCGATAACCCGATTGGACTTGCCGCGCAAAAGTTCCGGTCTCTCATCTCATGTTAGGCGGCCTTTCGTTCGAAGGCCAAGGGGCTTTTTCCACCAAGCGATGAATGCCGCCGTCGAGGGTTATAGAACCCATTGATGTACCGGAA
>NZ_QOLB01000081.1 GCF_003333265.1 Candidatus Halocynthiibacter alkanivorans
GCGGAAACGTGGTCTTCCGCGCCCGCCGATGCCCCGCCCGAGGCCAGAATCACGTCTGCCTGCGCCGCGCCCCGGTCCAGCGCCGCACGCAACGGCGCGCGTGCGTCGGTGACATGGCCGAGGTCCACCGGATCATAGCCCCAGCTTTCCGCCAGAGACAGCAACATCGGCCGGTTGGCGTCATAGGTTTTGCCCGCCGACATGGTGGCGCCGCTGGCGACGATTTCATCGCCGGTCGACAACACGCCGACGCGCAGCCGTTTGCGGACCTGCACCATGGGAGCTCCGATGGCATGGGCCAGCGCGATTTCCGGCGCGCGCAGCAGGCGCCCCGCCGCGATTGCTATGTCTCCGGCCAGCACGTCCTCGCCCGCCGCCCGCGCGTTGGCACCAGGGCGCACCGCACCCTCAAAGGCGACATGACCTTCGGCCACAGTAACGTCTTCCTGCAGCACCACTGTATCGACGCCCGGCGGCAGCAGCGCCCCGGTCAGAATACGGATCGCCTGGCCCTGCGGCACCGCACCGGCAAAGGGCACGCCGGCCGCTGCCCGCCCGTCCACCAGCGGCAACAGCTGCGGCCCTGTGCCGGTGGCGCTGTGGGCAAATCCATAACCGTCCACCGCAGAATTGGCCCCAGGCGGATTGGAGCGCGCGGCCAGTACCGGTTCTGCCAGCACCCGGCCGAGCCCAGCATCAGCGGCAATATTTTCAGTGCCGACAACCACGCTGAGGCGTTCCTGAAGCCGGGCAAGAGCATCGTCTACCGGCACCCAGGACACGCCGGGCGGCAGCGCAAAACAGTCATTTTTCAGACGGGGCGGCGTGATATCCGGCTTGGCGGTACCCGCTGCGATCAGGCCGACCTCGCGCATGACAAAATCCGCCAGCGCCATGGTGTCATCGAGATCAAATACCGGGATCAACAGATCCGGCAGCGCCACATCAGAGGCCACCGCCCTGACCGTTGGGTCATCCGGCGCGATCAGCGGATTGCCAGTCTCCGCGCGATGGGCTTCGATCTTGGGATGATCGTCGCGTTTATAGCCTTCGATCAGCACCAGATCACAGGGCTCCAGCCGCGTAAGATGCTGCGCCAGCGTTGGCTCGTCCACATCACGCAACTCGTGCATCAGGGCCCAGCGGTTGGAGGAGCTCAGCAATACTTCGCGTGCGCCCGCCTCGCGGTGGCGGTAGCTGTCACGCCCCGGCTGATCCACGTCAAAGCGGTGATGGGCGTGTTTGACAGTAGATACGGTAAAACCCCGGGCGGTGATCTCTGCCACCAGCCGTTCCATCAACCCGGTTTTGCCAGCGTTTTTCCAGCCGGCGACGCCATATATTCTCATGCATCTGCCTCACGTAATATCGTCTCGGCCACCACCAGGTCTTCCGGCGTATTGATGTTAAAAAACGGGTCAAAATCCCAGTTTGGAAACAGCGCATCTGCCGCGTTGTGCGTGTCGGTCCACAGCACCACCTTGCGCAGCCCGCCCTCCAGCGCCAGTCGCAGATCTTCGCGCAGCGCCACCGGCCACAGGCCAAAAGTCGGATGCCGCGAGACACCGCGCTCCGGATCCGGTGTGGCGGCCAGGGCCAGATTGGTGCCCTCCAACTCGGCCGCCAGCAGCAGCACCGGCAGCAGATCACAGGGGAAAAACGGCGTATCGGCGGCGGCGGTCACGATTGCGTCTGCCCCCTGCTCAGCCGCCCAGTCAAGCCCGGCCAGCACCCCGGCCAGCGGCCCGGCAAAACCGTCAATACTGTCAGAGATCACCGGCAGGCCGTAGTGGGCAAACCGCGTCGCATCGCCATTGGCATTGAGCGCCACCGCTTCCACCTGCGGCTCCAGCCGTTCCAGCACATGGCTCAGGATCGGCTTGCCCGCCAGTGGCAGCAAGCCTTTGTCCCCGCCGCCCATACGTCTGGCCTGGCCGCCGGCCAGAATCACTCCTAATATTTTCATTCCGCTGATGTCCTGCGTTTTTTGCCGGTATCCGCCGGCACCTGAGACGGATCGATGTCGCGGATCAGGCGGTCTTCACCCGCCAGACAGACAAATCGCTGCCCGCGCATGCGCCCGATCAGGGTCAGCCCGACCTGGCGCGCAATATCCACGCCCCAGGCGGTAAAGCCCGAGCGAGACGCCAGCACCGGAATGCCCATATTGGCGCATTTGATTACCATTTCCGAGGTCAGCCGGCCGGTGGTATACATAATCTTATCGGCGCCATCGACCTGCTCTGACAACATCCAGCCGGCGATTTTGTCGACCGCATTGTGGCGCCCGACATCTTCCATATAGACCAGCGGCTGATCCCGGTGACACAGCACCGAGCCGTGAATGGCACCCGCTTCCAGATAGAGGCTGGGGATTCGGTTGATCTGGTGGCTCAGCCCGTAAAGCCAGGAGGTGCGGATCTCGGCCTCCGGCAGCACCAGATCCTCAATCCCTTCCATCATATCGCCAAACACCGTGCCCACGGCGCAGCCCGACGTGCGGGTCTTTTTCTTCAGCTTTTCCTCATAGTTCGTCTGGCTGTCCGTCCGCACCACCACGGTTTCCAGATCTTCATCATAGTCCACCGCTTTGACAGTCTCCTGCAGCGACAACATGCCCTGGTTGCGCAGAAACCCCAGCGCCAGGTATTCCGGGTAATCGCCAATGGTCATTGCAGTGACAATCTCCTGGCCGTTGAGAAAGATCGTCAACGGCCGTTCTTCCACCACCGGGATACGGATCAGGCTGCCGGTCTGGTCATAGCCTTCCACCGCGCGCGTCAGCCCGGCACGCCCCGGTTCAGGGGCAAGCAACAATGATGATGATGAGTGGCCATCATGATTTATCATTTGAAGGTCTTTCACTGATTGGCTATCGATGCGCTCTGTTGATCTATAGTAGGCGCTGCTCATGGCTTCTTCCACTTCCAATTCATCCTGGCGCAAAGGCTTTCGCGACGGGCTGCCATTTGTGGTGATGATCGTCCCGTTCGGTATGGTTTTTGGGGTCATCGGCACCGAAGCCGGGCTGAATATCGCTGAAATCATGGGGTTTTCTGTGCTGGTCATCGCCGGCTCTGCCCAACTGGCGGCGCTGCAGCTGATGGCAGACAATACACCCACGCTGATTATCCTGATCACCTCGCTCGCAATCAACCTGCGCATGGCGATGTATTCCGCCTCGCTGACGCCTCATTTCGGTCCGGCGACGTTCTGGCAGCGAGTGCTGGCGGCCTATGTCCTGGTCGATCAGTCCTATGCGCTGGCAATGGACCGGTTTGACCGCAACCCGGAAATGAGCACTTCCGACAAACTGAGCTATTATTTTGGCGTGGCGGCCCCGGTGGTGACCCTGTGGTATGCCAGCACGTTGTCGGGTGCGATCCTCGGCGAGGCAATCCCGGCGGATCTGCAGCTGGATTTCATCGTGCCGCTGATGTTTCTGTCCATGGTGGCCCCTGCGTTGAAAACACTGGCCCATGTGGCGGCGGCACTTACGTCTGTCTGTCTCAGCCTGGTGTTTGCGTTTCTGCCCTACGGATCCGGGCTTCTGGTTGCAGCACTGGTTGCGCTCGTTGTCGGCTCTCAGGTGGAACTCTGGACACAGAAAAGGGCGCAGACATGAGCAGCTTCAACATTTGGATGATTATTGCGGTGCTGGGCGTGGGAACATTTCTGATCCGCTATTCATTCTTTGGCCTGATCGGAGACCGCCAGTTTCCACCCTGGGCGCTGCGCATGCTGCGCTATACGCCAGTGGCGGTGTTGCCGGGTCTGGTGGCGCCGAAAGTGATCTGGCCCAACGGAGTCGATGGCGGTTATGACCCTGCGACCCTGGCCGGTGCGGCCGTGGCGATTGCAGCCGGTGTCTACAGCAAGAACATGATTGTTGCCGTCGCTGCCGGTGGTCTCGTTTTTTATGCGACCGGCTGGGTTCTGAATTAGGGCCGGGGCCCATTAATCCTGCATCTCTGATTTGACAGAATTTTGTCTGATCAGGAACGGGGCTGCGGGGAATGTGGTTCATTTTCTAGACTCTGTGACGTCATCACACAGAAAAATCGTCACACTCAGAGGACGCAGATGCCGCTTCACATCAGTGGCCCGGCGCGCCGGGCCACAGAACCACTAGGGCCATCGCATGCCAAACTTCTGATACATCGCAGAAATCTCGCCAGAGCTGCAGGATCAACCAGCCCTGACCTGGATGTCAGGACAGCAGCAGAGGATTTCGCAACTGCTGAGCCCGCAACAGGTTGGGCGCCGCGATCATGCCGGTATTGTCGTCCGGGCTGTCATCCACAATGCGCCGCGTTGTCACCCCGGGGCGGGAGGCGAAATATTCCATGGTTTTGCGCGGGAACCAGCCCGTCGGCACGTCTTCAAAGCCGGGCAGAGTGCGCAGGATTGCGGTGATGCTTTTGTTGCAGAACCCTTTGGGCACCGCGCCATAAGACATCACTTTCTGCTGCGCCAGAAGAGCCACTTCGCGGCTGACCGGAATGATCTGTTCGATCACGTCATAGGTCTCGCGGGCGTGGTAATCGATATAGAATTCCACCGCCCGGTCGCTCATGCCAAAAATCACGTCATTACGTTCCGGCAGATGCGGGTGTTTGAACGTGCCCGCCGGATCAAACATGATGCGCTGCGACCCGTTCACCATCAGGCCGGAATGGGCACCGACGCCGCCAGTTTTTTTCATCACAGTGTAAAGGGTCAGGGTGGGCGGCCCGTCATCGACATAGGCTGCACGGGCAACTTCCAAGTCAGGCGCCCACCTTGATTCTGCCGCGCCACAGGCGCTCAGCACCAGCGGAAGCAGCAGCCACAAAACAATCCGACAGACTCTCTTCATGGCGATGCTCCGCTCAGGTGTGCTGTATCAGCTGTTGAAAATCGCCAGGAAGATCAACACTCCGATGGAGAACGCCCCGACATAGGAGGAGTATCGGATGAAATTGCTAAAAGATTGTTCCTGAACAGACGTGTCCATTGAACCGTGCTTGTGCTCTGCCATGTGATATCTCCGGAAGGCTGAGGTTTCTAAGTGTCAAAACCCGAATTAGACGATTCCTGTGCCGCTGTCACCTGCTCAGATGATTTCGGTGGCTTCGGTGTTTTCAAGATCCGCCACCAGGCGGAATCCAATGCGGTTTGCTTTGACCTGTTCCTGCACAATCGGCAGGGCGCGCAGCATCACATTCAGCTGCGTCACATGCTGGATCAACTGGGTTCTGGAGCCATGATCATCGGTGCCGTAAAAGGTCACAATATCGGGGTCAAAAAATCCGATACCCTCGATGCGCATCACACCGCTGCTGGAGCCGGTAAAACCAATGGCAATCTCATGGCTGTTGTCCAGCTGCTCCTCAAAGTTTTTGATATAGAGCACCAGCCGCTCATAGGCCCATTCTGCCGGGCTTTTCTGGCCGACCGGCTTGCGCCGGATTACCTCGGGCAGCGGCTGCTGTTCCACGGAAGCCGGCGCGTCCGGATCACAATGCACCGCACGGGCGTGGGACTGCAGCGCCGCGGACTCAAGCGCTTCGGCAGTGGTTTTTATGTCTTCACTCACAACGACACCTCTCAGTTCACAGAACCGGCTTGCCAGATCCAGGCGCCGTCATCGTTGCGGCGACGGGTGATCCGGCCCGCCTGATACAGGTGGTTCAGATGGGCCACCGCTTCGACCATCGCCAACCCATATTCCCCGGCTCCGATCTTACGTTTGAACAGGATCGGAAAACAAGCGCAGGCGGTATGGGGCTCCTGTAACCACGCTTCCAGCCGCTCCAGCGCGCTGTGGTGATTCTCAATCAATGCGCTCAGCCGCGCTGGCAGGCCGGTAAAGGGCAGCTTATGGCCCGGCAGCACCAGCTGGCTGTCGTTGGCATAGGGTTTCAGCGCCTCACAACTCTCAATCCACTCGCCCACCGGATCGGCGTCCGGCTCGGTCGCATGCACCCCAAGATTGGGCGAGATTGTCGCCAGCAACTGATCGCCGCCCAGCACGATATCGCCGCTCTCAGACCACAGAGTCGCATGTTCCGGCGCGTGACCATTGCCGATGCGCACCACCCAGTCCCGCCCGGCCAGCCGCAATTCAGACCCTTCGCGGATACGCCGGAAGCCCAGCGGAATCGGATCAACAACATCGGCAAAATTAAACGGCCGCTCATTCAGACGCTGCTGCAGGATGTCAGCATCCATGCCGGCGCTGCGCCAATAGGCTTCCATCTGGCGGGTGGGGCGTTCCTGCTCGTCCAGCACCAACATGCGCGCCATCAGATAGGCGGTGCGGGTGGTGATCAGCTCGGCGCCATGTTCCTCAACGAACCAGCCCGCCAGACCCACATGGTCCGGATGGTGATGGGTCAGCAACACCCGCGCCACCGGCAGATGTGACAGCGCGCCCTCGCTCAGCAGTGACGTCCACAGCGCCCGGGTCTTTTTGGTGCCCAGCCCGGTGTCCACAATGGTCCAGCCATCGTGATCCGCCAGCGCGTAACAATTGACATGGTCCAGCACCATCGGCATCGGCATCCGGATCCAGAACACATCCGGCGCGACTTCGGTTGCTTCACCATTGGCCGGCGCGGTTTCAAACGGGTTTTTCATCGGTGCGTTCATTGTGCGGCCAGATCCGCATCACTCAGTGCATACAGCCCTGCAGAACCCTGACGGGCATGGGCCAGTTGCGACGCATATTCCGGCATCAGACGGTTGATATAAAACGCGGCCAGGCGCGTGCGCGGTCCGTCGCCACGCTCCACCATCGCCGCTTTCAGGTGATAATGCCCGCCCAGCACCCGGGCAAAGGCGCGCAGATAAGGCACCGCCCCGGCAAACCGGTCGTTCAGATCGCCCTGTGCCACCAGCCACTCGGTGGCTTCGCGCAGAGTTTCTGCCGCCTCCCAGACCGATTGCGCCAGTGCCGGCAGGGTGGCGCGGCTGTCCTGAGCGGCGTTTTCAATCTCGCTCAGCAAACGATAGGCCGCCTCGCCGCCATCCATCAGCTTGCGCGCCACCAGATCCATCGCCTGAATGCCATTGGTGCCTTCATAGATCGAAGTGATGCGCACATCGCGGCAATACTGTGCGGCGCCGGTCTCCTCAATATAGCCCATACCGCCATGCACCAATACGCCCTGGTTGGCTACTTCCAGCCCGACATCGGTGCCGAAAGCTTTGGCAATCGGGGTCAGAAACGCCGCCCGGGTTTTGTATTCTTCCGCCCCGGTTGCGCTGCTCATATCGATGGCGACCGCACAGGCCATGCTGATGGCGCGGGCGGCAAAGATATCCGCTTTCATCGCAGCCAGCATGCGGCGCACATCGGCGTGGTCAATAATGTTGCCGCTGCCGCCTTTGACGGCGGTGCGGCCCTGTTTGCGCTCCTGTGCATAGCTCAGCGCATGTTGGTAGGCCGCATCAGCAATCCCCACGCCCTGAATGCCGACGCCAAGACGGGCGTTGTTCATCATGGTGAACATACAGGCCATGCCATTGTGTTCTTCGCCCACCAGCCAGCCGGTGGCGCCGTCAAACCGCATCACCGCAGTGGGCGAGCCGTGAATGCCCATTTTATGCTCAAGGCTCGCCACCCTCAGCGTATTGGCAACCCCGGGTTTCCCCGCCTCATCAGGGATATGGCGGGGCACCATGAACAGGCTGATGCCTTTGGGGCCCGCCACCCCGTCCGGCAGGCGTGCCAGCACCAGGTGGCAGACATTGTCGACCATGTCGCTGTCGCCCCAGGTGATAAAGATCTTATCGCCTGTGATCTTGTAGCTGCCGTCCCCCAGAGGTTCGGCTTTGGTGCGCAACGCGCCCACGTCGGAGCCGGCCTGAGGCTCGGTCAGGTTCATCGTGCCGGACCATTCGCCGGAAATCAGCTTGGGCAGATAGGTCTCTTTAAGGGCATCAGACGCGTGATGCTGCAACGCCTCGATCTGGCCCTGGGTCAGCAGCGGACACAGTTGCAGCGCCAGACATGCGCCAGACATCATGTCATTCATCGCGGTGGTCAGGCTCATTGGCAGCCCCATGCCGCCGTACTCCGGATCCGCTGACATGCCAATCCAGCCGCCGTCGGCAATGGCGCGGAACGCCTCGGCAAATCCAGGAGAACTGCGCACCACCCCGTTTTCAAGCCGGGCCGGGTTCAGATCCCCCACCCGGTTCAGCGGCGCCATCACCTCGTCACACAGCTTGCCCGCCTCAGCGAGGATCGCAGCGATAACATCAGAGGTTGCCTCAGAAAACCGGTCGGTCTGCGCCACCTGATTCAGATCAACAATATGGTCAAACAGAAATTGAAACTCTGCAACCGGGGCCCGATAGCTCATAACTTCCTCCACGCGCCGGCTTGGCAAATGCCAGGCAAGCGACTATTCACTTCTCTCGTTTCAACGCTGACCCTAGATTAGGGTTAAAGCGCAACCAACACGGACGCAGCGTCACACTATGAGCAAGTTTCAACACCTGAGCGACAGCGATGCAGATGTCAGCCGGGCCGCCGGAATTCTGGCGCAGGGCGGGCTTGTCGCTTTTCCCACCGAAACGGTCTACGGGCTTGGCGGTGACGCGCGCAATGATACCGCAGTGGCGCGGATCTTTGAAGCCAAGGGCCGCCCTGGCTTTAACCCGCTGATCGTGCACCTGCCCGATCTTGAGGCCGCGCGTGAGATTGCCATCTTTGACCATGATGCAGCGGCGCTGGCCCAGGCGTTCTGGCCCGGCCCGCTGACACTGGTGCTGCCGCTGCGCCCGGATGCCGGCATTTCACCGCTGGTCTCTGCCGGGCTTAATACCATCGCCATCCGGGTGCCGGAACATCCGCTGGCAGTAAAGCTTCTGAACGCATTCGGCAGCCCTGTCGCCGGTCCTTCTGCCAATCCCTCGGGACGCATAAGCCCCACCCGTGCCCAACATGTGATTGACGGGTTGGAAAGCCGGATCGATGCGGTGCTGGATGGCGGGCCCTGCGGTGTCGGGCTGGAAAGCACCATCATCGGTTTCGCCCCCGCGCCTGGGCTGCTGCGTCCCGGCGGGCTGCCTGCGGAGGCGATTGAAGCCTGCCTGGGCACCCCGCTGGCGGGCGTCACAGGCACCACGGAAACCACCCCCAGCGCGCCAGGACAGCTGACGTCACATTATGCGCCCAATGCGCCGGTACGCCTGAACGTCACCACACCTGAGGCGGATGAGACCCTGCTTGGCTTTGGCCCGGTAGAGGCAGCGCTGAACCTGTCCGCGTCGGGCGATCTGGTGGAAGCGGCGGCCAACCTGTTTCACGCGCTGCGCCAGCTGGATGCCAGCGGCGTGGGTAAAATTGCGGTGTCCCCGGTGCCGGAGCATGGTCTCGGCGTTGCGATCAATGACCGGTTGCGCCGCGCCGCCGCGCCCCGCGACTAACTCTTACCAGACGCCCCATAGGGGTCCGGCCGCGAAACAACTGCTTCAGCGGTGTCCGAACCCGGCACCGGCAGGCCTGATCCGGCCTGTACCATGACGGCTTCCATGTCAGGACCCACTCGACAGGACTGGCACGGTCACGACTGGCACGATGCGAACTGCACAGTGAGAATTGGGCTGGTGAAGACTGCCATAGTCCGGACCGGACCGCCTCCCGAATTTCTCGGATCGCGCGCAGGATTGGACGTATTGTGCTGTCTCAGTGGCTAAGTGCGCAGGCTCAGCGGGCCCGGCACTTCGATGGAACCCGGCGGAGTTCGGGGCTGGAGTGGCAGCGTACCGGAGCGGCAATCGTTTAGATGTGCCGGGCGCCTGAATGTGCCGGGCGTTTCAGGCGTGGCCGGCTTTGCCAGACAGCATCAGCGGCTCGATGCCAAGCGAGCGCACCGCCGCTTCCCATTTGCCACCATCTTCGGCGTCAAATACGATCTCGGGCTTCGCATCACAGGTCAGCCAGGCATTTTCACCGATCTCATCCTCAAGCTGCCCCGGCCCCCAGCCGGCATAGCCAAGCGCCAGCAGCGTCTGATGCGGCCCGGTGCCCTGCACCATATCATCCAGCACCTCGCGGGACGCTGTCATTGCAAACCGCGTGTCCACTTCCAGCGTCGCCGCCTCATAGGTGCGGTCCGGTGAATGCAGCACAAATCCGCGCCGGTGTTCAACCGGGCCGCCAAAATGGACGTCAGAGCGGTAATCTCCCTGGCCCGGTTCGATGTCCAGCTGGGCCAGTACATCGGTAATATCCAAACCGTCTGCGGGCTTATTGATCATCAACCCCATCGCACCCTCGTCAGAATGGGCGCAGAGAAAGACCACCGAAGTCTCGAATCTGGGGTCGCCCATGCCCGGCATGGCGATCAGTAATTTTCCGGTCAGGTCGGAGGAAACTTCAATCGGGTTCATATCCTCACCATGGCGCTGCGGCCCGCCGGGCGCAAGAGCCACCGGTTGCGATCCGGAAAAACTCTCTGCCAAATATCATTCCCTCTGCGTACCAAAGCGCCTATGTTGTGGCCCATGCGTATTTTTTCCGGTCTCCCGTCCTTCGTCCTGGCAGTTTTTGCCGCTTTTGCCACTGCCGCCCCGGCCATTTCGCAAGTTGCGGGTGACGCGGTGGAGGCCTCTGAAATGGCACAAGTGGACCTGCTGCCCGGCTGGCGACGTGCCGACGGCGTTCATATGGCCGCGCTGCGGGTGCGGCTTGCTCCGGGCTGGAAAACTTACTGGCGTTCACCGGGCCAGGCGGGGATCCCCCCCGGGTTTGACTGGAGCGGATCGCAAAACCTGGCCTCCGCCACCCCACGCTGGCCGGCCCCCAAAGCGTTTGAAAATTTCGGGCTGCGCTCGCTTGGCTACAAAAACGAATTACTGCTGCCGCTGGAACTGCGCCCCCGGGATCCCGGCGCGCCGATCCGGCTGGATGTGACCGTGGTGATGGGCGTTTGTTATGACATCTGCCTGCCGCTGACGGTCACCCTGCAGCAAATCTTGCCCACCGATGTCACCACGCCAGACACCCGCATCCGCCAGGCGCTGGCCCGGGGTCCCGCAAGTGCGGCCGCGGCCGGTGTGCGCAATGTGACCTGCCGCGCCACTCCCATTGAGGACGGGCTGCGTCTGCGCGCGGAGCTCGATATGCCGGCGCTGGGAGGCGACGAGATCACTGTGTTTGAGCTGCCCGACCGCGAGATCTGGATCGCAGAAGCCAGCACTACACGCCAGGGCGGCCGGCTGAGCGCAGAAACCGAACTGGTGCCGCCCGGCCAGGCGCCATTTTCGCTGGACCGCTCGACGCTGCGCATCACTGTGATCGGCGAAAAGGGCGCGGTGGACATCAAGGGCTGCAAAGGGGGCTAGACGCGTGAGGGCAACTCTCCCGTCGGGGCTGTTAAGCCGTCAGGACAGTTGCCCACGTGAGCGCAGTTAAACCCGCCTGGGCCGCTAACGCCGCAAGCGCAGCACTAGCCCCCCCAGCACATAAAACACGATTGCGATCGCCCCGGCACCTGCCACGAACTGCCCCAGCGCCGCGGTGATATCCGCCTGTTGCATCACTGCGGATCCCAGCGTCACCGCGAACAACAGCGCCATGCAGAGGCCCGCAGCCCAGACCGCCACACCCGCAATACCGCTGCGTGCCGGATGGCTGGCGACCCGGCGCAGCGCCCGCATCAGCTTGCCCGCATCCAGCTGAATCGCCATCAGCGAGGGCACCACCAGCAGCACCAGCACCAGACCAAAGCCAAGCCCGTAGGCCAGGGTAATCACCGTCGGTTTCAGAAATTGCGCATCCGCCGAGCGTTCATAGAGCAACGGCCCCAGCCCCAGCACTGTGGTCATGGTGGTCAGCATCACCGGACGCAGCCGGTCTGCCGCGCCGTCAATGATCGCCGGGATCAGGCCGCGTTCATGGGCGTATTCATCAATGGTGGTCACCAGAACAATGGAATCATTGATGATAATCCCGGTCATCCCGATCAGCCCCACCACGGAGAACATCGACAAGGGCACGCCCCAGTACGCATGGCCAAAGATCGCCCCGACCAGCCCAAACGGGATGATCGCCATCACCACAAGCGGCCGGGTCCAGCTGCCGAAAATCCACGCCAGGGTCAGGAAAATCCCCACCAGCGCCAGGCCCAGCCCCAACAACGCGTCACTGAGAAACCGGTTTTCCTGCTCGGCCAGACCGGCAAGCGCCCAGGTCACACCGTATTCCTCAGCAATGCGCGGCAGCAGCGCCTCTTCAACGTCCTGCATGATCTGCGCCGCGCGCTCGGCGTCCTCATCGTCCAGGTCTCCGGTCACATTGACCAGCCGGATGCCGTTTTCACGCCGCACAGTGGAAAAGCCCTGGCTGGTGCTGACCGACACGATGTCTGACAGCGCCACATAGGCCCCGCCCGGCGAACGCAGCTGGCTGCGCTCGATGAAATCTGCGGTCAGTTCACTGGCAGGCAGCTCAACCCGGATCGCAGCCGAACGCCGTCCGTCCGGATAGGTCGCCGCTTCAATCCCGTTCAGCCGGTTGCGCAACACCCGCCCGATACCGTCAATGGAAAAGCCAAGCGCCTGGCCCTGCGGCGTCAGCTCCAGCACCAGCTCATCTTTGTCATAAGCCAGGCTGTCTTCCAGTGCCGAAACCTCGCCATATTGCGACAGGCTGGTTTTGATATCCTCCGCCGCCGCTTTCAACACCGACGCAGAAGAGCCCGACAGTTCAATATCAATCGCATCGCCCCCGGGACCGGCATGGGTGCGGCGGAAGCTTACGGTCTCCGCCAGCGGATGGCGCACCACCTCGTCCTGCAGACGGGCGACAAAATCAGACACGCCGTAGGAGCGCTGATCCGCGTCCGTGAGCTCGATCGAAATTGCGCCCAGCTGATCCAGATCCTTGCTGTCGGCCCCGGACAGGGACCGCCCGGTGCCGCCGCCGATCTGCGCCAGCACATAAAGCACCGGATTGTCGCCGTATTCCTGTTCAAAGGAAACACCGACCGCCTCCACTGCCCGCTGCATTTCACCCAGCATCTCGCGGGTGTCCGCGCGCCCGGCCCCTGGCGCCATGGCAAAATTCCCCGAAATAGTACTGCGCTCCGGCGGGCTGAAGAAGCGCCATTGCACATCACCGCGCACCACCAGCGCCACCTGGCTCGACAGCAGCAGGATTGACCCCGCAAGCACCGGGTAGCGTGCCCAGATCACCCAGGCCATCGCCCGGCGGAACAAATTGTCCCGAAACCAGCCAAACCCGCGGTTCACCACCCGGCTGGGCGCATCATACCAGTGGCCCCTGCCAGAAGCGCTTAGTGCGTGGGCCATGTGATTGGGCAGGATCAGGAAGCACTCAATCAATGAGGCGGTCAGCACCAGGATCACCGTAAGCGGCAGATCAAGAATCAGATCGCCAAAACGCCCGCCAATCGCCACCAGACCGAAAAAGGCAATGATCGTAGTGATAGTGGCGGCAAACACCGGTGAAAACATCCGCACAGCAGCGTTTTCAGCCGCCTCAACCGCGGATTCGCCCAGCCGGCGCACGCGGAAATCCACATGCTCCCCCACCACGATGGCATCATCCACCACGATGCCCAGGGTGATAATCAGCGCAAACAGCGAGATCATATTGATGGTCATACCGGCGAAATACATCAGCGAAATCGCGGCGGTTAAGGATACCGGAATGCCCGCCGCCACCCAGAGCGCCGTGCGCGCGTTGAGAAACAGGAACAACAGCACAACCACCAGCACCAGCCCGAGGGCGGCGTTGCTCAGCAGCACATTCAGCCGCCCGGAGATCGCCTCTGAGCGGGTGCGGATCAGCTCCATCGTTACGCCTTCAGGCAAGGTGCTGGACATCAAGGCCACGACCTCTTCCACCTGGGCCTGAATGCGGATCGCGTCCCCCGCCGCAGAGCGCGAAACATTGACAGACATCGCCGGCTCACTGCCGACAAAAAAGGCGCGTTCCCGGTCAATGCCGGCGACCCGCACCTCGGCGACATCGCCGATTGTCAGGGTCGAGCCGTCCGGGTTGGGGCGCAAAACAATCGCCTCAATCTGCGGTGCAGAACGCTTGGCTACACCGGTGCGCACCCGGGCGCCGGCCGCGCCGACATCGCCAGCGGGATCAGCCTCTGCCTCCTCCGCGATGGCGGCGGCAATATCCGCCATGCTCACATCGTTGCGGATCAGGGACAGCGCCGCCACCTCAACAATGGTCTCGGGCGCGACCACGCCGATGATCGTGGCGCGGGTCACCCCGATCTGAAACAGGCGGGTGGTAAACTCATCGGCAAACAGGCTGAGCTGATCGACCGCCACCGGGCCGGTGATGACCACATCGGTGACCGTGTCGCGCCAGCGGCCGCGGTTCACCGAAGGCTCGTCCGCGTCGTCCGGCAGGTTGCTGACCCCCTCGACCGCCGATTGCACATCATCCGAGGCACGCGCCATATCCCAGCCAGGCTCAAACTCCAGGCTGATCCTGGCCCGGCCTTCGCGCGAGGTCGCCGCACTGCTGGTGACGCCTTCCACCGCCAGCAAAGCCGGCTCCAGAATCTGCACGATGGCGCGGTCCACATCCTCGGCCCCGGCCCCGTCCCATGCGATCGAAACCGAAATATCATCGACCACCACATCCGGGAAAAACTGGGCCCGCATCCGCGGCGCGGTGATTGCGCCCGCCACCAGAAGAACCACCAGCAACAGATTGGCGACAGTGCCGTGACGGATGAAATAAGACAGAATACCCCGCATGGATCAGCCCCCCATCCGGCCGCGCAGACGCGCCAGCATCTGTTGCGGCACCTCAGGTTGGCGCAATTGTTTCAGAATGCGCTCTCTGGCATCTGCAGGCATATTTTTGTTGGCCTCGACAAAGGCAATCATCGCGGCGCGTTCCTCATCCGACAGCGGCGGCTCGGCCGGCGGGTCGGGGGCGTCAGCGTTCAGTCGCCGCACCTTGATGCCGGCGCCCAGCAAAGGCGTGCGCTGGGCCACGATATCGCGTCCGCTCAGACCTGGCGCCCGGATCAGCACCTGATCTCCCTGACGACGCAGGATCTGCACGGTGAAAGAGTCCAGCCGCGCCTCGTCATCCAGCACCAGCACGCGTCCGGAAGCATCCACCGCCGAGGCTGGCACCAGCGCCACCTGACGCAGCACCGGCTCATCAATCATGATGGCGACAAAATCACCAGGGCGGAAGCCTGCCGCCTCGTCCATACGCGCAAACAACAAGCGCCCGGTCTGCCCTTCGGCGACGCCGGCACTCTCCCGGCTGACAACACCCCGGGTCTGCATCTCACTGTCCCCGGTATCGAGCGACACAGTGACCGCCGCGCCCGTCAGCCCGCCCGCCGCATCCAGCAACCGAGAATAGGCGCTTGTCGAGACCCGGAAACTGACCTCCAGCGCCGTCGGATCAATCAGCTGCGCAATCTGTTCGCCAGCGTTGACCCTGCCGCCCTGCACCACGGAGACACCCGACAGCGTGCCGGAAAAACCAGCGCGGATTTCCGTGTCATCCAGCGCGCGTTCCGCATCCGCCAGCGCTATGCGCCCGCGCAGCAAGCCGGTCTGCGCCTGGTCCAGCCGGGTCTGCGCGCTCGCCACTGCCTGGCGTTTGGACAGGATGGCTTGACCGGCCGTCGCTTCTGCCAGTTCCGCAGTTTCCACCGCGGAATCAGTGCCCACGCCCCGGGCCCGCAGATCACGCTGTCGCTGCAATGCATTGGCGCGCAGCTTTTCCTGGCTGCGGGCGCTCTCCAGATCATCCCGACTGATCACCAGTGAACGCTCTGCATCGCGCACCGCTGCCTCCGATTCGCTCAGATCGGCCTGTGCCACTTCCAGCGCGTCTTGCGCATCGCGCGGGTCGATCCGCACCAGCAGATCCCCGGCGCGCACCACGCCGCCCTCTTCAAAAGCCGTTGCCAGCTCGACCAGAGTGCCGCCCGACGGCGCCCGCACATCCAGGGTGCGCCGCGACCTGATCTCGCCAAAACTGGTCAGAACCGGCACAACGTCGCCGGGTACTACCGTCACAACATTCACTGCAAACACCCGCTCGCGCACCGGGCGCGAGCGGCCTTCACGCGCGTTGCGTTCCTGCACCGCAGCATAGAAATTCTGCACTGCCAGCGTTAATATGCCGACGGTGGCCGCCAATAAAAAAAGCCCCATAAGCGAGCGGCGTAGAAATCCCATATCCTAAAACTTTCCTGACTGGCCTCAGTTCACAATCCGCACAGCGGCACTGCCAGGCGGCAAGAACTTACTGCCACCCGCCATTATACGCCCTGGCTTTTGAATTCCGTCGAATTATTTTCGACGCTTATGTTCGTCCAGCCGCGGAAAGATTTCGACAAAGTTGCAGGGCTGGTGACGATAGTCCAGTTGCATCACGAGAAGTTCATCCCAGGCATCTTTGCAAGCGCCTGGCGAGCCCGGCAATGCAAACATATAGGTGCCGTTGGCGACGCCGCCGGTGGCTCGGCTCTGCACCGCGCTGGTGCCGATCTTTTTCATCGATATGATGGTGAAAACAGTACCGAACGCTTCGATTTCTTTCTCATAGACATCCCGGTGGGCCTCAACCGTGACGTCCCGCCCGGTCAGCCCGGTGCCGCCGGTGGATATGATGCAGTCAATCTCCGGATCCAGCGACCAGGCCCGCAGCTGGGCGGCGATGTCCGCGCGCTCATCCTTCAGGATCATTCGCGCGGCCAGGATGTGCCCGGCGGCCTCAATGCGCCCCACCAGCACATCACCAGAGCGGTCGTCGTTGAGGCTGCGGCTGTCAGACACGGTCAGAACCGCGATCCGCACCGGGATAAATTCTTTGTTTTCGTCAATCCGGCCCATCTTTATCCCCGTTGAACAAGCGCCAGCCGCAGGGCCAGCGCGGTAAAGATTGTCGCCGAGGCATAACCGAGCCCACGGGCAAATCTGCGTGACGCCGCCAGCCGGCTGCCCAGGCCACCAGCCCCAAGACCGACCGCACCGTTGATGACAAAGCCGCCCAGCGAAATCACCACTCCAAGGATCATAAACTGGCCCAGAACGGAACCCCGCGCCGGATCAATGAACTGCGGCAAAAACGCCAGCACAAACAGGATCACCTTGGGATTGCTCAGATTGACCAGTGCGCCTTCGCGAAATGACTGCGCCAGTCCGGCAGCATTTTTGCCCGCCGTCCGCGCGTTCAGCGGTCCCGCGCGCAGCGCGCCCCGCGCCAGCCACAGCAGATAGGCCACGCCGAGCCAGCGGATCGCGTCCAGCATCCAGGGCATACTGGCAATCACCGCCCCCAACCCAAGACCCGCAATCATCACATGCACCATGGAGCCGGCCGAGACACCGGCACTGGCCGCCACGGCCGCACGACCGCCCGAGCGCACGCCCTGCCCGAGGCAAAACATCATATCCGCGCCGGGCGTCAGGTTCAGCGCCAGTGCTGCCGGCACAAACGCCAGCAAAGTTATCCAGTCTACCATCAGTCCCGCCCGTGTAATTTCGCCTGCAAGCTGAGCAGATCCGCCCAGGCATCGCGTTTGGCCAAAGGTTTATTCATCAGTTGCGCCGGTGGCACAATCGGCAGCGCCGGCCGGCCAAACGCCTCAACCCACTGGCCGCGCAGCCGGGTGATGCCTTTGCGGCCCAGCACCCCCAGACAGGGTGTATTGCCCATCAGCACAAGAATGTCCGGATCGGCCAGCTCCACATGACGGGCGACAAAGGGCATCAGCATGTCAATTTCTGCCGGGTTGGGCGGCCGGTCCTGAGGTGGTCGCCACGGCAGCACCAGCGACAGATAGATCGCTGCCTCGGTATCCGGCGTCTCAAGCCCCAGCCCAATGGCAGCAAACATCTTGTCAAACAACCCGGCGTCTGCCCCGGCCAGCGGCAGGCCGGCACGGTCCGCGTCGCGCCCGGGTGCTCCGGCAATCACCATCACCCGCGCCGCCGGATTGCCACGCGCAAATACCAGATTCCGGGCGCCCTTTTTCAACTCGCAATGGGGGAAAGCCGCCAGCGCCGCCTCCAACTCCTCCAGCGAAGCTGCAGCGCGCGCCATTTTTTCAGCTTCCGCGACCGGATCAACCTCTGGCGCCTTCACCGGCGCTTCTGGTGCCGCCGCCACCACAGGTTTTGGCGCCTTCTCCGGCACCTCATAACGGTTGATCGGCGACTCGCTGATGGTCTCGGTCACGCCGAGATCAATCTGCCATTCCAGAAGCGCCTTTGCGCCGTAATAATCAAGCGAGCCATCCATGCCGCCAACCTAGTCGCCCGCCGCGCCAAGGTAAATGCCCTCTCGCGCCTTGCCCGAATGATCCCCGCTTCCTATAAGGCCTGAACATCCGCACGGGGGCCTCTATGACGTTTCGCCACAAACATCTTCTTGGGATCGAACCACTGCATCCCACGGAAATCACCACTTTGCTGGATCTGGCCGACAGCTATGTCGATCTGTCGCGCGGCGCAGCGAAACATTCCAACGCGCTGGCCGGTCTGACCCAGATCAACATGTTCTTTGAAAATTCGACCCGCACCCAGGCCAGCTTTGAAATCGCCGGCAAACGGCTCGGCGCGGATGTGATGAATATGGCGATGCAGGCCAGTTCGATCAAAAAGGGCGAGACCCTGATCGACACCGCCCTGACGCTGAACGCGATGCACCCGGACCTGCTGGTGGTGCGTCACCCCCATTCCGGCGCGGTGGATCTGCTGGCGCAAAAGGTCAACTGCGCCGTGCTGAACGCCGGCGACGGGCAGCACGAACATCCGACCCAGGCGCTGCTGGACGCGCTGACCATCCGCCGCGCCAAAGGCCGGCTGCACCGGCTCAACATCGCCATCTGCGGCGACATTGCGCACTCGCGGGTGGCACGCTCCAACCTGATCCTGCTGGGCAAAATGGAAAACCGGGTGCGCCTGATTGGCCCGCCCACCCTGATGCCTGCCGGCATTTCCGAACTGGGTGTCGAAGTCTATGACGATATGGAAGAAGGTCTGAAAGACGTCGACGTGGTGATGATGTTACGCCTTCAGAAAGAACGCATGGACGGCGGTTTCATCCCGTCTGAGCGCGAATATTACCACCGTTACGGGCTGGACGCCGCCAAACTGGCCCACGCCAAAGAAGACGCCATCGTCATGCACCCCGGCCCGATGAACCGCGGCGTGGAGATCGACGGCACGCTGGCCGACGACATCAACCGCTCGGTGATCCAGGACCAGGTCGAAATGGGCGTCGCCGTGCGCATGGCAGCAATGGACCTGCTGGCGCGCAATCTGCGCAGCAGCGACGCGGCCAGGGATGGCGCCAATGCGTGATCTCACCCCCTCCACGGACCTCAACCCCGGCGAAACAGTGTTGCACAGTTTTTATCCCGACCGCGCCACCTATTGGCACAACCACGCCTGGATGGCGGCGGGCGCGATGACGCTTGGCATGGCAGCGCTCTGGGCCATGGGCAATCCTGACATCTGGACCGGCGCCGTTGGGGGCCTGGCGGCAATCGCTGTGCGCGGCTTCTACCTCGCCTCAGACGAGCTCAAAATGCGCTGGGATCTGAGCAACCAGCGCCTGACCGGCCCGCAGCGCCGCGACATTCCGCTGCGCACAATCGCCACAATCCGCAGCATCGGCAGTGCCGTCCAGGTCATCACCGATACTGGCGACAAACACCTGCTGAAATACCAGGGCGACCGCGCCGACACGCTTGCCCGGCTGAAGCGCGCCCGACAGGAGACCACCGCATGAGCCTGCCCACCCCCGCCTGGCTGACCCTGTCCGCAGACGAGCGGCTGTTGTGGAGCCAGGACCGCAAACTGCGTGAGCCCTTAAAACCGGTCCGCTCCACATTCCTAGCGCTTGTGCTGACCGCTTCCGCTTACAGCCTGGCCGACTCCTTCGCGCTGACAGCGCTGCTGACCGGCGTGGCCTCACTGGGCGGGCTGCTGCTGGCAGTGCTGCTCTCCGTCCCCCGCAGCCAAAAGCTGCAACAGGCCGTCACCAGCCAGCGCGTCTCTGATGCGCCCGGCCATGACATCTGGTACTCCGAATTCACCTCTGTGTCGCAGCAGGGCGATTGTTTCGCCATCAGCACCCATTCCGACAAGGCCGGCCTGCTGGGCCCACTGGAAAACCCTGAGCACGTTCTTGACCTGATCGAAAGGCACTGCGTATGAGCACCCTCCTGAGCAACGCCCGGCTGATCGACCCCGAAGCCGGCACCGAAATTGTAGGATCGGTTAAGATCGAGAACGGTGTAATTGCCGAAATCTTAACTCAAGACCTTGATAAGATTGTAAAAACCTTCCCTGCAGGGAAGGTGATCGACTGCCAGGGCATGTGCCTTGCCCCCGGCATCGTCGACATCGGCGTCAAAGTCTCAGAGCCGGGCGAGCGCCACAAGGAATCCTTCAAATCGGCCGGCGCTGCCGCAGCCGCCGGGGGCGTCACCACCATCGTCACCCGGCCCGATACTCTGAACGCCATCGATACACCGGAAGTGCTGGAATTTGTCACCCGGCGGGCTGCGCAGGACGCGCTGGTAAACGTGGCCCATATGTCAGCGCTGACCCGTGGCCGCCAGGGCCGCGAAATGGTCGAGGTCGGCTTTATGAAAGACGCCGGCGCGGTGGCCTTTACCGACTGCGACCACATCATTACGGACAATAAGATCGTCGGCCGCTGTTACACCTATGCCCGCTCGCTGAACGCGCTGGTGATTGGCCATCCCCAGGACCCGGCCCTGTCCAAAGGCGCTGCGGTGACCTCGGGCAAATTTGCTTCCCTGCGCGGATTGCCGGCTGTATCGCCGATGGCGGAACGCATGGCGCTGGACCGCGATATGACGCTGGTCGAAATGACCGGGGTGAAATACCACGCCGATCAGATCACCACCGCCCGCGCCCTGCCGGCACTGGAACGCGCCAAAGCCAACGGGCTGGATGTCACCGCCGGCGTCTCAATCCACCACCTGACGCTGAACGAATTTGACCTCGGCGACTACCGCACCTTCTTTAAGGTGAAACCACCGCTGCGCAGCGAAGACGACCGCATCGCTATGGTTGAAGCCGTCGCCAGCGGGCTGATTGACGTGATTTCCTCGATGCACACGCCGCAGGACGAAGAAAGCAAACGCCTGCCGTTTGAAGAAGCCGCCTCGGGTGCGGTCGCATTGGAAACGCTGCTGCCGGCGGCCATGCGGCTCTATCACGCTGGCATGCTCAGCCTGCCGCAGCTGTTTGCCGCCATGGCGCTGAACCCGGCGCGCCGGCTTGGGCTCGCCTCAGGACGGCTTGCCAAAGGCGCCCCCGCGGACCTCGTGCTGTTTGACCCGGACGCGCCCTTTGTGCTGGACCGGTTCAAACTGAAGTCGAAATCCAAAAATACCCCCTTTGACGGGCAGCGGATGCAGGGCAAGGTGTTGAAAACCTTCGTGGCTGGCACGCAGGTCTACGGAGACTGATATGCCTGACTTTACCGCGACACCGCTGGCCCTGATCCTGGTGACGATTGCCGCCTATCTGCTGGGCTCGGTGCCTTTTGGCCTGGTGATGGCGCGTCTGTTTTCACTTGGCGACCTGCGCAAGATTGGCTCCGGCAACATCGGCGCCACCAATGTGCTGCGCACCGGCCACAAACCCGCCGCCGCGCTGACGCTGGTGCTGGACGCGGGCAAGGCTGGCATCGCGGTGCTGATCGCGCGCGCCCTGATCGGTGAAGACGCCGCCCAGATCGCGGGTTTTGCCGCATACCTTGGTCATTGCTTCCCGGTGTTTCTGGGCTTTAAGGGCGGCAAAGGCGTCGCCACATTCATCGGCACCATGCTGGCGCTGAACTGGATAGTGGGGCTGGCCGTCTGTGTCGCCTGGCTGCTGGGCGCGGCGGTGACGCGCATCTCCTCAATGGGCGGGCTGACAGCGGCGGGCCTGGGTCCGGCACTGATGCTGATGTTGGGCTATTCCCAGGGCATGGTGCTGGCCACGGCGCTGGCCCTGCTGGTGTTCATCCGCCACAAAGACAACATCAAACGCATCAGAGCCGGTACTGAGCCGAAGATCGGCAAGAAGACCTGATCCCCGGCGCCAAAGACCCCCTCGCTCCGGCGGGTGAAACAAAATGGGCGCAGCCAGTGTTGCGCCCGGTTTGACCGTAAGACCTCAGCCGCTGGCCAGCAGTTTTTCAATCGCCTCAGCCGTGCGTCTGGTGTTGGCATGAATGCCCAGCACCACGTAAAGCATGCCGGCAAACATAACCAAATACAGCGTCCCCCCGACCAGAACCGCCAACGCGGCCAGAATACCTCCGTCGGGGCTCATTGCCGCCGCGCCAGCGCCGATCAAAACAGCGATGGCAAGCAGCACAACAATGGCTGAGATAAGCTTTTCGAACGAGCCGATAAAAAAATCACGCATAGAAAACTCCCAAAAAAATGGCCTGAAGCTTTATTGCTACAGGCCATTCAGGAATTCATCAATGATGTCGGATCAGTAACTGTACTCGCCATAGATCCGGCTCAGGTCACCATTCCAGTCGCCATGATAACGCTCAAGCAGCTCATCCGCCGGGGTTTTGCCACTCTCAAGCGTTTCGCTCAGCGCGTTGAGGAAATGGGTTTCGTCGGGCACCAGGCCGCCAGCACCCGGCATCGCGCGCGCCGCCAGACCGGCATGTGAAATTTCAACCGCCCGCGCCGCCAGGTCGCGCAGCTTCACGCCGCCCGCTTCGCCCTGCAGCCCGTCTTCTGAAGCCGCAACCCGCAGCCCTTCGCGGGTTTCTGCATCCAGCCCTTTGACCAGGTCCCAGGCCGCGTCCAGCGCGCTTCCATCATACATCAGCCCGACCCAGAACGCCGGCAGCGCACACAGACGGCGCCACGGGCCACCATCGGCGCCGCGCATTTCCATGTATTGTTTGATCCGCGCTTCCGGGAACGCCGTGGTCAGGTGGTCGGCCCAATCGGACAGCGTCGGGGTTTCACCCGGCAGCGCCGGCAACCTGCCCTGCAAAAAGTCACGGAACGACTGCCCCAGCGCATCCACATATTTGCCATCGCGATAGACAAAATACATCGGCACATCGAGCGCATAATCGACATAGCGTTCAAAGCCCATGCCGTCTTCAAAAACAAAGGGCAGCATGCCGGTGCGCGCACTGTCGAGATCGCGCCAGACCCGCGAGCGCCAGGATTTGTGACCATTGACTTTGCCGTCAAAGAACGGGGAATTGGCGAACAGCGCCGTGGCCACCGGCTGCAGCGCCAACGCCACCCGCAGTTTTTTCACCATGTCGGATTCAGAGCCGAAATCCAGGTTCACCTGCACGGTGCAGGTGCGGTACATCATCTGTTTGCCATGGGTGCCGACACGATCCATGTAGTCGGTCATCAGCTTGTAGCGGCCCTTGGGCATCACCGGCATCTGTTCGTGGCTCCAGATCGGCGCCGCACCCAGACCAATGAATTTCACGCCGATGTCGTCCGACACCGACCGCACTTCGCGCAGGTGTACGTTCACCTCGTCACAGGTCTGGTGGATGTTTTCCAGTGGCGCGCCGGAGAGTTCCAGCTGCCCGCCAGGCTCCAGCGACACATTGGCGCCGTCTTTTTCCAGACCGATCAGATTGCCGGCTTCCAGAACAGGGGTCCAGCCAAAGCGCTGCTGCAGACCTTCCATCACCGCTTTGATCGAACGTTCGCCGTCATAGGGCAGCGGCTTCAGCGTGTCTTTGCAATACCCGAATTTTTCATGCTCGGTGCCAATGCGCCAGTCTGCTTTTGTTTTGCAGCCTGAGGACAGGTATTCGGCCAGTTGCTCAAAGCTTTCAACCGGCCCGCCGCCGGATTGTGGAATAGACATGGGCTCGCTCCGATATTTCGCGGCTGGAATTTCGCTCCCCCGGGATCAGCCCGGGGGTTTGGCAGAATTGGGGGCTAACGTGCGCGAAGTCAATGCAACAACGGGCGGGATTTTTGCCAAATCACAAACAAGCCAGCATCAGAGGTGCCCGAGGCTTTGATTACGTTTTCATAATTGGCGCCGGGAAAGCCGGCCAGCGCATCGATCATTTTGTCGCTGCCCACAGCGGAGGCCGGGATACGGGCCGCAGATTCACCCGGTCGGGTAAAGATCCAGAACATATCACCCTGCCCCTGGTCTGTGCTGGTGCTGATGCCTGTGCCGGAACCGGTGCGGGAACTGGTGCCGGTGATTTCAATTTCGATACGGGTGACATCTGACAGCGCCACCACTGCGCCGCTGCCGGCATCAAGGAAACTCAGCTGGCGCTCATCCAGCTCAACCACGCCGCGCCCGCCTTCGCGCCGGCGGATCCGCGCCCGCTGCCCGCCCGTCCAGGCCAGCGCCGCCCCGATGGCCACAATGGCCACCGCAAAGAACCACACCAGGCCCGAGGCGCCCAGTCCAAGCCACATGCCAAGAATAACAAGCCCCAGCCCGAGGATAACGTCGCGCCATTGCAGCAGCGCGGCTGTGGCTTCAGGGCGTAGAAAACTCATGGGGAAATCCTTTGTGGTTTGGCGAAACTGACCAGCGTATAGCCACCAGCACGACGAAAACCGATGGCTTCATACGCACGGCAGGCCGCCGTGCCGGAAGCGAACAGAATCGCACGGGTCACGCCAGCTGCGACGGCCTCTTGCAGATGCAGCGCCACAATGCGGCGCGCATACCCTCGACTGCGATGCTCTGCCGGCGTGAACACATTTCCGATCTGAACCATGTCCGGCAATGCGGCATTAAAGGCGGTCATCGCCACTGGCGCGCCTGCTTCTGTCAACACCCGGCCACGGCCGGACGCAATAAGTGCTTCCGCCCTTTTGCGCGCGCCACCAGCCGGAAACATGTCGCCCAAATCGTCCTCATACAGCTGCCGCCAGTCCGCGATCAGATCCAGGTCTGCCGCGACCATCGGGCGCAAAACGCTGTTTCCCTGCGGCGAAACGAGTTCGCTCAGGGGCAGCATATACAAGGGTTGCCGCTCTATCAGCGCGGCCTGTTCCAGACCCAGCACCGGCAGCAATGCCGCAACCTGTGACGCTTCGGCGTTGAACATCGCAATGTCGCGCCCCGCCAGGGCATGTCGCAGTGCGGGCGCCAAGCGCTCAGCGGCGTCCACAGTCAATTCCGGCATCTGCACCAAAAGCATACCGCCTTCGGCAAATCCGATGACGCCGGTGATTTCGCCAGCCGTTTCGCACAACCAGAATGTGGTTGCGCCCGGGCTGTCGGTCGCTGCGGGGCCAGGGTCCGCAAGATTGGCGCGCAGAAACATCGACGTATCCGCATGCCGCGCCAGAAACGTCTCTAATGCGGGCGCATCGGCGATTTCTGCGCGGCGCAGCATCACCAGTCGCCCAGGGTGGATTGCCACAGGGTCAGTGCCGCGACCGCCGCCGTATCGGCGCGCAGGATGCGAGGGCCGAGGCTGATCGGATGGGCGAAAGGTAACGCGTGCAGCCGGTCGCGCTCAGACGGGGAAAACCCGCCTTCGGGTCCGATCAAAATAGCCCAGGGTGCGTCGGGATAGGCTGTTTTCAACTCTGACACTTCGCCCACCATGCGCTCATCACAGAACAACAGCTGCCGTCCCTCAGGCCAGTCGGCCAGCACCCGGTCAAGTTTTGCCAGTTCGGCCACTTCGGGCACATAGGTGCCGCCGCATTGCTCGGCCGCTTCCAGCGCATGGGCCTGCAACCGCGCGCGCCTGATCCGGTCGGAATTGGTATAATCGGTCGAGACCGGACAAATCCGGGCTGCGCCCATCTCGGCGGCTTTTTCGACAATGAAATCGGTGCGCGTCTTTTTAATTGGTGCAAAATACAGCCACAGATCCGGCGGCATCTGCAAAGACCGGCTTTGGGCGTGACATGTCAGCACACCGCCGCGTTTGCCGGCCTCAGTGACTTCGGCCAGATATTCACCATCGACGCCATTAAACAGCGACACAAATGCACCAGCAGAGAGCCGCATCACCCCAAAAAGGTAATGTGCCTGGTCCCGGTCCAGAGGAATGGTTTGCCCCTCACCCAAAGGGTGGCTTACAAACAGACGTGTTTTCGCAACTTGCATGGTTCCTACATATGTCGCACGCGCCCCATACACCAGAGACTGGTGGAGAAGTTTCTGACGCCAGCCAAGGCAACTGGGTGGATCGCTTCGCCCCCGCCGCGACGCGGCCCTATCTGCGCCTGTCGCGCGCCGACCGGCCGATCGGCACCTGGCTGTTGCTGATCCCCTGCATCTGGGCGGTGTTGCTGGCGTCGCTTTCCCAGGCCAGCTTTGGCCGCTTTGAGGTCTGGATCCTGCTGGGCTGCGCCATCGGTGCCTTTGTGATGCGCGGCGCCGGCTGTACCTGGAATGACATCACCGACCGCAACATTGACGGCCAGGTCGAACGCACCCGTTCGCGCCCGATCCCGTCGGGTCAGGTCTCTGTGCGTGGCGCGCTCATTTGGATGCTGGTGCAGATCGCCATCGGCGCCGCCATCCTGTTCAGTTTCAACAATGCCGCGATCCTGCTGGGCTTTGTCTCGCTGCTGCCGGTGGCCATCTACCCGTTTGCCAAGCGGTTCACCTGGTGGCCGCAGGTGTTTCTGGGCATCGCTTTCAACTGGGGCGCTTTGCTGGCATGGACGGCGGTTACAGGCTCCCTGAGCGCACCGGCAGTGGCACTCTATTTCGCGGGCATCGCCTGGACGCTGTTTTATGACACGATTTATGCGCATCAGGACAAAGAAGACGACGCAATGATCGGTGTGAAATCCACCGCGCGGCTGTTTGGCGACAACACACACACCTGGCTGCGCCGGTTCATGATCGTCTCGGTGGTGATGATGGAGGCCGCCATTGTCGGCGCCCTGCCCGCCTCAGTCAGCGCGCTCGAGCTGGTGGTGGCGGTGTTCGCGCCCTGGGCTTTTGGCTGGCACATGGTCTGGCAGATGGGGCGGCTGAAAACCGAAGACGCGGACAATTGCCTGCGCCTGTTCCGCTCCAACCGCGATACCGGGCTTATCGCTGCGCTGTTTCTTGCCGTGGCGGTATTGCTGTGATTGCGCCAACGCTGCCAAGACCTTAAACACAAAGCAATACCCCGCAAACAGAGACCGCCATGCGCCTGACAACCTACCTTCCTTTTATTGCCGCCCTTTTGCTGGCTGCCGTGCTGTCCGTCGGTGCCGCGTTGCTGTCGGTCCGCGTCATAGAAACCAAATCCGCCGATGCGGTGAACCAGGAGCTGAGCCAGCTCGGGCTGGACTGGGCCGATGCGGGCGCCGAAGGATTGCAGGTGTTTCTGACCGGCACGGCCGCCAGCGAAGCGGAACGCTTCAAAGCCATCACCGCCGCCGGCCATGTGGTGGACGCCGCCCGGGTGATTGACCTGATTAAAGTGCGAGAAGCCGCGATTATTGCGGCGCCGGCATTTTCCATCGAGCTGTTGCGCAATGATGCTGGTGTGTCGCTGATCGGACTGATCCCCGCCGCTGCAGACCGCGAAGCAACGCTCGAAAATATCCGGGCCGCTGTTGAGGGCGCTGCGGTCACCGACCTGCTGGAAACCGCCGATTATCCGCTGCCCGACGGCTGGCGGAGCGCGGTATCTTTTGGCATCAAAGCGCTGGGCGCGCTGCCGCGCTCCAAAATATCCATCACCCCGTTGCTGGTCTCGGTGACCGCAGTTGCCGACAGTGCGACGCAAAAGCGCGCGCTGGAAGAGATGCTGAACCGGGCGCGCCCGCGCGGGCTTAACATCAAGGTCAGCATTTCGGCGCCGCGCCCGGTGATCACCCCCTTTACGCTGCGTTTCCTGATTGACGAAGGCGACGCGCGGTTTGACGCCTGTTCCGCCGACACAGAGGCCGCACGCGACACCATCCTGAGTGCCGCCAGGGACGCAGGGGTCAGCCGCCCGGTGATCTGTACCATCGGCCTTGGCGTGCCGACGCCGCGCTGGTCTGAGGCAGTCAGCGCCGGGATCAAAGCGCTGCAGACACTGGGCGGCGGTTCCATCACCTATTCGGATGCGGACGTCACCCTGATCGCAACTGAGACCACGGCCCAGGCTGATTTCGACCGGGTCACCGGCGAGTTGGCAGCGGCGCTGCCGGAAGTCTTTTCGCTGCACTCCGTCCTGCCGGAACCCCCGGCTCTGGAAGGCCCGCGCGAAGCGATCCCCGAATTTGTGGCGCTTGCCAGCCCGGAAGGCCAGATCCAGCTGCGCGGCCGGGTGGCGGACCAACGCGCCCGCAACGCCACACAAAGTTACGCCCGCGCCCTGTTTGGCAGTGAGGCGGTATACGGCGCCATGCGGCTGGATGATGCACTGCCCGCGGGTTGGGCCATCCGGGTGCTGAGCGCGCTGGAAGCGCTGTCTTACCTCGACAGCGGATCGGCCATTGTTCAACCCGATTTGGTCACTCTGCGCGGCAGAACCGGCGACCCGGAAGCGCGCGCAGAGATCTCGCGCCTGTTGTCACAAAAGCTGGGCGAGTCTGAGAACTTCGTGATCGAAGTGAGCTATGAAGCGCGACTTGATCCGGTGCTGGCCGAGGTTGGACCGACACCGCAGGAATGTGTCACTGGGATCAACGCCATCCTGGAGGGGAGCAAAATCACCTTTGCACCCGGCTCCTCTGATATCGAAGGGGCTGCGGCTGAAACGCTGACCGCGATCGCGGAGATCGTGAAGAGCTGCGAAGGTGTACAGATGGAGATCGCCGGTCACACCGACAGCCAGGGCCGCGAAGAAATGAACCAGCAGCTGTCTCAGGGCCGCGCCGAAGCGGTGCTGAACGCGCTGCTGGCACGCCGGGTGCTGACCTCCGGGCTGAGCGCGCGCGGTTACGGCGAAACCAATCCGGTCGCTGACAATGATACGCCGGAAGGCCGCGAAGCCAACCGCCGCATTGAATTTACGCTGATAGCCCCGCCGCCGTCTGACAGCCTGATTGAGCCTGACACCACCACGCTTGAAAGCGTCGAGGGTGCTGCACAGGCTGCGGCACCATCAGAGGCCGGGGCTGCGCATGATGACAGCACAGGCGGCGGTGAGACCGGCGAAACAGCAGACACAACAACGGGCACAGCTGCGCCGGACAGCGCTGAGCCTACAGATGCAGATGATGCCGCCGACCACCAGGATCCGGCAGATCACACAGCTTCCGAGGACAGCAGCCAATGAACCGAACTGAATTTATCATCGCCACGGCCATCATTTTGTTTGTGGCGTTTCTGCTCGGATGGTTTGCCCATTGGCTGATCAGCCGGTTTACCCGGGTCTCGCAGTCGGATCTGAGTGATCTCGACACCATGGCGCAGTCGCTGCATGAGGCCGAAGAACAGCGCGACCAGGCGATGAACTATGTCCGGGAGCGCGAAGGCGAAATGAGCACGCAGCTAAAACAGACCGAAGCCGAGCTTACTGCGGCGATGGAGGGCTTGCGGGTCTCGCGCCAGGAGGCCGAAGAGTTGCGCGCCTATATTGAAAAAGAGAGTGCCGGCTGAGCGTAGCTGCGCCAGGTTTCGCGGCTCGCTGCCGCGCGTCAGATCATCCGCAGTTCGGATCACCGGCAAGTCAGAGCAGCGGTCATTCAGATCTCCGGCCGGTCATCGCACTGGCCAGTCAGAGCTAGCGGCAGGTCAGTTCACCAGCGGCGGAGCGCGTCTTCGTCTTCGTCTTTGGCCGCGACCCATTCAGAGCCGTCAGCATTGACTTCTTTTTTCCAGAACGGCGCCCGTGATTTCAGGTAATCCATCAGGAATTCGGCGGCTTCAAAAGCAGCCACCCGGTGGCGGGCGGCGGTGGCGACCATCATGATCTGATCACCGGGCTTCAGCACCCCATAGCGGTGGATGACACGCACGTCTCCCAGCGACCAGCGCTGCACCGCCTCGTCCACGATCTGGCCAATGGCGCGTTCGGTCATGCCCGGGTAATGTTCGATCAGCATATGGTCCAGCGCACCGCTGTCGTCGCGCACAAACCCGGTAAAGCTGACCACTGCTCCGATGTTGCGCCGGGGGTTGTCGTCCTGGCCCTGGCCAAATCCGGCCAGTTCCTGCCCCAGATCAAACGCCGCCTGCTGCACCGAAACTGACATCTCAGCCTCCGGTCATTGGCGGGAAAAACGCCACTTCACTTACCCCGGCCAGCGGCGCATTAAATTCGCTCAGATCCTGGTCAAGCGCCACGCGCAGCGCGGAGAGATCGGCAAAGGCAGCCTCATAGCGGGGCTCACGGGCGCGCAGCTCTTCGACCAGATCGGCCACCGTGGTTGCGCTGGTCTCGATCTGCTCTTTTGGCACGCCGATACGTTCACGCACCCAGGCAAAATACATCACATCGATCATGTCTGTTCCTCGCGCAGATAGGGCAGCGATTTGACCAGGTAATCCGCGCCGGTGACCACCGTCAGCAGGGCGGCGAACCACAGCAGGCTCACACCGGTATAAAAGCTCCAGACCATAGCGCGGTAATCGTTGGCCAGACCGTTGGGATCGTCCAGCTCACCGGACAGAATCGCATCCACCGTAAAGCGGTCCATGCCAAAAGATCCCATGCCGAAATAATGCGCGAACAGCCCGTTTGCCAACAGCACGGTGAGCGCCACCATCTGGGCAGTGGTTTTCCATTTTGCCAGTTTGGTCACTTTCAGAAGCCCGGCAGAACTGCCCAGAAATTCACGCAGACCAGAGACAAACACTTCGCGGAACAGGATCAGTGTTGCCGGCAGAATCACCAGCAAAGACATGCCGAACAGGACGCTGACCACCATCAGGGCAATCAGCACCATCGCTTTGTCTGCAATCGGATCCAACATGGCGCCAAAGCGGCTTTCCATACCCCAGCGGCGGGCGATCCAGCCATCC
Organism: Candidatus Halocynthiibacter alkanivorans; assembly: GCF_003333265.1. Lineage (GTDB taxonomy): Bacteria > Pseudomonadota > Alphaproteobacteria > Rhodobacterales > Rhodobacteraceae > Halocyntiibacter_A > Halocyntiibacter_A alkanivorans. The sequence continues at coordinate 30,895 of NZ_QOLB01000081.1, forward strand.
AGATAATCGGTCAGCGACGCGCCGACAAACAGCACCAGCGCCACCCAGTCAGACCAGGGATGCGCCAGAAACAGAAAGGCGAAGGCGATGCCGGGCGCGGCCAGAAGACGCAGCACGGTCAGGATATTAGGTATATTCCATGTCATAAGCCATCCTTAACGCTTTAGCCGCGCTCATGGAAGAAGTCATAAATGCTTTCTGCCAGTGTGCCCGAAATACCTTCGACCGCTTTCAGATCTGGCAGGCCCGCCCGGCTGACCGCCTTGGCCGAGCCAAAATGCGCCAGCAAGGCCCGTTTGCGACTGGCGCCGACACCGGGCACTTCATCCAGCGGCGTGGCACTCATGGATTTGGCCCGTTTGGCGCGGTGGGTGCCGACGGCAAACCGATGAACCTCGTCGCGCATGCGCTGAATGAAATACAGCACCGGATCATTGCGCTGCAGCGCAAAGGGGCGTTTGCCGATGCGGTGGAATTCCTCTTTGCCGTGGTCACGGTCCACCCCTTTGGCCACGCCGACCATGGCGATATCTTCCACGCCGTATTCGCGCATTATCTCTGCAACCGCCGAGACCTGACCGGCACCACCATCGATCAGCAGCAGGTCGGGCCAGCTGTCACTTTTGCGCTCGGGATCCTCTTTCAGCAGGCGTTTGAACCGCCGGCCCAGCACCTCTTTCATCATGCCGAAGTCATCGCCCGGCACCAGGTCTTCGCCCTTGATGTTGAATTTGCGGTACTGGCTTTTGATAAAGCCCTCAGGACCGGCCACGACCATGCCACCCACTGCGTGCGCGCCCTGAATATGGGAGTTGTCATAGACCTCGATACGCCGGGGCGTCTGCACCATGTCAAAGGCCTCAGCGACACCTTTCAGCAACCGGGCCTGAGTGGCGGTTTCGCTCATCTTGCGCGCCAGGCTTTCACGCGCATTGCGTGCCGCACCGGCCACCAGCTCCGCTTTTTCGCCGCGCAGGGGCATGGCGATCTCGACTTTGCGCCCCGCCTTGCCTGAGAGGGCTTCAGTCATCAGATCCAGGTCTTCGATCGCGTGGGACAACAGGACCATGCGTGGCGGTTCCTTGCCGTCATAGAACTGGCCGATAAAGGCCTGCAGCACTTCCGCCTCGCCTGCGCCCGCGCCGGTGCGCGGATAAAAATCCCGGTTGCCCCAGTTTTGGTGCGCGCGGATGAAAAACACCTGGACACAGGCCTGGCCGCTTTCCATATGCAGCGCGATCACGTCGGCCTCTGGCACGCTGCGCGGGTTGATACCCTGGCTTTGCTGTACCTCGGTCAGGGCTTTGATCCGGTCGCGCAGGGCGGCAGCTTTTTCAAACTCCATCTGCTCTGACGCCGCCTGCATCTGCGCCGCCAGTTCGCCCTGCAAATGGGTGTCGCGCCCCTGAAGGAACCGTTCCGCATCGCTCACCAGACGGGCGTATTCGTCCTGGCTGACCTTGCCGACACAGGGGGCAGAACAGCGTTTGATCTGGTACTGCAAACAGGGGCGGGTGCGGCTTGTGAACACCGGATCCGTACAGTCGCGCAGCAGAAAGACCCGCTGCAGCTGGTTCACCGTGCGGTTCACCGAACGGGCTGAAGCGAAGGGGCCATAATAGGAGCCTTCGCCTTTGCGCGATCCGCGGTGTTTTTTCAGCTGCGGAAAGCCGTGGCCTTTGGTCAGCAGGATATAGGGAAAGCTTTTGTCGTCACGCAGCAGCACGTTGTAATGGGGTTTCAGCTGCTTGATCAGATTCTGTTCCAGCAACAGTGCCTCGGTTTCCGTCCGCGTGGTCAGAAACATCATCGAGCTGGTTTCAGAGATCATGCGCAGGATGCGCCCGGTATGCCCGTTGGGGTTGGCATAGTTGGACACCCGTTTGCGCAGGTTGCGCGCCTTGCCCACATAGAGCACCCGCTGGCTGGCATCGAGCATGCGATAAACGCCGGGAGAATTGTCCAGCGTCTTCAGGTATCCCTGAATTACGGCATGGCCTTTGGGGGGGGGCGTGTCAGTCATATTGGCTCTCAGGTGATTCCTGGTGGTGCTGCAATCTTAGCGCTTTAGCGGCAAGAGAAAACATGTCCACGACTTCTGTGGATAACTGTGATGATAACTTTCCTGGAACCACCAATTTTCCTTATTTTTATAGCCCGCTGTCGATATGCCTGTTTTTTAGGCGCATTTGTAAGTTGTTGTTTTTACGTCGTTTATTTTTTCAACCATACAAGGAGCTGAAAACATTATAGATTTCGTAACATATAAGGCGAAAACAAGGCGCAGGTGCACAACTTTGCACTGCAGCGTAAATCGGGGATCAAACCGGCCTTACTTCAAGCCAATAATATCAGGTGTTTTCCAGCCCAGATGCTGGCCACCATCGGTGCAGAGCAGTTGACCGGTGACCCCCTGTGCCTGCAGGAAATAACCCAACGCTGCAGTGATGTCTTCCGGGTTCGAACCCCGCTCCAGAATGGTGTTCTGGCGCTGGCGGGTGAAATGGTCCAGCGTCTGGCGTGCGCCCTGCAGAGTTGGACCTGGGCCGATCGCGTTGACACGGATATTAGGTGCCAGCGCCTGGGCCGCGGTCTGGGTAAACGCCCAGAGCCCCATCTTGGACAGCGTGTAGCTGAGGAATTCCGGTGTCAGTTTCTGCACCCGCTGATCCAGCATATTGATCACAAGGCCGGCGGCAAGTGTTTCGCCGCGGGGGTCGGTGCCGCCCGCCGGCATTTGCGCCGCCAGCGCCTGGGTCAGAACCACAGGTGCGCGCAGGTTGGCTTCCATATGCCGGTCCCAGCTGAGCCGGTCTGCCGTGGCCAGGTTGTCATATTCAAAAACAGACGCATTGTTGATCAGCACGGTAAGCGGACCGCCCAGCGCCTTGGCTGCGCGTGGCATCAGGGCCTGGACTTCATCCTCCAGCAACAGATCCGCCTGCAGCGCCACCGCATTACGCCCCAACGCGGTTATGTCGCGCACCGTCTCGGCCGCTTCGTCAGCAGAGCCGGCATAATGCACCGCCACATCATAACCGCAGGATGCCAGTTCAAGCGCCATGTCCCGGCCAAGCCGTCGCGCCCCGCCTGTCACCAATGCCCGTTTATGCATGCACTGTCCCCGTGCCAGTCAATATTACTGCAATATAGCCGATATAGAGCGCTACCAATACCACACCCCAGGCACGCGAGATATCCCGCTTGCCCAGAACGAACAAGCCCAGCAGCGCCGAAGCCCCTGCCATCACCCACATGTCATAGCTCAACATGCCAGGATCCACCGGGATGTCACCGACAAAGCTCGACAGGCCGATGATGGCCAGCAGGTTGAACATATTGGAGCCGATGACATTGCCCAGTGCCACATCCGCCTGTTTGCGCAATGCCGCCATCACCGTGGTCGCCAGCTCTGGCAGCGAAGTGCCAATGGCCACCAGAGTCAGACCGATCACCGTGTCGCTGACATTATACGCCCGGGCGATCGAGGTGGCGCTGTCCACCAGCAGATCCGCGCCCAAAGGCAGGCCGATGATACCGACCAGCAGATACATAGCAATTTTCCAGCCGCGCATCTCCGGGTCGGCACCTTCAACATCTTTTTCTTCTGTGACCTTTTTGCAGGCGGCGACATCACGCCGGTGACAGCGTGCGACGCCAATGGCGCTCATCAACATCCAGGCCAGCGCAGCAAGCAGGATAATACCGTGCACCCAGGTGATCGGCCCGAACCAGGCGACACCCATAAACAGCGCCGTCGCCGCCATCATCTGCAGATAGCTTTTCCGGGAATCACAGACCGAACTGTGCAGCGTGGTGACCAGAGCCGGGATGCCGAGCACCAGCAGGACATTTGCGGTATTGGAGCCGACCACATTACCAAGCGCGAGCCCCGGCGCACCTTCGCCAATCGCCTGAACCGCGATCAGAAGTTCCGGCGCTGAGGTTCCAAAGGCGACAATGGTCAGGCTGACAATCAGTGCCGGAATGCCCAACCGCAGGCTGAGATTTACCGCGCCTTTGACCAAAGCGTCGCCGGCCAGCAACAAAATCACCAGCCCCAGTGCCGCAATTAAAAGATCCATCAACGGCCCTTCCCGCAATCACACGGCCCGCGGCCGATCTTCCAACGCCCGCAGGCGCGACATGTCATTTGTCTGAGCTTTTTCTGGCCGGGGAAACGCAGTTTTCCAAACATCGCCAGCACCAGCATGCCGATCAGAAACAGAGAGACGATTTTGACCATCAGACCGCCATCACAGGCCAAAGCGGGCAAAGGCCGCGCGATCTTCAACAGTGCTGATCAGCTGGCTGGCCGCCTGGCCGCCAATCCGTTGCAACAACCCGCGTTTTTGCCCGTAGAGCGCAAAACGCACCTTGTCGCCAAATTTATCTTTCATCCAGGGCACCAGATGACCGGTTGCATCGGCAAGACCAACTTCAATCGCGCGCTGCCCGACCCAGATGTCGCCGGTGAACATGTCCCGGTCGGTGCTCAGCCGAGCGCCGCGCCGTGATTTCACCTGGTCGATGAAATTGGCGTGGATCTGCTCCTGCAGATCTTTGATCCGGGTCACGTCTTCGGGATTTTCCGCCCGGAACGGGTCCAGCATGCTTTTGGATTTGCCGGCGGTATAGACCCGGCGTTCCACCCCGTGGCGCGCCATCAGCTGATCAAATCCGAAGGAAGCGGAAATTACGCCAATAGAGCCGAGGATCGAATTGTCATCGACAATGATCTCGTCGGCAGCACAGGCCAGCCAATAGCCGCCAGAGGCTGCCACATCTTCTACAAACGCATAGACCGGGAGCTTTTTCTCATCGGCGAGACGCCGGATCCGGGCCGCAATCATTGACGATTGCACCGGAGAGCCGCCTGGTGAGTTGATCAGCAACGCCACGGCCGCGGGCTTGCCCTTGCGAAACGCGCGCTCGATCAACGGGGCCAGCCCCGCATCATTCAGCGCACTGCCGCGCCCGCCACTGGCGATGACGCCGGACATGCGGATAACGGCCACCAGTGGCCCTGACTTCAGGAACGGGATGTATTTCTTCATGGCTGGTGATGTAACCAGCCTCCAGCGGTGGAACAAGGGGCGCGTGCGGATTATTCCCCACTGAGACCAATACGCCCCTTGGGGACTTTAATGCATCACTCTGAATTCGCGCTTCTGCGGCAATGAGGATACGGTCTCCCTTGCAACCAGGCGCCGGATCATCAGGCCGGCCTGTTGGGCCAGACCGCTCACTCCTGTTGCCAGGTCAGGGCGCACCAACAGCATGGCAAACATCATTGCATCTTCATTCTCGCCACTGGCGGCAGCGCCGACAAAATGCGCAAAGGCGCTTTCATCTGCCCCCAGGCATTTGCACTCTGCATGGTGCAGCATTAAGGGGCGACGACCATAGCGCACAGTCAATTCACAGAGATCCGCCAGAGCTCGGCTTGCGACCGCTGCCTCTGATTTGCCAAAGGCGCTGTGGAATTCAGCGTCAACCTGCGCCCGGCTCAAAGCAGTCCCGCACCACATCCGCAAACAGGTGACGATGCGCTTTTCCAGCGGCGGCAGGTCGGTCAGATATCCCACCGCAGCGCCACCGCGATTTGTCCGGGCGGGCCTGACATGCGCGTTCATTTGGTCAGAATCAATTTACCTGCACGGGTGATGCGCAGGGTGTAGATCTGATCGTCCAGCGCGATCAGAGCCTGAATGCCGCCTTCAGTTATCAGGCGCGCGTCATGCAGCGGCAGGCGCTGCGCTCCGTCCAGCATTGCAGGGTCTCTGTGGGTTGTCTGAGCCATCGTCATCGCGAAAGTCCTTTTTTTGCAAATTAAATCCGGGCTTGCCCCTGAACAGGCTGGCTGCCTGTATATCTGACTATTTTCATAAGATTAGTCAGTGCAGAACCTGCGTGCCACTTGCTGCGCGCACTCAACCGCGCAACCGGGTGAGTAATCACCGCTCATCAGCGTGTGACGGTCGCCAGCGCCATGGGACGATTAACGCAGGTGTGCCCCCGGATCTGTGAGGCCAGGCGTCATGACAGTGAGGGGATCGGCATCCGGACACGGTACATTCCCACTGGTATCCATCAGGACATCAGCACGGTCTGCGCTCCAGGCTGCATATACCGGCATCACTGCCTGACGGACAGCGGAGGAGATTTTCCTATTGAGACAGGGCCAGAGTCATGGCGCGGCGCTTCAGACCGTGCGCGTCACTTTTTGCAGGTGGCGCGGCGCGTCCGGGTTGATGCCACGCTCAACCGCCAACCGCTCGACCATCGCGTAAAAGCTGGCGATCAGCGCAATCGGGTCGTTCAGCGGATGGCCGGTGCGGATCACCGGCAGGACGTGCGCCACTTTGGCCAGGCTGGAGCTGGCAAAGACCATCGCCCCCCCGGCGCGCCAGATCGTCCGCAACAGCGCAAAGCGGCGCTTCGGCCGCGTCCTGTGCGGCGAGCGCGAGCACCGGAAACCCGGGATCAACGATAGAGACCGGCCCGTGCAGCACTTCGGCGGAGGAATAGGATTCCGCATGGATCTGGCAGGTTTCCTTGAACTTCAGCACCGCCTCATTGGACACCGCCCAGGCCGGGCCCCGGCCCAGGCAATAGACAGATCCGCTTGCCCCGAGCGCCGCGCGCAGATCGGGCCAGTCCTGCGCCACCGCCGCCGGAATTTCCAGAACTTCGCGTCGCATCTGGGTCTCAGCACGCTGTCTCTGCATATTTTATTCCTTTGCCAGACGCAGTTCCGCCACAAAATGATACGCGTCGCCGCGATAGATGGACTGGGTGAATTCCACCACCCGACCGCTGGCCAGATAAGAGGTGCGTTCGATCTGCAACCCCGCCTTGCCCGGCATAACCGCCAACAGCCGCGCGTCTTCATCGCTCAGATTAACCGCCGAAATCTTCTGCAACGCGCGCACCGGTTTGAAGCCGCTTTCAGTCAGCACTTCATACAGCGATGCATTCACCCGCAACGGATCCGCCAGGATATCAGTGGGCAGCGATGCGCGCTCGATGGCCATCGGCCGGTTGTCCGCGGTACGCAGCCGTGAAATGCGCGACACGGAATCGTCTGGTGACAAGGCCAGCGCCAACATCTCATCCGGGGAGGGCATAAAGACGCCACGTTCCAGCCAGCGCGACGTTGAGGCCATGCCCCGGCGCGACATGTCTTCGGTGAAAGAAGTCAGGCGCGACAGTGATTGCTCGATTTGTGGCAGGCTGGTGGCGACAAAAGAGCCGGAGCCCTGTTTTTGCACGATCAGCCCGTCCGCCGCCAGTGACTGAATCGCTTTGCGCACTGTAACGCGCGACATCCCGGTCAGTTTGGCAACTTCACGTTCGGGCGGTAAGGGCGCTCCCGGCAACAAGAACCCTTCGACGATCCCGTCAGACAAGCGCTTGCGCAGCTGCACATAGCGCGGCCCGCCACCGGCGGCAAACCAGAGCGCGGGGGATAAAAATTCAGATACGTTCATAGTGTCACCTCAAAAGCCTGCTGCGCCCTATTTCTAAGCGACGCGCAGAGTGATCATCCATGCAATACTTTTGCGCATAGAAAAGCCGCAAAATTTCGGTGATCGAGGCGTTCCAGACAAAAGGCCCAAAGAGAGAGGCAGGGTTATGGCAAGGACTGCCTGGTCCAAAACGGCCTGGGACGGACCAGAAACGCAAAACCGGTGCCATTTACGGGACTGAGTGCTTAACGGCCGCGCATATCTTTTTCATATTGCTGATAAAGCTTCGGATCCATGATCGAATTCACCACCACCTCTTCCGGGCGCTGAATGTCGGGCGGGAACACTTCTGCTGCGGCATAGGTGGCCTCGGAAATGAAACTCAGCCCCGCCGGAAAATCCGCCGGCCGCCCCGGCGTCTTCAGCGCGGCCAGGTTAAAGCCCCAGACACCAAAAGACGGGATGGCGATCTGGTAATTGGAATTGTTGCCAAACACCGATTCTATCGTCGCGGCGATCGACCAGTAGGTGCGGCGGGCAAAAAACGGGCTGGAACTTTGCGTCACCATCACCGCGTTGCCGCGCATCCGCGCCCGCAGCATGGCATAGAATTCTTCAGAGTAGAGTTTGGATATGGCTTCATTGTTGGGATCTGGGAAATCCACAATCACCCGGTCATACCGCTGTCTGGTGCGGCGGATAAAGACAAAGGCGTCCTCATTATAGATCGTCACCCGCGGGTCGCTCAGACTGGCCTCGTTCAGCCGCACCAGTGGCGCGAAATTCAACCCCAGCCCGGTCATTTCCGGGTCAATATCCACCAGATCCACCTGTTTAACGTCAGGGTATTTCAGGATCTCGCGCATTGCCAGCCCATCACCGCCCCCCAGCACCAGCACGGTTTCCACCCGCCCCGGCATGCTCATCACCGGATGCACCAGTGCTTCGTGGTAGCGGCGTTCATCCATCTCGGAGAATTGCAGGTTGCCGTCAATGAACAGCCGCAGATCGCCGCGCTGCCAGGTGTTGGTCACCACCAGCGTCTGATAGGGCGTCTGTTTCTTCCAGACGATCTGATCGAAATAAAGATGGCTCTGGGCATAAGCGGTGATGCGCGACGCCATCAGCGTCAGCAGCATCAACGTCAGGATCACCGCACCAGTGGCCAGCAGCAGCTTTTTGGGAGAGCGCAGCCGGTCGCGCAACCAGAGGATATTCACCAGCGCTACCAGCGCATTGATCAACCCGATGGCAAAAGACGAGCTGATCAGCCCCAGGGTTGGCAGCAGGAACAGCGGAAACGCCACCGCACCGATCAGCGCGCCGACATAGTCCAGCGACATCACATCAGCGATTGACTTGCGGGTGCCCGTGCGCGCCGCCAGCACTCGCGTCAGCAGTGGAATTTCTAACCCCACCAGCGCACCGATGACGAAGATAAAACCAAGCATCACGGTCTGATACAGCCAGGGCGCGGCGGGAAAGACCAGGAACAGCGCGATAGAACACAGCCCGCCCACCAGCGCCAGCGCCAGTTCGACGACGATAAAGGACTGGATCAGGTCGCGGCCGATGAAGCGGGTCAGATAGGATCCGACCCCCATCGCAAACATGAAAAAGCCAATGGTCAGCGAAAACTGATACACCGAATTGCCCATCAGGTAGCTGGACACCGTGCCGATAATCAGCTCGTAAACAATGCCGCAAAGCGCCACGATCAGGATGGAAACCAGAAGCACCCGGGCTTTGGCCGGCGGCAGGTCGGCATAGGCCGCGTCAGACTCTGTATCGGTCATAGGAACAAGCCCGAAGCGTTCACACACTCCAGGCCCTTTGTATAATTACTGTTGAACCGGATTATTTCCCGGCGCTGAGACCACCGGAGCGGGCGCCGCTGCGCGCAGAACTCCGCATTGCACTGCCAAAAGAGCTTGGCGCCCGGTAGGCGCTGCGGGCCACGGTTTTGCGGCTGCTGAATGATCCGGGCATGATGCCAGAACGGCCCTGACGGCTGAGCATCGAGCCAATCAGCATACCGGTAAAAAACCCGCCGCCGGACGAGCGGTATTCGGTGGAATTCCCCGAAACATCGGACACGATCAGCCGCTCGTTTGCGCTGTCGAGTTCAACGCTGAAGACTTTGGCTTCGTCGCTGTCCTGTACCCCGTTGTCATTGCTGTCCGCATATCCGGTGAACGAGGCGTCATCCTGATAGGCGACACCGAGTGTTTCTCCGTAAAACCGGGGCTCGTTGTTGAGAACATCCTGATAATAGCGGGTAAATTCCTGCATATTTGCGTCAGAAATCTCGGTCACTTCCTTTTGCTCGAGGAAACCGGAGTAGTTTTCCAATGCAAAGGACGTACGATCCGTGACCTGGCCCAGGTCCACGGCCCGGGCGCCGCCGCCCGATCCCAGAACCGTATAAAAGATGAAACCGACGGCTGCGATGCCGAGGATGGCCTTCATATTACTCACTGTTGCTCTCCAACAAATATTGCTGCGTGATTGCTAGCAGATGGCGGCCCCGGCACAAGCGCTTTTGCATATCACGCTGCGCTGTTCAGCGGCAATTGCCACCAGATCTGATCAAAACCGGTGTCGTAAAAATCTTTGAGCGCACCAATCTTTTCAAAACCGGCGCGCTGCAGTTGTTTTTCCGCTAGGGCAGAGACATCAGACGGCAGGGCCGCGACCACTCCACGCCCGCCTTTCTCCGCAACCTCACGCACAACGCCTTCCAGCCCCTGTACGCCTGTTCCTTCGATCTGCCAGTTCAGCGCATAGACGCCTTCTGATTCCGGTGCCGGGAACGGCGCGCCAAAACTGACGCCCGTGGGCGCGTCGGGCAGCGCATCAGCCGCCTTGTCCACCCCCGGATTTATCAGCCCGAAGATCAGCTGCGCTTCGCCCGGATTGTGGTAGTCCGGCACCATCAGCTCTTCAACCGCGCCCAGCGCGGTATAGAACTTGTGGGAGGCGGCATAGATCGGTGCACCGTTTTCCTCATAGTCGCTGGAGGCGATGAAAATCTTGCGCACATTGACCTCGTCCAGGTCACGCAGCAACTCATCAATCATGAACTGGCCCCAGCCCTGACCGCGCCAGTCCCAGTCCAGATAGGTCCAACTCAGCCAGAAGGCGTCTTCACTGCCCTCTGCCGGGTTGGCGCCGGTCACACCAACAACTTTGCGCCGGTCCACGAGCACAAACATGCCAGCGCAATTGCTGGCAATCAGCGACTCTTCGGCCTCCAGCGCATCATCTTCGTCGGTCTGGGCAATGATCTGCACCACTTGCGACAGATGGGTCATTTTCATCGGTACAAGCTTTGGCTTGCCGCCTCCAAACAGGGATCCTAGCATCGAAAAAACCGCTCCTAAAGCAATGGCAAAGGTGTGAACAACAAGCGCGGTCTGCCCGCGCGCAAAGAAAATGTCAAACAACAGCACCATGGCCAGAACCATGGCGCCCATGCGCCGGGCCCGGGGCTCCGGCGCGCTCAGAACCACCTGTGTCATCGTGGCGTAAGCGACGCCGGACAGACCAAGGAAACGCGCGTCCACCAGCAGATACTCGCCCAGCGCAGGCAAAAGCGCACTGGCCAGGACCAGCAGACCCCATTGCATTGTCCCGGTCCGGGCCTCACCAAGACTTCCAGCCCAGGCGATCAGCCCGAGATTCAGCAGCAGATGCGTCAGATCCTGGTGGCGGAACAGGTTCAGCAAAACAGCGCCAAAGTCCGCCTGCCCGACGCCCGCTGGGCTGCTGTCAAATGCGCCGGGGCCAAATATGACAAAACCGCCCAGCGCCAGCGCGATCAGCACGGCCGTTATCCACGGAAACGGGCCTTGTGCTCTCATGCCAATGCGGCAAGCCCGACACCGCGTCGCAGCTCGGTGATCTCTTCGCGCCCGGGGGCAAAAAAGTCGCGCAGCACTGTGACGCTGCGGGACGGCTCACAGTCGCCGCACATAAACACGTCAATCGCCGCGTAGCCATATTCTGGCCAGGTGTGGACCGAGATATGGGATTCCGCCAGCAGCACCACTCCGGTTACGCCGTGGCCTTCGCCAAAATCATGCAGGTTGGAGGCCAGCACCGTGGCGCCCGCCGCTGTGGACGCCGCGCGCAGGGCCTGTTCCATCTCAGCGGCGCCAGTCAGGTTCTGCGCCCCGTAAAATTCGACAATCAGATGCAGGCTCAGTGGCGAAACAGTGGTCGGCAACGGGGCAGAAAATTCAGACATCTCGGGCTTTCAAAAGGCTGGCCCCGGTGTGCCCAATTCTGCTGCAAATGAAAAGCAGAAAGCCCGCAAACATACGCCCTATGCCCACGCCTGGTCCGATGCGCGCCAGGATTGCGCCAGCGGCGGACCTAATCGCAGCAGATCAATCGCCCGAGCCGCGATCTGGTCGATAATATCCTGCACCGTTTTCGGTCGCAGATAAAACGCCGGTGCAGGTGGCAGAATGATGCCACCCATTTCCGTGACCTGCGACATCGACCGCAAATGCCCCAGATGCAGCGGCGCTTCGCGCGCGATCACCACCAGCGGGCGGCGTTCTTTCAGCTGCACATCTGCCGCCCGCACCAGCAGGTTGTCGTTCAGGGAATGGGCAATTGCGCCGAGACTGCGCATAGAACAGGGCGCGATGAGCATCCCCGCCACCGGAAAAGACCCCGAGGCGATGTCCGCGCCGATATCGCTGGCCTCATAACTCTTGCCAGCCATCTCGCGCAGCCGGTCCAGCGCGCCTTTATCCACCTCTGTGGCGAGCGTACGCTCCGCCGCCGGGGTCACCACCAGCGCCACCGCCACATTCACCGCGCGGAGCTGTTCCACCACAGACAGGCCCAGCGCCGCACCAGACGCACCACTGATGCCAACTATGACAGGCGGGCGGCTCATTGTCCTGCCTCCGGCGTCAGTTTCATGTCCCGGCACAGCCTGGCGGCGAAGTCTTCTGCCTCCGGGTTCATGGCCATCACCCGCCCCCATTCGCGACTGGTTTCCGAGCCCAGTTTGTTGGTGGCATCAATGCCCAACTTGCCGGCCATGCCGGCCTGGGGAGAAGCAAAATCCAGATAGTCCATCGGTGTATTCTCCAGCACCATAACATCGCGGCCCGGGTCCATCCGGGTGGCCAGTGCCCATGAAATGTCATCCCAGTTGCGTGGATTGATGTCCTCATCCACCACCACAATCGCCTTGGTATACGAAAACTGTGGCAGCATGCCCCAGAGCGCCATCATCACCCGGCGGGCCTGGCCGGCATATTCTTTACGGATCGACACAATCGCCATGCGATAGGAACAGGCGGCGGGTGGCAGCCACATATCAACCACTTCGGGGATCTGACGACGGATCACCGGCAGCGCCAGGGTGTTGAACACTTCGCCAATCACCGAAGGCTCGTCCGGCGGCCTGCCAGTGAACGTGCTGACGTAGAGAGGCGATTTGCGCATGGTGATGGCAGTGATCTCCATCACCGGGAAGTCTTCGACCGAATTGTAATAACCGGTGTGGTCGCCATAAGGGCCTTCGGGCGCCCGGGTGGTGGGATCGACCCAACCCTCAAGGATGATCTCCGCATCCGCCGGCACCATCATCGGCACGGTTCTGGCCGCCACCAGCGCGCTGCGTTCGCCGCGCAACACACCCGCAAAGCGCAATTCAGACACGGTTGAGGGCAGCGGCAGCGCGGCGGACAGCATTGTGGCCGGGTCCGCCCCGATCACCACCGCCACCGGCATTTTTTCGCCGCGCGCCTGCCATCCCCGGTGATGCGCCGCGCCGCCCCGATGCGCCAGCCAGCGCATGATACAGCGCGCGCGGCCCAGCACCTGCATCCGGTACACGCCCATATTATAGCGCGCGGTATCCTCCGCCTGGCTGTCCGCTGGACGGGTCAGCACCAGTGGCCAGGTGATCAGCGGTGCCGGTTCGCCTGGCCAGCAGGTCTGCACTGGCAGCGCCGCCATATCGACTTGATCGCCCTGCAGAACCGTGTGCTGCACCTCAGCGCTGCGGCGGATTTTGGGGCGTGTTGCCAGCGCCGCCGAAAGCATTGGCCAGCGCGACAGCGCATCCCGCATCCCGTCCAGCGGTGCCGGTTCGCGCAGAGCGGCCAGAAATTCACCGAGTTCGGTCACCTGGTCCGGCGCCAGCCCCAAACCAGCCGCAACCCGGGCCGGGGTTCCAAACAGGTTGGTCACCACCGGCATCCCGGCCCGTGCGCCCCCAGCATCTGTCGCGTGATTAAACTTCAGCACCGGCCCGCGCGCTTCCAGAACCCGACGGTGCACCGCAGTCATTTCCTGCGCCAGCGACACTGGCGCGCTGACTTCGCGCAGTTCGTCCCGGGCCGCAAGATGGGTCAGAAAGTCGCTGAGGTTGCGAAATTTGGGCAGGGTTCTGATCGGCACTCTCCAACTAAGACAATCTTCATTAGCAGGAGAAAAGCGCTGCCGGTTTGACCTGCGTCAAACACGCGACACTTTTGCCGGTGTTAGGGTCGCGCCATGGAAAACGACACAACCATCCCCCGCATTCCGGGACTTGCCCAGCGCCTTGTTGCGCCATTGCCACCGCCTTTGATCGGATCTCTGGCCGCCCGGCTGATGCGCCAGGCGGGTAAATCTCATCCCGAACTATTCGCCCGGCTGGGAGAACATGCGTATAAGCGATACGAGATTGCCCCCAGCGACCTGCCATTTGTGTTTCTGATGACGCCCGATCCGGCGGCGCCGCAACTGCGGGTCTTGCGGAAGGGGCGGGCCAGTTGGGACTGCCGCATTTCCGGATCCCTGGCGGCCCTGCTCGGTATGATCCATGGCGCCTATGACGGGGACGCGCTGTTTTTCTCCCGCGATATCACCGTTGAAGGCGACACCGCCGCCGGTCTGGCGCTGCGCAACGCCATTGATAACAGCGAAATCGACCTTTTTGAGGAGGCCACGGCGCTGCTGGGGCCGCTGCGCAGTCGGGCGATCCCCGGGCTGACGCCGCTGGTGAATGCGCTGGAACGACGGACCGGCGTCGCGTTGCGGCGGGTGGAGCTTTGACCATGAAACCTCTGGAACTTGTTTGCCCGGCGGGCACCCCGGCGGCGCTGCGTTCCGCAGTTCAGGCCGGAGCGCATACGGTCTATTGCGGTTTTGCCGACGAAACCAACGCCCGCAACTTTCCCGGGCTGAACTTTTCGCGCGAAGACATGCATCAGGCGGTCGCTTTTGCCCATCAACACGGCTCCAAAGTGCTGGTGGCAATCAATACGTTCCCGCGCGCCGGCGATGAAGACATCTGGCACCGCGCCATTGCGGACGCGGAAAGTGCTGGTGTGGATGCTGTGATCCTGGCCGATGTCGGATTGCTGGCCTGGGCCGCTGCGCGTCACCCGGGACTGCGGCTGCACCTCTCGGTTCAGGCCGCCGCCGCCAACCCGGATGTGATCAATTTTTATGCGTCCGAGTTCGGCGTCAGACGGGTTGTTCTGCCCCGCGTGCTCAGCGTGGCTGAGATCGCCGCCATCAACCGCGAAATCGATGTCGAGACCGAAGTCTTTGTCTTTGGCGGGCTGTGCGTGATGGCCGAGGGGCGTTGCTCAATGTCCTCCTATGCCACCGGAAAATCGCCCAATATGCAGGGAGTCTGTTCGCCAGCCAGCCATGTGCAATACGTGCAGGACGGCGCGGACATGATTTCAAAGCTTGGAGCCTTTACCATCGACAAGGCCGGCAAAGACGAACCCGCGCCCTACCCGACCCTGTGCAAAGGCTGCTTCTCGGCCAGGGGCGAGGTGTCGCGCGTGTTTGAAGAGCCCACCAGCCTGAACGCGGCGCAGCTAATCCCACAACTGGCAAAAGTCGGCGTCACTGCGCTAAAAATTGAGGGCCGGCAGCGCAGCCGCGCTTATGTTGCCGCCGTGGTGCGCAATTTCCGCGCCGCCGTAGAGGCCACCGCCGCTGGCCGTCCGATCCCTGCCGATACGCTCACCCATCTGTCCGAGGGTCAGAGCAGCACTCTCGGCGCTTACAAAAAGACCTGGCGATAGGAATGGCTATGAAACTCACCCTTGGCCCTTTGATGTTCCACTGGCCCGCAGAACAATGGCAGCAGTTTTACGCCGATATCGCCGACAATGCCCCTGTTGACCGGGTGGTGATCGGCGAGTTGGTCTGCTCCAAACGACTGCCGTTTTATGAAGCGCTGATCCCGGAAATGATTGAACGGCTGCAAGCGGCGGGCAAAGAGGTGGTGCTGGCGTCCCTCGCCCTGCCGACGCTCGTGCGCGAGCGCAAGATCCTCGCCGGGCTGGGAGAGGTCGGCCTGCCGGTCGAGGTCAATGATCTGACCATGCTGACACATCTGAACGAAGGCCAGCCCTTCACCCTGGGGCCGCTGGTCAACACCTATAACCGGGGCACGCTGGAGTGGCTGGCGGCGCGCGGTGCCACTTCGGTCTGCCTGCCGCCCGAACTGCCGCTTAGCTCGGTCACGGTACTGGCGGAGACCGCTGCCGCCTGGGGGATCGATTGCGAAATCTGGGGCTACGGCCGGCTGCCTTTGGCGATGTCGGGGCGCTGTTACCACGCCCGGCTGGCCCGGCGCAGCAAGGACGGCTGCTTGTTTGTCTGCGAAGAAGACCCTGACGGGTTGTCAGTGGACGCGCTGGACGGCAAGAAGTTCATGGCGGTGAACGGGGTGCAGACCTTGTCTGACAGCTGGGCCAACCTGGTTGGCGATGTTGCCGCGCTCAAGGCCGCCGGTGTCACTGCGCTGCGCCTCTCCCCCCACACCGGAGACATGTCAAAAGTAGCCCAGATCTTCCGCGATGCCGCCGACGGCACCCTGCTTCCGGATCAGGCGATCAGTGAACTGCAGCAAATCAATCCGGAACGCCGGTTCTCCAACGGGTTCCTGTTTGGAGAGGTCGGAGCCGGTTGGAGCCACTCCGGTGCCTGATCCCGCGATCCCCTCCGCCGGCCGCTGTCCGGCGAAGGGGCCCCACCCGGGTACGTCATCCGTGGCGACCACCCGCGTCACTGCAGCATACCAGCGCGGGCGCCCGGGTCAGAAATCGGTGTAATATTTAGCGCCGCAGACCCTGCGACGGCGGGCTTGCGGAAACTATATCTGCGTGAAAGCAAAACTTCACCCGGTCCGCTGACAGAACCGAAAAGGAAACCGCCGTGCGCCAGGACAAATCAGATCGCGAATCCAACTCCTCATTCCACGCCAAAGCGTTTCAGCTTGCGGATTTCTTTCCCTATCTGGTGCGCCGGTTTTACATGGCGGTGCGGACCTCCGTCGACCGGGTTCACGCGATGGATTACAATCTGTCAGCCTCGGAATGGCGCACCCTGACCGTGCTTGGCCCTGACCGCTCTATGGCCGCCAAAGAAGTGGTCGAACGCTCCAGCATGGACAAAGTGTCGGTCAGTCGCGCCCTGTCCGGCATGACGGCCAGAGGGATAGTCAGCCGCGAAACGGACAGCCGCGACAAACGCCGCTCAGTCCTGCGGCTCACAGAGAGCGGCCGTGCGATTTATCAGGATCTGGCGCCGCAGATGCTGGAGCTGGAACAAAAGCTGCTTGAAGGCATACCCGCCACAGACCTGGCAGTATTTTACCGGGTGGTTTCCCGGATCGAGGACAATGCCCGTGACCATCAGGTGGGGACCTGAATCCGCAAATCCAAATTCGTTACATTCGCAACGAATAAGACTTCACAATCGCGCCAGTTTCTTCAGACAGCGCCGCAGCACCTCGTCTTCTTCCGGTGTGAACAGAGCGGCCAGCCTGGCATCATATTGCCGCGCCGCATTGCACAGATATTCATAGGCTGCTTCGCCATCCCGGGTTAGCGACAAGATTTCCTGGCGCCGGTCCGACTGCGAGGCTTCCCGGCTCAGGAACCGGTGCTGTTCCAGACCTTTCACCGCGCGGCTGACCTTTGTTTTATGAATACGCGAGCGATTACATATCTCTGAGGCGCTCATTTCGCCATAGCGCCCGAGGTGGAACAAGACCCGCCATTCAGTGCGCAACAAACCATAGCGTTCTTTATACACCACCTGAAACCCGAGACTGCTGTCTTCTGCCGCTTGGGCCAGCACATAAGGCAGGAAATCCTGCAAATCAAAGTTTCCGGTTTTCTTCATCTCACCAAACTATCCCTTGTTGGTTACAAAATCAACTAATACTATACCCCCCAACGCACCGTCATCAAAGCGATGGCAGATACCTCCGGAACCAGTTTGGTTCCCCTGACACAGGACCATGACGATGGCAAAAGCATTCGCATCTCAGGGCGATCTTACCGAAAAGAAGATCTCCTTTACCGAAGTGGGCAAAGACCTCTGGGCCTTCACCGCGGAAGGCGACCCCAACACCGGCGTCATTATCGGCGACGACAGTGTGATGATTGTGGATGCCCAGGCCACGCCGCGGCTGGCGGCCAAAGTTGTCGAAAAGATCCGCACCGTCACCGACAAACCGGTCAGCCACGTGGTGCTGTCCCATTACCACGCGGTGCGGGTGCTTGGTGCTTCGGCCTATGGTGCCAAAGATATCATCATGAGCCAGAAGGCCCGTGCCATGGTGGTGGAACGCGGTCAGGAAGACTGGGACAGCGAGTTTCAGCGTTTCCCCCGTCTGTTTGAAGGCCATGAATCGATCCCTGGCCTGTGCTGGCCCAGCGTCACGTTCAACGACCGCATGACCATCTATCTTGGCAAACGCCGGGTGGATCTGATGTTCCTCGGTCGCGCTCATACGGCGGGAGATATCGTTGCCCACGTGCCAGACGCCAATGTGATGTTTACCGGGGATATCGTTGAATATCACTCTGCATGTTATTGCGGTGACGGTCATTTCGCCGACTGGCCGGCCACGCTTGATGCAATCCGCGCATTTGATGTGGATGCAATTGCACCCGGGCGGGGCGATGCGCTGGTGGGCCGCGACATGGTCAACGCAGCACTGGACAATACCGCTGATTTTGTCACCTCGACCTATCGCCCGGTGGCCCGTGTCGCCCAGGGTGGCGGATCGCTGAAAGAAGCGATGGCGGCGTGTCGCGCCGCTTGTGATCCGAAATTTGGCGATTACGCCATCTATGAGCACTGCCTGCCGTTCAACGTCAGCCGCGCTTATGACGAAGCCCTTGGTCTCGATACGCCACGGATCTGGACCGACAAACGTGATCTGGAAATGTGGGCGCAGCTGCAAAGCTGACCGCCAACCGGCCCCGCGCCAAACCGGGGCCGGTGTAATTCTTCGATAAAGGGTTTCTCATGCTGCAAGCACGATACAACATCGCCTTCCGTCTCTACCCGTACAAAAAGGTGGCAGACCAGGACAAAGCCGCCCCGGTGCGTCACCCGGTTGTGATTGTTGGCGGCGGACCTGTTGGCATGGCCGCAGCGCTTGATCTGGGGCGCAAAGGCGTGCCGGTACTGTTGCTGGATGACCATGACGGCGTCGGCCAGGGTTCGCGCGCCATCTGTTTCTCCAAACGCACGCTTGAGATTGCCGACCGGCTTGGCTGCGGTGAAGCTATGTTGGACAAGGGTGTGGTCTGGAACGTTGGCCGGGTATTCCGCGGTGCCGGTGAGATCTATCAGTTCAACCTCAGCCCTGATGGTGGCAGCAAAAACCCTGCGTTCATCAACTTGCAGCAGCCCCATTTCGAAAAATTCCTCGTCGATGAGGTCCGCAGCCAGCAGGCCAAAAGTGCCCCGATTGAAATTCGCGGTGGCAACCGCGTCAGCGGTATGAGCGATCATGGCGACCACGTCTCGCTTACTGTGGACACCGCCGATGGTCCGTACACAGTGGAAGCCGACTGGCTGATTGCCTGTGACGGCGCCAGTTCGCCCCTGCGCAACATGATGGGCCTCGGTTTTGAAGGCCGGGTGTTTGAGGACAATTTCCTGATCGCCGACGTAAAGATGAAGGCTGATTTCCCAACCGAGCGCTGGTTCTGGTTTGAGCCCGACTTTAAGGATGCCGGCCAGTCCGCGCTGCTGCACAAACAGCCGGACAATATCTGGCGTATCGATTTTCAGCTGGGGTGGGATATCGACCGCAAAGCAGAACTGGGCCCGGTCAAAATCCGCAGCCGCGTGGATGCGATGCTGGGAGCGGGTGCCGATTATGAGCTGGTCTGGACGTCGATCTATACTTTCCAGTGCCGCCGGATGGAAAAGTTCCGCCACGGACGTGTCTTGTTTGCCGGGGACTCCGCCCACCAGGTGTCACCCTTTGGCGCCCGGGGTGCCAACTCCGGACTACAGGACGTGGACAACCTGGGCTGGAAACTTGACCTGGTGATCCGCGGGCTGGCGGATGAGACGCTGCTCGACAGCTACAACAGCGAACGCGTCCATGGCGCGGATGAAAACATTCTGAACTCCTCGCGCTCGACGGATTTCCTGACGCCGAAATCTGAGATCAGCAAAATATTCCGCAACGCGGTGCTGGATCTGGCGAAGGATCAGGAATTCGCCCGGCCACTGGTGAATTCCGGCCGCCTTTCGGTGCCCTGCGTCTATGACGGCGGCTGTCTGAACGGTCCGGATCAGCTGCAGGGCCCAGCGCTCAGCCGGCCGGGTGCTGCCTGCCCCGACGCGCCACTTGGCACGGGCTACTTGCTGGATCAGCTTGGCGACAAGTTTACCCTGCTGACGATCAACGCAGAGGCGCCCGACAGTGTTGAAGCGAACGGCATCACCGCAAAGCGCCTGGCGCTCAGCTCTGCGGAGGACAGCAGCGGCGCGCTTGCGGCACGTTATCTGGGCGACGCCAGCCAGGCGGTGTACCTGCTGCGCCCCGACCAGCATGTCGTCGCCCGCTGGCACAGTTTTGACGCGGAGGCGCTGCAGATCGCCCTGCGCACCGCAACCGGAAAGGCCTGATCTATGCCCCTGACACTGACCGCCAATATTCCCGACGGAGACGGGTTCTACGAGGAGCTGCTCGGCGCACATGAGGGTCTGAGCAAAGAAGAGAGTGATGGATTTAACGCCCGGCTTATTCTGATCCTGGCCAATCATATTGGCGACCGGGACACTCTGAGCGAAGCGTTTAAGGTCGCAGCCTGCCTGGCGAAGCCTGACGCCTGACGCCTGACGCCTGACGCCTGAGACCCTGCCTGAACCCTGGCCGGCAGACAACGGTGTCGGGGTCGGGGGCGGGGTCGGGCGAAAGCGCCACGTCGCGCAGTATGTAACAC